>CANMKA010000021.1 GCA_947498355.1 uncultured Paraglaciecola sp. | reverse complement strand
TACAAGAGCCGTATACGAGGTCCGTACGTACGGTTCTGTGAGAGGGATGAGGCGGCAACGCCTCACCCTACTCGATGTGTGTGTATGTTAGAGGTTATTGGTCGATTGATTTAGCACAACGCTTTGCTATGCGCCTACCAAGGTTACATATAATTTAAATAGTCGAATTTGGATTACCCACTTTTTTAAGTCGGTAGCCCATGGTGAGTGTGCCAATGCTTAGCAATATCAATACGTTTGCATACCCATGCATCTTGATGAGAAAGCACATATTGGATGAAGCGTTCTAAGGATTTTATCCGTCCGGGACGTCCAATGATGCGACAATGCAAGCCTATGTTCATCATTTTTGGTGCGTATTCTCCTTCTTGGTATAGCGCATCAAAGCTGTCTTTTAGGTAAGTGAAAAATTGATCACCACAATTGAATCCTTGTGGCGCGGCAAAGCGCATGTCATTGGTATCTAAGGTGTAGGGGATCACTAAGTGGGGGCGACCATATTCGGTATTCCAATACGGCAGGTCATCGGCATAGGAGTCTGAGTCGTAAGCAAAACCCCCAGCTTCAACTACCAGTTTGCGAGTATTGGGGCTGTCTCTGCCCGTATACCAGCCTAAAGGTCGTTCACCTGTTGCTTGGGTATGGGCGTCAATGGCTAGATTGATTTGTTCTCGTTCAAGATCTTCAGGCATAAATTGGTGATCAATCCAGCGATAGGCATGGCTGGCTATCTCCCATTCTGACTGTTGCATTGCTTCGACTGCTTGTGGATTTCGCATTAAGGCCATGCCTACACCATAGACTGTGGCGGGTATTTGATATTGATTAAATAACCTGTGTAGCCGCCAAAATCCTGCCCTGCTACCGTATTCGTAAAGCGATTCCATGCTCATGTGTCTATTTGGATAAGCTTTCGCTCCGATAATTTCTGATAAAAAGGTTTCTGAATTTTGATCGCCATGTAACACGCAGTTTTCCGCGCCTTCTTCATAATTGATGACAAATTGGACCGCCAGCTTTGCCGAATGAGGCCAATTTGGGTGAGGAGGGTTGGCACCATATCCAATTAAATCTCTCGGATAAGACGAGTTTTTTTGATGCTGCATCTAGCTTTCCTTTTATCGATTTCCTACGTTTACTGTAGTGTATGGCTTTAAATGAGTGTCGTGCTTTTACCCAGTATTCAGAGTTCGGGTTGAGCTATTCCTCAATTTGAGAACCAAGTTTTGTGCCACTATCTATTAAACGGTGACTAGCCTTGGCGTTGACCCCCTAATACCAAGTTATAAAGTTTGATATTTCGGTTTAACTATTATTTTTATGGTGCAAAGACGCCCATATTTGAATCAAGCTAAGCATACACTTTCTTTGCTAAAGTCGTTTTTACTGCTTAAATTTAGCCTGACTTTATAACTAACTATATGTTTTTCAGGATTAAATTTTAAATTTAATGAAAATATGACCAATTGGACAGGAAATGGTATCATGGTTGCTTAGTCACAGATAGTTTCTGATTTTTGCTTTTTTGTTGGGTTAGCTTGTTTTCAACCTAACGCATAACGAAAACGACCAAGCTTTACCGCTTCAACTACCAAATTTTAGGTTTAGTTTCTATACCATGCTGCACAAGCTCTGTTGCTTGCTGCACAGGGAGTGGTGTTGAACATCCGACACCTAATTAGATTACTCAAAGCGAGTCTAGCGCGCTACTCATGATAGGAGAAAATATGCATACCAATCGAACAATATTTGCTTGTCAAAGCCCGTTTAGCCTAGAGGCCAAATCTAACCAATTGGCCGGGCTATCTTTGGGCGTGAAAGACTTGTTCGATATGGCTGGATTGCCCACTGCTGCGGGCAATCCAGATTGGCTGCGTACCCATGAGACACCTAAAGCCACTGCCAGTGTGGTGTTGCGTTTACTTGAAGCTGGCGCTGAATTTATCGGTAAAACGCAAACAGATGAAATTGCTTATAGTTTAAATGGCACCAATCAGCATTATGGCACGCCTCTTAATCCTGCTGCTCCTGAACGGATCCCTGGGGGGTCGAGCAGTGGCTCTGCCGTTGCTGTGGCAAATGGCAGTATAGATATTGGCTTGGGAACAGATACAGGCGGCTCGATTCGAGTTCCTGCTAGTTATAACGGCTTATTTGGCTTACGTACTACTCACGGTTTAGTACCGTTAGACAATACCGTGCCCTTATCGCCTATGTTCGATACGGTCGGTTGGATGACCCGTGATATTGACACTATGCAAAAGGTTTCGTCCTGCCTGTTATCAGAACAAAAGGTGACAACTTACCAATCCGTTGCTGTGTTGGTGCCAGAAGTTAATGGCGTTACCTTATGGCGTCCCGAGCATCAAGCGTGGTTAGACAAGCAAAGCTCAGTGATCCAAGTAAATATCGTTAGACTTAATCATGAATGGCTAGCTGGCGCCAGCGAATGCTTTAGAACATTGCAGGGCTATACGCTTTGGCAGCAGCATCAAGCATGGATTACCCAATATCAGCCGACGTTTGCCTCAGACATAAAACAACGTTTAGATTGGTGTCAAAGTCTGAGTATTGCCGAATATCAGCAGGCCCTAAGTCAACAACAGCAGTTTATCGCAGACATTGAGAGTTGGTTCGCCAAGGTCGATTGTATTGTCATGCCCACTACGCCCTCGGCAGCCCCTAAACTGAATGCCAGTGCTGATTGGATGGCAAATTATAGAAGCGAGTTGATGGGGTTAACCGCTCCCGCTGGTCTGGCTGGACTCCCGCAGTTACATTTGCCTGTTTTGACCGATGAACAGGCTCCTTTTGGTTTGTCTTTATTAGGTAAAAAATACTCAGAATTAAGTTTGATCCACTTGGCTAAAAGTTTAAGGGCCGGTGTGAGCGTATTTTCGGGGGAGGGCGTATGACCACAGAGATAGGGTTTACCGCTCCTCACGCCAAAGCGAGTGAAATTGGTCTAGAAATACTCGCCCAAGGTGGTACTGCAATTGACGCCATGATTGCTGGGGCCGCAGCAATCAGTGTCTTGTATCCACATATGAACAGCTTAGCAGGAGACGGATTTTGGTTGATACAAAGGCCTAATCAAGAGCCCGTTTGTATTGACGGCTGCGGTCAAGCCGCGGCATTAGCCACTATCGATTTTTATCGTGAGCAAGGCCTTGAGCAGATCCCGAGTCGAGGCCCACTAGGCGCTTTGACCATAGGCGGCACTCTCGCTAGCTGGCAAACTGCGCGGCAATATGCCCAAGGTTTCTCAAAGCCCATGGATTTAGCAAACCTGCTGGCCCCCGCCATTGCTTTAGCTGAAGACGGTGTTGAGGTGACCCAAAGCTTGCAACATGCCAGCGAAAAGGTGCATCAGGACATGGCCGGGAACGCTGAATATTTTAAGGTATTTGAGCCTAACCAGCGCACGCTAAAAGCTAAAGATGTCTTAAAAAACCCTAAGTTAGGACGCTTTTTGGCGGAACTAGCGGAGCAAGGCTTAGACAGTTTTTACAATGGAGCGATTGGCGACACCCTAGCCCAGAGTCTTGAATCAGCAGGTAGCCCGATTCGCCGAGCTGATTTACACCAGTTTACTGCCAAACAACAGGTACCTTTGCAGCTCACAATTCGTAAAGGCAAATTTTATAATTTACCTGCGCCTACCCAAGGTGTGGCGTCACTGTTAATTTTAGGCATTTACGACAAGATTTATCAGCCCAGTTGGACAGAAGCAGAGCGCATTCACGGGTTAATTGAGGCCACTAAGCAAGCATTTTTACAACGAGATGCCCAAGTAACCGATCCCAGACGCTTGAAGCAGCAATGGCAAACACTGCTAACCGACCAATTTATTGCTGATTTGGCCAGCAATATCTCAGAGCAGGCTCTAGATTGGCCAAGACCTTCAGCTGAAGGCGATACTGTGTGGATGGGTTGTGTTGATTCCCAAGGCACTATGGTTAGTTTTATACAAAGTATTTATTGGGAATTTGGCTCAGGAGTGGTGATCCCAGAATATGGACTGGTTTGGAATAACCGAGGTACAAGTTTTAGTTTAGACCCGCAGCACATAAATAGTTTGCATGCTGGGTACAAGCCCTTTCATACGCTCAATCCGGCTATGGCGGAATTGGCTGACGGACGCAGGCTAAGCTACGGCACTATGGGCGGTGAGGGGCAACCACAAACGCAAGCAGCTATTATTAATCGTTACTTGTATGAAGGGCTGCCTTTACAAGAAGCGATTAATAAAGCCAGATGGTTACTGGGTAGAACATGGGGCAGCAATGAGCATGACTTGAAAATCGAACAGAATTTATATGCAGAATTGGCAGCAGACTTCACCCGACGTGGTCATCAAATTAAATCTGTAGATGATAAAAATGAATTAATGGGACATGCAGGCGCAGTGGTGTTACATGCTTCTGGGCAGGTTGAGGCGGCAAGTGATTGGCGCAGTGACGGACAAGGTTTAACAGCAAAGGTACAAGGATAATATGAACGAGTTTTTAGCATTAGCAAATGAATGGTATCCAGTGGTACTCGCCATGATGGCAACAGGCTGTGTGGCTGGCTTGCTAGCTGGGCTATTGGGCGTGGGTGGTGGCATCGTTATTGTGCCAGTCTTTTACTTTGTTCTGGAAATGTTGGGCGTGCCCTCAGCAACCGCTATTTTGGTTGCCACAGGTACATCTTTACTGGCGATTGTACCTACCAGTATTTCGTCGATTAAAGCCCACCATGGTAGAGGCAATATCGATTGGCTTTTGGTTAAACGCTGGGCTCCTTTTATGGTTGTGGGGGTGATTGCTGGGAGCGCCTTGGCTACCCAAGTCGATGGCAGATTGATTAGTGGTTTATTCGGGATTATTGCCTTGTTGGTTGCCATGAATATGTTATTTAGGGCTAACGCAAAACCTCTAATGGCTAGCTTGCCAAATACAGCAGGGCAGGGCGCTATGGCGTCGTCTATTGGGTTCTTTTCTGTGATGATAGGAATTGGTGGGGGCACAATAGGCGTGCCTATGCTAAGTGCTTGCAACTATCCTTCTCACAAAGCCGTAGGCACAGCGGCGGTTTTTGGACTACTTATTTCGTTACCTGGGGCAACGGCTATGTTACTCGCCAATACCCCAAGTGATGCACCTCAAGCGACAGTCGGCTTGGTCAACTTGGCTGGATTCATGTGCATAGTCCCCCTCACGGTTTTACTCGCTCCTGTCGGGGCGAAATTGGGGGCTAAACTCGACTCGGTAATGTTGAAGCGAGTGTTTGCGTTGTTCTTATGTATTAGTGGTTCGCGCATGCTGAGCCAATTGTTTGGAGGTTAATATGACTGATTTATTTACGCCGGCTTCTCCTTTGCTTAGGCCTTTTTCTGCTCCCCCTCGTCTATTAATGGGGCCTGGGCCAATAACGGTTGACCCAAGAGTACTAAGGGCTATGTCGGTTCAATTGGTTGGTCAATATGACCCGGCCATGACCCAATGTATGAACGAAACCATGGCTTTGTATCGTGGCGTTTTCAATACCCAGAATCCTTGGACATTCTTAGTCGACGGTACGTCAAGAGCGGGCATCGAGGCTGTGTTGGTGTCTATGTTAGAGCCAGGCGATAAAGTGTTGGTGCCTATTTTTGGCCGATTTGGGCACTTATTGACTGAGATTGCCCAGCGCTGCGGAGCTCAAGTTCACACCATAGAAAAAGAGTGGGGAGAAGTGTTTACCCCAGATGAAATTGAAGATGCCATCAAACGTGTCAAACCCAAAATGTTAGCAGTGGTGCAAGGTGATACCTCAACGACTATGCTTCAGCCCTTGGAGCATCTGGGCGAAATTTGTCAGCGTCATCAAGTGTTATTTTATTCAGATGCCACGGCATCGATTGGCGGCAATCCGTTTAAAACCGATGAATGGCAACTAGATGCTGTGTCTGTTGGTTTGCAAAAGTGTTTGTGCGGCCCATCGGGCAGCGCGCCTATTACCCTTAGCGAGCAAGCGGTCGAGACAATCAAGCGTCGTAAGCATATTGAAGCGGGGATCCGCACCGACCAGCATCAGGCTGGTAAGGGGCGCATCATAGGTTCGAACTATTTTGATTTGGGTATGATCATGGATTATTGGGGAGAGGAGCGACTCAATCACCACACAGAAGCGACAACCATGTTATACGGTGCCCGGGAATGTGCTCGGATCTTGCTCGAAGAAGGCATAGATAATGTGATTGCTCGCCATCAACTGCATGGTGATGCCATGGCCAAAGGCCTATCTGCTATGAATATGCAGCTGTTCGGTGATCAACAACATAAAATGACTAATGTGGTTGGAGTATACATCCCTGACGGAATAGAAGGCGAACAAATTCGCCAAAGCATGCTACTCGATTTTGGTATCGAGATTGGTACCTCCTTTGGTCCACTGCATGGCAAAATTTGGCGAGTAGGGACTATGGGTTATAACGCTCGAAAAGATGCAGTACTGCAAACCTTAGTCGCCTTAGAGGCTGTGCTGCGCAGAGCAGGCCATGATCTGGATGCGAATGCAGGGGTTGATGCTGCATTGGCTATGTATTAGGAGCCAAGGTATGACCACAGATAATTTTACCCCTATTGCCGAGATTCCAGGGACCCAACAGCCTGCAAGTCATGAATTTTTGCGAGCTATGCCAAAGGCAGAGCTGCACTTGCATATAGATGGAGCCTTATCGCCTCAGTTAATGTTTGATTTAGCGGCGCGCAACAAGATTCTGCTGCCTTATCAAGACGTGGCGGAGATTGAAAAAGCCTATCAATTTTCTGATTTACAAAGCTTTTTAGATTTGTACTACCAAGGAGCGGGTGTATTGCAAACCGAGCAAGATTTTTATGATCTGACTTGGGACTATTGTGAACACTGCCGCGCCGACAATATTTTGCACACAGAAATCTCCTTTGATCCCCAAACTCATACTGAGCGCGGTATAGATTTTGACATAGTTATTAAAGGCACTTTGCGAGCGCTAGACGACGCTAAAGCCGAGTGGGGCCTAAGCTATGCATTGATGCTCAATATGTTACGCCATTTGAGTGCCGAAAAAGCCATGCAAACCTTGCAGCAAGCCTTGCCTTGGCGCGATAGAATTTGCTCAATTGGTTTGGACAGTTCTGAGCTAGATCACCCTCCGGTTAAGTTTGAAAAAGTCTTCGCTAAAGCCAAAGAATATGGCTTTAAGTTAGTTGCCCATGCCGGTGAAGAGGGGCCTCCCGAGTATATTTGGCAGGCACTCAATATACTCAAAGTTGACCGCATAGATCATGGGGTAAGAGCCGATGAAGATCCTGCGTTGCTCGATTATTTAGTGAAGCAGCAAATAGCCTTAACCGTTTGCCCTTTGTCTAATGTGCGATTGTGTGTGTATGAGCATATGCAGCAGCACAACATAATGACCTTGTTAGAGAAAGGAATAAAAGTCACGGTCAACTCAGACGATCCTACCTATTTTGGTGGTTATTTAAACGATAACTTTGTCGCCCTTGCTGAAGCGTTCGAGCTAACGCAAGCCCAAGCATTACGTCTGGCTTTTAATAGCTTTGATGCCAGCTTTATTTCAGATTCTGAAAAACACTTATTTTTTAAGAAATTGGCAGATTTTGCCACACAGTTTAACGCCCAAACCGACTAAGGTAGACGTAAATGACGATAGCCGAACTTGAGCAAATAACTGAATTTGACTACACCCAGTTGGCCGAACAGGTCATGACTTGGTGTGATGAACTAGCCAATATTACTGCCACACCGGGTAAAATCAGCCGTTTTTATATGACCCCAGAGCACCTAGTGTGTAACCAAGTGGTTCAGGGCTGGATGCAAGAAGCGGGTATGGAAGCTTGGGTCGACCAAGCAGGCAATGTGTGTGGACGATACCACGCAAAAGGCTTTGACAAACATGCCCATAGCGACCCCTACAAAGCCTTTTTATTGGGCTCCCACTTAGATTCTATTCCTAATGCTGGTCGCTATGACGGCATTTTAGGGGTGCTATTGTCGATTGCGGCGATTAAGTACCTGCATCAGCAGGACCACAGATTCGATTTTCATATTGATGTGTTAGGGTTTGGTGACGAGGAAGGCACGCGTTTTGGTACCACTTTATTGGGTAGTCGCGCGGTAGCCGATACTTGGCAAGAAAGCTGGTGGGAGCAGTTGGATAAAGACAAAACCAGTATGCATCAAGCGTTTATGAATTCTGGTTTTAACCCAGACGAGATCCGCCAGGCCAGTCGCGCTGGCGACAACTTGCTCGGATACCTAGAAGTACACATAGAGCAAGGCCCAGTACTTGAACAGCATGATTGCGCGCTAGGCATAGTCACAGCCATAGCTGGTGCAAGACGTTTTCAGCTAGAAATTGAAGGATATGCAGGGCATTCGGGTACAGTACCCATGAGTATGCGCCAAGATGCTGTAGTCGGTGCGGCTCAGTCTATTCTGGCTATCGAGGCCATCGCTAAAGATTTTGGCGTGTTGGCCACAGTTGGCCAAATTAGTTCAAGGCCTGGGGCAGTCAACGTAATTGCCGGCAGGGCCATTTTGTCTCTGGATATTCGTTCTGATAATGATGAGCTTCGCGATCAGGCGTTAGAAGAAATTCAGTTTCAAGTCAGTCAACTTTGTCAGCAAAGGGGCTTAACTTATCATTGGGATGAGATCCATAATGCCTCAGCTGTGATGTGCGCGCCTTGGTTGCAAGACCTACAAGGGCAAATATTAGAAAGCATGGATTTGCCACCCCTAAAACTTATAAGTGGTGCTGGCCATGACGCCATGGGCATTGCTCATATAACTGACATAGCTATGTATTTTGTGCGCTGTAAAGGTGGCGTGAGTCATCATCCTGATGAGTTAGTGTACGTTGAAGATGTGGAGTTAGCCTTAGAGGGGCTGGTCAAAACCTTGGTTGCATTAGACAAGCTATAGATAACGCTAAAATAGAGGCCGTCAATCTATTGTCGCTGTTAAATGGTGTTTCTCTAACCTATTGATTATAAAGTGTTATCCAACCTTGGCTCGAAACCTGCTGAAGCATCTGTAATTTATCTAACGCAGGTTTCGCATATGCTAGTCGAGTCAAATCAAATCCTAGTAAAGCAGGTCCCCACTCATATTCAACAACAGGCTAAGATTGCAAAAACCGGTCATTGCCCTGTGGCGGAGCACTTTTTTCCTGATCTGGCGGTTTGTTCCATTGGCACTCAAGGAGCAAGTAAATCGTTAAATAAGATTGATCCCTACATGCTTGAAGAAGTGGGCTTAGTGCTGAATAAGGTTTTGACTGGGTTACGTCTAACAGCAGGGCAAAACCACGCAGAGTTTAATATAGTTTTAAAACAACAAGCCCTAGTTTTAAATGGAGGGCGAGATTTGAGCTTGGTTTTGAGCCGAGGCCAAATCCGCTCCATGAATGGCATGTTAGGCTGGTTAGTCCCGAATTTTATTGCCCTCACTCGTTCCCAAGAGTACCTAGACTTTTCACAGTATTATGCAATTAATCAGCACCATGCTATCCGCAAATATGCTTACCTAGGTTTTGATAACCAACATAAATGTAAGTTAGTCGGAAAAATAAATAGCGGCCAGATTGCGCTGTCTTGGTGGGTCGAATCGCCTTTGCATCAGTATTGCATAGAGAGCAAAGTATTAAAATTGAGTCAGTAATACATTACTCGGCGTAAAGCTCTTGGAGACCAGAGCATCTTATACAGATGGTATTAGCCTCTGCACTGTTTTAGATGGCTGAATAAAACAAGCCCAACAAAAAAGGCAAACCTGAGGTTTGCCTTTTTTTGATTAGAAGAATTAACTCCTATTAGCCAGTGTTGCGCATACCTACTGCAATACCCGCTATTGTGACCATCATAGCGCGTTCTAGGGTTGCGTCATGTTCGTCGCCTAGCTCACGGATTCTGCTTAATAGCTCTATTTGCAGGTAATGTAAAGGCTGCAAATAGCTGGCGCGGATGTTCATAGATACAGCGCCTTTTGGATCGCTTTCCATTACTGAGTCTTGCTTTAACAGTTTAAGCAGCAAATCAATGCTGGCTTGTAACTCATCGCGCAAGGCGTCGCCAAAGTGTTTTAGCTCGTCGGGTACTAAGCGTTGGTCATACTCTTGGCTAATGCGAGGATCGGCTTTGTTAAACACCATGTCTAGCATAGATAAACGCGAATAGAAGAATGGCCAGTTATCTAGCATATCTGCGATCACGTCTTGCTTATCATTGTCTAACGAAGTTTGTACTGACTTCATTACGCCCAACCAAGACGGTAATACCATACGGGTTTGCGCCCAAGCGAATATCCATGGAATAGCTCTTAGACTCTCAATACCACCAGAAGGTTTACGTTTAGCAGGGCGGCTGCCTAAGGGTAATTTACCAAGCTCTTGCTCTGGCGTGGCGACTCGGAAGTAAGGCACAAAGTTTTCGTCGTGACGTACAATTTTACGGTAGTTATCGCGACCGTTTGCGGCCATTTCGATGATCGCATCACGCCATTCTGGCTTAGGCGCCGGTGGTGGCAAAATGAGAGCTTCGAGTATTGCACTGGCGTACAAGCTCAAGCTGCGCTGCGCCAAAATAGGCATACCAAATTTGTAGCGAATGGTCTCGCCTTGTTCTGTTACCCTAAAACCACCCTCTAATGAGCCTGGTGGCTGTGACAATATAGCTGCATGGGCTGGCAAGCCTCCGCGACCAATTGTACCGCCACGGCCGTGGAACAAGGTTAGTTCAATTTTGTTTTCAGCAGCGAGTGCCACTAGGGCTTCTTGTGACTCATACTGAGCCCAGCCTGCGGCCATTGCTCCTGCATCTTTAGCAGAGTCAGAGTAACCAATCATTACATACTGCTTGCCGTTAATATATTTGCGGTACCAGTCAACAGAGAGTAGCTTACTGATGACATTCGAGGCTTGATTTAAATCATCTAAGGTCTCAAACAAAGGTGCCACAGGCATAGGCCAGTCGACCCCTAGCTCTTTGAGTAATAGAATCACGCTGAGTACGTCAGACGGTAAACTTGCCATAGAGATAATGTAAATGCCAAAGCCATCTTGGTTGTTTTCGGCGATGACTTTGCAGGTATCAAGCACTTCTTGTACGTCTTCGCTAGGTTGCCAGTTGGCAGGGAATAAAGGTCGCTTTGAACTTAGCTCTTTCAATAAGAAGGCTTGTTTTTCGTCTTCACTCCATTGGTCGTAATCACCCATTCCCAAATACTGAGTTAGCTCGGAAAATACATCTGAATGGCGTTCTGAGTCTTGTCTGACATCTAGCTTGAGTAGGTTCACGCCAAAGCAATGCACACGGCGAATGGTATCGAGTAAGTGACCGTTAGCTGTCACCGACATACCGCATGCTTTAAGAGACTGGTAACACGTCATCAAAGGCTCAAGTAACTGAGTGTTGTCTTTAATCCAGTTGGCTTGGTTAACAGGTTTGCCAGCTAGCTTGTCGACTATGCCTTTTTGAGTTTTGGCCAGCTTTTTAGACAGAGGGTTAAGTAGCTCGCGGTAAGGTTCTAAGGCATCACCTACTATATTGCGCACGTTTTCGTCGCAATCACTCATGGACAACTCAACTTGCAAAAAGGCAATATCTTTAGAGAAAAGTGCCGCAGCACGTTTTCTGGCAAGGAGTAAAACTTCTTCGGTGACCTTTGAGGTAACAAACGGGTTGCCGTCGCGATCGCCACCCATCCAAGAACCAATATTGACTGGAGAGGCGTCGAGAGGCATGGCTAAGCCATACTTTCCCTGAAAGCGGTTATCTAATTCGCGGATAAATTCTGGTACGGCTTCCCATAGTGAATTCTCGATGACAGAGAATCCCCAACGGGCTTCGTCAACTGGGGTTGGGCGAATGGTTCTAATTTCTTCTGTGTGCCAAGCCTGACTAACGATATCGGCAATACGGGTTTCAATTTTGTCACGTTGAGCGACTTTTAGCTCTTTGGCATGGACGTCAGAAAGACACTTTGCTAGCTCACTGTGCTTATGGATCAGTGTGCGCCGGGTGACTTCTGTAGGGTGAGCAGTTAATACTAAATTGATATTAAGATGCTCCACCGCTTGTTCGAAGGTTTTTGCGCTTACATCAGCTTGATCTAAGTGGCTGAATAACTGGTCGATTGGATCGTCAACTTCGTTATTACTGTTAAATTCTTGCTCGGCGATGTTCGCCAAATTTAAAAATTGGGCAAATGCACGACCAATAGTCAGTAAGTCTTCATTAGATAACTCGGTAAATACTTGTTTCACCTGATTTGCGGCGTCTTGGTCGCCCTTGAAGGCTTCTCTACCTTGCTTACGGATTGATTCTATACGGTCCAACCAATCTTGGCCTAATTGGTCTTTAATCGTGTCTCCTAGCACCACACCCAGATTACGAACGGTTTCTGTTAATTGTGAGTCAAGATTTTGTGGCATGTTAGGTTCCAATTCTAATTATGAACCTAACAAGATACTCAGCTCAGGTACATTTGTCTAAGCCAATATATTCATGCTTATTAATTTTTTTTATTAGAGGGCGATTTATCTTTGTTTACAAATCATGCAGCTGGTAATTTTTTAGCCACCACATAAAAATGAATGAAGATAAACAGACCCTAAATAACCAGAATAAACTGAGCCAAGCATGGGTTACGGAGCAGGTTTTAATAGGGCATATAGCTTAACAAGGTTGTGTGCTATACTCCCGCGACTTTTTTGTTGGCGTTTGGTTTTACAGGCATTCGCCAAAATTTAACTAACCTGAATTCTGGACAAGAAGTTAGTTAATACACAGAATTTTTAAGCGTAATTTTTTATTAGTACAAGGCAAGTTTGTGCGCCAATAGAGAATCTATTGCAAAACGAATTGAGTGTAGTAATAAGTAAAAATAGCCTCTAGAACGTAAGTGGTTATTCAGAATTCAGGTTCACTATTTTTTAGGAGTAATCGTGTCAGATAAATTTTCAACAGTAGAAACCCAAGCAAGTTACGGTATCGGTTTACAAATGGGTGAGCAACTTCGTTCAAACCCATTCGAGGGCTTAGACATCGCAGCTGTGCAAGCGGGCTTAGAAGATTCATTCAACAAGCAAGCTTCACAAGTTGACAACGACGCATTACGCGAAGCCTTTAACCAAATTCATCAGCGTATGGAAGCTGCAAAGGCTGAGCAATTTGCTGCTGTAATTGAAGAAGGTAAAGCCTATTTAGCTGAAAATGCTAAGCGTGATGAAGTGACTGTAACAGAAAGTGGTCTTCAGTACGAAGTTATCACGCAAGGTGAAGGGGCTGTGCCTGAACTAACCTCAACAGTACGTACTCACTATCACGGTACTTTACTAGACGGCAGTGTATTCGACAGTTCATACGACCGTGGTCAGCCAGCTGAATTCCCTGTAAATGGTGTTATCAAAGGTTGGACTGAAGCCCTACAATTTATGAAAGTGGGTACTAAACTTAAATTGCACGTACCAGCTGACTTGGCTTATGGCGAGCAAGGTGCGGGTGGCGCAATTGGTCCTCATGCCACTCTAGTATTTGACGTAGAGTTGCTAGACATAGTCGCATAATCATTAGTAGATTATCGACACAGGCCGGTTTATCCGGCCTTTTTTGTGGGTGATTTATGCGATTTATGTGCTTTATGAGAGGGGACAGAAACAGGCAAACAGAACCGTAAAAGGAATATAATCAGAAACGTCGAATCTATGAGGGCGTAAAGTTACATCGAATAAACGCATAGAAGTTAGGCCTGATCTAACTAAAAAAGACTTATTTGGGAAACGTTTTTGACGAGTAATCGTTCAATTTGTCGATGGATTCGTCGCTCATTTGCCGGTGAGTTTTTATATCAAGGTTTGACTGACTAAGCTTGTCTGCAATCAGATGATTGACTTCTCTGTGCATCATTTCATCAGCTCGGATCACTCGGATGACATCTAACAGTCTTGCATCTGAGGGTAAGCCCCAAGTATCTATTGCAATCTGAGGAGCGTTGACGTTCTCAACTTCGCCTTTTTCCACCATTTCGGCATACTGAGTGTAACTAACTACAGCTTCTTCTTCTAAGTATCCGACAACACGATGTGCCGTTTTTGATGAAATCAGATACAGAAAAAAATAACTAATATAGAAAATTACTTGGGCGACTATAACTAAAAATCGCTCGAGTTTATTGGGTTGTGCAATCTCGATAAAGGTCATCAAATGCATGCGTTCGTTTTCAGCTTCGTCTAGCAAAGTATGGATCCAGCCATGGTCGTCTTCCATTTTTCGTAAGCTTCTTAGGTGAAGCATTGCGCCGCCTACCATACCCGGCACAGCGGCAACTGTCTCCAATACCACAGCTCTATGTCCGTATCGTTTTGCAAAGAAAGCGTCGGCGAAAATTCTCAGAAATTTGACAAATTTGAAGGCTATTTTATCTGAAATTAGCTTGGGCTCATGATGTGCGTAAGTGTCTTCGGCATGGTCATCTTGGTCGTATTTAGATAAAGGGTGGTCTTCGCTTTTTCGTTCAAGTGTCATGAGTAGCTCCCATTAGATAAATAATCGTTTGTATCATCTTTTGTGGCTTGAATTACGAGCCAAAGCTATACCCCTTTTGGGTTGGCATTCAAAGATACGGCTATTTATGCGGTTTATCGTTTTTACAAACATTACTTTCAATAAACATTCCAATTGGAGGAAATTAGCTTAAAGATGCGTCTTATTTATTGGAGAGACCACTACTATACGACTGTGAGGCTATGTCTCGATTATTCACCAAGAGAGAGGATTTTCGGGAAGGCTAGTTTACTTAACGATTTGACTGTGTAAAAAAGTGATGACCTATGAAATATGTGCAAATGTAGGGAGCTCGGCATTAAAATAATAAAGGTAGCCAAAATATCCTTCACTTAATTGATACCAATGCTAACTTGAGGCAAAACGATTGGTAATTTGATCCTGAGTTGCTCATTATGGATGACCATCTGGTTGCGATTTTGACTTGGGCCAATATATCGAGGAGGTTTGATGACACTTTTTGCTGATACCCCAAAGCCGCCATATTATGCGGTAATTTTTACATCGGTAAGGACCGAAGGTGATAATGGCTACAATGAAATGGCCAATCAAATGATCCAATTAGCTCAGCAGCAGCCGGGATTTTTAGGCCTAGAGTCAGCTAGAGAAAATATAGGTATTACAGTTTCTTACTGGTCTAGCTTAGAATCAATCGAAAATTGGAAGGCTAACTCTGAACATATGGAGGCACAAAAAATGGGTCGTAAATTATGGTATGAATCATTTAAGGTTCGTATTTCAAAGGTAGAACGAGATTATGCTGTTAACACCAAACCGTCTACATAATTATTCAGCTTTGATTCGCCACGACTAGGGCCTGTTTTTTACCAATTGCTGGGTCTGATTTGAGTTAGATTTTTTTCGATTTAAAT
Source organism: uncultured Paraglaciecola sp. (assembly GCA_947498355.1). Classification (GTDB taxonomy): domain Bacteria; phylum Pseudomonadota; class Gammaproteobacteria; order Enterobacterales; family Alteromonadaceae; genus Paraglaciecola. The sequence goes on along the minus strand of CANMKA010000021.1, from coordinate 52,820 downwards.
CATTTTTTGAATCCCAATGGGCTTAGCAGAGTCCATTGCCTAGAAGAAATTAAACACTGAATATTTTCATCAATTCAGCGGTTATTTTTTATTAGGGCCGCCCCAAAGGGCGGCTTGAGTTTTGTAGTGATGGTTAGCGATTTAGCTCAATAGTTTTTTGAATCTGAGTTTACAAAGTCAGTTTTTTTAATACCGTCAAATGCACGTTGTTTGACTGAAGGATTGCGTTCCGCTTCGTATTGGTCAATGTAGGCATCGGTTTTTTTTCGTAATCCATTTAATACATCTTGATGCTGTTTTGAGCTGGCTAGATTGATGGCTTCATTGGGATCACTTGCTAAATGATAGAGTTGTTCGTGCTGGTGACGGTAGTAACGAACATATTTCCATTCTTCGGTTCTTACCCCAACAGTAGGTGGGATATTAAAGACTTTTGGCGAGAATAAATGTTCAAAAAAGAATTCGCTACGCCATTTTGGGGTGTCACCGGCCATTATCGGTTTGAGTGATTTACCTTGATATCGCTCTGATAAGGTTATACCTGCCAAATCTACAATAGTTGGGGCGATGTCGATATTCAGGGCAATTTCGTCTCGAACTTGGCCTTTGGGGTTGCGAGGATCAAAGATAATTAGAGGGACTCGTAAGTCTTCATCCCATCCAAACCATTTACCTGCCAGTTGGCGATTGTTGAGAGAATAGCCGTTGTCGCCTGTGTAGATAATGATAGTGTTTTCGGCCATGCCAGCTTCTACTAGCTTGTCGTAAAGCATGCCTATTCCGCGGTCAACTGCACTGACTGCGCGATAGTGACGTTTAACCATTTTTTGATAAAGGGCATCGTTTTTATATCGGTATTCCCAACGTTTTCGGCCAAGAGATGTCTGTAAAAACTCGGGCAACGATTCAAAGTATTCCGTCGATGATAAAGGTGCTGGGGGGATAGTCACGTCGTTATAATAAGCATCAAATTCGGCGGGGTAGTGATACTGGTCGACTTTATCTTTGTCGAGGGCGTGGGGGTTCCAAAAACTGACTGACAAGGACCAAGGCTGCCCGCTATTTTTATTTTGCTCAATAAAGTCCTTGGCAAGCTCAACAAAGTGATAAGTTTGTGGACGTTCTACGCCATTATGTATATCGGTTTTTTTCATTTTTGAGCGTTTAAAATAGTCAAAACGCTGTTCGATATTGCCCGAGGTTTCTACACCAAACTTACCCACAAAACCTGTGGTATAACCATGTTGTTTTAACACGACTGGATAAGTAATGGCCATATCTTCTTCAGTTACTGGTGGGCGATGGAATGAATGGTCGTTGGTACGCTCGGTCAGTCCGGTTAGAATGCTGGCACGGCTTGCTCCACAGATAGGAGTGGTCACAAAGGCTTTGTTGAAAAATACGCCTTGGTCTGCCAATTTGTCTAGGGTTGGGGTTTTAACTATGGGGTGATATTTGCCGATGAGATCCCAGCGATGATCATCCCCCAAGATAAATAAGATATTTGGCCGAGAGGCCGAATTGTCACTGTCGTTCGGTTGTGTCGTGGCCTTATCCGTTACCTGACATGCCGAGGCGAGTACGCCAAGCGACAATAACAGGGCGAATTTAATCTTATTGGTGTGGTTGTTTGGTTCTCTGTGAAGCCTTAATCTTGTAAATAAATCTCTCATCTTAATCCTCATTATTTTTGTTTTTACTACCAGCACATCCTATGGCTGGCGTGTTGCTTATATTTAAGATATTTGGTGCATTAGTACTTATTGGTATAACCAGTAGGCAAACCCACAGGCGACTAATAGGCAAATCACGCCTAGGCGAACTGGCGCAAAATACAGAGCGCTTTCTGCTGCTTGGTTAAGTGGTTTAGTTAGCTGCTTTTTACCCGTAAGTAGGGTCTTGATTAGGTTGTCTTTTTTTACAAGTACATAGAAAAAGACTGCGACTAAATGCAGCCAAATGATCCCGACTAATATCTCAAAATTGATACTGTGTAATTGAGTAAAGGTGTCGGACATCTCCTTCGAAACATAATCTGACAATACCCCACTAAGACCTAAATCGTTATTGCTAAGCAAACCTGAGACTAACTGAAAGCCTATCACTAGCATCATGACTATGATCATCCAGCCACCTGCGGGGTTATGACCAATTTGATGATGGGTTTGTAAGCGCAATGACTGTTTTAAGTAGCTAAGTGCAGCAACTGGGTGGACTAAAAAATGGGAAAAGCGAGCAGTACTAGAACCTATCAGGCCCCAAAGCACTCTGAATACCAGCAGGGCGATTAGACAATGGCCAAAAATTTCGTGTAACTCTATAAGGCGATTTTCAATGGTATACCAAGCGGCAAAGATGTTTAAAACCAATGCCCAGTGAAAAATACGTGTCGCTGCATCCCAAATTTTTATTTTTTTCATACCGCTTAACCTTGTTTTACTGCAATCAGTGCAATGCCTTGCTGAGCAAATAACGCTTCAATGTCTTCATCAACCAAAGCTTGATCTAACACTAAGGTTTCAAGGGTGGGTAACTTGGCGAGTTGACTTACATCTGATTTTTGAATTTGTGTGCCTTGAGTATGGAGTTTAGTTAAATTGGTCATGGTTAATAGGTGCTCCACAGCATGACTCGAGATTGAACTATTGGCTAAATTTAACTCACTTATGACTGGCGCGAGCGCTTGGCTAAATTGCTCGAGTACTTGGTCATCGAAACGGCTTTTCATGGAGAATACGTCGAGCACAAGCAGGTGTGACGTGCGAGCCTGATAGTGAAGAACGTGAGGATATTGCTCTTGTAGTTTTTCAACTTGGGTTTTGTAAGCCAAACGTTGTTCGTCTATTTTTTGCCAATCAATGTCATAAAATTTAATGACTTTGGCTTTTGCTGGGGCTTCGGGGAAATCTTCCTCGGTTAATGTCCCAGAGCCGCCTTTAGTTAACCATAGTTTTATTAGGGCTAACTCAGCATCGTTATGGCGTTCTCTACCAAAAGGGGGCATAGCCAAGCGATCTGTTGCAGGTAAGCTCATACGCTCTAGTAGTAGGTTGTTATCTAGTAAGGTTAAGTCTGCACCACTTTTACCCGAAAATGTTAACTGGCGAAAACTGTCTAAGCGCAATTGTCCTTTAGCTTTATTGTCGTCGTGACATGCAGCGCAATATTTTTCCATAATGGGATCAATGCGGCTGTTATAAAACGAGTCCTGATTCGCGACTAATACTGGACTCAAGCCTAGCTGTTCTTTGATATTTTGTACCCAAGTTGGTTTGCTTTGAATATACAAACCTATCCATACTAAGGTTAAACCACCTACTAGCCAAAAATAGCGCTTAGGGCTGATTGTTTGTTTAGGCATCTTGCCAGTCATGTTTATAATTTCTCTCTTTACGCCACTATCTGGGAAATAATTTGAGGGTATTCCACCCCAGTTAATCGCTGATTTAATCCTTGGAACCGATAATTCAAATCGTAATGATTAAAGCCCAACAGATATAGAATAGTGGCGTGTAAATCGGCTATTTCTACTTTGTCGTTAACGACTTCGTAACCGAGTTCATCTGTTTCGCCATGGCTATACCCACCTTTTACCCCGCCTCCGGCCATCCACATGGTAAAGGCGTCGGTATGATGATCTCGGCCCGCGTAAAGCATATCTTGACCGGCTCTATTTTCGCGCATTGGCGTACGGCCAAATTCGCCGCCCCAGATTACTAAGGTATCGTCTAACATGCCGCGTTGTTTTAAATCGGTTAATAGTGCGGCTATGGGGCGATCAATATCTCGGCATTTGTTGCGGATCCCCAAGTCGACAGAACCCGGCTCACCCACACCGTGATGATCCCACGCGTAGTCAAATAACTGGATATAGCGTACGCCTCGCTCGGCTAGTCTTCTCGCAATTACGCAGTTGTTGGCAAAACTCGCTTTGCCCACTTTTGCACCGTATTCTTCAAGGGTTTTCTCTGACTCTTTTTGCATATCAAAGGCATCGGACGCTTCGAGTTGCATACGGTAAGCCATTTCATACTGAGATGTGCGGGTCAGGGTTTCAGGATCGCCAATTGAACTAAAGCTCTGTTGGTTAAGATCAGAAATCGCATCTAGCATACGCCGACGTAGTGGCCTACTAACATCTTCTGGGTTACTTAAGTAAAGTACTGGGTCTCCTTGTTTGCGGCATTCAACGCCTTGATACACACTGGGTAAGAAACCAGAGCCCCAAAGTTGCTTGCCTCCATCGGGGGCATTTCTTCCCGAGGTTAACGTAATAAACCCCGGTAAATTTTGATTCATGGTGCCCAATGCATAGGTTACCCAAGAGCCAATCGAGGGTTTGCCAGACAAGGCCGACCCCGTGTGCATTAATACTTGCGCTGGGGCATGGTTAAACTGATCGGTTTTCATTGATTTAATGAAACAAATATCATCGGCATGTTTAGCTAGATGAGGTAATCGGTCCGACATCCAAGCACCCGATTGACCATGTTGCTTAAACGGAAACTGCGGACCTAATAATTTAGGCGTGCCCGAAATAAAAGCAAATTGCTTACCTTCTAAAAATGACTGAGGGGTATCTCTACCATCATACTTCTCAAGTTCGGGCTTGTAGTCAAACATCTCTAATTGGCTTGGGCCACCAACCATATGTAAGTAGATGACACGTTTGGCTTTGGCTACGTACTGCGGCGGTAATGGCGAAAGAGGAGCATCCATTGAACGGCTAAAGTCTAAGGTTTGTCCTGCGGCGCTGGCTTGATTGGCAAACATCGAACCCAAAGCCGCTCCGCCTAGCATACAGCCAGATTTTTTAAGAAACTCACGACGCTTTAAGAAAGCCATTTCGCGCTTTAATACTTGATCGATTTTTGCACTGCGAGTGCTTGGCTGCTGAAAGTTATGATTAAAAAAATGTTTCATGAGCTTACCTCGTTAATGCGTCGTCAAGATTGAGTAAAATCGAAGCCATAGCCGTCCACTTCGATGCTTCGGCATCGTTGGCTGGGATCCCGTCAAGTTGAATTTGTTCTGACACCTTTTGTAAAGCAAACAGCAGGCTTTCGGTTTCTTGTTGTCTTGGTAAACGTGAAATAACGCGTTTAAAGCCCGAACGAATTGCTTGTTCGTTATCATCGGTTTCGGCTTGAGCCATCATGAGTTTCCCCAATGCCTGTGCAGCCTCGTGATATACAGGGTCGTTCAAGGTAACTAACGCTTGTAACGGCGTATTAGTAGGGAGTCTGCGCTGGTGGCTGATCTCACGGGTTTCCATATCAAAGGTTAAAAAGCTTGGGTACATAAAAGCGCGCTTAACAAAGGTATAAATTGCTCGGCGATACCGGTTTTCGTCAGTGGCATCTGTCCACCAGTGCAGCCAACGGCCTTTGTGCCCCCAAATTCCTTCGGGTTGTGGAGGCATAACAGGTACGCCGCCAATTTTATGTACAACTAAGTCGCTTGCGACTAAGGCTTGATCGCGGATCATCTCGGCGGATAAACGTTGTCTTGGCCCCCGTGAAAACCATTTATTGAGAGGATCAAGCTCATAACGCTCGGGTTGAACGGTAGCGTCTTGTTGATAGGCATGGCTCATGACCATCAACTTTAAGGCGGCCTTGGTATCCCACTTGAGCTCTTGCTGAAATTTAAGGGCTAACCAATCTAAAAGTTCGGGATGATTTGGTAAACTACCCGCGCCGCCAAAGTCTTCTAGAGTTTCAACCAGCCCTATGCCAAATAAGCGATGCCAAAGGCGATTAACTGCAACGCGAGCGGTTAATGGTTGGTCTGGTTGGAAGAACCATTTGGCTAAGCCTAATCGATTTTGCTGTCCGTCAAATGCAGGGAAAATAGCCGGTGTATCGGGCGCTAGTAACGCGCCGACCTTATTGGTCATATTACCTCGGTCAAATGTAGCAATGGCGCGTTTATCCCAGTCGTCTTGCTCTAGCATGATGGGCATCATAAAGCCGTCTATGGTATCGAGCTGTTTTTTCAGCTTGCCGTATTGCTGAATATTTGCAGCGCGAGCTTCGCTTGCTGCGTATTGTGACCAGCCATCAAAGTTTGTCGTTTCGAGGCGTACACGATGCAAACGTGTTTGTAAGCTATCGACTCGAATGCCTTTCTGCATTTGTTCTACTTCTACTTCAATTCTTTCGCCCGGCTTTAAGGTGATAGGGGTGGCTAAAACTCCAACACTCCAGCGGGGTAAATAAATACGATGGGCAAACCAGCCCACGCCTTTACCTGTGTTTAGGCCGTTGTGCTTGGTTTGGCTAAGCTTGTTTAGGGCTGATAATTGGTTGTCCATTACTTCGGTGCTATTCGACATGTAGGTCGTCACAGCAAGTTGTTGTTTGCTGCCATCTGCTTTAACTCGATAAAGTTTTACGTTATCCGCCTGAAAGTGCGGCTCGGGTGTGTGACGAGCTTTCTCGGGGTTTAGTGGTATGGCATTTAAACGAATGGCTGAAATGGTTTGAGCTTGCTCAGTCGCTTCGCTAGTAAAATGGTAATACAAGCGAAGTTCATATTTGCCTGCATCAAAATACTCACCATCCTTGGTTTCAAAGGTTCTAATTTTTTGATCCTTGTCAGCGAGTTCTTTTAGTCGTTCTTTGCCTACTTTGATCAGACTGAAATAGCCTTTCTTCGGATCTTTGCCCTGCGCTATAAGCTGTTTGTTGGTGTCTTCCATGTTTTTAACAAAAGCGGCTAAACCGCGGTATTCATCACCCAAGGCGGTTTCTATTTTGAGTTGCTGCCAAGGTGAAGCGCTATTAGTTTGCTCAGACAGTTCAATGGCTTGCTTCGCTTCGTGTTCGCGTATTTTGGTTAACTGCTCTTGTAGCTCAAATGCGCGCTGCTTATCTTGCTCGTGTTTGGCGTATTTATAAAGTGGGCCGTACTCACGGTAATCTGCGTCTTTACTGGTATTGAAGAAGCTAAGTGAGGCGTAATATTCATGATGTTCAATAGGGTCGTAAGGGTGCGAGTGGCACTGCACACAATTGATCGTCATGGCATTGAGTACCGACCAAGTCGTGGCGTTTCTGTCCATGACAGCAACCATGCGAAATTCCTCGTCATCGGTACCACCTTCACTATTGGTGGGGGTTTGACGATGAAATCCTGTAGCCAAAATATTGGGTAAACTGCGGTTTGGCATCAAATCACCGCCCAGTTGCTCGATCATAAATTGATCATAAGGCTGATTCGCATTGAGTGCTTGAATGACCCATTGTTTATAAGGCCAGCTTTCACGCTCTTCGTCACGGGTGTAACCATGGCTATCGGCATACCGAGATAAGTCCATCCACATGGCTGCCCAGCGCTCTCCATAGCGAGGTGATGCCAATAAGCGATCGACTTGTTTTTCGTATGCATCTGGGCTGTTGTCGTTTAAAAAAGTATCTATCTCTTGGGGAGTAGGGGGCAAGCCAATTAAGTCAAAAGATAATCGACGTAATAAGGTTTGCTTGTTAGCTTTGGGCATTAACGATAGACCATTCGCCGCTAAGTTAGCTTCTAAAAAGGCGTCTATGTCGTTGTCTATAACCTGTTTGTTTTCAACATCTGGCACGGTTTGGGGGCTTGGGGCTATAAATGCCCAGTGCTCTTGCCATTGAGCGCCTTGTGCTATCCAATCCCGTAATAGTTGAATTTCATGGTCAGGTAACTTAGTGCCCTTGTAGGGCATACGAATACTGGGATCATCAGACTCTACTCGAGCGATAAGTTCCGAGGCATCAGGATCACCTGGTACTATAGTTAACCTGCCAGAATGGCCGCGCCCTAAAGCTTCCTCTCGATAGATAAATGATACATTGGCTTGTTTACTTACTCCGCCATGACAACCTGTGCAGCTCTTATTCAGGATAGGGCGAATATCATGATTAAATGATATTTGCTCACTCGTCTGGGTATCTTGCTGGGGGCTACACGCGGATAAAATGCCAGTCAGCGCAACCAAACTAAACATTGAGCTGAGTGAAAATACCTTTATTTTTCTTCTAATCATTACATGTACCAAGGTGAACTAACCAAGTGAAATAGTGAACAGATTGACATTCATCATTTAGCCAACAATGGCTTGCAGGCAAGCCTCGGGCTACTGATGATTTTTGCCAGATAAATCGAAACGGACAATACGCCCCCATCTATTCCATTCGGTAATGAATATATCACCATTGTGATCAAAGGTAATACCATGTGGCGAGGTAAGCAGGCCGTTTTGCCATTTTTCGGGCTTGGTTCTGTTTGTATTAATTTCAGATTTAGTGTCGTTTGTCCCTAAGGTCTTAACGGTTTTACCTAGTTTGTTTATTAAGCTAACTCGGCCACTGATTTCTGCTACTGCGGCTAAATCGCCATAAAAGTCTACTGCGCTAGGGCGGCGCAAGTGTGTTGCGTGATCGCCTATGAGTTCACCGTTTAGATCCATATGCACTAGGCGGCCATTGATACGGTCGGTGCAAAGTAGGCGATTAGGGGTAAAGCGAGGGTCGATATGAATTTTATGGCAATTACGAAATTCGTAAGGAGAATCTTGCCCACCAAAGGTTGTTAGATAGTGACCACTGGCATCAAACTTGTGAATGTAATCTAAGCTGTAACCATCGACTACGTACATATTATTATCAGAATCAACAGCCATGGCTGTGAGTTTCATCGGTGATTTGACTCGATTCTTTTTATCTAAACCCGTGGCGTGATACTTTTTCGGCACAGTTTCTACTGCGTCAATATTAAGGATAACTTTGCCATCTAGATCCATTTTTATTAACCGCATGGCGTTTAGCTGAGCGCCATAGATGTACTCTTGACCCGTTTTGTCTGCATGGATCACGAAGCCATGAAAGTCATTTGGTGAATTTGGAACAAAACCAAGGAAATCACCGGCAGCAGAGAATTTCTTAACACCACTTTGCTTGTTTGCATCTTGAACAATGCTGACATAAAAGGTGCCATCAGCTGCGACATCAATTTCACCATGAGAGGTACCAATTAAGGTGCTGCCATCCGCTAGATGAGTCCAATGGTCTGAGCTTGTGTAATCATGATTAGAGTGAGCGAACAGCATTGTACTTATCAAGGCACAACTCAAAGCTAGTCCTTGTAGGATGTGTGTTGTTTTACTTAACTGTGTAGGGATAAACATAATACTTCTTCTTAGTTACTATCGAGTTTTTAGGTACGAAAACACCCCGTTACGACTTAGTTATACGCAATAATGAGGTGTTCAATACCTTATTACAGACTGCCTGATTCTTTTTGACAGTCTGTTTTGTTTTATCTTTTTTGTGCCTTTGGCCGCAAAAAATGTTTAGTGATTGGCCAACTTAAACGACTTATTGGTAACCAAACGCACAGGGCCCAACAAGCCAGAATCAACCAAAGGGTCTCCTGATTTTACAAACTTAAATGTGGTAAACGTCCGTCTGTGGCCTTTTTTGCCAAAGTTTGGCAGTGGTTGGTTGTTGGTGTACCAATCAGGCATGATGGGCACGTGTTTACCGTTTTCTTGCCAGTAGTTGGAGCTATCTATCAAATCTTCATCGGTAATTAAACGGTTACTCCAAGAGTTGGCTACTTTTACCGTTAACACGTTTTCGCCTGCTTGCAGATAAGTACTGACATTCAGAGCAAAAGGTGCCAGCCAAGTTGTACCCACTTCTTGGCCATTGATGAACACTTGAGCACTGTCGCTGACTTTACCTAAATCTAAGGTGACCTCTTGGTTGCGGGCGAGTAAATCTGCACTAACAGTAAAGTTTTTGGTGTAAGTGGCAATGCCCGAATAAGCGCGGATTTCAGGATTAGGTGAATCTTTCCAGTTACTTAACTCATCAAAGGTAAAGGTTTGATCTAAACCATACTCTTCTTTGAAGCTGACTTGCCAGCTACCTTCGAGAGTTTGTTCTGCGGGAATACCCATTAAGTCCAATTGTTGGCGTTTTCCATTTAGCTCAATCGCCAGATTTTGATTGGCATTGGCGACAAACTTAATAGCAAATTGTTCGTCATAAACGGCTTGAACATCATTGTCACGCACCAACTGAGGGCTGAGTACTGGTTTATCCTTAGCACTGTCATTAAAGACGACAAACACAGACTCATTTGGCTCTAGACGGAAGGCGACATGAGTTAGGCCCTGGTCGCTGTTAAACGCAGCAATTTTTTTAATTCTACCTGTGTTGGCATCCCACAATTCTGGTACTTTGCCTGTGACTTCAAAGCTTGCATCAAATAGCTTGCGTTCACCGCTGTCGTTGTAGACAAAGTAAATATCTTGGTTGGCCGTTTGTCTGTGGGTGTAGAACAAGTCTTTGGTATTTTTAATGCGCAAGTCAAAATTGAAGCCATGCTGGTCATACAGCGCCTGCCACTGCTTTGCAGTTTTAACGTTTTTGTGGGTGGTAGGTTGGGCCCAAATAGCCTTAACCATTTGCTCGAATTTTTGTTGTTGCTCTGGGGTATTGTTGCGCCCCGCTAAATGCTGAATTGGCTCACCAATGATAATGCCGCCTTGCTTGGCAAATTGATGAATTTTAGCCACCGAAGCCAAAGAGAGGGTATCGTGGTTTTTCAGCATCAGTATTTTGTATTTAAGGCCATGATTAAGCTGATAGCGACCAGCTTTATAAACTAACTCATTAAGTTTTTCGGTATTTAAACAGTCGTAATTTACGTAAGTCGGTATGTGCTTACTTTCGCGCAGACGTCTATCTGGGCATCCAGTAGGTGCAGCTTCACCTAAGTACCAAGCAACATCCGCTACAGGCTGGCCTTGACGTAATAAATATTGGCCTCGGCCTATATAGTCGAACCATGCTTTACCTGCCGTAGCAAACCAAGGTTGAGTTGCATCAATATGCGCCCCCCAACGATCCATGGTCATGCCGGGCACTACATGGGTATTGGCTTGATGTACAAAACGGTGGAACACAAACTCATTTACCCCTAGGGCCCATGTTTTATCTCCGTCGAACTTGGCGTAGGCAGGGTTGAATTTCCAGTTGTGATCGACCGTTGCAGTAAAGGCTTCGGCAGAGATGATATTACGGTCGTAGATGTGACCAACTGAAATTGCTGACGCCAGCATATAAATGTTGCGCTTTAACCAAAACTCGCCCATAGGAATATCGACTTTACTGCCCGCATCTAGCTCATTAAATGGGCCGTGTCCGTATGGTTCGTTGTAGGTTTTCATGCCATCTTGATGGGCTAGTTCGGTAAAATATTGGTAATAGTTTTCGGTAATTAATTTGTTGCTAAACCCACGAATATCCCAAGTTACATCTTCTGTGGTGACGACTGAATCAACAAACTTGCCTGCAAACACCGGCAAAAACGGGGTTAGGTCATAGCCAATGTGTTGCTTGAACTGTTCATCGTAACCTTCAGTCCAGTTTTGACCTCCTACCTCGTAACTATCGATTTCTAAATATTGCATCACCCCAGGGGCCACAGCTTTGGCTTTATTAATCACATTGGTTACATAGGCATCGTAGTGATTTTTAAAAGCAGCACGGCTGAATTTATCGACTTCTAATCCGCGGCCTTCATCTGTTGGCGGAATATTGGTGGTTCCCTTGGCTGTGTAGCCAAAGCGCATTATGGTCCAGTTTCCTTCAGGTAAGTTGACATTGAGTTGGCCATTGGCGGAGAGTTGCTCCGTTAGATTGATGATTTTACTTCCATCAATAATGTGCGCCTTATCTGGGTTACCGATAGGCGGCAGCTTGTGATAATTAGTATGAGTGGCTAATGTCCTGCCTAGGTAGTTGCCCATTCTTGGTGTTGAGGCGAGACTAGCTTCAAAAATATTTAAGGTTTTATCCGCGACAATTCTAAAGTATTTGGCGGTTACTCCTTCAAAAGCCGCATCTAGGGCCCACCGCACGCGTCCGGGGCGGTTGATCCGCATATCCACATGCTTTTTAAAGTTAATGCCGTCGTTCGAGTACTGTAATTGGTACTTAATATGTTTGCCCCAATTAATATCTACGCTAGCAAAACGAATGGTGACAGGCTTTTCATAGGCAAACTGCAACCACACGGGTTGGCCATCTTTTGACTTGATAGAGGAAACGGTATCGACTTCGATGTTATTTACCACAGTCACATCAAACTCTGGATCTGATGCGCTAATGATGGGGGTTAATTCAGCGTCAACCAATTCTGTTGGTAAAGACGGATAAGCCAACACAGCGATATCGTGATAAAAATCGAGCATAGTCATAGGCTGTGGCAATTTAACGCTAATATTGCCCTGATTATTGGCGTTGCTGTTTACTACGGTTTCATTCCAAGTAACTTGCTTCATGCCATGCTCTGGTTTGTTCCAAGGCCCGCCACTTGATGACCAACCATCAGCATTGTGAATACCAAAGGTCATACCCAAACGCTTAGCTTCTGAAGCCATATGCCCAATGAGATCTATATGCTCTTCAGTGTTAAACAGCACCTTACCTTTTGATATATCGCGGCCGAGATTAAAGTACAGCACGCCACCCATACCGGCTTTAGCCATAGCTTCAAAATCCTTGGTGATACCTACAGCAGACATATTACTGTTCATTACGTGGTACCACGTTAGCGGTTTGGTTTCGGCTGGCGGGGTTTGGAAATTAGTCTGTAATTCTTGGTAGCTGGGGTTAGCTAAAAGAGTATTGCTAGCCTGCTCAATTGGTGTTGCGCTAGAGGGCTGTTGGTCTGCACAACTCCCTAAAGTGATGGCTGAAAAAATTGCGACTGATGCAATTTTTAAGCGTGTTAACGTCATAATGGTGGAGCCTCTGCTGATTTTTGTTTACGTGTAAATTTACTGATACACCTGTATATGACTAGAAGAGGACAGAATTTGTAAAATTGATACCCTAAAAAACAAAAAAAAGTGACATTATTTTTGTGTTTGTTAACAGCTAATCGTTAAATTAATAGTGAATTGTATTATTTTTGGGAAAATCTTACTTTTTTGGGTATCAATTGTTAGCAATTGCGTCCTATTCGTTTATTGAGCTGATTCGTATTGTGCAATCTATACTGGCTCAAAATTAGCCTGAGGTAGGGGCTGTATTTATTTTGATTCACAAAATATTGGGGTGGTGAATGTTTACAAAAATAAAAAAAATAAGCAGATTGAGCCTTTTAAGCTTACTCATTTTGTTTTCCGGATGCTCTTACACGGAGCAAAATCTTGATTTGGCGGCGCCTGTTGAGCTAAAAGTAGGGGAGGGTTTTGTCGAGCCTATTGGTTACTACGAGCAGGCCCCTCGTTTTTCTTGGCAAATCGCACCAACGGCTCAATCACAGTTTCAACAGGCTTATCAAATTCAGGTCGCTTCATCTCAGGCTAATATCGCTGATGCCGACTTGTGGGATAGCCAAAAGCAGCTGTCGTCAGATACCTCTTGGGTTAGATATCAAGGTAAGTCTTTAATTTCTCGTCAGCAAGTTTATTGGCGAGTGCGGGTCTGGGATGAGCAAGGCCGAGTGTCAAATTGGAGTCGACCTGCTGCTGTTGAGTTAGGTTTATTATCAAATGCTGATTGGCAAGGCCAATGGGTTAGGCATCCCGAAACCGGCGAAACTGTGACGTTTGATGTGACCGACAGGAAAACCAAGTTGGTGACTGCGGTGACAAATAAGCACTATCGTCCGCAATACCTAAGAACTGAATTTAAAGCTAAGCCTACTATTACCAAGGCTAGGTTGTATATCACATCCAAAGGGGTATTTAACGCTTACATCAATGGTCAAAAGATATCTGAAGATGTGATGACGCCCGGTTGGACGCCTTACTTGCAGCGCATTGAAACCCTAACTTATGACGTCACTTCTATGTTGCAATCGGGTGATAACGTATTGGCCGCAACCGTGGCGGAAGGTTGGCATACTGGGCGGATTTTGGCGCCCAAAAAAGAAGACGTGAAACCGTCGGCGTTATTGGCTCAACTCGAAATTGAATACGCCGATGGCGCAACTCAAATTATCGTTAGTGATGAAGATTGGCAGGTTACCCTAGACGGCCCTATTCGAGAAGCAGGCAATTACGATGGTGAAACCTATGATGCAAATTACGAGATGCCTGGATGGAACCAGACCAATTTTGATACGTCGAATTGGCGAACGGTCATAACCGATCCCCTCGAACCGCAAGTGGCGTTAGCGCCCAAGCGTCATCAGGCCTCTAAGGTAAAACTGACTCTACCTGCTGTTGAAATTGTCGAAGTGGCTAATCCGCAAACGGGTGTAGTAGTATTCGATATGGGGCAAAACATGCTAGGTGTACCTGAGCTAACTTTGCCTGTCATTGCAGGTCAAAAAGTCACGATAAGATTTGCCGAGGCCCTACAGAAAAATACCTTTTATACTAAAAACTTGCGTAGCGCTAAAGCCACAGATTATTACACTCCCGCAGAGACAGGGGTTATCAACTATGTACCCACTTTTACCTTCCATGGTTATCGGTTCGTAGAAATATCTGGGTTCGATACATCTAAAATACCGGATTTGTCTTGGGTGAAAGGGCGTGTCTGGCACTCTGACTTTAATGTCCACGCGAATTTTGCTAGTTCTCATAAAAAGCTTAATAAGCTCGCTGAGAATGTGGTGTGGGGCTTACGAGGTAACTTTTTAGACATCCCTACAGATTGCCCCCAAAGAGACGAGCGTTTGGGCTGGACTGGAGATGCCCAAGTTTTTGCTGCACCGTCTATGTACATGGCAGATGTCTATGGGTTTTGGGCTGCATGGTTGCAAACAGTGCGTGAGGAGCAGGCTGAAAACGGCCAAATTCCTAATTTTATCCCCACCAAAGAAAGTCACCACCGTAAAGGAGTCTCTTCTGGTTGGGGGGACGCTGTAGTGATTATTCCTTGGGAGACTTATTTATTAACGGGAGACAAGCAGATCCTCGAAGAAAACTACACCATGATCCAGAAATGGCTAGGCTTTCATGCAGCAAAAGCGAATGACTATGTGTCGACTATGGGGGGCTTTGGTGATTGGTTGCAGCCATACACTAAAGGTGTGAATGGCCGACCGACACGTGGCGATACCCCAACCAAACTGATTTCTACCGCATATTATGCGCATTCATTAAACTATGCGGTAAAAATTGCCCAAACCTTAGGCCGTAATGACGACGCGGAACGTCATGCTAAAACGTTCGAAAAGGTTAAACAGGCATTTCGTAATACGTTTTATGATGAACAAACCAAGGTTAAAAGCGAGGCAACTCAAACTAGCTATTTGTTGCCTTTAGCTTTTGATTTATTTGATGGCTTAGACAGAGTCAATGCCCAGCGCTACTTAGTAGAAGAGATTGAGCATGCAGACAATCATTTACGCACGGGTTTTTTGGGCACGCCCATATTAGCGCCTGTGTTGCAAGACATGGGGCGTAGTGATTTGATGTTCGATTTATTGTTTAAAGAAACCTATCCATCTTGGTTCTATTCGATTAATAACGGTGCAACGACTACTTGGGAACGTTGGGATTCTTATTCTTTGCAAGAGGGCTTTAGTAAAGCGTCGATGAATTCTCTTAATCACTATGCTTACGGAGCAGTAGCAAAATGGTTCTATGAAGGTATTTTGGGTATCAATTCAGCCGAGCCAGGTTTTAAACAAATTGTTATAAACCCTCAGTTTAATCAACGCCTTAACCAAGCGAGTGGCAGTTACAAAACACCACAAGGTGAAGTCAGTGTTGGGTGGACGATTAACCAAGGGCAGTTAGACATGCAAGTGACTATTCCCAAAAATAGCCGAGGTAGTTTTACTTTGGGCCAAATAAAACCCGGTACCTTGGTGATTAACGGTGAAAAAATTAACGCAGAGCAGGGGTTGTTTAACCAAGAGCCTGGCGATTATCAGATCACGGGAACTGTAGTTTATTAACCTTATTTAGACAGTTTGATTTACCTCCAATGCTAAGGTAAAAGCTTGTGTGAAAAGGCCAGTCAGTGAGATTGGCCTTTTTAGTTTTTACGCTACGACTTTGGTCATTATGAAGTTTGGTAATACTTGCTGTTCAATTTTAATTTGTTGTGTACTTTCCACCTTAAACCCGAAATGTTCGAAAAAAGGTTTAGCCGTGATGCTGACGTGAGAACGTAATTTTTGAACGTGTTGTTGTTTGGCCATGCTCAATAACGTTTGCATCAGAGCTGAACCTATTCCTTGTCGTTGAAACTGCCAATGGCAATAAAAGAAATCGATATACCCAGTCTTTTGTATATCAGCAAATCCTACAATTTGATTGTTTTGTACTGCGACAAAGGGTTGGGTAGCCTGCATACGCTTTAGCCAAGCTTTTGCGTCGTAACATTTTGGAGCCCATGCTGTAACTTGCTGAGCAGAGTAATCTGCGATGTTTACTTGCCTGACGGTATTGAATACTAGAGCCCTGAGAGTAGGGGCATCGTCTTTGACGAAAGGTCTGATGGTGAGCATTGTTCGTCCATTTGCTTACTTATGTAAATCGCATAAAATATCAACAATTTGTCAGTTTGATAACAATCTATTAAAAGAAATATACCTGAATAACTGCTAGACTCCGCGCCATATTTTTAACGCTTACTTTTTGTGGGGAATATCAATGTTTGATTTGATCACCAAGAAAGACACTAATGTCAAAAATGACATATTGTCGGGGATCACGGTTGCTTTAGCGCTTGTGCCAGAAGCCGTTGCTTTTGCTTTTGTTGCTGGGGTTGAACCTATGGTGGGTTTATATGCTGCCTTTATGATGGGCCTAATTACCTCCATAGCAGGTGGTCGACCCGGCATGATATCTGGCGCTACGGGAGCAACTGCGGTTGTTATGGTGGCTTTGGTTGCTCAGCACGGTATTCAATATTTGTTTGCTGCCGTCTTGTTGGCGGGGTTACTGCAAATGTTAGCCGGCGTCTTTAAGCTAGGTAAGTTTATCCGCTTGGTGCCTTACCCTGTGATGTTAGGTTTTGTAAATGGATTGGCGATTGTGATTTTTCTGGCTCAATTAGGTCAGTTTAAAGTTTTGGATGCGTTAGGCAACTCAGTATGGATGCAGGGCGAAATGCTTTACATCATGCTTGGTCTAGTGCTGCTAACTATGGCAATCATCTTCTTTTTACCTAAGTTAACTACAGCCGTACCCGCCTCTCTGGTGGCCATTGTAGGTGTCACAGCTTTGGTTCATGGCTTAGATTTAGAGGCAAGAACAGTAATTGATTTTGTTCGAGATATGTTACCTGAAGAGCAAAAAGCAACGGCTACTTTGGCCGGAGAATTACCCAGCTTTGCCATTCCTATGGTGCCTTTTACCCTTGAAACCCTTTACATAATTTTGCCTACAGCGGTAATTATCGCAATGATTGGCTTAATAGAGTCCTTGTTAACCTTGTCTCTTATTGATGAAATGACAGATACTCGTGGTCAAGGTAACAGAGAGTGCTTGGGCCAAGGCTTAGCGAATACAGTAAATGGTTTCTTTGGTGGTATGGGTGGTTGCGCCATGATTGGTCAAAGTATGATCAATATTAATTCGGGGGGCCGTGGTCGTTTATCTGGTATTACCGCAGCGCTGGTTCTATTGGGCTTTATTTTATTTGCTGCGCCTCTTATTGAAATGATCCCGTTGGCTGCCTTGGTAGGCGTAATGTTTATCGTAGTGATAGGCACATTTGAGTGGGCCTCATTTAGAATTATCCGTGGTGTAAACAAAGAAGATGCATTTGTACTGTTTTTGGTTACTGCGGTAACTGTCATTGCAGATTTGGCCATTGCTGTGGTGGTGGGTGTAATTGTTTCAGCATTAGTTTTTGCATGGAAACATGCAACTCATATTAGCGCGAAAATGCACACAGACTCAGATGGTTGGAAGGTATACGAGCTAGAGGGGCCTTTGTTTTTCGGTTCGGCATTACATTTTAAAGACTTGTTTGATCCGCAAAATGACCCGCAAGATGTAGTCATCGACTTTAAAGAGTCGCGAGTTTGGGATTCGTCAGGCGTCGACGCAATTGATGGGTTAGCTGACAAGTACGAGCAGTTAGGCAAAAAATTGCATATTAGACATATTAGCCAAGAGTGCCGTGAATTAATGAGTAAAGCCCAAGAGTATGTTGAGATGAACCTAAATGAAGATCCTAGGTATCATGTTGCGTCGAACAAATTTGACTAAACGCTGTTGCTGATTGTTTTTATAGGCGTTTATTAGCTTCTTGTACACGTTAGCGTTCATGTTGTGGGGTATTTTACTCAAATACCTGCAAGCTAAGTACAAGAAGCTAATGATGCCTAATACTTTTGACGTATTTGCTCCAAGCTGAATGGTAACTCAACTAAATTTTGCATATGCTTAGCTCTGGTTAGTTGTAAAATATAGGTTAATAAACGCCAATAGGTGTTTGTTGATTGTCATTTTAGTAAGAGAGGGGGGTTGATGCTGGACTGTAACATTGTAGTCATTGACGATGACAATATTACCCTAGAACTACTTCAAATAGTGCTCGAAGAGGTAACGTCTGGCAGCATTACGACATTTGAAGATAGTCGACTTGCGTTAGACTTTGTGAAAAGTAATAAAGTCGATGACGCTTGCTTGATTATTTGTGATTGGCTTATGCCAGATGTTAGCGGATTGGATATACTTGCCGCATTGCGTGCGGCAAATCCCGAATGTCCGTTCTTGATGGTTACTGCCAATGCCACCAAAGAGCTTGTGGTTAACGCCATGAAGATGGGCGCCACAGATTTTATTGTTAAACCTTTCCACACCAATCGATTATTAGATAAAGTAGAAGAACTGGTACGCAACGCTAGCTAGTTCTCTAGCTTACTTTTTATTTCTCCAACCTAAGTGATCCATGTTATGCAGTTTGACCAAATCATAGATAGAAAACCGACCTACGCCTACAAATGGGAAAAATACAAAAACCAAGATATTTTGCCTATGTGGGTCGCAGACACCGAATTTAAATGTGCCGAACCTATTTTACAGGCTTTACATAGCCGCACCGAGCACGGGCTTATGGGCTATACCTTACCTGCACACCACGAAGCGGCTAATCAGGCGGTAGTGGGCTGGTTGAAGCGCCAGTACGACTGGGATATCTCATCCGATTGGATTGTCTGGACACCGGGTGTGGTGCCTGGATTTAACTTAGCTTGTCAGGCGTATTGTGAGCCGGGTGATAAAGTGATGATTCAAACACCGAATTATCCCCCTCTATTGGCGGCTCCTGGGATTAATGGTTTAGAAAAAGTGGCTATTGAGACGGTTAAGCGTGATGGTCGCTGGACGTTAGACTTTGAAGAGCTTGAGCGTCAAGCTGAAGACCCTAAATGTAAACTATTTATTGTGTGTAACCCAATGAACCCTGTTGGCTCCGTACTGTCGGATGAAGAGCTGAAGCGCATTAGCAATATTTGTTTAGCCAATGATGTGCGTTTGTGTTCTGACGAGATACATTGTGACTTGATTTTAGATCAGCAGGCTAAGCACATTCCAGCGGGTAGTCTGCCCGAATTTGACGGTAAAGTCGTGACCTTAATGGCTGCCAGTAAAACCTTTAATATTGCTGGTTTGGGTACGTCTTTCGCGATTATTGAAGATCCTAAAACTCGGGCGGCGTTTGTCAAAGCGTCTAGAGGTATTATGCCTTGGGTGACAGTATTGGGTCTTGAGGCAACGACTGCCGCTTTCACCGAGTGTGATCAGTGGCACACTGACTTACTGGAATATTTACGCGGTAATCTTGCGTATTTAGAGGCAGAAATAGCGACAATTGACGGACTAGAATTGATTACCCCACAGGCCACGTTTTTGGCTTGGATTGATGCCAGTGGCTTGGGGGTGGATGATCCGCAAAAGTACTTTGAAAGCAAAGGGGTAGGCCCTTCGCCGGGTATCGACTTTGGTGATAAAAACTTTGTACGGATCAATTTTGGCTGCCCTAGAGCACAACTAGAGCAAGCCATGGGGTTACTTAAAAGTTAACTCTTATTCCAGTAGAGATAGAGCGTCCAGGCAGAGGCGCACTATCTTTAATGAAAGAGGTATGTGCTTTAGCTAACTTATTCGTCAGATTGTTACCTTTGATGTAAAAGGTAAGGTCCGCATTCGGTAAGCTCAGGTAGTAGTTTACATTCGCCGATAACAAAGTATAGCCGCTGGTGCGGGTTTCAAACTCTGTTATACGCTCTTGCGACTGATAATTAATCATGCCTACTTCACCATGCCAACTATCACGTTCCCAGTGCAGCTCAGCACCAAATCTAAGGGGGGGGATACGCGGTAGATTGCGCTCTTCACTGTTTAATAGCTTGGCCCGAGTTAAATCTGAGAAGGTGTGAAGTCTGAAGGTTTGGTTGATATGCCAATCGACTTGGGCTTCAAAACCATAAAACTCTGCGTCGGTTTGGGTGTATTGAAAAATCGGTAACAGCTCTTCACCCTCATGCCCCTCTTCTTCCTCTTCGCCCTCTTCTTCATGGCTGTCTTCAAGCTCAAGGCCGGTATTTCTTAGATACAAGAAATTATCGATTTGGTTGTAAAAAATACTGAAGCTAGCGTGTACTTGGTCGTTTTGAATACGATAAGTAAGATCAATATTATTTGCCACTTCTGTATCTACAGCGTTAGCTGATGGAACCAAGTTGAAGTCATTTTCGTCTCCACCTTCTTCTGGCACTATCGTATAACCTGCACCAATTTCGAAGGTTGACGTGGCTATATGCAATCCATTTGAATAGATTTCAGCAGCAGACGGTGCGCGCTCAGAGTGGCTAATATTAACTGCTATTGAGTTATATTGGCTAAGTTGATGAACTAAACCAGCAGATAAACTTACTGCGGTAAAATCTGTGGCATCAGGGGTTGCACTGGGGTTTTCACTGAAAAACTGTTCATCGGGATCGTGAGACGTGCGCTCAACACGGGCACCGAGTTGCCAAAGGGTGTTATCGATTTTACGCTCTTCGACTAAAAATAAGGCGAGGGTATCGGTTTGGGTTGAAGGGGTGAATGCTTCGTCTCCTTCTGCGGCAAAATCTGAGTCTGTGTAGTGCAGGCCAAGCACACCACGCCAACCGTTAATCTCTTTGTGTTCACCCCAAAAGCGAGACTCCAATGTGTCATTTTTGAAAGTAGTGCCAGGTGCTCCGTCTTCAATTTCGCTGTGTTGGTAGTCCGTGTAGGCATTGTGCCAATGTAAATCGGTAAAGAAGCCACCCAGATTCGTCCAGTTAGCCACAAATTGGACCCTGTCTTGACTTAAATCGGCAAATACTGGATCTTCTTCGCCATGTTCATCTTCACCCTCATGTTCTTCGCCTTCTTCTTCGTGGCCTTCCTCTTCTTCATGACCATGGCCAGGAATGCCATATTGAGATTTCTGGGTACCAAACGACAGAGCTAAGTTGACATCATCGCCTATCCAGCCACCACCAAAGGTAAAGCCGTCGGCGTCGATGAAGGAGTTTTCGATTGAATCAAGTTTATCACCGTCTTCGGCGCTAAATTCAGGTACTTCAAAGTCGTCTGTAGAGCGAGTAAAGCCGTTAAAATGCCATGCTAGCTCGCCTTTTCCACCGTTTAGCTCTGTAGTTAAGGTTTTCTCATTTGAGACCGAGTCATAAAATGCATCTGCTTTACCTGAGATTTCGTCGCGACGGGTTTGAGGAAGGCGATTATCGACGACATTCACTATTCCACCTATGGCGCCACTTCCAAACAATAAGGTTGATGGACCACGCAATACTTCGATTTGCGTGGCGGTACTGGCTTCGACAGTGGTGAAGTGATCTGGACCCACGCGAGATGCGTCAGATACATCGAGACCGTTTTGTAAAATTTTCACCCTAGGGCCATCTAAACCCCTGATAATAGGGCTACTAGCAACGGGACCAAAATAGTTACTGGTGACACCTGGCAAAGAGTTTAATGTGTCGCCTAAGGTAGCAGCTCTGGCTTTTTCTAATGCTTCGCCACTAAGAATTGAAACGGGTGTGGTAGAAGTTAGCGCTGAGCCGCCTAAAGGGGAAGTAGTAATTTGCAGTTTTTCTAAGTCCGCTTCGTCTTTTTGTGACACTTTATCGCTGGCATTAGCTTGACCAGAAATGAGCAATGCGACGGTTAAACCTAGGTGTGTTTTTCGAAAACGCTTGAGCATAATGAATAGAACCAAAATGGATTAAAGGATATATGCGACGTTATACTATATCATTTGTGCTCATGCAAAGATCATTGGTTTTTTGCTGCTAAAATTGTACTTGAGCAACAATATTGCGTAGTTTATGCGTAGATTTTTTAACAAATAGGCCAACTTATGCCTAAATTTGAAACCTCATCCCACCAAACCCTTTACGCCTTGTGTCAGTCGCCTGAGTTAACGGGTGTTTTGCATCCTTACGAAACCCTTCAAGGCTTGTTGTTTGCCGTGTGCGCTGCACCAGAAATTCCAATGCCGGAAGAGTGGCTACCTTGGGTAATTAAAACTAGGAACCAACTATCGAGTACTGAGCAAGCCGACCAGATAACGGATGTATTAGTTAAA
This sequence comes from uncultured Paraglaciecola sp., assembly GCA_947498355.1. Lineage (GTDB taxonomy): Bacteria > Pseudomonadota > Gammaproteobacteria > Enterobacterales > Alteromonadaceae > Paraglaciecola. The sequence goes on along the minus strand of CANMKA010000021.1, from coordinate 30,264 downwards.
TTACTGCAATTTCATCTACAGCAAATGAGTAACGAGCACATCTTGTTACCCAGAGGTATAACCTTTACGGGTCGCTTTGAGCAAACTGGATCTTTATCTTTGTGGTGCCAAGGTATGTTGATGGGCCACAAACAGCTTGAGCCAGTATGGCACCATGCATGGAATAAAATGCAGGTAACTGAGCACAATGAAATGCGTCAATTGCAAAAAGATTTAGCCCATTGTTTATACATGTTTACTACCTTTGCAGATATGCCTCTGGCCATAGAGCAAGCTGAGGCCAGAGGTAACAAGCAATTGGCAGACCTGTTACCAAAAATCTTTTTGTCTTTTAGCCAAAGTATGAAAACCTATGTTGGGTTGTCTGGCCGGTTAGTCGATTTTTTACCAAACCAGTTTGAGACTTTCGAACAGACCAAGCATTAGGTTGCTTGGTGAGGGCTATGCTCCCATAGCCAGATGATGAGTAAGCTAATGCCAAACATTGGGAAAAGTAACCCGAGGCATAAAACCATGACCACAATGACTTTGTCTACTTTGAACGCTTTAGGGGCCTGAGGGATTGACCAACTGCCCTTTTTTTTGCGGTACAGATACGACACTAACCCCGCACTAGTAGAAAAGATAAACAGTAAGCCGACAGTCAACATTGCCCACCAATTTAGCGCACCATATTCGCCCTGATGGAAGCGCATAAATATTTGCCTGAGTTCCATTAATATTCCGACGTCATCCCAGGTATATGACTTAATAATTTGTCCAGAGTATTGATCGACATGAATAACCTCTTGGTCATCTAGCCATAAAGCACGGTTGCTAATAGTGGCGACGGCATCTTTAGTTGAGGGGAGAGTAATGGAGACAGTACCGGGTAATCCAAAGCTGTTGGCTAGGGTGACGAGTTGGTCGGCACTTAAAGGGGGTTGGCTGCTAGTAACAGAATGTAAGCCCTTACTGTTTCTCCAGTTCTTTGGATACCCAGTATTTGTTTGTTTTTGAACCCATTTTAATTGGCCACCAAACATATCTGTCCAAGGCATACCGCCAGCGACTACCGCTAGCATTACCACTGATAACCAAAAGCCTATTACGGCATGACAGTCTCGCCAAAAAATGCGCGAGCTGTGCTGGGTACGAATACTAAATAGGCCCGCCAATCCTGATCCTGATTTAGGCCACCATACGTAAATACCAGTTAAAATAAGTACAATGAACCAACTCGCCACTAGCTCGATTATTAAGGTCCCAGGTTGACTTAATAAGAGTTCGCCATGCAGTTTACGCACGGTGAACATCAAGGTTTGCTGGTCATCTACCTGGCCCGTTATCTCGGCTGTGTAGGGGTTGACGTATACAGTTGGTGCGTTGCGCCCAGCTCCTTTGACCTTAAACTCGGTGGCTTGATTGGGTTGTTGGGGCAGGACGAACCCGACAATTGGCTGTTGCGTGTGAGCTTGGGCGCTCGAAAGTTGAGTGCTTATGCTCAGTTGTTCTGCATCTGAGGGGGCAACTTGCACAATATCCCGATAGGCGTATTGATTGTAATCACTTTTTAGCAGATAAATAACGCCTGTAATTGCTAGCAATAGCATAAATGGCAGGGAAATCAGGCCTGCAACTATGTGCCACTTCCACAGCCAAGTGTTGAGTTGAGTGTTTTTCATCATCTTTGGCTCCGGTTAAAATGTATAAGACGCGCCAGCATAAAAGGTTCGGCCGTTGATTGTTCTGAGCGACAGTGTGTTTCTGCGGAAGGTTGCGCGGTCTTCGAGGGTATCTGTGAGGTTTAATCCATGCACCCACAAGCGCCAATGGTCTAAGTTGTAATTTAGCCGCAAATTTATGCGCTCCCCTCGAGTAAATTTGGCCTCGGGCGAATTATTGTTGTCGGCGAAGTAATGGCTATACACATCGGCTTCTAACTCGGCTGATAGGCCATCGAGAGGTAGCCAAGCTAGACGAATATTTACGTGGTGATCAGGCGAGCGACGTAACACTTTACCAGTCAAATCATCGTCTGCCCCTGGTGTGCTTTGGACAAATGAATCATAGGTGTTGTCGGTATATGTATGGGTGAGGCCGGCCCGCCATTTTGCGTCTTTGGGCGCAAATTCGATAACAGACTCAATACCCTGAATACTGACTTTTCCAGCATTTGTCGTTTGCTCAAACTCGCCGCCGTTAGGAAGGTCGAATTCTTGAGTCACCAAATAATTAGTAATATCGTTGTGGTATACGGAGGTATCGTAGTGCCAATTCCTCCAATCTCCGCGTATGCCTATTTCAATATTTAGGGCTTCTTCTGGTTTAAGGTTGGGATCACCCTGAGCAACTACGACTTCTTGCCCTTGTTCATTGGTGTCTGTTTCTATGGCAAATAAGTCATCTGCTTGGGGGGCGTAAAATCCCTCTGAGATGCTTGCCCAGACTAGATTGTTAGGATTGAGTTGATACGTTACACCTAACTTGGGAGCCAACTTACTAAATTGACCTTCTTGATTGGAAAATTCTGATGATGACAGGCTAATGTCTTCGTAGCGCGCCCCTAATATAATGGCCAAGTCTTGCGCCGCCTCTAACTGGTATTGAGCAAAATACGCATTCAGTAACAAAGACTGAGTAATAGGGGTAAATGGCCCTGTTAAATCTAGATCCTGTCGACCAAACTGCTTAATATTTTGTTCGCCATCGTATCGTGAAAACCCAACCGTCCAGTCAGCCCAGTCGGCATCATGATGGTAAGTGATTTTTGCAATGTGCGCTAAATCATTTTCGTCTTGTGGTCCTCTGAATCTAGATGCTCCTAGTGTGTCTTTTTCTCGTCTAACAAAATTGGCAGTTAATTGACCTGAGGTAAAATGATGGACTAGCCCAATAGAGGCAGTATTTTGCTCTAAGTCTGTTGAAGAACTCAAATCGCCAGCTTGCCTTGGATTTTCGGCAATCTGGGCTGCGGCAAGGTCGCCACGCGACACTTCGTTCTCTGTTAAATATTCGACCCTTGCAGTAATTTTGGTATGGACGCTGGGTTTATATTCGAGTTTAGCGCTGCCTTGTTCTCGATCATCTTGGGTTAAATCTCGCAGGCCATCGATATTTTGTGTATTCGCACTGATAAAATAACCAAACTTATTGATTGTGCCAGCCCGAGCAAATCCAGTTCTTAGTCGATTGAAATCCCCCCCTTCGATAAATACCTTGGTTTCTGTCTGTTTGGGAGCGTCTCGGGTCACCACATTGACAATACCACCAAACGCATTATTCGGGTAAAGAGCAGACGTAGGGCCTTTTATTATTTCGACACGCTGAATATCAAAGGTGTTGGTTCGATTGAGTCGACTCGTCGCACCTTCATATGGACTTTCAAGAGGTACACCGTCAAGCATAGGTATGGTGTAGCTTTTACCTCCATCGGGTATACGTAAATTCCGTACTTGAGTTTCACCAGGAATGCGGTCGAGGAGTTCATTGGGGTCGACAAATTGCAGTCTTTCGATTTCGGCTTGGCCAATAATATGTGAATTTAAGGGGAGCTGCTTGAGAGGGATCCCGCCTAAATACGCACCATCGGTTGCAGCTTTGCCCAATACAGTAATATTTTCGATATCTGAATTAGGCTTATCGATAAGCGGCTGTTGTGCGATTGCAGCTTGGCTACATGCCAAAGCGCCCAAATAAATAAGGGGTGTCAATTTTTTAGTCATGATTCTAATCTTTAGTTAAGGCAATGATCTGCAGACCCATGGAGCTGGTCTGCAGTATTTGAAATCAATTTATTAAATAATGTGAATTAAGCTTAACTAAGAGTAGGTGGGGCGCGGCTATGTCCGGTGCGATAGGGGTAGGCGGTGTAAGGCCTTTGTAAAAGCCTAAAAGATTTTGCACGATAAACGGTAAATAACAAGCCGAGTGGACTTATATGGTGGTAGTGAGAGTCTTTGTCATTTATGTAAGTAAATGAACACTCTAAGCTGTGCTTTGAATGTTGGTCTGATGCCGGTGGGTCGACAAATACCAATTTTCCTGTTTGATAAAAAGCTTGGCTAGAGATCCACTTAAATTGACTACCTGTACAAATGAGAATGAGATCGTCTGACGCATTACGTTGAGCTTGATTTACTTGCCAGGATGCCGACAGCGCTGGAGACGTACTGCTCACCAGTAATACAATTACTAAGCAGTACTTTAATATTTTTCCACAGCGCGAAATAGGATTAGGTAAGGGCATCTATGCCTAAGTTGAATTGCGTCATTTTTGATTAGGTATACAGGGTAATCAATCACCCTAGGTATTGGCAAGTTTATATTATGTTATTTCGTGGAAGCCAAAGCGTAATAGCCTTAATTAACCTTGCTTTTTTTCGACTCTCCCTTATTAATACTGCTTAGAACATACTTTATGCCTTAACCAAAGGAACTTTACATGTTAGTTGTTATTTCCCCAGCTAAAAATTTAGACTTTGACACGCCGCCTACCACAGAGGTTTACACGCAACCGGCTATGCTTGATGACGCGACCAAGCTAGCACAAAGGTGTAAAACCTTATCGCCGGCTGATATTAGCTCCCTAATGAAAATTAGCGATAAGCTAGGTGGTCTAAATGCCGATAGATTTGCTAGTTGGGCCACACCTTTCACCCAAGATAATGCAAAACAAGCGGTCCTCGCTTTTAACGGAGACGTTTATACTGGCTTAGACGCAGAGTCTCTTAGTCAACCAGAGCTAGACTATGCTCAACAGCATTTGCGCATTTTGTCAGGTTTATATGGGCTTTTGCGGCCACTTGATTTAATGCAAGCCTATCGTTTAGAAATGGGGACTAAGCTAGACATCAACGAACATAAAAATTTGTATGAATTTTGGGGTGAGCGTATTAGCCATCAGCTTAACTCAGCACTGTCTGAGCAAGGAGATAAGGTTTTGGTCAATTTAGCGTCGAACGAATATTTTAAGTCAGTTAAGCCTAAAGTGTTAGATGCTGATGTTTGTACCCCTGTTTTCCAAGACTGTAAAAATGGTCAATACAAAGTGATCAGTTTTTATGCAAAGAAAGCGCGGGGCTTGATGGCTAGATATATTATCCAAAACAAGGTTTCGAGTGTAGCCCAGCTGAAAAATTTTGATGTGGCAGGTTATCAATTTTCTGCAGAAAAAAGTTCAGGCAGCAATTTGGTCTTTACCCGAGAAGAGCAAAACTAAGCTTGCTCAAATAGGAAGCGCCTACCTTCGGACAATAAACTTGGTGCTGATAAGATACATCAACCTGAAGAACTGCTTCCCTCAGAAATCATTTCAACCGCGTTATACCGTATTAGAGCGGGGGCTTTGGATATTCCCCCGGCTCTAATAAAAGCGACAAAAGTAATCAGAAAAAAATAACAAAGCATAATGTAAAGCAGACGTATTTTAAGTGATTTTATTTTAGGTAAGTTCCAAAAAATTGATGAGAAAACTCGTAAAACCCAATCCCTTCATAATCAAATTACCTTTATCTTTTTGTTAACAAAATATTTATGTTATTTGATTAATATGTAACTTTTATTCTCTATCTACGCTAAATCAGTTAATTTTCAGAGATATGATTGTATTTTATTTGTTAACGAGGTTAAATTTACAATCATTTCCTGTATTATGTGATTAATTGAAATCGTTTTCAGGTTGTTGTTTTTATTCTTTTTTTGAAGACTTGGCTAACTGAAAATTGATTCACAAGGTTTTACAGAGTTTGGGCTGTAATTCCGTTATACATGCAATGAGTAAAAATTTTTCGTGAGGCTTTCTGATGATTTTTAGAGGGCTTCTTTATACACACATGAGGTAAGCATAAAATGGCTGCAAATTATAAAAATAATCACAGACCGCTCTTTAATAAATCGTTAGTCGCAATGGCATTGATGGGCGTTTGTGCCACAGCGTCAGCGCAACAAAATGCAACAGAACAAGCCAACTCCAACTCATCAGAAGCGCCAGAAGTTATTGAGATTAAGGGACAGCGTGGCAATATCGCACGTGCTCAAGATCTGAAAAGAGAAGCAAGTACTTTCCTAGATGCACTGTCTGCAGCTGATATCACAGCTTTACCAGATAGAAGTGTGACTGAAGCAATTCAGCGTTTACCGGGTGTCACCATTGAACGTTTTGCCGGTGCTAACGACCCTGACCACTTTGGTACAGAGGGTAGTGGTGTTGTTATTCGGGGCTTAACACAGACTCGTAGTGAATTTAATGGCAGAAGCTCGTTTAGTGCAAACAGTGGTCGCGGACTAAGTTTCCAAGACGTTTCCCCTGAATTAATTGGTAGCGTTAAACTCTACAAAAACCATACAGCGGATTTAGTAGAGGGCGGAATCTCAGGCACGGTTAACCTTATCACCAAAAAGCCCTTCGACTCTGTAGGCAAAAATATTGCTTTTACAGCTGATTTAACTCGAGGTACTGAGCGAGAAGAAAGTTCTCCTACTTTTTCATTTTTATACAGTAATCGCTATGAGACAGATGCGGGTGAATTTGGTTTCTTGGTAAATGTCGCAAGATCAGAATTGGAAGGACAATCAGAGGGGATCCAAAATGGCATTAGCTTTGATTCTCGGTCTGGGGTTGGAAGCGTAGGTGAAACGATTGATGGGATTATTCCGCGTGGCTTTGGTGTACGTCAGAAAAAGGATGACAGAGAAAGAGTTGGGGGGGCATTAGCCATTCAATGGCGCAGCCCCGATAAGAATACTGAAATAACCGCTGAATACATTCGCTCTGATGCCTCTTTGGAATGGACAGAAAGAGCAGTTAAGAATGATGATACTCAGGGAGGAGTGTTACTTCCAGTTGCTGGAACTCAGTCGACATTTAATGAAGATGGTGTATTAACCGACGGACTACTTACCCATTTTATTGACTTTAGAGGCCAAGCACATGGTGATGCAGATATAGGATTAAATAGATTACCAAATAGAACTGATTGGTCAGAACCTTCTAATGCTTTAATTGGAAATGCTTTGCCTTATGGGGCACTAATAACTCAAGAGTCTAGATTTAGAGATGATGATTCTTTAGTTGAGGATTTTTCAGTTAATGTAAAGCATGTTATCGATGGTCGCTGGTTCTTAGAGTTTGACGCCCAATACGTAGACTCTAATGTGCAGGTCTTAGATCATACTGTATTTTTGGCTTCTAACGCAGTACAGAGTTACAGAGCAAATGGTAACGATGCACCAACTATTGGTTTTCACGATCCTTATTTTGATGGGTCTGACGATTTTACTGGGCAACTAAATCAGAATAACCCTAGCTCAACGTTTTGGCGTTCAGCTCAGCCTCATACTCAAGATAATGAAGGCTCTGAGGCTGCATTCAGGTTTGATGCTAAATACCTTATCGATGACAGTATTTTTGAATCAGTGAAAGTTGGTATTCGCTACTCTAAACGGGATCAAACTACTCGTGAGTCTGATTTTCATTGGCGAGGATTGAAACCAGAATGGTCCGAGCCAGCTGACGGCGCAGATGGGCCTGGCTGGATTGATGCGTCATTTCCTGAATCATCAGGTCCAACTCAAGAATTAATTGATTCTACCAGGAATTTATCTCAGTTTACTGAACTGGTTGATTTCAAAGATGTGTATGATGGTCAGCTAGTTGGTAACACGCAATTTTGGTTTCCATCATTTGATCTCGCTAGAGGCTATGGTCAACCTGAATTTGCGAATCCATTATTGAATCATGCTCGATTTGGTGCCCCCGATAATTTCTATCAGCTTTTGAATCAGCGGACATCATCTAATGGTGAATCGACCGTAGACGGTAGTAACTATTTACCTGAAGAAATCAACTCTATTGTTGAAGAAAATACTGCCGTTTATGTACAAGGTAACTTTACTTACGATTTCGACGATATCACGATTGATGGTAATGTCGGAGTCAGGTATGTTCAGTTAGATTCCGAAACTGAAGGCTTTGGTATTTTTCCCGACTTTACGGAGGCGCGTGCAATACGTGAAAGTGGTGCTGATTTCGATCCTAGAACAATAGGCTTTTTATTTTTGCCAGAGTCGGATAGACAGTTCGGGACGGGTGAAATATCCGCTCTTACTTCAACGGACGATTACAATAAGCTATTACCTAGCTTTAACATTAAAGTAGGTTTGAGTGAGGAGTTAATTGCACGGTTTGCGGTGTCAAAAGCAATAGCATTGCCTGACTTGGGGTTGAAGCGAGCGTTTCTTCGTATTCAAGAGGAGTCTATAGAGGAAGTTAGAGGGCCCTTAGATAGCGATGGCGACGGTATGCCTGATTTGGACGAAAATGGAGAGCAGATACTAGGTGTAATATCTGCATCTATCCCCGTCTATGAAGCAACGTCAGGTAATCCAGGCCTCAAGCCTATGGAGTCCATTAATTACGATGCGTCACTAGAATGGTATTTCAGTGAAACTAACTCCCTAACCGTATCTTTGTTTTATAAAGACTTGAAAAACTTTTTTATAACGGGGCAAAGAAGAGAACTGATTACCAACCCAACTACTGGGCAGAGCCAAGAGGTTGAGCTAGGCGGGGCAACGAATGGCGGCGAAGGTACAATAAAAGGTTATGAACTTGCTTACACACAGTATTTTGGTTTTTTACCCTCGCCATTCAATAATATGGGGGTTCAAGCCAATTATACTCGGGTATTGAATGACGGTGTGCCGAATAGTGGTCTGAAAAGTGATGCAACAACCGAAGATGAAATTAATACTGCTGCTGATATACGCTCTGATTTACCGTTAGAGGGATTGTCTGAAGATACAGCAAACTTAGCTTTGCTATATGAAGATGATACCTTCAATGCTCGTTTAGCGTACGCATGGCGCTCTGATTACTTGTTAACTTCTCGTGATGTTATTACCAACTTACCTGTGTTTAATGATGAATTTGGCCAATTGGATGCGTCATTTTTCTATAAGGTTAATGGCAATATTTCAGTCGGTATCCAAGGCGTGAACTTAACTGACGCGGTAACACGCACTAAGATTTTGCAAGATGATGTGTTGTATAACCGCTCTTTCTTTAAAAGTGAGCGAAAATACTCTCTAGTTGTTAAAGGAAGTTTTTAATTTCAACTAATCATTTAACTTGAGCTGAGAGCAAACTTGTACCCCCAGAGTCCTGGGGGTATTCTTCTTCCATCCTATTTCAACCTTGTATCGAGTGAGTATTTGACTATGCATGGTGAAAACCAGATCAAAAAAATTGTTATCTTAGGCGGCGGTAGTGCTGGCTGGATGACAGCTGCAATGTTATCTAAAACCTTTCCATCTGATTTTTGTGAAATTACGCTGGTTGAATCTGAAGAAATTGGTACCGTTGCGGTAGGTGAAGCGACCATACCGCAAATCATTCAGTTTAATCAGGTGTTGGGTATTGATGAAAACGAATTTATTCAAGCCACAAATGCAACCTTTAAATTGGGCATCGACTTTGTAAATTGGGGACAAATTGGTGACAGCTATATTCACCCTTTTGGCTCTCCCGGCACGGCTATTGGTCCTTTACCTTTTTATCACTATTGGTTGAAGTTACACAAGTTAGGTTTAGCAGGTGATTTAAATCAATACTCTATAGAAGCTTTAGCCGCTAGAGAGGGGCGCTTTATGCGGCCAGCAAACATTCCAAATTCTCCTTTGGGTAAAATTGCGTATGCCTTTCACTTTGATGCTACCTTGTATGCAAAGTTTCTACGAGACTACGCCCTTAAAAAGGGGGTGACGCGAATTGAAGGCAAAGTAGACAGCGTTAGTACTCAGTTAAATAGCGGGTGTATAAATGAACTTTGCGTACATGACGGAAAGCGTATTGAGGGCGATTTATTTATTGATTGCTCTGGGTTTAAAGGCTTACTCATTAATAAAGTGATGCAGGCTGAATATACCGACTGGTCAAAGTGGCTGCCTTGCGATAGTGCAGTGGTTGCACCCTGTAAAATTGTTGATGAGATAAGTTCTCATACTCGGTCAACCGCCCACTCTAGCGGTTGGCAATGGCGTATTCCATTGCAAAATCGTATTGGCAATGGTTGCGTGTTTTCAAGTCAGTTCATGGATAAGGCGCAAGCAAAAGAGCAGCTCGTTTCGACCATGGAAGCTGAACCAGAAGCTGAACCTAGATACTTAAGTTGGAAATCTGGGATACGCAGAACGCCTTGGGTTAAAAATTGCGTAGCAATAGGACTATCTGCTGGCTTTGTTGAGCCTCTTGAATCAACAGGATTACACACTATTCAAAATGCGATTTCTAAGCTAATTGTGATGTTCCCGACTAAAGAATTTAACCAGACTGACATCGACGCCTACAACAAAGTTAGTACCACTGAATTTGAACGGATACGTGATTTTATTATTTTGCATTACAAAATGACGAACAGGGACGACTCTGATTTTTGGAATTATTGCAGAACAATGCAAATTCCAGATACGTTGAAGGAAAAAATTGAGCTATACAAAACAAACGGTCGATTTTGGCGACAAGATAGCGAGCTGTTTGGTGAGCACTCTTGGAATGCCGTATTTAATGGTCAGGGCTTTCAGCCAGAGCAACCTCATCCGTTGGCTGATATTTTTTCTCAAGAAAAATTGGTAGATGAGATGCAACACATAAAAATGGTGTTGGATAATGCTGTGACTAGGATCCCCAAACATATTGATTACATTAATAAGTTTTGCAAAGTATAAAGTGGGATATTCGCCCTATGATTCAAGTTTAGATGTGGTCTACGTTTGAAAAAGCCCACTAATGAGTGGGCTTTTAGGTTCTAGCCGTTGTTTGATGAATTATTTTTGTTTGGTTAGCCAAACAATTAAATCGACCATATCGTCTGCTGTCATATCTCGAGTAAAGATAGCTTTGAATTTTCCATTTACGATAAAGCTAGGTACACCAGTTAGGTGTTTGCGATAGGTAGCCTGAGTCTTTTTGTTTTGCTGAACTAGGCTATTAACACTAAAACTTTTCGCCATTTTATCAAAATCTTCGGGGCTTACACCGTTCGCTAAGAAGATGTTTTGTAAGTCTTTTAATCCAGTAATCGTGCCGCGCTGTACGTGTATATGCCTAAAAATAGCGTCATTTAATTGCAGCTCATTTTTTAATGCTTTACCTATCATCATGGCACGTGTCGCGTCATCTTGAATTTTTGCGCTCGTAGAACCCATGAAGTTGGCATGGACTTTTTTGAACTTAACGTCTTCATCTAGCTGGCTTTTGATTTCTTTTACTAAGGGCTCAAAACTGTAGCAATGGGGGCACCAAAAAGAGAAAAATTCTAATACCTCTTTTTCTGCAGACGCGTTTTCGTTGATCACTTGGTAGTGTTCGCCTTTTTTCCATTGCTCTTGAGCACAGGCTTGCAGGGGTAAAAACACAGCTAATAGTAAGCTAAGAAGTACTTTCTTCATAAATAGATATCTCTATGCGTAAATTAATTATTTTAAGGTTAACACAAGGGATTTAAATCAGAAAACGCTTTTGGAAAGGTAAATTTTGGAGGTTACGTTACTAAACAAAAGCAACCGCGAGCTTAGCTCACGGTTGCAAAGTCCGACCTAAGCTAAAATACGTAATTAGCCCCAACTCTAAGCAAAGTTCCATCTTCTTCATTGTTTAAGTTGTTTGAAAAGCGGCTTATATCGGCTTTTAACGCAATATTAGTATCGTAGTCATAGCGAATGGTAGCAGACCAAACTTCTGACTCGTCTGCTCCCGATAATATCAGCCCTCTGGCGAATTCAGCCAGACCCTCTGTCACCGCCGGACCTGCTATTTCAACAGGTAGTTGAGTCAAAGAGACGGGACTTAGGGCGTTAACGCCAGCGCCAAATGGGGTATTTACGAAATTTTGTATCTGAGCTGCAGTCAATTCAACATCGGTAAGGGCCGCAATTTGCCCGTTAAATCGAGTATTGATGTCACCTTTCGCTTTTTCGTAAGTAATAGATGGCGTCCATTTCCCAAACCTTAGGCCAGCAGTTAGATAGTATGCAGAGTCTTCAGACGTAAAAGATTGTTCGACTCTTACATCAGTATATTCGCCACTAATAAACCAATCGTATTTGTCTACTTGAATACTTAACCCAGCGAATGTGCCAGTATCATCTGCAATTTGTAACTGGCTTTCTAATTCAGAGAAGCCAGTGGCTGCAAGGGCATTTAATGCTAAACCTGCGCCCAAAAAACCTTCATTGTTCGACTCAAGTAATGGGAAAGAGGTTTTACTTTGCCCTATTACAAGTCTAAGTTTGAACCAGTCGTATATGGCTTCCGCAGAGTACAACTGAACATTATTACCTAATGATGGGGTTTCTCCTACTTCACCTTCATACGTACCAAATGAAGCACTTAAATTGTATTCCCAGTCACCAGCAAAACTTGCATAGTCAATGGTAAGCCCCTCTAAGTTATTGAAAGGCACATCATAAACTGCTCTTGGTGGTGACACCCAGTGATGGGAGTAGCCTACATCTAATGACGATGAGTAGTTAAAGAGTGGTAAACGCAGTCTTCCAGCCGAGATACTCAATTTCTCATTAAGTTGATAGGTAAGATATGCCCATTCAAAGTCTGGATTGTAGTCGTTGGCCCCTCTCGCGACTATTTGTCCCGTTGCGGTAATCTTGTCATTGACGTCGCCAACAACTTGAATGGCAAATAGGCTTTCTTCAGAGAAGCTGATTCTATCATCGTAGTTAAATACTTGGTCGTCAGAGGATGTTATTCCACCAATTATATTGGCAAATCCATTTACTCTTACATCGGCTTGGGCGGTTAAACTTGTGAGTGCACAGGCAGTGCAGAGCATGATTCTATTTTTCATCTTGTGTCCCCTAATTTACCGGTACGACTTTTACTGCGCCGGTAACAGCGGTTTTGTCTACATAACCGATCGCATCTTTGTTATTAGATATGAGCGAAATAACGGCGCTATCATCTTGTACTTCTTTAGGAGGGATACCCTTACCAGTGAAAACCTGTTTAGACCAGTAAGCAGATATTTGGCTAGTACTTCTGCCCAACACCTCTGAATCAAAGGCTTGCCTAGACGTACTATCTGGTACTTGGTTGATGACGATTGCTTCATTTCCAGTTGAGTAGGTAGTTGATTTACCTAAGTAAATTCTTTTTATTGTGGTTCCGTCAAGTGCTGCAGCATTACTTGGATGAACGATTACTACTACTTCAGCACTGGCTAAAAATGTGGCACTTAGGGCTAAAGCTGAAGCGATACCGATTTTCAATAGAGAGTTAATTTTCATGTCTGTTCCTTTTCCTGGCGTTAATCGGTGAGCGCAGCAGAAGCCTGCGCTCACATGTTCACGTTTTGAATGTTAATAAGACTGAGGTGTCACTTAAAATACGTAGTTGGCACCAAAGCGTAGTAGCGTGACGTCGTTGCCTAAAATGTCATCCGAATGACGAGTTAGGTCTACTTTTAGTGCAATATTAGTATCGTAGTCGTATCTTAAGGTCGCAGACCATACATCTACATCTTCCCCAACGCTATTGACTAAACCACTTGCAAATCCAGCTAGTTGAGGAGAAAGATCAGCTAAAGCTTGTATTTGTGCGTCAAATCGAGTGGTGATTTCACCTTCGGCTCGTTCGTAGGTAATAGAGGGAGTCCATTTTCCGGTTCTGATCCCAGCCGTTACATAGTAGGCAATGTCGGTTGATGAAAAGGCATCTTCAACGTCGACTTCTGTGTATTCGCCACTGACAAACCAGTTAAAGTTGTCTAGTTGTAAGCTCAGTCCGGTAAAGGTGCCGGTATCGTCTTCTAGTCGTAAACCATCAGCTAAGTTGGCAAAACCAGCGGCTGCAAGAGCATCTAACGCTTGCCCTGCCGCAACAAAGCCTGGGTTGCCCGATTGATCGAAAGGAAAAGACGTTTTACTTGCCCCTGTGACTAAACGAATTTTAAAAATGTCGTAAATCGCTTCAGCTGATAGTAAGAATACATTTTCGCCTGTGGTAGGAGTAGAGTCAGTCTCTCCTTCATAAGTACCAACAGAGGCACTTAGGTTATACTCCCAATCGCCTGCAAAGCTGGCATAGTTAAGACTTAAACCATCCAAATTGTTAAAAGGTACGGCATATACTGCTTGGGGGGCTTCAATCCAATGATAAGAGTAGCCAATATCTGATGACGATGAATAGTTAAATAAGGGAAGTCTTAAACGGCCTGCTGAGATAGAGAGCTTGTCATTTGGACGATACGTTAAATAGGCCCATTCAAAATCAGGATCATAGTCATTGGCTCCTCTAGCAACGATTTGTCCGGTCGCAGTCATTTTGTCGTTAATATCGCCGATAACCTGAATCGCAAATAAACTGCCTTCAGAAAAGCTAACGCGATCATCGTAACCATACACTTGCTCATCTGAGGAGGTTAGCCCTCCAACAATATTGGCAAAACCATTGACTTTAACTGCTGCGCTGGCTGTAGTACAAGCCAGTGCACTTAATATAGCGATAGATAATTTTGTTTTCATAATAGCAATCCTCTGCTTATTTGACTGAAGTAGACTTGACTGAATCATTCACCGACGCACTGTCGACGTATCCTACAGCGCTCGGATCAGCTGCAACCAGCGCGATTACAGCACTGTCATCTGCAACTTCTTTAGGGGGCGTGCCTTTTCCGGTAAATATAAGCTTAGACCAGTAAGCAGATATTTGACTTGAACTTCTGCCTAAGATTTCAGAATCAAAAGACTGACGTGTGCTGCTAGACGTTGCCTGATTGATTGGCGTGGCATTCGAACCATCTGCGAAATTCCCGGATTTTCCTAGAAAGATACGTTTGATTGAGGTTTTATCTACGGCAGCGCTATTGCTAGGATGCGTTATCACCACAACTTCGGCAAAGGCCGAAACAGTGCTAATACAACCCAAAGTCGCTACAAGCAGGGCTTTAGATAGTATGTTGGTAGGCATAGCTATTCCTTCGTGTGATTTATTTGTGATTATGCGTGACGTATAGGGTGTACATAGCGATAGAGCTTGAATGACCCATCGGGTGTTACGTCACCCCATCAGCATGGCAACATAAAATAAAAATAGCAAAAAAAAGTTATAATTTGCTGCTTTAAATCAGTTGCTTAGGCGATAATTAAAGCAAAGTGATGAATATTTAGGCTTAGAATGAAGATGTTGGCTTATCGTTACTTACGGGAAATTCAAGGTTAAAGCTGGCTCATTGAGCGCTGATAATTGTTCTTTTAGGGACAAAATTTGCTGTTCCCAGTACTTTTGATCAGCAAACCACGGAAAAGCCTTAGGAAAAGCTGGGTCTTGCCAGCGAGTTGAAAGCCATGCCATATAATGAATCATTCGCATAGCACGAAGAGGTTCAATTAACGTTAGCTGGCTCATATCAAAACTACAAAACTCCTCATACGCTTCTAAAAGAGTGTCGAGTTGTACTAATTGCTGTTGTCTATCTCCAGATAGCATCATCCATAAGTCTTGAATAGCCGGACCAGAGCGACAGTCGTCTAAATCGACAAAGGTGGGGCCGTCTCGCCAAAGTATGTTTCCGGCATGGCAATCTCCGTGTAAACGGATCGTATCGTGCTGAGTAAACTGTTGTTCCGCCTGTTTTGCGACTTGCTCCAAAATAGTAAAAAACGCTTGATGTAAATTAGTAGGAATGAGCTGACTGTTTTGCAGCGTGGCTATGGGCTCGATAATATGAGTGGCCGTATCTAACGCTAATCGGTGTTGAAAGGTTTGGCTTTTAGCCACACTGTGCATTCGTCCAATAAATCGTCCCATCCACTCCAGTTGGTCTAAATCATCGGCCTCAAATTGACGACCTCCTACTGAATCAAAAACCGTAAACAGAAAGTCTTCATGAGTATGTAGTGTTGCGCCGCTGAATGACAAAGGGGGGACGACCGGAATTTCATGCTCGGCTAATTCAATAGCAAAGTCATGCTCTTCTTGAATTTGCTTTTTTGACCAGCGCATAGGACGATAAAATTTGGCAACATAGCGTTTTTTATCTTCATCTAAAAACTGGTACACTCGGTTTTCGTAGCTATTTAGTGCGAGTAGCCCTGAGTCGACGCGTATACCTAGTGACTCAATGGCGTCTAATATTAGGTTTGGGGTTAATCCTGAAAAGTCAAAGTTACTCATAAGTCAGGGTACAAAAATTTGCTGTCTTGCTTGATGATTAACGTAGGCTCTTGTTGATTATCGAGTGTTAAAACAAAAGTGAATTCGGTCACGGTTTTTTCCAGTTTGTATGGGTTAATTTCAATGCTAATGGGCAGGTTGAGTACTTCTCCACCTTTTACTTTTACTTTTGAGTTACCGTTAAACTTGTGCCCATCTAAGCCATCGACAGAGATAGTGTAGGTTTCTGTTTGTTGAGATTTATTCAAAATTTTCAACGTATACACATTAGAAATCAAGCCATTAGCTGTCTCTCGATACAGGGAATTTCGGTCTCGAATAATGTCCATTTCTAATGGTTTTCGCGATGCAATTTCGAAAACTAACAATCCACTCATCACCAAGAGTACCACGGCATACCCTATGAGCTTTGGTCTAAATATTTTGCTGGTGCCTCCAGCTAGTTGCTCTTCGGATGTGAAACTGATTAACCCTTTGGGGTAGTTCATCTTGTCCATCACACCGTTGCATGCGTCAACGCAAGCCCCGCAGTTTATGCATTCATATTGCAGGCCGTTTCGAATATCGATACCTGTTGGGCAGACTTGCACGCACAAATTGCAATCAACACAGTCGCCTAGCCCTTTGGCTTGGTTCTCTTCTCTTGATGACTTTCTGGTGCGAGGGCCTCTTTGTTCGCCACGTTTTGCATCGTACGCCACAGTGAAAGTATCTTTATCGAACATTGCTGACTGAAAACGCGCGTACGGGCAAATATGAGTACACATAATTTCCCGCATCCATCCAGCGTTTCCATAAGTGCAAACTGTAAAAAATATGATGCTAAAGGCTGACCAAAAGCTCCAATTTAACGAAAAAAACTCGACGAAGAGCTGATCTATTGGCGTGAAATAGCCAACAAATGTCATAGCAGTGAGTAATGCAATGCTAATCCAAACGAAGTGCTTTAGGGTCTTTCGCCAAAACTTATCAAAATCCATTTTCCTTTGATCGAGCTTGATACGTTTGTTACGACTGCCTTCGATTTTTTCTTCGCACCATATATATATAAAGGTCCAAGTAGTCTGAGGGCACATAAATCCGCACCAAACCCTTCCAGCAAAGGCCGTGACAAAGAATAACCCAAAGGCAGCAACCATGAGTATCCAAGCGAGCAAGGTTAAGTCTTGTGGCCATAGCGTTAAGCCGAAAATGTTAAATCTTTGGGCCTGAATATCCAGTAGTATGGCTTGGTGCCCCTCAAAAGAGAGCCAAGGTAAGATTGCAAATAAGCCTAAAAACCAAAGACCAAGAAAACGTCTTAAGTTTTCTAATGCGCCTTTGACAGCTCGGACATAAATTCGGCTTCTTGGGTTATAGGTATTGTCATGTTTGCTTTTGTCTGGTCTGTGTACTTTGACCGGTGAGATGTTTTTTACTGGAATGCGCTCACTCATTATTTGTCCTTGCGACACATTTTTCGTGTGGTTGGAATGCCCGCTTGAGAGGCTAAATTGGCATTAAAAGCTCCGCCTAAGCGACAGACCCAGTATACCAGCTAAACTCCATAGTGCATTAATCCTTAATTATAAATTTGCATACCATGAGTTTAATACGCTCGGCTGGTAAGGTGGGTATGCTAGTCAACAATCCAACAATCCAACAATCTACGCGTTTCCACATTAAAATTATTCATTGTAGTCGCCCAAGGTTGCCTCTAGTTATGCTGTTAAGATTCCCTTTTGTGCAAGATGCTGGTGGGGGAAGTATCTAAGGTTGTTTAGTTAAACATTGAACTTAGTACTCCAGAGTCAGTCAATATTGATATTTTGAACGTATTTTGAACATACTTTGGAGAATGTTATGGGCTTAAAAATGTTAACCATAGGAGTCTTGGCAGGAGTTGTTTCTACTCTTAATCAGGCGTCTGAGCGGGTTGAAATTAATTGGCATCAACCTGAAACATATTCAGATGTTAAACCAACTCATCAGTCTAGACAAAAGTTTCGTGATCAAGTCTTTAAGCGTTTGACTACCCACGTTAACACTTTAGGGGAGTCGCTACCTGAAGGGTTGTCTCTTAAATTGAATGTAACCAATTTAGATTTGGCTGGAAGAGTCGTACCTGCTAGTTTTGCTGGTCTGCGCGGCGGTTCGGACATTCGCCTGATAAAACGTGTCGATATTCCAAGAATGGTTTTTTCCTACCAGCTTAGTGATGACAAAAAGCAGTCAATAAAAGATGGGCACGTCGACCTAAAGGCCTTAGGATTTTTAGATAGGCAGCATGGCTATTTTGATACCGATACTTTGAAGTATGAAAAAGACATGTTGAAGCGATGGTTTGATAGTGAGTTTGAATCGTTTAAAGGATAGCGTCTAGAATTAGGAATCATTCAGGTGCTAGGCCAAACAAAAAATTAGCTTTTAAACGTGTTTTTACCCGCATGTTTAGCAGCATAAAGGGCGTTGTCGGCTTTTTTTAACATCACTTCTGGGGGCAATATTTGGCTTGGGGTAGAAACCGATATACCCATACTAATGGTAATACGATCTGACACTGCGCTATGGCCATGGGGCAAATTTGCTTTGTGCAATTGCTGAAATATTTGCTTAGCAATTTTCTCAGCTCCACCTAGGTCAGTATTGGGGAGTACTGCAATAAATTCTTCGCCGCCGAACCTAGCGATAAAGTCGCTTTCTCGTTGAAATGACTCTGTTAAGGTTTTCGCTACGGCTTTTAGGCATTCGTCACCTGCGCCGTGCCCATAATTATCGTTATAGCGTTTAAAATAATCGATATCCATTAGCAACACTGCTAGGCAGGACTTTTGCCTTACGGATAATTCAAAATCGTGTTGGAGCCTTATGTCGAGTGAACGGCGATTAGCGATTTGCGTTAGATCATCTGTCATAGACATGATTTTTAATTTTGCTTTCTGTTTTTCGATTGTCTCGGCAAATTCGTTGAAGGTATCAGCTAAATCAGTAATTTCATCATTACCTTTGATTTCTAATAAACTGCTTTTACCTTGCACTTTATGTTGCACAATAGAATTGATATGCCTAAGGCGCCTGAGTACTCGCTGTTGAATGAAAAACAAAATGGCGACCATAAATAATATCGCAATAACCAATATTCCGCCTATGGTTTCAGTTTGCTTTTGGCTAGATTTGACTGAGGCATCTACTTGATGAAAAATGTCTAATTTTGCCTTACTCATGCTGATTTCGAGTAGCCGAGAAAAGTCTTCAATTAGGTTGCGCATAAAGCTTTCTCGCCCAATTACTCTGCCTGTAAGTTGAAGATGTGAAATCACTAAAGATTCTAGACCCTCGGGAGAGAAGAGTAAAAATTGTATTTGCCGGATGAGTGCTTGATTGCGACTCGACAAAGACTGAGGCCCGTTGCCTTTTGACAACATATCCAGTTGAAACTTAACACCCTCAAATAATCGTCTCACGTCTTGCATTCGACTGGCATTAACAGCCTGATTGACTTTGATCATTAATTCTGGGACTTCGGCTGCCCAAATTACCTGACTATTTTGTGTAATTGACGCGGACTTAGCCTCATTAAATATCGTTGAAAATATTTTAGACACATTGTCGCGTTTAGTGACTAACTTGTCGCTTAGGGTAGCGCGCTCCCAGATTAAGTCAGAAAACTCGAGGAGTTCTAAGTTAATCACTTCTAGTTGTCGTTCTAAGAAACTGTCGTTGAGTTTTTTATTCGATAGGTTTTTTATGTCTTTGATGTAGGTATTCAGTTCTTGCTCTGCCAGTCGTTTTGCTGCGTCAGAATCGGCGTTAGCTAGTAAAACCGTAAACTCTAATAATTTTGATGCTTCGTTAAATAACTCCCCCGAAAGGACGATTTCCGGAATAGTGTTGGTTGAGATATCTTTTAACGTCGATTCTAAGGTGAGGAGTTTAGAAAAAGTCAGCCAGCTAATGAGCAGAAAAATGACTAGGATAGAAGAGAGTCCTAAGCCGAAAAACCGGATCAGAGGTATTCTCATCGCTTCTCTATTGTTCACTTGTCTAGCCTTGTAATGCGGTTTTCTAGTTTAGGTGCAATATTGCCGTTATTTTGAATATTGAGAATTACGATATCAGAGATCAAGGGCAATGAGGTATCTGTTGACTGAATCTCGGTTTGGTGGCTAAAGCTGGCAAAACCATCGCCGCCGCTGGCTATGTAATCTGATGTGGCGACTGAATACAATTGGCTGGTATCGAGATCTTGGCCGTTAATTTTAATATTGCTGACTCGTTTTCCCGGCTTTTTAAACGTTGAAAAACTGTAAGTCAAGCCAGACACATGAGGAAATTTTCCTCTGAGTAATTCTATTTCACTTACCCCATGCTCTAATGCTTGGCGTATTTGCTCTCCAGAGGCTGAGACCTTAATTATTCTGCTTCTAAAAGGCAACTCAGATGCGATATCTCGGCGTGTTAATGATGTTGTCTGAAGGTACTTTTTGTTACCTCTTATTAGTCCGCCGTTTATAAAGCCTATATCCGCATTTTTATAATCTTTTAGAGTGTCAGCAATAAAATTGGCAAAGGCATTTTCTTCAGAACGCACCGACTCCCGTAAAGTATTAATTGGCGTATCAACATGACCAACTACCTGATTGAGCAGTCTATCGAGCCTATGGTTGTAGTCGTTAATTTGCATGCTGATTTTGGGGTTTTCTGGGTAGTCTGTTAGTAACACCTCTCTTGCAGATGCCTTTGGTTTGGTGGACTGACTATCAGATAGTTGAATATCTAGCAGTAATGCTCTGTTATTTTGCGACAAGCTAAATATATTGGGGTGAGTCAAGCGACTTAACGCTGTATTGTCTTGATCAGCTCGAGAATTTATGGCGAAGTCTATCGTGCCCGAATCCAATAAGTCTCTATAATACAGACGTTTTTTGGCAAACATCATGATGACTATATCTGCGCCTTCGCGCCTGAGTTTTTTGGCTTGGCCTTCAATCACAGTTTGAGATTCGAATACCCGTACGCGATTAAGGAGATATTCTTGTACTACCTCCTCTTCCAGTACTGACATAAACCCTACTTTTATATCGCCTCTCTCTACAATAAAACGAGTGTAGATACCTTCGATATTGCCTGTGGTTAATGGGTCGACGACGTTGCTTGCGATAATTGGAAATGCGGCTTCATTTGAGCGCAGTGATAGTTCGTCTTCGAAATAGCTAAACTCCCTTTTTCTCACCGTCATCAAATCGGGTTCAAGGCTATTTAATATATCTATGATATGCGAGCCACGGTCGAACATAGACATAGAGCTAGGCCCTAAGCTTCCGCCGCCAAAAGCAAATATAGTATTCGGGTTTTTTCGGGTTTTTTCGAGTAACGAGTAGAGGCGACTATAGCTACCTTGCGTATTAGACGCGATATCATTCATGTTAGCGGCAAATACTAGTTGTATTTGCTTGCTAAGCTCGGTGTCAGACGTGCTGGCAAACACCTTAGAAAAGCTAACAACCAGTAACAAACAAAACGCAATTTTTTGCATTTAACTCAATATTTGATTATTTCTCCTTATATCTTTACAAAAAACCGTGATTAACGATAGGTTAATCACGGTTTTTTTTATCATTTACATCCAAAAGCCAGTTTAAAGAGCTGAAATAGTCTCCTGTTGCTCTTTCAGTTTGCTTATTTGCAAGGTGAAGTCTTCTAACTTCGCTTTTTCTTTGTCTATGACAGCTGCTGGTGCTTTACTTACAAACTTTTCGTTGGCCAGTTTGCCTTCTGTTCTCGCGTAGTCTTTTTCGAGCTTATCTAAGGCTTTGCTGATCCTTGCGAGTTCAGCCTCTTTGTCGATTAAGCCTGCCATTGGTAGCATAATTTCTAAGGTACCAAGTAGAGAAGTCGCGCAGGCTGGCAGCGATTCACCTTCCTCAACTAAAGTGATTGATTCCAATTTACCAATAGACTGTAAAAACAAACTATTGTCAGCTAATCGTTGCTTGTCTTGTTCAGAGGCGTTATTGAGTAAGACTTGTAGAGGTTTACTTGGCGGAATGTCCATTTCGCCGCGCACTGTGCGTATTGCTAAGACAAACCCTTTAACCCACTCTAAATCGGCCATGGCCTCAGTATCTACTAAAGACTCATCAAAAGTAGGAAAGGCTTGATTCATTATAGTGTCAGCGTTGCAAGCGGCTACTTTTGACACGTCTTGCCAAATGGTTTCTGTGATAAAAGGCATGATAGGGTGCATTAAGCGAAGCAGAGACTCAAGCACCGAGACCAAGGTATGACGTGTACCGCACTGCTGGGCTGCTGTTCCTTTAAATAAAACGGGCTTAGTGAGTTCTATGTACCAATCACAAAATTGATTTTTGGTGAATTCGTACACAGTCGTGGCAGCCAAATCAAAGCGGTAGTTGTCTATCGCATCTCGGTAGGCTTTGATTGTGGTTTGGTATTGACCCAATATCCATTTATCTGCCAATGATAACGTTTTAGGCGTATCTGAACTAAACCCACAGTCGTGCTCTTGGGTATTCATTAATACAAAATTACTCGCATTCCAAAGCTTATTACAGAAATTACGATAGCCTTCGAGGCGCTTCATATCCCAACTAATATCACGGCCTGTCGAGGCAAGTGCCGCTAGGGTAAAGCGTAATGCGTCAGTACCACTGGTTTCCATCCCGTCTGGAAATTGCTTTCGAGTGCTCTTTTCGATTTTGCTGGCAATATTCTGTTGCATCATATTGGCAGTACGTTTTTCAACTAAGGTTTCTAAATCGATACCGTCGATAATGTCTAGCGGATCGATGACGTTACCTTTTGACTTCGACATTTTATCGCCGTTTTCATCGCGGATTAGCCCAGTCACATAAACTGTTTTAAACGGTACTTGAGGCGTGCCGTCTTCGTTTTTGATGAAATGCATGGTCATCATAATCATCCGTGCTACCCAGAAGAAAATGATATCAAATCCAGTGACGAGTACATCAGTTGGGTGGAAGGTTTTTAAATCTTCTAGGTTATCTGGCCAGCCCAAGGTAGAGAAAGTCCATAAGGCAGAAGAGAACCATGTGTCTAGTACGTCGTTGTCTTGGTGCAAGACAACTGAATCGTCAAGTTTATGGTCTGCTCGTACAGCTTGTTCAGAAGTGCCTACGTAGACCTTGCCTGAATCGTCGTACCAAGCAGGGATCCTATGTCCCCACCAAAGTTGTCGCGAGATACACCAGTCTTGGATATCTCGCATCCAAGCAAAATACATATTTTCGTATTGTTTAGGTACAAATTTGATATCGCCATTTTCAACAGCTTGAGTCGCAACGTTAGCCATTTGTTCGACTCTTACATACCATTGGTCGGTTAGCATAGGTTCGATAACCACTTGACCTCGGTCGCCGTAGGGCACAGTAAGATCATGATCTTTTATTTCATCGAGTAGGCCGAGTGCTTCCATTTCGGCGACTACGGCTTTGCGAGCAGCAAAGCGCTCTAAGTCTTGAAACGACTCTGGTAGCTTGGTGTCATACGCCTGTGATGCTTCACCATTGGTATCGAACACCTCAGCACTTTGGCGTATATGTCCGACAAAGGTTAAGACGTTAATCATAGGTAAGTTATGGCGTTTACCTACTTCGTAATCGTTAAAGTCGTGGGCGGGAGTAATTTTCACACAACCTGTGCCTTTTTCCATATCTGCATGTTCGTCGCCTACAATAGGAATACGGCGACCCACCAAAGGTAGGGTAATATACTGGCCAATTAAGTCTTTGTACCTAGGGTCGTTGGGGTTAACCGCTACTGCGGTATCGCCCAATAAAGTCTCGGGACGAGTTGTAGCAACAACCAAGTAGTTTTGGCCGTCTTGAGTAGTGTTACCATCGGCTAAAGGGTAGCGGAAGTGCCACATGTGGCCTTTCTTATCTTTGTTTTCGACTTCTAAATCTGAGATGGCGGTTTGTAATTTAGGATCCCAATTAACTAAACGTTTACCACGATAGATTAAATCGTCTTTGTATAAATCAACAAACACTTTTTCTACCGCTTTTGATAAGCCTGGGTCCATAGTGAACCGCTCGCGCTCCCAATCTACAGAGTTTCCTAAACGGCGCATTTGCTCTGTAATGGTGCCGCCCGATTCAGCCTTCCAATCCCATACTTTTTCAATAAACTTTTCGCGGCCTAATGCTTTGCGGTTGGTTTTTCCTTCAGCTTCTAGCTTACGCTCTACAACCATTTGCGTTGCGATACCAGCGTGGTCGGTACCAACTTGCCAAAGTGTATTGAAACCATCCATGCGCTTATAGCGGGTTAAAGCATCCATAATGGTGTGCTGAAATGCATGGCCCATGTGTAAACTACCGGTAACATTGGGCGGTGGAATAACAATGCTGTAACTGTCGCCTTTGCCACTAGGTTTAAATAGGCCGCTGTCCTCCCACTTTTTATAGATTGATTGTTCAATTAGCTGTGGGTTAAAGGTTTTATCCATGATTTTGTATCTCATTCAAAGTCGAAGCGGGCAGGGTATCGAGTTGATTGCCCGCTGCTCTATAGTGTTTATATCGTTCACGAGCCTGCACTTTTAGTGCTTCTGAGGCGGGAACAAAGTCTATGATTTGTTTAAATCGTTGGTGAAAGTCCGGCACATTTGACGCTAGATTTATCAATACTGCTCGATTAAATTGGGTAGGAGCCTGCCAGCATATTTCTACAGGTGCGCCGCCTACTGGGCCCTCTCCGCTCAAATTATGAGGGACAAATGCATCTGTTGGTAGTTGCCAAAGTAGCTCATCAAACTGTTCTGCTTGGGCTTGATCTTGGCAATACACCAAACACTTTTGCTTTTGCCGATAACTACGGGCCGCTAATAAGCAAGCCAGCTCTAAGTGAGCTGGCTTGTCTTGGGAGGATTCATCTAAAAGATAAAAGGTTACATTTGACATCTAGGTCGTTGCCTTAACTCGCGTTTAGTCTTCGCTTTCTATACCTGCTCGGTTCATCAAAAATTGTGACAACATAGGCACAGGTCGGCCAGTAGAGCCTTTGTTTTTGCCCCCAGTCCATGCTGTACCTGCAATATCCATATGTGCCCAATTATATTTTTTCGTGAAGCGAGACAAGAAGCACGCAGCGGTAATAGTGCCAGCTGGACGCCCGCCAACGTTGGCCATGTCCGCAAAGGGGCTCTCTATTTGTTCTTGGTATTCATCCCAAAGAGGCAAACGCCATGCCTTGTCGCCACTTTGTTCTGAAGCGTTAATTAATTCGTGAGCGAGAGGATTATGGTTACTCATAATGCCGGATGCATGAGCACCCAAAGCAATCACGCAAGCACCAGTGAGGGTGGCGATATCAATCACTAACTCAGGATCAAAGCGTTCTACGTAGGTTAAGGCATCACATAATACTAAACGGCCTTCGGCGTCGGTGTTGAGCACTTCAACGGTTTGCCCCGACATAGTGGTAAGAATGTCGCCAGGACGATAGGCGTTGGCGTCAGGCATGTTCTCACAACCTACAAGTAAACCAATTATGTTAATGGGTAAGTTGAGCTCGCTGATAGTATGCATGGCTCCGAGAACGCTTGCCGCACCGCCCATGTCATATTTCATTTCATCCATGCCTTGGCCTGGCTTAATCGAAATACCACCCGAATCAAAGGTTAAGCCTTTACCCACTAATACAATGGGCGCTTGATCCGCAGGGCCACCTTTATGCTCCATTATGGTCATGATTGACTCATTCGCAGAGCCTCGACCAACGGCTAAATAGGAGTGCATGCCTAGCTCATCCATTTGCTGTTCGTTGACCGAACTTACATGCAAATTATCGTATTGTGTTTCGAGTTGTTCTGCTTGTTTAAGCAAATAGGCTGGGTTGCAGATATTTGGAGGCATATTAGCCACGTCTTTAGCCGTTTTGGCGCCATCTGCAACAGCCAACCCGTGAGCGAGGGCGCGCTCGCCTATTGGTAATTCACGTCGAGTTGGCACATTAAATACAATTTTACGCAACGGACGACGCAATTCATCTTTTTTGGTTTTAAGCTGTAAAAAGGTATACAGAGAATCTTGCGTTGCTTCGACGGCTTGGCGCACTTTCCAATAGGTATCTCTGCCTTTAACATGGAGTTCGGTTAAGAAGCTGACTGCTTCCATTGAACCGGTTTCATTTAAGGTTTTAATCGTCTTAGAAATAATTTGCTTATATTGCCTTTCGTCGAGCTCGCGTTCTTTACCACAACCTACTAATAATACGCGCTCGCTCAGTATATTTGGTACTTGATGCAACAATAGCATTTGACCTGCTCGGCCTTCTAAATCGCCTCGGCGTAACAAGTTGCTAATGTAACCTTCGCTAATTACATCGAGTTGTTCAGCGACAGATGTTAGGCGTCTGGGTTCAAATACGCCCACCACGATACAGGCACTGCGTTGCTTTTCTGGGCTACCACTTTTTACGCTAAATTCCACTATCATTCCTCGCTACAAGATAAAACAAAGGCCGCATAGCAAATAGATAAAAAAACTTACAGCTGCAGGTTTTTTATCTACGTTATTGGGTATAACGTGCATAATACGATAAGATTGCAATGTACCTGAAAATTTAATGATTGCTGACACGGTTGTCGCTATTTTCGGGCTGTTTTTAAATTAAACTTGTTAAAACGCTAAGTTTACTTAAAAATTCGGTTTGTTCCACTAAAAATACTAGTTTTCCTATGGATCTAAAGTGCTTATTTTTCGTTATTTAATTACAGAGACATTTAAATCACAGATAGCCGTTTTTTTGTTGCTTATGGCTATTTTTGTTACGCAAAAGTTTGTCAGAGTCTTGGCAGAGGCGTCTAATGGCGAAATACCAGCGGGACTAGTACTGGGATTTTTAGGACTAAGCTTACCTATATTGGCATCTTTAGTTTTACCGTTGAGTTTATTTTTAGGCATTATG
Source organism: uncultured Paraglaciecola sp. (assembly GCA_947498355.1). Classification (GTDB taxonomy): domain Bacteria; phylum Pseudomonadota; class Gammaproteobacteria; order Enterobacterales; family Alteromonadaceae; genus Paraglaciecola. The sequence continues at coordinate 3,164 of CANMKA010000021.1, read as the reverse complement.
TTGGCTCATGGCCGATTATACGTAGATAGCGAAATGAGTGTGATGCGGGCGTGTGGTATCAGTGAGTGGTATATCACGCGAGTTATGCTGGTACTTGCCGTTGCTATGGCGATAGTGACTGCGTTACTCACCCTTTGGCTAGCACCTTTAGCCGTCGAAAGTGAGTATCAGCTGGAAGATGACATAGGTGCGCAAAGTGGTTTAACAACCCTAGTGCCGGGTCGATTCCAGCAAACCTCTAATCAACAGGCTGTCATGTTTGTACATGAAATTGACAACGTGCAAACAGGCCTTAAAAAAGTATTTTTAGCGCAAAAAGAGATAGGTAGCGAAGAACAAAATATTCGAATTGTCTACGCTGATTCTGGTGGGGTGGTAGCGGGTGAGTTGGGGTCAGAAAAACTGGTATTGAAACAAGGTAAGCAATACGAAGGCAAGCTAGGTCAGCAAGACTATAGCGTGGTGGAATTTGACGAGTATCAAATACAAATTGCCGAACAACAACCAGAAAAGAAACGTCGTAAATTAACTGCCTACCCAACAGAAGAACTCATAAACGATCCATCAATCGAAGCCCTTGCAGAATTGCATTGGCGTATCGCTATTCCTTTGTCTCTACCCTTTTTAGTATTAATTGCAGTACCACTGAGTGCAGCAAATCCTAGGCAGGGCCGGTTTGGTAAAATGTTCCCAGCCTTAATGCTTTACCTAGGATACTTTCTGTTACTGATGGCAGGCCGAAAAGCTCTAGAAGAAAGCCAAATTCCGGCACAACTGGGTTTATGGTGGGTACACTTGGTGCTCTTTATTATTGGTATAGTGTTGATTATGAAAGGCCGCCCTTTGGGGGTAAAAATACGCGCTAAGATTAAAGGAGAAAAGCGTGTTTAAAATACTCGATATCTATATTGCGCGAACGTTACTTGGCACGACAGCCATGACATTGAGCGTATTGGTGGGGTTAAGTGCCCTAATTAAATTTATTGAACAGATGAAACAAGTTGGTCGAGGTAGCTACGATATGGCTACTGCTGGCGTTTATGTGTTGTTAAGTTTACCCAGAGAAATCGAGCAATTCTTTCCAATGGCAACCTTAATTGGTGGGCTGGTTGGTATGGGGATGTTAGCCAGCAACAGCGAACTTGTCGTGATGCAATCTGCTGGGCAGAGTCGTTGGAATATTATCTTATCTGCTATGAAATCTGCATTTATCATGGTGCTATTTGTTATGTCTATCGGCGAATGGATCGCCCCAGCAACGGAAACAAAAGCAAAAGAAATTCGGACTCAAGCAATTTCTGGAGGGAGTCTTTTCGCTGCAAATCGACTCACCTGGGCTAAAGATGCGGATAATTTTGTGAGTATCGGCGAAGTTGTCGATAGATTCACCCTAAGTGATGTTACGGTCTACGAATTTGATGAAACCTTGGTTTTAAAACAAATTACCAATGCGCAACGGGCTGTTTTTACGAATGGAGAATGGCAACTTGATAAAGTGAATTACACCTTCATGGGTAATCAAAAAATACGCTATCAGCAAGTCGACAAGGGCGTATGGATATCCACTTTGACCCCAGACAAGTTAGGTGTGGTTAAAGTTAAACCCGAGGCATTGTCAATTCGAGGCTTAGTTGAGTACGTAAATTATCGTAAGAATAACAGTTTGGACCCAAGTCGCTACGAGCTAGCCTTGTGGCGTAAAGTTTTGCAGCCTATGTCGGTTGGCGTTATGCTTTTAATGGCTTTGTCTTTTATCTTTGGACCTTTGAGAAGTGTCACTATGGGCGCAAGAATTATTCTTGGAGTGTTAACTGGTTTTGGCTTTTTTGTCAGTAATGAAGTGTTTGGCTCGGTGAGCTTGGTTTATCAGCTTCCGCCAATACTAGGCGCAGTGTTACCCAGTGCAGTGTTTGCGTTCTTTTCGATATATCTGTTACGAAGGCGAGGTTAGCCACAGCTCTCTGATGTGTGTGGCTAACAAACTATGCAGTTATTCCTGAAGCTCTTTCCAAGCGGCATGATGATTGGCATCTTTAGTGAGTACCAAAATTTCAGTGCCAGCAATTCTGTCTTGAAGAGACTGTTTGGATTTCCAATCAAGTAAAACCAGCAAGGTGCCCAGTCCACCTAAAGAGCAAACTAACCGTATGAGCGCTCTTAGGTAGCCAAAAGGCTTGTCATTTGTGCTAAACAGGCGAATACGCCAAGCCCGCATACCTATAGTCTGTCCGCCATTTCGCCAAAACCATACAAAAAAACCAGCAATCCAACCCCCGACCCAAATTTGCATAGTGGTTTTGAATAATAAAGAATGTTGCAACACCTCACCCACATGCTCAGCACCTTGTTTATCTAAGACGCCATTTTCGTAAAGCAACGTAAAAACAATTGTCATAACGATAGCTGCGCACATACCAATTGCGATTGCGACCAGTAAATCGTAAACCATAGCGGCCAAACGGCGAAAAAAACCAGCTCGAGGGAATGCAGAAGGGGTAGTCAAAATACGATAACCATTGGTTTAAAACCCAAATACTAGCAGTTTGTGAATCGGGGATAAATAAGCAAGGCGTTTATAAAACAGAGGTTACACCAAGCAAGATCAAGATTTGCTTGAGTGGTTGGTGGAAAACTAATCAAAAGGTCGTCTGACCCGACAAAATACTTGCATGCCCAACTCTGATCGCTATAATGCACGCCACTTGAAGAGATAAACTCCTTCAACCATCCATGCCAGTGTGATGGAATTGGTAGACATGACGGATTCAAAATCCGTTGCAGCAATGCGTGGCGGTTCGAGTCCGCCCACTGGTACCATTTATTACTTGTTAAAAGTAATAAATTAAAGTCAACTTATGTTGGCTTTTTTTGTGGCTGGAGTTTCGAAAACTTTATGGCAAGTCAATCACACATCCATGATGATCCGCACCCAAACTCGTCTTCCTCGGACCCATCAACAACTTCAGTCGTTCCTAAAATCCAATAATATTGAAGACTATGAATTTTACCCATCTGTCATACCATTCCATCTTAAGTGTTGCTCACATCCAACCAGTCTCTATTGCACATTTTCGTTACCCGGTTGATGTCACCAACAAAATCATTCCAAGCTGTGGTGCACGCATTGAGTATATCGTCGTATGAGCCAAAACAACGATTGGCCA
>CANMKA010000020.1 GCA_947498355.1 uncultured Paraglaciecola sp. | reverse complement strand
TAGCAATGCGTTAAGCTAACCTGTACTAATTGCCCGTGAGGCTTAACCATACAACGCCCAAATGTCTTTGGACGTGTGTGAAGTGACAAGTGACTAAGAGATTATAGAGTAAGCGAAGTACTCGTTTATTGATTACGGCGCATCTGTTGAAGATGGCCATCAGCTTTTACATATTATTAAATGTAAAGACTTATAGAGGATGACCTGCAAACACCTGACGTGTTGTACGTCCTCCTTGCGCAAATGTTGCATCACCAAGCGGTGTTCACCATGTTCACACGTGTTTGGTTCAACAAATTTGCACGATTTTGTCTGACGGCCATAGCGATACGGTCCCACCTGATCCCATCTCGAACTCAGAAGTGAAACGTATTAGCGGCGATGGTAGTTTGGGGTTTCCCCATGCGAGAGTAGCACACCGTCAGACTCCTATTTAGAAGAAGGCCTTCCGTAATCGGAAGGCCTTTTTTGCTTTGGGGATGAGTGAAATGATTAAGTTATACCATTCCATCTTAATACCATTCCATCTTAAGTGTTGCTCACATCCAACCAGTCTCTATTGCACATTTTCGTTACCCGGTTGAGGTCACCAACAAAATCATTCCAAGCTGTGGTGCACGCAGTGAATATATCGTCGTATGAGCCAAAGCAACGATTGGCCAAATGGTGTTGGCGTAGCCAACTCCATACCTGTTCAATTGGGTTCAGCTCCGGTGAATAGGGCGGTAATTTAAGGATACTCAGGTTCTTGAACCCCTTGGCGATATCATCTGTATGCCAGCCAGCACCATCCATAATTACCACCGCATGACGATCTAGCTCGGTTCTCGCAGAGATCAATTCAAGGTGCTGCCGCATAATATCTTTATTCACCCAAGGTGCTAAAAGGGCCTCTGTCTGACCGTTAGCCGGACAGACAGCGCCAAACATATACACGTATTCAAATTGCTGTTGCTTAACCGCACGCGGGCGGCTGCCTTTCTGTGCCCATAAGCGTGTCGTAGTATTTTGTTGGCCTATTCTCGCTTCATCCTGAAACCAAAAATCCACTTTATCAAGTGCGATATGACCAGGGATCAACTTGATCGTTTCAATTGGCAGTTTTTTTAAACGCGTCTTGAGCGGCTTGTGATTGTTTGGGGTGCTTGGAGCGGCTAGTTATCCAACTGAAACCAAGCAAATGAAGAAGCTTGTATATCGCATTAGGATGGTAAGTTATCTGGAATTGCTCAGCGATGTAGAGCCGGATGGTTTCACCCGTTAAGCGTCCGCCTTGGCTGCTACGACTTTGCTTGTCAATATAATCGAACAACTGCTCTCGCTGTTTTATCGATAAAGGGCAAGGACGGCCTTGTGCTTTCTTAGATTCCAAACCTTCTACGCCATCTGCCAAATAACGACTCACCCAATTGTTAACACTGCGTCTACTGACCTTTAGATTGAGGGCAATCTGCGTGCGGTTTTTACCATCAAGAAAGTGGGATATCGCTAATAATCGAAGCCGCTTACGGGCATTGGGCTCCGTTCTAGAAAGAGCTAAAAGATCTTGTGAGTTATCAAGTTTCATATGAACAATAATAGTGAGCAATCCATGACAGTATTAGATCATAAATCACTACTTATTGGTATAAAGTAGCACATTGCCAGGCTCCTATTCAGAAGAAAGGCCACCTCATTGAGGTGGCCTTTTTTTGGAAAATGATCTGTGTCAGTCTCATCGGCTTTAAAACAAGCTTAGAGAGTCTTTATCTCAATGCCTGAAAGGGCAGAGACCTGTGGGCGCGAGAATGGATTAATGTGTCAAATAATGAATAGAATTGGTATAAACCTACACTTTATTGCTTTTGAGTCATCTTTGCGTATATTTAGCCGATAAGATTGTAACGACTGTGTTGCTCGACTTGTTAGGTTACATAGCAACACAAGTCATGTGTAATTAACGTTATAGATTTACTATTTCGGAGTGAAGGAAAAATTACTCAAAAAAGGTAATCTATTTTTTTGCCGTTATATTTAAGTTGATTGAGGAGAAGATTAGTGGGTGAGTTACTAAGACGTTTGTGTTGTCCAGCAACGGCGTTTATGTCAAATATTCGGTATTCATTCAAGTTTTCCTTAATCAGTATCATTATTCTTAGCCCGTTAGTAGTGAGTTTGGTTTTTATCAATTATGAGTACGGTAGTGATATTCGGTTTACCAATAAAGAACTCAAAGGAATTACCTTAATTGATGCTGCTTATGAAGATAGCGTTAATCTGTCCCGCGCAATCATTGAAGGGAGAGCTACTGCTAGATTAAATAGTGCGTTAAGAGCGAGTGATGGCGTTGAACAGTTAGGCCCTCAGGTTCTTGATAGTATCGACACTTATTTAACATCAGCGCGTCAAAATACTGATAGCTCTGATACGTTTCTCGCTTTAATGGCCGCAATGAAATCTATTGCTAATCATACTAACCTCGAACTCGATCTAGCTCTCGATACAAGTTATATCATTTCGACCATAGTTAAAGAATTGCCTGAATTGCAATTACGTGTAGCGCAGACGGGTAGCTTAGCTCGAAGTGTTGCAGCAGCAGGGCGATTTACTCCTGATACTTATATAGGGTTATCAAATATAAATCAGAAATTGCCGCTTCAAATTGCCAATACCGGTTCAAGTTTAGGTGTAAGCCTTAACGCAAACAGCGATGTGAATAGCCAATTAGGTCAAAAATGGGCAACATTAGAAAGGCAACTTAAGCAGCTTCAATCACAAATAAAGACCCGTATCCTTGATCCCGATGATATAGAGATGTCTAGCGCGGAGGTGAGTAGCCAAAGTGTGGCTGCTGTCGAAGCCATTGCTAAGTTTAGTGATGAAATGCTGCCTGTTTTGATTAACCTTTTAGAGCAGCGAATTAAAGAGGCGGAATTTAAGCGCAATATTTTGATGATTATATCTGGTATAGCGGTATTGTTAGCGCTATATCTCTTTGTAGGTATGTATTACTCGGTGATTGGCAATATCAAACGGGTCTCTATGGGGGTGCACTGTGTCGCTGACGGTGATCTCTCAAGTCGTGTAGAGGTGTTCGGTTCAGACGAGATGAGCACCATAGCGACAGATATCAACCACATGACTAAGAGTTTGCAACAATTGGTTGAACGTATTAGCCAAGCCACTTCGACTTTGAGTGACTCGGCTAATAGCCTCAAAAGTGTCACTCAAGAAACCATTGTTGGGGTTGATGCTCAGAAATCAGGGACGCAAGATATTGTCTCGTCTATGGTTGTACTGACAGATTCAGCAAAGACAGTAGATCACAATTCCGATCTTGCCTCCAGTTCAGCTGAGGAAGCAGAGAAAGAAGCTCGCCAAGGAATCGAGTTGGTCGCTGGCCTCCAGTCTGTCATGCGTCAAATGCAAACCGAATCTCAACGTTCTCAGCAGGCCATCGAGCGCTTAGTTAAGGACAGCACGGATATAGGTCAGGTTTCTTCAGCGATTAACGAAATCGCTGAGCAAACTAATTTGCTGGCCCTCAATGCAGCAATCGAGGCAGCAAGAGCTGGGGAGCAGGGACGTGGATTTGCGGTAGTAGCAGATGAGGTCAGAACCCTTGCTAAGCGTACTCAAGACCAGACTAATCAGATCCACGAAATAATTACTAATATTCAAACTGCTACCCAAGAAACCAAGCTCAGCATGGAAGACAGCAGGAAACAAATGGATTTGAGCGTTCATGAGGCTGAGACAGTTGAAAGCGCATTGCAACGCATTGCGACGGTAACCACTACAATTAACGACATGAGTACTGAAATTTCAAACTCAACCTCTTCTCAGTCTAACGTTACCAATCAAGTGGCTAGCAAGATTGAAGAGATTGCTAGAATTTCAGAATCAACCTTAGATGGCGCAAAAGATACTGGGGCATCTGCTGACGAATTATTAGTAGTAGTAGCAACGTTGAATAACGAGTTAGATAAACTCAAAAAGGGCAGGTCATAATATACAAATAGAATATTAAGACCTACCCGAAATGTGAGTGAATAAAATGAGACGTTGCTACTTTCTCACTTGAATTTTGAAGGTAGCAGTAGGCTTGACTTATTCGGTGTTGGTTGAGCCGATTTTGTGGATGCTGATATCGGCGCCTTGGAACTCCTCATCTTCACTTAAGCGTATTTTGCAAAGTTTACTGACTAGACCGTAGACAATTACTCCGCCTACTAACGCAACGGTTATGCCTGCTAGCGTTCCTATGATTTGTGCTACAACAGATACGCCGCCCAATCCACCAAGTGTTTCAAGGCCAAAGATGCCTGCCGCTATACCGCCCCAGGCTCCACATACTCCATGCAAAGGCCACACACCTAGCACATCGTCAATTTTTCTTGACTGTTGCATTTTAGTGAATAGATAAACAAATATAAAACCGGCAATGATTCCTACAAACAGTGAGCCTATGGGGTGCATAACGTCAGATCCTGCACAAACTGCGACTAGTCCCGCTAAAGGTCCATTATGGATAAAACCGGGATCGTTTTTCCCTGCCCAAAGAGCTGCAATTATTCCCCCGACCATAGCCATTAATGAGTTCATAGCAACTAAGCCGCTGATCCCGTCCATACTTTGGGCCGACATAACGTTAAAGCCAAACCAGCCGATACATAATATCCAAGTCCCCAGAGCTAAAAATGGAATGTTAGAGGGGGCAAACGCGACCAATTTGCTATCTTTGAGTCTGCCATTACGTATTCCTAAAAAGTACACGGCAACTAACGCCAACCAGCCACCAACACCATGCACAACAACCGACCCTGCAAAGTCATGGAAGCTAGCGCCAGTCGTTTTTTCTAGCCAAGTTTGGAAGCCCCAATTACCGTTCCAGACTATGCCCTCGAATACTGGGTAAACCACACCAACTATCAAGGCAGATGCGATTAGAAAGGGGTAAAACCTAGCCCTTTCAGCAATACCGCCAGAGATAATTGCCGGTATTGCTGCCGCAAAGGTCATAAGGAAGAAGAATTTAACGAGATCATAGCCGTTGTTAGAGGCTAATTCGCTTGCGCTGCTAAAGAAGGTCGTGTCGTAAGCGATATAAAAGCCGATAAAAAAGTAGGCGATACAAGAGATAGCAAAATCCGTGATGATCTTGACTAAGGCATTGACCTGATTTTTTGTTCTGACTGTTCCCACTTCAAGAAATGCGAATCCTGCATGCATCGCAAACACCATAATGGCGCCTATGAGCAAAAAGTAGGTATTCGAACTCTGGATCAGGGTTTCTACTGCGCTGTTTATATTTAGCATAGTTTTTTGTTTTTCTTATGTACTAAAAGGAAGGGTTAAATTGCGTCGTCGTTTTCTTCGCCGGTGCGAATTCTGATGGTTTGCTGGACGTCAAATACGAAAATCTTGCCGTCACCAATTTTGCCGGTATTGGCTTTGCTAATAATGGTCTCAATACAGCGTTCGAGCTGGTCGTCTGATACAACAATTTCGAGTTTAATCTTAGGTAAAAAGTCAACTGTGTATTCAGCGCCTCTGTATGTTTCAGTATGCCCTTTTTGGCGACCATACCCTTTAACTTCAGAAACGGTTAATCCCGTGACTCCTATTTCGTTAAGGCCTTCTCGTACTTCATCTAATTTGAATGGTTTTATTATTGCTTCAATTTTTTTCAAAACGTATTCCTTCATCTTGTTTAATTATGGTTTTTTATTTTTGAGTAGTGATCGTGGTTACATAAACCACCAATCGAAAAATTTAACATATATTTTACAACCATGCACTCAACAACACTAGATTTGCGTCCAAAAGCTTTTGAGGGTTAGACCTGTTGCCATGTATCATGTGATACTTATTTTTTATGTAGCGTGAGATACAAAGGCAGTTAGATGACATTAATGAACAGACTTGTGGTTTTGTTGGGTATATGTGCAGTGAGTGTAGGGCTAGATCAAGGCACTAAGTGGTACGCCGCAGAGAACCTATCGCGATTTGAAATGACAAGTTATTGGGGAGACTTACTGAGAATTGGTTATGCCGAAAACACCGGGGCTTTTCTGGGATTAGGTAGCTCTATGAGTGATTCAGCTAAGTTTTGGATCTTCGTATGTGCGGTAGGGCTGATTTTAGCAGCTTTACTTGGCTACATATTTAAGACTAAGTCTCAACCAAAGCTAGGTATCATTTCACTCAGTCTTATTTTTTCTGGCGGTATTAGCAATTTTTACGATCGAGCGGTTAACAATGGTGCTGTTATAGACTTTCTAAATATTGGGATTGGCTCGTTGCGCACAGGTATATTTAACGTTGCAGATATGGCGATTATGCTTGGTGTGTTTATATTACTTTTTGTCAAACCGATAGAAGACAAATCTGCGTAAATAGCATCAACGGCTGTTGATGCAACAGCCGTTTTTAACTATTTAAAACTATCCCTTAGACTTTCCGGTTTTTCTTAGGCCTAGTGCTAACAAACCTATGATTAATAGCCAATAAGTGGTGCCACCTCCAGAGCTCGAACTTGTTGAGGGAGGTGCAGGAGTAGGGCTAGGATTAGGCTGTGGTGCTGGTAAGGGGATCGGAACATCTGAAACATAGGTCACGTTTCTAATAAACCCTTTGTCTTCTCCCTCCTCCAGCGAGGCATCTTTACTGTAAATCCAATAAACTGTGTTTACACCTGCAGGTAAATTTAATAAACCTGCGTTATCAACGTAGGGCGATAACGCAACTTCTCCTGATATAAACTCTATGAGCTGACCATTGATGTATAGCTCCAGTACATCAAATGGATTGGTTGGGTCATCACTATTTTCTTCAGATGAGACTCCCCAATCAAACGACAACTCTCCAGGCCCTGTCATCTTAGCTAATAAAATACTGTCTTGCCTATCGCCTATGTTTCCACTTTCGACCCCAGACGTTTGGTTGGCTGTCCAAACAGCTGCTCCGCCAGAAAACCATTCAATTTGAGGGTTGGCTGGCCCAGCGATACCATTTAGATTAGTGGCAGCAGGTACAGATATGCCGGTTAGTCGGCTACTACTGGTTAACACCCCTTGGACACTTGAATTGACAACCAACTCTGCGGTACTTTGACCTGCGCTGGTTGGCGAATAACTGACTAGCACACTACAACTTTGATTAGGTGCTAAAACTTGGCATGTCGAGCTGTCGATAGAAAATTGTCTATCGCCAGTTATTGTAAAACTAATCCCTGTAGATTGAGTTGAGTTATTACTGACCGTTAAGGTTTCGGTTGTGACTCTTCCTGCTGGCATGACACCAAAGTCTTGCAATTGATTGATCGCAATGCCACCGGTAATAGTGTCAATCCAATCTATGAAACGAGCTACTCGAGTGTAGCCCCCCGGGAATCTTGGATCAGCGCAGCCAAATCCAAAACTGACGATACCTACTTGTTGGACCCCTGAACCCGTATTAACTACTAAAGGCCCGCCACTGTCGCCTTGACAAGACCCTCTTTGCTCTGCGCTTGTTGCGCATATCATGGCATCGGTTACCCCATTACGAGACACTCTTTCACTACGAAGTTGCGCGGTACAATCTTCATTGGTTAATAGATTTAGCTCAACTCTATGTAATTGATTCGGGAAGTTTGAAGTTGGTCCTTCGCCGGGGGCAAACCCCTCGCGTCCGCCCCACCCAGCGACAATTGCTGGGCTTCTTGATGTTGTCATTTGGCGAGTCAGTGTCTCGTTGGCTAGGGTGACCGCCGGAGCATTAATTGATTGAGTCAGTTCGACTAGCGCGATGTCATTATTAATTGCATCTTCGTCGTAGTCAGGATGAATAAATATATTGGCGATAGGTGTAGCATTGGTTGCACCATCTGATAAATCAAATTCACCTACATTCATTCTAAAGAATCGAGATTGCGGTGAGTCAACACAGTGTGCCGCTGTTAAAACCCACTTGTCCCCTAAAAACGTTCCGCCACAGCTAGCATTTTGTGTGGCAAAACTATTGGGTGCAACAGATATATTTGCTATTGCGCCAATCGAGTTCAGTAGAGTATTACCTGTTTCCCGAGTCACGCCAACCATAGGAATGCGGCCAGTAAAAGTACTGCCAACTGTGCCGTTAATCTGACCATCTGTGTTGTTGTAAATAATTACGCCTATGCCGCCTTGAGCTTCACAGTTCAGTGCTTTTTCGGCAAAAGTAATAGAGCCTCGTTCGATCAGACAAATACTGTTTTGCACACCAGTGCAGCCTTGCTGGCCATCACCACAGGATGCTATAGGACCGCGCGTTGTGCCACTAGGCGCATTAGAAAAATGCGTCGTTGCAAAGCTTACATTATTTACAGTTAGGGATGTTTGTATGCTTTGGGATACAAATACATAGGCGGTCATCCAAGGCCAATTCTGTGGGCGAGCCACTTCACCTCCCACAATCCGGGTTTCGGCCAAGTTAATGCTAGCTTGACTGCTAGCTTGAAGATCTTTTGATTGACCAGTAGCTTGTAGGCTTAAGGCCCCCAAAGCTATAAATGACAGCCAATGTATCGGTTTGTGTAAGCGAGTAAGAATCATATTATCCTCAAATTGTCGCGCCTTAGCCAAAAAGAGTGCGGGAATATGGCAAATAGCATTTTAGGGTATTTAGAGAATAGACCATGATAATGAATATATAGTTTCAAGCAACGACCTTTAGTTTTTTGCTCATTAAACGATATAAACCTTATTACATTTATTATCGAGATATCACTGTGATTGCGCCGGTATCAAATCTTTCGGTACAAGAAGCTGACACTTCAACAATAAGCCCTCGCGCTGATTTTGAATTAGATAGCCTAGTCAACCGCGCTGCGTCTAATCCAACGAATTTTGCTCTCGTGCTCGCCATGTTGGATCAAAATTATTTACACCGCCCCGTATTTCCAAAAGATAAGTCTGCAGAGTCTTTTAAAACTGAATCGGTCAGTCATAACTATCGAGCTTGTCCTTTGCATGCAGAACAAGACCACTGGGACAAAATTAATCAAACTAGCTATTTTATCAAGGAGGGGCGGATACAAACGGCCCAACTATGGCTAGCTATGCACCCAGAGCCGTTATCCCAGTTTAATGATCCATTACACCTTAATGCGGAAATTGTCGCTAACTGCAGTTTACCCACCCAAGATCGACTAAAAACCTCAGGCCCTCATGCATTAGATGTCGATGAAACGGGTCTATATGAGCTACTCGAAGGCATCTAAATTATTATTAATAATACCCTTGTTTAACATGGGGTTTTTACTGGTTTAGCCTTGCATCATTTGATATATTCCTCATCCTTTTTTTGCTCTGGGATTACGCCCCAATTTCGCAAGGTGCTTTATGACTCAATACACGGTTTGTGCGTTATATAAATTTGTTACTCTCGAAGACTTCGAAACCCTCAGATTGCCTCTGCTGCAATTTATGGAATCAGAAGATATCAAAGGAACCCTTTTGCTGGCTAAAGAGGGGATTAATGGTACGGTTTCTGGTACCAAACAAGGGATAGACGCTTTGTTAGCTCGGCTAAATTCTGATAGCCGGTTGCAACCTATTTCGTTCAAGCTTTCTACTGATGAACAACAGCCATTCCACCGAACTAAAGTCAAACTAAAAAAAGAAATCGTGACTTTGGGAATAGAAGGCATCGACCCAGTAAAGACGGTTGGAACCTACGTAAAACCTAAAGATTGGAATGAGCTGATTTCTGATCCTGATGTATTAGTTATAGATACCCGTAATGACTACGAAATTGAAATTGGTACGTTCAAAAATGCGGTTAATCCTAAAACTGACTCTTTCAGAGAGTTTCCACAATATGTCGCAGATAACTTAGATCCAAAAAAGCACAAAAAAGTCGCTATGTTCTGTACTGGCGGTATACGGTGTGAAAAATCGACGGCTTACATGAAACAGCAAGGGTTCGACGAAGTGTTTCATTTAGAAGGCGGCATCTTGCAATATTTAGAAGATGTACCCAAAGATGACACTATGTGGGAGGGCGATTGTTTTGTTTTTGATAATCGCGTTGCGGTCAATCATGATCTTGAAAAAAGCCATTATGACCAATGCTATGCTTGTCGATTACCCATTACCGAGGACGATAAACAAAGCCCTCAGTTTGAATCAGGTGTGAGCTGTCCAAAATGTTACGGCACCCATTCCGATGAGCAGATAAAGCGCTTTAGAGAGCGAGAAAAACAAGTTAATTTAGCGAAAGACAGAAACGAAGAGCATTTAGGTCTTGAGGCGCGAAAAGCCATAAAACAAAGGCGTCAGCAAAAAGCCGCTACTCGTAGAGCGCAACGTGAGGCTCTGGGTAAGCCTAACTGCTAGGTTGTTGTTTTCATTAGTATAGTTAATATATGTAAATAAAATGGACACTTCCTTGTATAAGGAGGTAGACTTGCAAACACTAAAACGAAAAGTGAAATATTATGTCCACTAAAATTTTAACAGCCGAACAAATTGCCGAAGCACGAAAAGAGTTTCAATTTTTTGATGCAGATGGAAGCGGTGAAATAGGCTTAACCGAATTTATCGAGTTACTGACTGTATTGTCCCCAAAAACAAAAGCCAGTCATGTAAAAGAAGGTTTTGGTTTAATAGACAAAAATAATGATGGTTCGATCGACTTTGATGAATTTTTGGAGTGGTGGCAGCAATCTTGGTGGGAGTACTAACGCCAATTGATTTAGGTTGCCATATCGACTGATTTGGCAACTGCTTTGTTGTTATTGCCTGTCACTATCTTCTTTGAATAGCAGCTCCTCTTCCTTGTGTAACAGTTAGCACCCCTCTTAAAAAAACAGCATGACAAATGCAGAATCTTTTTTATATTTTGAAATTTATCTTTCACTTTTCCCTACTATATTAACAAGAATAGAATATTGTTAGGTCATCCTATGTCGAAAGAGTCCTATGTTCCGCCAAAAGTCTGGCAATGGAACAGTGAGAGCGGTGGTAAGTTTGCCAATATCAACCGTCCAATTTCAGGTGCTACCCACGACCAGCCCTTACCAGTGGGCATGCATCCTTTGCAGTTATATTCTATGGCTACACCCAATGGCGTAAAAGTCACTATTATGCTCGAAGAGCTCTTAGCTATGGGCCACGAGCATGCAGAATACGATGCCCATTTGATTGATATAATGCAAGGTGCTCAGTTCAGTAGTGGTTTTGTCGACATTAACCCTAACTCAAAGATCCCGGCTATGCTTGATTGCAGTACCCAACCACCGACCCGAGTGTTTGAATCCGGCGCAATTTTACTTTATCTCGCAGAAAAATTTATGGCGTTTATTCCGCTATCTCCTGCTCAAAAAGCAGAATGTTTATCTTGGCTATTTTGGCAAATGGGCAGTGCGCCTATGCTTGGTGGAGGATTTGGACATTTTTATGCTTACGCACCAGAGAAATTCGAATACCCGATCAACCGATTTAGTATGGAAGTAAAACGCCAACTAGATGTATTGGATAAGAGGCTAGCCGAGCGTACTTACATTATGGGCGATACATACACCATAGCAGATATGGCTATTTGGCCTTGGTATGGCGTATTAGTGCTAGGTAGGTTGTATGATGCAGCAGAGTTTTTAGACGTGGCTAGTTATACCCATGTAAAGCGTTGGGCAGAAATGATTGCTGAGCGAGAGCCCGTTAAGCGAGGTATTAAAGTGAATCGAACGTGGGGAGAATTAACAGACCAACTCCATGAAAGACATGACCCAGATGACTTTGATACGCAAACGCAGGATAAAGTGATTAAGACCTGATATTGGTCAGTGTGTTCTTCGTACATTCTCAGTTAACTCATAACGCACTCTTATAGTGCGTTTTTTTTTGAATGCCCCACCTTGGGCTTTTTAGCTGCCAAAAGCGCTTATCTTTTTAAGCCAAATCTCAATAAATATAGGGTGTATACCTTTGGCCTTCATCTTGCTTTAGTTAAATCGAATCATGGTCAACGATGGCTTAAAACAAAAGATTCACTGGATAATGGCGTCCCTCAACCACTCATACATAGGTTTTGTATGTGGTGTACTGAAGGGCGTTTTTTTTTAAGTCGATAAAATGCGGCAATTATTAACACACAACGATATGAGGAAAATTACATGTCCTATTTAGAACCATCGGAGTTCGCCAAAAAAATGGTCGACGCAGGTGAACAGAAAATATTCATGTCCACCAAAGATACGTTAATTCGAGCATTTATGGCGGGTGCAATCTTGGCCTTAGCAGCCTTCTTTGCGATTACAGTTATAACTACTACAGGGAGTCTTATTTTAGGTTCTGTGCTTTTTCCTGTTGGCTTTATTATGCTGTACTTATTGAAGTACGACTTGTTAACTGGTGTATTCACTCTTGTACCTTTGGCAGTTATCGACAAAAGACCAGGCTGTACCGTTAAGGGTATGTTGCGTAACTGGGGTTTGGTTTTTTGTGGAAACTTTGCCGGTGCCTTAACCACAGCATTTTTCGCTTCTTTTATTTTAACTTACGGGTATCAAATTGACGGTGGTGCAGTGGCAGAAAAAGTTGCAACCATTGGTGAGTCAAGAACTCTAGGTTATAAAGAGCAAGGTTTAGGTGGTTGGTTTACTATCTTTATTCGTGGCATGTTGTGTAACTGGATGGTTTCTATGGGCGTTGTAGGCGCTATGATTTCTACCTCTGCTGGCGCCAAAATCGCTGCAATGTGGATGCCTATCATGCTGTTCTTCTTTATGGTTTTTGAACACTCAATTGTAAACATGTTCTTGTTCCCATTCTCAATGATCATGGGTGGAGAATTCCACGTGAGCGATTACCTAATCTGGAATGAAATTCCAACTGCATTAGGTAACTTAGTGGGCGGATTCTTATTAGTAGGTTTACCGATTTACTACACTCACGTTCGCGAAACAAAGCGTAGCGCGGCTTAATCGCCCATTAATTTTGCAGGTGGCCGAGTGAGGCTGCCTGCATTGTTTGTTTAATAGTATGAGGAAAAAAGTATGAATCGTAACGAAGTAACCGAATTAATTATTTTACAAAAGCTAAAAAAACAACTGACTTGGCCACAACTGGCTGACGCAATCAGTATGAGTAAAGAATGGACGACAGCTGCTTTACTAGGACAAATGACTTTAACCTCTGAACAAGCCAGCACCATTGGCGGCTTATTAGATTTGCCAGAAGATGCCGTTGCACAATTACAAGTGGTTCCTTACAAAGGATCCTTGCCAACAGCGGTACCTACCGATCCACTCATCTATCGTTTTTATGAATTGATCAGCGTATATGGTACGACCTTTAAGGCGTTAATTCATGAAGAGTTTGGTGACGGCATTATGAGTGCAATCGATTTTAATATGGACTTGCAGCGAGAAGCGGATCCTAAAGGGGATCGTGTTAACATCACCATGAGTGGTAAATTCCTACCATACAAAAGCTACTAACTCGCCTTCAATTTTAAAGGAAACTGATTATGCCCAATCAACTTGCTGTCTCGATTGGGCAATACTCAGACAAAGGGCGTAAAGATCAAAATCAGGACTTCCATGGCATCCTGATACCCAATGAACCTCAGCTATCAACCAAAGGGATAGTAGCCGCAATTGCCGATGGGATAAGCAGTAGTCAGGTTAGCCATATAGCCAGTGAAGCGTCAGTCAGAAGCCTGTTAGATGACTATTATTGCACTTCAGAGACCTGGTCAGTTAAAAAGTCTGCCATGCAGGTTTTGAGTGCCAACAACTCTTGGTTACACTCTCAAACTCAAAAAAGCGAGCACAGATACAACAAAGATAAAGGTTACGTGTGTACCCTGAGCGCTCTTATTTTAAAGTCAAATACCGCTTATATTTTTCACTTAGGCGACAGCCGCATTTATCATTTTCGGGCGGGCGCTAGCAGCCTCTTAACCGAAGACCACCGAACATGGGTATCGAGTGAGCAAAGTTATTTAAGTCGGGCCATGGGGATTTTTCCGCAATTAGATCTAGAACATCAATCTATGACAGTCGAGAAAGGCGATATTTTTGTTCTCGCCACCGATGGCGTCTACGAGTATCTTGAATCAGAGCGCATGGGCGAGTTTATTAAGGACGATATCAACGACCTAGATTTGGCCGCGAGTAAAATGGCACAACATGCGTTTGAGCAGGGCAGCACTGACAACTTGAGTGTGCAAATCATTAAAATTGATGACTTACCTAGCAAAGATGTAAATGAACGTATTAAGCAATTAACTCAATTGGCATTTCCTCCTGTTCTGAATGAACGTTCAGAGTGTGACGGCTTTAAAATTCTTAGGGTGTTATACGCGAGTAGTCGCAGCCACGTTTACTTAGCTGAAAATTTGCACCACAACACAGGTCAGCCTGTGGTGTTAAAAGCGCCTTCTATCGAACTAAAAGAAGACCCTGCGCACTTAGAGCGTTTCTTAATGGAAGAGTGGATTGCCAGAAGAATAAATAGTGCCCATGTACTAAAACCTGTTGATGTCAGCCGAGAGCGTAAATATCTATTTACCGCATTCGAGTTTGTTGAAGGGCAAACTTTAACTCAGTGGATGCTCGATAACCCAAAACCCAGTATGCAGAGCGTTAGGCAGATAGTAGAGCAAATTGCCAAAGGTTTGCAGGCGTTCCATCGGTTAGAGATGTTGCATCAAGATCTTAGACCCGAAAATATCATGATAGAAAGCTCTGGAGTGGTTAAGATCATCGACTTTGGCTCTACTAAGGTCGCTGGGGTCATGGAAATGACGCAATCATTCGAACATGACAATATTTTGGGTACTATGCAATATACGGCACCAGAATATTTTTTAGGAGAAGCAGGAACAGACCGCTCCGACCTGTTTTCACTGGCCGTTATCACCTATCAAATGTTAACTGGCGATTTGCCTTATGGCATTAAGGTGTCAAAGGCCCGAACTAAAAACGCGCAAAACAAGCTCAGGTACCATACCGTGTTACATGACGATCGTGAAATACCCGCTTGGGTTGACGACGCCCTTAAAAAAGCCTTACATCCAGACCCATTTAAACGCTATCAGTCAATATCAGAATTTGTATTCGATTTAAGCCAGCCAAGTAAAGCATTTTTACGTAAATCCAAAGCCCCGCTTATAGAAAGAGATCCTGTCGTATTTTGGCAGAGTGTCAGTGCAATCTTAGTGGCGATTATAGTCTATTTATTGGCTTACTCTTGAGGGCGAGTCTCCTCCTTAATTACTCATAGCTCTATTTTTTCAACTTTTTTTTAACAAATTTGATTTGGTGTATTGAATAAACTTAGGGCATCCCCAAATTAACTTCTACGACGCTTTGTTCTTACATGAATGTGTCAATGAATACGGCAATTGAACAGCTCCGAATGTCGCGAGCAAAACACAGAGAGTTATACAATGACAATGAATTACGTCCCACTAGACAAAGACAAACACAAGGATTTGAAAGTAAAATTGAGCAACAATTTTACTCATGCTAAAGGTGCCCATCTAGCGGCGGCTTCAATTCGCGAATTTGCTCAACTGGCTAGCTGTATGCCAATCGTATTTATCACAGATCCTAAAACAGAATCGACTCACGCCGTTGTAGTTTTGGGATTAGAGCAAGGTGTTAATTTATTTTTGAAAGATGAAAAGTGGTTAGGACACGCTGTGCCACTCAACATTGTTCGTTACCCTTTTGATGTAAGACCTGATGGTGACAAGCTCGGTGTTTTCATTGACGAAAACTGTGAACTAGTTGGCGACAAAGAGGGTGAACCATTATTCACTGATAAAGGCGAACCCAGCCCATACCTAGAAAATCGTCAGCAGCTGTTATCTGAGCTAGCGAATAGCGAAATGGCAACTCAAGATTTTATAAAGAAAATCACTGAGCTAAACTTATTAGACAATGTTGCATTAAACGCTAAATATGCAAATGGTCAAACAAGAAACATCAACGGTATGCAAACTATCAATGAGAGCCGCTTAAAAGAATTAAGTGACGAGACCATACTAGAGTTGAACAAGACGGGTTATCTAGGTGCTATTTATGCGGTTCTTATGTCTTTGGGCCAACTTAATCGTATCATTCAACTTACATCTGATGATGAAAACCCTGTTGCTGCTCTTAGACTTCAAGTAGAAAAGCCTG
The DNA here is from genome assembly GCA_947498355.1 of uncultured Paraglaciecola sp. Classification (GTDB taxonomy): domain Bacteria; phylum Pseudomonadota; class Gammaproteobacteria; order Enterobacterales; family Alteromonadaceae; genus Paraglaciecola. The sequence goes on along the minus strand of CANMKA010000020.1, from coordinate 57,612 downwards.
AAACAGAAAAAGAAGCTGAACCCGCCTAAGGCTCGGTTCTTTACCAAAAAGGGCGTGAGTATGTAAGAATAATCATCGCCCTATACGTATGTAAAGCCTGTTGGTTACGCCATCAGGCTTTTTGTTTTTTACAGTGGCCAAAATTAGTCTTATGGACAATTATGTAAACGGCTTGGTACCGGGCCCTTTTAATGAGAGAGAGAAACTATGCATCACCCTAACAAGTTTCATCGCTTTGTATCTTTTGCGAACACCCTGCCTCATTGGCTTGGGCCGAGGCTCATGGGCATGGTTTTTAGGCATAAGGTCAAGTTGGCCGGTACCACAGGTATACAAATTCTGTCTACGGATTGCCGCCAAGCGACTTTTAGACAAAAGAACGTACGAAGAGCACAGAATCATATTGGCAGCGTACATGCTGCGGCATCTGCACTGTTAGCTGAGTCTTGCACTGGATTTATTGTTGGGATTAATCTGCCTGAAGATAAACTGCCATTAATCAAACGAATGGATTTGCATTACGTGAAGCGAGCATCTGGGCACATGACGGCTAAAGCGTCTTTAACTGAGCAGCAAATGCGTTTAATGCAAGAGCAAGAAAAAGGAGAGTGTTCAGTAAAGGTTATTATTACAGACGCTACTGGCATTGAGCCTGTCATTTGCGAAATGGTTTGGGCATGGGTGCCTAAAAAACCGAGGGAATAAAAGAAGGGGATTTACCATATAGCTATGAGTTGTAGACTATAGACATTGCTAAGTGTTAATAAAGTGTGAATTCATCCTAATATTTATCATCATTTTACTATTCGTTAGGGAATTCATCCTAATATATCTGTATATTAGGATGAATTTCTCACTTTTTGCTTTTTACGGGTTTTATATTGCTAACCTCTCCAGTATAGTTCCGGTCCGATTAATTAATCACCAATGTTTGAGGAGTATCCCATGGAAATGATGTCAGGTGCCGCTATGGTAGTGCGAGCGCTAAAAGATGTAGGCGTAAAACATGTCTTTGGATACCCTGGTGGTTCGGTTTTAGACATATACGATGCCTTGTATGTGCAAGACGATGTCGAGCATGTACTGGTGCGTCACGAACAAGCTGCTGCTCACATGGCAGATGGTTATGCTCGTTCTACCGGAAATACCGGAACCGTTCTAGTTACATCAGGGCCTGGTGCAACCAATACCATCACAGGTATAGCAACAGCCTATATGGACTCGATTCCTATGGTGGTATTGTCGGGGCAGGTTCCGACTATGCACATAGGTGAAGACGCTTTCCAAGAAACCGATATGATCGGTTGTTCTCGGCCAATTGTTAAACACAGCTTTTTAGTGAAGCGTGCAGTAGATATTCCCGGTGCTATTGCTAAGGCCTACCACATTGCCAATACGGGTCGTCCAGGTCCAGTGGTAGTCGATTTACCAAAAGATATTGTCAACCCTCTAGAAGAACATCCTTATGTGTTCCCTGAAAAAATTGAAATGCGTTCTTACAATCCCACGCTCAAAGGACACAGTAAGCAGGTCAAAAAGGCCATAGATGCCATTAAGGGTGCCAAGCAGCCAATACTTTACGTGGGTGGTGGCGCGATAGCGAGCGAGTCACAAGACGCAGTGACCAAATTTGCAGAAACACTCGGTTGTCCAGTGACTTGTACCCTAATGGGGTTAGGTGCTTTCTCTGGTGTACATGAGCAGTTTGTTGGCATGTTAGGTATGCACGGCACATACGAAGCAAATAAGTCAATGCACAACGCTGACTGTATTATTGCTCTAGGTGCGAGGTTTGACGATCGCGTAACCAATAATGTGGCGAAGTTCTGTCCAAATGCAACCATAGTTCATGTAGACATTGACCCTACCTCTATCTCTAAAACCGTAGCGGCTCATGTTCCAGTAGTGGGTTCTATTGATGTGGTGTTAGAGCAGTTTTTTGAGCAGTTAGAAGGCTTTGATAGCCATGCACAAAAGGCAAACTTAGCATCTTGGTGGGAGCAAGTGAATCAATGGCGTGCCAAAAAATGCCTAGACTACAAAAAAGATAACGACCAGATCAAACCTCAAGAAGTTATCCAATCTTTGTATAAGCATACAAACGGTGATGCATTCATCACGTCTGATGTGGGTCAACATCAAATGTTTGCTGCTTTGTATTATCCGTTTGCTAAGCCAAGACGCTGGATTAATTCGGGTGGAGCAGGGACCATGGGCTTTGGTTTTCCATCGGCTATGGGCGTACAAATGGCGCATCCAGAAGCCGTTGTGGCTTGTGTAACAGGCGATGGCAGTATTCAAATGAATATTCAAGAGCTAGCCACTTGTTTGCAATACAATATTCCAGTGAAGATTATCTCATTGAACAACCGAGCGTTAGGCATGGTTCGCCAGTGGCAAGATATGATTTACAAAGGTCGTCACTCTCACTCTTATATGGACTCGTTGCCTGACTTTGTTAAATTGGCAGAAGCTTACGGTCACATTGGAATTCGAGTTGATAAGCCTGAAGATTTAGACGATGCAATGAAGCGTTGTTTCGAAGCAAAAGATCGCTTGGTATTTATGGATATACTGGTTGATCAAAACGAACATGTGTACCCAATGCAGATTAAATATGGTGCTATGGATGATATGCGTTTAAGTAAGACGGAGCGTACCTAATGAGACGAATTCTTTCGGTATTAATGGAAAACGAACCCGGCGCATTGTCCCGCCTGGTGGGGGTCTTTTCTCAGCGTGGCTACAACATTGATTCGCTAAGTGTGGCTGCTACTCATGATAAAAGCTTATCTCGCCTAACAATAGTTACTGAAGGTGACGACAAGGTTATTGAGCAAATAACCAAGCAAGTAAATAAATTGATTGACGTATTGAAGGTCACTGACTTGTCAGATGGTATTCATGTTGAGCGTGAACTTATGCTAATCAAAGTTGCTACCCGCTCTGAGTCGGTGCGTGCAGAAGTGAAGCGTAATGTAGATATTTTTCGAGCCCAAATTGTTGATGCAGACAGTGCAAATTATACAATTCAAGTGACAGGAATAAGCGACAAGCTTGATGCGTTTGCTCATACTTTAGCCCAGAGCACAGAGATCATCGAAGTGTCTAGATCTGGAGTGTGTGGGCTAGCTAGAGGCGAAAAAGCCCTGCGCCCGTAAAACGGTTGTGCGCGTTATGAATTAAAAAAAAGCCCGTTTGGGCTTTTTTTGTATCTGTTGTTTTGTGTAAAAAAACTATACCGATTGGTATTACCATACTAGTTGTGTAAAGTGTTTGCGACACATAGACTCATATTTGTCGTTGCCGCCTACCTCGACTTGAAGGCCTTGTTTTACGGGGTTACCTTGGCCATCAATTCGCACGACAAAGCCTGCTTTTTTTCCACAATGGCAAATAGTTTTTAACTCGACGAGTTTATCTGCCCAAGCCAATAAGTATTGGCTTCCTTCAAAGGTTTCGGCCATAAAGTCGGTACGTAGTCCGTAAGCTAATACGGGTATTTTCAAATCATCGACAATCTCAACTAATTGTTTAACTTGGTTTTTGGTTAGAAACTGAGCTTCGTCAATAAATAAACAGTCCAGCTTGCTTTGATGCTGTAAGACTTGAATTTCTTTGAGTAAATCTGTCTCAGGAGTAAAAGTATGCGCAGGCGCTTGAATGCCTATTCTAGAAGCGACCTTGCCTTGACCGTATCTATCGTCTACGGAGGCAGTAAAGATTTCGCTACGCATGCCTCGTTCGGTGTAATTGTAGGCTGATTGCAATAAAGACGTGGACTTACCCGCATTCATCGCCGAGTAATAAAAGTAAAGCTGAGCCATTGTTAAATAGTCCTAAGTGATGTTAGGGCGTGCCCTAGTGACGTTGCGCTCAAAGTAAGGAGGCAAAAGGCTAATTAGCGAGTTTGTTCCGCGTTGGCTAATTGGCTTTGCTATTATACTTACCTTAACCAGTTAAGGCTATTTAACGTACATTCTGGCCAACTAATGCGTATGACTAATCTGTATGCTTAGTAAACGGTTGGTTTGACTCCTGCCAAGCCAGCAGCGCCTTATGAGGCACCGGCTTAGAGAAGTAAAAGCCTTGTAAGTAATCAATCCCCATGGAAAACAGCATATCGGCTTGCTGTTTGGTTTCAACGCCTTCTGCTATGGTCTGGCAGTTGAGCTCTCGCGCAATAAATTGTGTGGCACGAATAATAGCTTCGCCTTTACCATGGACATTGTCCACAAAAGACTTATCTATTTTTATGAAATTGACGGGCAGGGTTTGCAACTGAGATAGCGATGAGTAACCAGTGCCAAAGTCATCAATCGAAATTTTAACTCGTCGCTGTTGTATTTGATCTAATTGAAATCGGATTTTTTGTTCGTTCTCGACAAAGGTTGATTCTGTGATTTCTAAATGTAACCTGTCGGGCGATAATCTACTGCTTTGTAAGCAATTGTCTAGGTGGCGAATAAAACCATCATCCATCAATTGAATAACAGATACATTTACCGAAACAGATGCGGCCTCAGAATTTGGCCAATGTACGGCATCCATACAGGCGCGGTTTAGTACCCACGCTCCGATTTCTTTAATTAGCCCAGACTTTTCTGCTAACGGAATAAAATTATCAGGCGTCACTAAGGTGCCATTAAAATTCCAGCGTAACAACGCCTCATAGGATTCCGCTCTATGTTCTGCGCTGTTAACTATTGGCTGGTAGTGGAGGCTGAGCTGTTTAAGTTCGATCGCCTTTTGTAAGCCTTCTAAAATCGTTTGCGAAGATTCAATTTTGGCTAGTAAGGCTTGAGTAAACATACCTGGCGCCCATACGCCGTTTTCTTTTTGTTCGCACATGGATATATCAGCGAGTTGAATCAACTCTGTTGCTGACTGGCTGTGCAAGGGGCTCATAGCAATACCAATACTCGCGCTAAGATGCAGCTCGTTACCGTTGACTTCTATAGGCTTCTCTATGCTTTTGATAATAGCTTTAGATATAGACAAAGCGGTCTGTTTGTCACTGTATGGCAGTATGACTAAAAACTCATCTCCTCCCCAGCGCCCTACTTTACTGGTTTCAGAAAAGGCTAGCATACGCTGGGTAACAGTCACCAATACTTGGTCACCGACTTTGTGACCCATAGCATCATTGATCTTTTTAAAGCCATTTAAGTCGATAAATAGCAGTGCGACAGGCATCTTGTTATGTTCGGATGCTCGGATAATCGTGTCTAAATTTTGAGTGAAGGCGTTGCGGTTCGATACTTGAGTCAAGGGGTCTAAATTACTAATCTGAATAATTTCGTCGGTACGCTTTTTGATTTCTTGCTCAAGGATCGAGTTCGATTGATTCAGCTCGGCAGACGTTGCTTTGAGTTCACGATTAGCCGCAGCCACTCGTTCTTTTTCTTGCGCCATATCGATTACTAACTGATTGTTTAGCAACCTTTGACGTATTGCGCCTTGAGTAAATTCCGACGTTTTTAGGCAAATAGGGATCATGAGTAAACTCAAAGGTATCACCACATATCCTAATTGAGCTTGGTAAACTTGCTCAGAATTCAAGGTAACTATGCCGATAGGTAAGAGTAAGGTAAGTGAATAACCTAAGGAAATAACTTTATTGGCGGCCAACATAGGAACAGCGCCACCTGCGAACGAAGACAATACTATTGCGGTAAAACAGAACTCAGCCACTCCCATAGTAGGCATAAATGCAAAGGTGTGCACTGACCAAAGGAGGGCAGTTGATATTGCGCCTGTTCCAAATCGGAATATACCGATCTTGCCCCTAGAAGGGTGTTTACTGCTAAAGGTTAGCCACTCGGCTAAATCAACTATGCGCAGTAAAGATATAACAGTGATGGCAGCCCACCAAGTGAAGGTTTCAACGTCATCAACGCCGTTAGCATAGTAGAATGCAATAATTGAACTGCTAACCAGACTGAAAATGACTCCAATAGGGCAATGGCTATAAAGGATCTTAGCTGTATCTAGGTCGATACGCTGATTAATTTGAGCTTGATTTGAAATACAGACGTCCTTTGTTTATCCAAATAATATGATATCTAGGGCCGAGTAATGACTCTTGGCGCTTCAATATGCTTGTCATGAAAAAAATTCTCCCAGATCCATTTAAGATTAGCGAAAAAATTACCCTAGCACTACTCAAAAATTAAAAAGCTAGGTATTAAAAATGATACTGGGCTATTAATAACTATAGTGCTTAGTGATACCAGAGCAAATCAACATGGATGAGTATCAGATCATCTTTGTCGCTTTCGAAAAAAGTAGTAAAACAACCGACTTATCAACCAGTAGGGTTTAGATTTGAGGTAAACCTAGATTACAATGTAGAAAATTGTGATTGAAGGATTCACCTTGCAACAAAATAAAATCTTAGCGCCTAAATTTGAATGGGCGTTTTTATTGCCTAAATATTGGTTAACCTGGGTTAGTGTAGGCATTTTCTATAGCGTATCTTGGTTACCACATCGCATACAAATTGGTTTAGGTAAGCTGTTAGGTAAGGCCATTAAGGTGCTGGCTAAAAAGCGCTATTTGGTGGCGAAGCGAAATTTAGAATTGTGTTTCCCCGATTACACCGATGAACAGCGTCAGCGGATTTTAGATAAGAATGTTGAAAACGCAGGTATAGCGGTATTAGAAAGCGGTATGGGCTGGTGGTGGCCAGATTGGCGAGTTGCAGGTAAATCAGAAATCGATGGTTATGAGATTATTGAAGAAATCCGCGCGCGAGGCAAAGGGGTCCTTGCCTATGCGATTCACAATATGAATTTGGAGTTTTCTTGTCGTGCTTCTGGACTTAGGCTGCCTGCTGTGGTGTTTTATCGCAAGCATAACAACCCGTTAATGGAATACATGCAATATCATGGGCGTGGGCGAGCAAACAAATATATGTTACACAAGCGCAACGTTAAAGGCTTGATTGCTGCGTTAAATGAAGGGGAGTTTTGCTTGTATTTGCCAGACCAAGACTATGGCCCAAAACGTTGTGAATTTACGCCATTTTTTGCAGTGCCCGAAACAGCCACGACCACTGGCTCGTTATTGTTTGCCAAAGAAGCCAATTGCGAAACCGTATTTATGGTGTCTATTCGCACCCAAACAGGCTATAAACTTAAGGTTTTACCTGGGCTTGATAATTTTCCTTCGGGTGACGATAAATATGACGTGAGTCGTATTAATCAGCAAATCGAGAAAATGATCTTGATGGCCCCAGAGCAATATTTGTGGATGCATAAACGATTCAAAACACGTCCTCAATCCGATAGTCAGTCTTTGTACGACTAAATTGAGTGTTAGGTACTTATAAAGATGAGTAAAGACAAACAATCATCCAGTTCGCTATTTTGGTTAAAGCATGTGTTGTTGGCCATTGCGATTTTGGTAATTGGCGGCATAGTGTTATTTTTGCAAATTAGTCGCCAGTCCGAAGTTAAACCAGAAGGCCAAAAGCCCAGATCTATTGCCGAAAGCATGAGCAGCTTTTACTCCGACTATAAGTTTACCTCTCGGCATCCTCACCAAGAAGACTTAGGGGACTTTGTTATTACGTTTAAAACACCTGCCGAGCCTCTGACTGATCGTCTTAAAAAAATGGAGAGCTTACAAAAGCCTGCATCAGGGCGCTGGGTGGGAGAGCATAAACACCGCTCATTTAAGTCGGGTAGTACTCTGCGTAGCGCCATTACCGAGTACGCCCAGTCCGAGGGTATGCAAGTTATTTGGGAGCTAGATCGGGATTTTATCATCAAGCATACCTTTCAGCTTGATGATTCCATTTTGGGAAGCTTGCGTAAAATCGCACGAGCGGTGGATGCCAATTTTGAAGGCGAAGTGAAAGCCTATATGTGCCCTAAACAGCGCTCTTTAGTCATTACCGAAACAACCACAGACTATCTGACCCGATATTGCCGCTTGGCAAACCGATAATAGTATCGGTCCTATGCCTAGGTTAAGTATTTTTGCCAAATTGTTTGCACGTGTTCTTGATGCTGGCGCAGTTCAGTAGTGAATGGCGCTAAAGATTCATTTTGTAGTGTTAGCTTATGGCTCAGGTTGCGATACACTAAATACGCTTGGGTCAATTGTGTCGCTTCCTCATGTGTTAGCAAAGCCGCTTCATTCAGAGCTTCTAACACTCTTACATTGTCGGTCCATTTAGTTAGAGTGGGGTGAGCATGGCAGTGAGCCAAAAGCATAAACTGCACGATAAATTCTATGTCGGCAACACCACCTGCGTCTTGTTTTAAATCAAAGTAATCTGCGTTGCCTTTTGCTAAATGCTCTCGCATTTTTTTACGCATATCGACCACCTCTTGGCTCAAGGTTGCCTTGTCGCGTTCTTGGCTGAGTATGTCGTGTCTTGTTTGATTAAAACGTGCTTGTAAATCTGTATTGCCTTCAATAAATCTTGCACGGCATAGGGCTTGGTGCTCCCACGTCCAAGCGTTAGACATTTGATATTCGCGATAACCATTAATATGGCATACCAATAAGCCTGCATTGCCAGACGGGCGAAGCCGCATATCTACTTCGTAAAGCCAACCTAAGCCGGTCTTGATGGTAAATATGTGTAAAATCCGTTGTGCAAGCTTGATGTAAAAATAAGAAGACTCGACTTGTTTCGGACCAGTAGTCAGTTCGTTGCCGTCACAGTCATGCAAAAATACTAAGTCTAAGTCCGAGCCATAGCCTAGCTCCCAGCCACCGGTTTTTCCGTAACCCACTACGCCAAATCCCTTGTCCTCGAATGATTTAGTGCCAGTGCGTTGGCAAACGGGGTTGCCATATTTTGCAGTCATTTGTTGCCATGCAAATTCCACCACTTGATGAATTAATGCTTCTGCCAAAAAGGTTAAGTAATCACTTACTTTCATAATAGAGATTGCTTGAGATATGTCTGACGCAGATACCTTTAATTGTTGGGTGAGTTTGAATTGACGCAAAGATTCTATTTGTAGCTCTAAGTCTTCTGGTTCAATACGAAGAAACAGTTGGCGTAATTCATCGCTATATTGGGCTTTGGTTAGAGGCAAATACAAATTTGCAGGGTGTAATAATTCGTCGAGTAGTAGTGGAAAACGGCTAATTTGCTCTGTAACCCACGGGCTGGCCTCACACAGTTTAATGAGATGTTTTAGGGCGCCTTGGTTTTCCCAAAGTAACTGCAAATAGGCGGTGCGACCCAAAATAGACTTAAATACCTTGAGCACTCGGTTTTGTATTTCCCAAGGCTGATTACATTGATTGCACCAAATCAAGTCTAAGACGCAAGGCATTAATTGATTAATAATGCTCAACCCTCGTTGGCCTACTCGCTTGGTATGTAAGCTGTCTTTTATACTGGACAACGCCAGATAAAAGGGGTCTGAATGCTCAAAATTAGGAAATGCTATGCCTCTTGTCTGGCACAAATGAGTATACAGAGATGCAACCTCTGCTGGTGGAAGGGTCAAATGCCATAAATCGATTATGGTAGGGTCGATTGGCGGAGCGGCACGATTAGGATTTTCTTCGTCTCTAACCAATAATAAAAATTGCTGGTGGATAGTATCTAAGTGCCTTGCGAGTATGTGATTGAATTCGACGTAGTTTTCGCAACCCAACACATGGGCTAGGCGAGTTTGATCAAGGGCGTTGTCGGGCAAATCTTGGGTTTGCTTATCGGCAAATTGCTGCAAGCAATGCTCGGTTTTACGCAGCCATAAATACGCAGTTAAGAGTTTACTTACGGTTTCTACAGGCAAAATATCTAGCTCTGCCATCGTGTTAATTGCTACTTGTAAGCTTTGTACTTGCAACCTAGGCTCGCGGCCGCCATTAATTAACTGCATGCTTTGCACAATAAATTCTGCTTCGCGAATACCGCCTTGCCCAAGTTTAATGTTATGCACCAAGCCCCTACGGCGAACTTCTTGTTGGATCATCAATTTCATCGTGCGTAGGGATTCTATGGCGCTAAAATCTAAGTAGCGGCGATAAACAAAGGGCTTAAGTATGTTGGCGAGTTGCGCGCTGTAATGACAAGCTGGGTTGAGTATTTTGCCTTTCAACATGGCATAGCGCTCCCAATCTCGCCCTTGTTCTTGATAGTAGTCTTCCATTGCATCAAAGTGCATAACCAAAGGGCCACTGTCACCAAAAGGGCGTAAGCGCATATCCACTCTAAATACTTGGCCATCTGCGGTAATTTGATTAAGTGCCGCAATTAACTTTTGCGCGAGCTTAGTAAAGAATTGCTGATGTTCAATAGATTTGCGTCCCCCTTGAGTTTCGCCCTGCTCTGGGTAGCTAAAAATTAAATCTATGTCTGACGAAAAATTAAGTTCGAGGCCCCCTAATTTGCCCATACCCATAATCAACATAGGTTGGTTGCCATTTGGCCCAAGAGGAATACCAAACCGCTCTTGCATTGAGTGATATAGCCAATCATTAACGTGATTGATCAGTGACACAGCCAATTCAGAAACTTGCCTCAGCGAGTCAGAAATAGGTTGCAAGTTGAGTAAGTCTCGCCACGCTATGCGCAGCATATGGTAGTTTCTAAACTGGCGCACTTGAGCATGAAGCTGATGTTCTGACGAAACGTCGGCTAAGGATCCCATCAATTCAGCACTTACGTCTAGCTGGCTATCGTGGAGTTGACTATTTTTTAATAGGTTTGTAAGCCAGTGGGGCTTAGTAGAGCAATGTTCAAAAATAAAGTCACTCAGGGCAAACGCCGAAACTACAGAATCTTGGTATTCTCTTAGCCACGCATAATCGGGATGAGAGGATATGAGCTGTTGTAAGCGGCTCGTACCGAGTTGGATTAAGTCTGAAGGTAATGGATTAGCAGGCGAAACGAAAGTCATAGTTAAGGGATCCGAGTATTGGTAATGGGTGAGTCTGGGTATTGGTTGTGAACCAATTTGACTTTATTGGGTTTACTTAGGCTTTTTATCCATATCTCTGTTTTTAACGCGTCAGAGTGAGAGTCGACCTGACAGGTAAATTTAAGCGTAAGAGGGCCTTTGCCTTTTAGGGCTTTTGCGCACTTTGGGCCACTGGCTTGATGCTCAGCAAATCTGCGCGCGATGTCGGTACAAATGCCTGTGTAATATTGGCCTAATTTGTTTTCAACTATGTATACAAACCAAGGTTTCACGGTAGGTTGGGTCTCTTTTTATTGTTATTATGAAATTTGAACACTAAGTCTTGGTCATTTCGTTTGCTATACATTAGCCACATGGCTTAAGCTTGGTGCTTTAAATGATACTCAATTTTTTGAGCAAGTGACTCTCTACTATGTACGAAAATTATTACGGGTTCAATTCTAAGCCTTTTCAGTTGACGCCTGACCCAAGCTTTTTTTATGGCAGTAAGTGGCATAAGCGTGCCATGTCTTATTTGCAATACGGTTTATCCCAAGCTGAGGGCTTTATTGTAATAACCGGCGACATAGGTACGGGTAAAACCACTATTGCCAATAGCCTGCTCGATCAAATGCAGCAAGACATAGTAGCGGCGCAAATTGTTTCGCCTAAGCTCAGTCCTGATGAGTTAGTAAAAATGGTCGCAAGTAAATTTAGTGTGCCAGTTAAAGGCAGCACTAAAACCGATATACTCAACGACCTAGAAGCCTACCTAATGAGTTTACACAATCAAGGCAAGCGTGCCTTGCTGTTGGTAGATGAAGCACAAAATTTGCCTCTTGAAACCATTGAAGAATTGCGAATGTTGTCAAATTTTCAAGTCTCGGGTAAGCCTTTATTGCAGAGCTTTTTACTTGGACAAGAAGAGCTTCAGCCAATCTTGCGTGCACCCAATATGGAGCAATTTAGACAGCGTATTGTGGCCAGTTGCCACTTAGCGCCGCTAACCCTTGACGAATGCCAAGCATATATTGAATATCGTATGACTCATGCTGGCTGGGACGGCAAAAAACTGTTCACAGCAGAAGCGTTCGATAAGATTTATCATTTTACCACTGGGGTGCCCAGACGAATCAATACCTTGATGGATAGAGTATTACTCTATGGTTTTTTGGAAGAGCTAGAGATATTCGATTTAGCGGCGATTGAAAGCGTAGTGAGCGAAGTGTCTGCTGAGATGTTCAGGCCTGAAACCCCTGAGCCGAGTCCAGTTACTGAACCAGAAGCTGCTAGTCAAACTACAGCTGCACCCACTCAACAGGCTACCCAGCCTCAAGTGCAAGCCAAAGATCCTGAAGGGCAGGCTATCGGCATTCTCGATTTGCCCACTGCTAATGGTCAAGTTAAAGACGTTGAGTACTACAAGACTATGATCACCGAATTAGTTGACGCTCTAGATAATGCCTTGAGCCAAAAGATCAAATTGACTCGCTATATAGATAAACTGCTACAAAAAAAATATAAAACCTACGTCAGGCTAAAATCTGACGATTAGGTGAGCTAGCCCTTTTGACATGCTTTGCATTGATAAAAAGGGCAAATGTTTGGTGTTTAGGCTTAACGCCGTTTACTGTTAACCACTAGCTTTTAGCTACTAACCACTAACCTTTGGTGCGGGTTGCTTACTTTATTTACCATTCTTATACCCAAACTTCTGCGTTTAGGGAATCTAAATACTCAGGTTGTCAAGTTACTTGCCGATAAGTTAAGTAATTGTTAAATTTAGCTCTGGCTATTTAGAAATATCAGGTTATAATTCTACTCATAGTTCAGGACCATAAAAATAATTAACTGAACGTGTTTCTTTTTTGGGGGAGGATAAAATGAAACATCATGACAGAAATGACAACCAAGATTTTGATGTGTTGTCTAATGGAATGCTTTTTAAAGAAAGGCGCAAAGCCTATTATCACGGAAAGTACCATAAACGTATGGTCTCGTTGTTTATTTTGATGACGGCTTTAGCTGCTTTGCTAGCCAATCACCAATTTTAAGAGTCAGTTTATTTAAGAAAACGCTAATCATCTGATTGGCGTTTTTTTTTGCGCCCAACCGTCCAGTGTCAGCTCTTTTACACCCATTGGTATACATCACTGTTGTTTTGATGAGAGTAATTATTGGCTTGGTTGGGTTTTACTTCACTGATTGCAATTTAGAGTGAATAAAATCTGCTAGGGTCGCACAAGCTTGAGGATGTTGGGTGTTTCCGGTAACTAAACAAATTTTAATAAAGCCAAGTGGCGGTAAGCTATCTATGTTTAGTACGTCCAATTGCTCGGGCACACTGCTTAAGGCTAACACACTCACCCCCAGACCTTGTTTAATTGCGGCGCAAATACCGGTTAAGTCGGCGTTGGTGTAGCTGATCCGCCAAGGTTTAGTTTGTTGTTTTAAGCTATTGATGGCGCGACTCCGATAGACGCATCCCGTTGGGGCTAATACTAAAGATAAGCTATTGTCTGTGAGCCCAATGGTGCGATCTCCTACCCAGACCAGTTGGTCGTTAATGATCACCTGACCAGCAATATCTTGTTCTGGATCGACCAATGCCATGATCAGATCGTATTGCTCGTTTTGTTGCTCTTGTAGTAAAGACTTGCTCAGGGCTGAGGTTACCTCTAGTGATACATCTGGATAAAGCTGACTAAACTCACCAATAATACTGGGTAGCAAGGTGGTAGCGAATTCGCTGGGAATACCCAATCTCAGTCTGCCGGTAATCGATTTTGGTTGAAACTGAGCTAAAATTTCGTCGTTTAACGCCAATAGCTGTTGGGCGCTCTGATACAACTTACGGCCATGCATGTTAACGACTTGTCTTTGGCCTTGTTTAGTAAACAGTTTAGTCGCTAGTTGTTGTTCTAAACGTTTGATTTGAATGCTAATAGCCGGTTGAGATTTACCTAATAGTTCACCTGCTTTGGCGTATCCTGCCATATCAACCACAGTAACAAAAGTACGTAAATTATCTAAAGACAGTTGCTTCATTTGGCTTGCTTTCTCCTGACCAACATACCCTCAACTTGGGGCACGTTAACTCGCACAAAATAGTTCGACATCTGCATTCCTACATTGAGGTTAACTAATCTGAATCTCGGGTAAGCAGAGCCCCCCAAAAAAAAGAAAACACTCTTTTTGCGCCTAGGTAAGGTTAATATCAATCACTGCCTTGCTTAAGTGCTTATTATCATTTGCTAAAATCAAGGGTTTTCGGATGACTATGGGTACATAAGTTAAATTTAAACACTACTTATTGACCGGAATTTACCAAAAATTCTAATTAAATATATTTTTTAAATGCATGATTGATTATACATAAATATTTTTTATGTATAGATTAAAAGTTTCAATTTGTTGTCATCTTTATGGCTCATTATACTAGCGCCAATAAGGTCAACGATGAGCGCCAAACATGCCAAATTTAACTGTACTTCACCCTAAACATTTAGCTGCCAAGGCTAAAATGGTCGACTTTTTTGGGTGGGAAATGCCGATTAATTATGGCTCTCAAATCGAAGAGCACCATGCTGTGCGTCAAGACGCAGGCATGTTTGATGTATCACACATGACCATAGTCGACGTGACGGGTAATCAGGCCCAGCAGTATTTACAGTACCTATTGGCCAATGACGTGGCTAAGCTACAAAAAAAGGGTAAAGCTCTGTATAGCGGCATGTTGAACGAGCAGGGTGGGGTAGTAGACGACTTAATCGTATATTACTTTGACGTGAGCAATTACCGCTTGGTGGTGAACTCAGCAACCTGCGAAAAAGACATGGCTTGGTTGAATCAACACGCAAAAGAGTTTGATGTGTCGATTCAGCAGCGCTGCGAATTTGCCATGATTGCGGTTCAAGGGCCTAACAGCAAAGCTAAAGCGGCTAACGTTTTTTCTGCTGCTCAGCGCGAGGCCGTGGCCGACATGCAGGCATTTTATGGCGTCCAAGCAGAAAACTTATTTATCGCTACCACAGGCTACACGGGTGAAGCCGGCTACGAGATTATTGTGCCGAAAGACTATGCGTGTGAGTTGTGGCAACGTTTACTCGATGCTGGTGTTAAACCTTGTGGCTTAGGTGCCCGAGACACGTTACGCCTTGAAGCGGGTATGAACCTCTACGGGCAAGATATGGACGAGAACACGTCTCCTCTTGCAGCCAATATGGGATGGACTATTGCGTGGCAACCACAAACCCGTAACTTTATTGGACGCGCAGCCCTCGAAACTCAGCGAGAGCAAGGTACCCAACAGCTGGTGGGATTAAGTATGACAGATAAAGGCGTATTGCGTGCTGGGCAAAAAGTGAAAACGTCGGCAGGTGAGGGCGTGATTACCTCAGGCACTTTTTCGCCAACTTTGGGTCACAGTATTGCAATGGCCCGTCTACCCCAAACAAATGAACAAACGGCCCAAGTGGAAATCCGCAAAAAGTGGGTTACAGTCAATCTAGTTAAACCTAGCTTTGTCAGAAACGGTAAAAGTGTTTTATAAATTTAATATTTGATAATTATTAGGATCAGTCATGAGCAATATTCCAAATGAACTACGTTATGCTAGCACCCACGAATGGGTTCGTCCCGAAGGTGAAGGGGTGTTTACTATAGGTATCACAGAGCACGCGCAGGAATTGTTAGGCGATATGGTATTTGTTGAGCTACCTGATGTTGGCGACGAAGTTGGCGCAGGCGATGACGTTGCAGTTGCCGAGTCGGTCAAAGCGGCATCGGATGTGTACGCTCCAATAACCGGTGAAATACTCGAAATTAACGAAGAATTAGCCGACTCCCCCGAACTGGTTAACGCTGATGCTTACGGCGATGGTTGGTTATTCAAAATTAAAGCAGAAGATCCCGCAGAGATTGAAGCCTTGCTAACGGCCGACGATTACGCGGGTAGCATCGAAGACGAATAATCTGCGTCACCCCATTTAGCCTCACGTTAAGGTTTGGGCACTCGCCCAAGCCTGGTCTTTTTTATTAGTTGGAAGTTGTATTATCTTATGTCCTCATCACCTGTTTCTTTATTAGAGCTTGAACAAAAGCAAGATTTTATTCGTCGCCACATTGGCCCTAGTGCGCCAGATATGCGCGAGATGTTATCAAGTATTAAGGCAGACAGCTTAGACGACTTAATGCAGCAAACTGTCCCAGCAGATATCCGCTTAAAAACGCCACTAAAGGTTGGGCCAGCCCATACCGAAGTACAGGCACTAGCCGACTTGAAGGCCATGGCAAGCCAAAACAAAATTCATCGTTCATTCATTGGTATGGGGTACTACGACACGCACACGCCTAAGGTGATTTTGCGTAACGTCCTCGAAAATCCAGGCTGGTACACGGCTTATACACCCTATCAACCCGAAATTGCCCAAGGCCGCTTAGAAGCCTTGCTTAATTTTCAGCAATTAAGCATTGATTTAACCGGAATGGACTTAGCCTCGGCGTCTTTGCTCGATGAAGCCACAGCCGCAGCCGAAGCTATGGGCCTAGCTAAGCGCGTATCCAAAAATCGCAAAGCCAACAGCTTTTTTGTGGCTGACGATGTGCATCCGCAAACCTTAGATGTGGTACAAAATCGTGCCGACATGTTCGGTTTTGAACTTGTGGTGGGTAAGGCCGAAGAAGCCGGCCAGCACAATGTATTTGGGGCGCTATTACAATACCCAGGCACGAGCGGCGCAGTGACCGACATTGAGCCAATTATTCGAGAAGTACAAAAGAACAAAGGCATAGTGGCTGTGGCCGCTGATCTACTAAGCTTGGTGCTACTCAAATCCCCCGGTGAACTAGGGGCTGATGTAGTATTGGGCAGTGCTCAACGATTTGGTGTACCTATGGGTTATGGTGGCCCTCATGCCGCGTTTTTTGCTACGCGCGATAGTTACAAGCGCTCTTTGCCCGGCCGTATCATTGGTGTCTCAAAAGATACCCGTGGTCGTCCCGCATTGCGTATGGCACTGCAAACCCGTGAGCAACATATTCGCCGAGAAAAAGCCAATTCTAATATTTGTACCGCGCAAGTGTTGTTAGCCAACATGGCGTCGTTTTACGCCGTTTATCATGGCCCTCAAGGTTTAAAAACCATTGCCTCTAGAGTTCACAGATTTGCCGATATTCTTGCGGCTGGCTTGCAAAAATCTGGTTTCGAATTAGTGAATAATACTTGGTTCGATACCCTAAGTGTGAAAGTGGGCACTAACAAACAAACCATTATCGACAATGCCCTTAAACAGCAACTTAATCTTAGAACAGATGTAGATGGCGTGTTGGCTATCAGCTTAGACGAAACCACTACCCGTGACGACTTACAGGCCCTTTATCAGGCTTTTGTTGGGGCGAATGTTGAGCTAGATATTGCTGCATTCGACCAAGATTTAATGGCCAACCCTAATCATTCAATTCCGGCAGAATTACAACGCACCAGTGAATTTTTAACCCACCCTGTGTTTAATCGTTATCACTCTGAGACTGACATGCTGCGCTATATCAAATCTTTAGAAGATAAAGATTTGGCTCTAAATCACTCTATGATTTCTTTGGGATCGTGCACCATGAAGTTAAATGCGACCGCTGAGATGATCCCGGTGACTTGGCCTGAGTTTGGTCAGTTACACCCGTTTGCGCCCCTTGACCAAGCTCAAGGCTACAAATTGATGATCGACGAGTTAAGCGACTGGTTAATCGACATTACAGGTTACGATGCTTTATCTATGCAGCCCAATTCAGGCGCACAGGGCGAGTATGCGGGTTTAATCACTATCCAAAAATACCATCAGAGCAAGGGCGAAGGGCATAGAAACATTTGCTTGATACCCAGTTCAGCCCATGGAACCAATCCCGCATCGGCGCAAATGGTTAGTTTAAAAGTGGTCGTTGTGGCCTGCGACAAAGCAGGAAATGTCGATTTAGACGATTTGCGCAAAAAAGCCGAAGAAGCAGGGGATAATTTATCTTGCGCCATGATCACTTATCCTTCTACCCACGGAGTGTATGAGCAAACCATCAAGCAAATGTGCGACATAGTCCACGAGTTTGGCGGACAAGTGTACATGGACGGGGCAAACATGAACGCCCAAGTGGGCGTCACATCACCGGGTTCAATTGGCTCAGACGTTTCTCATTTGAACTTACACAAGACCTTCTGTATTCCCCATGGCGGCGGCGGCCCCGGCATGGGCCCTATCGGTGTAAAAGCGCATCTTGCGCCGTTTTTACCTAACCATAAAGTGGTAGGGGTAACCAATGCTGGAGACGGCCAAGTGCGTGAGCATGGAGCTGTGTCGGCCGCACCTTGGGGCAGTGCCTCAATTTTGCCAATTAGCTATATGTACATCAAAATGATGGGCAGTGAAGGCCTTAAAAAAGCCACCGAAGTCGCCATGCTAAATGCAAACTATTTAGCCGAAAAGCTCTCGGCCCATTACCCAGTATTGTACCGTGGCCAAAATAATCGGGTAGCACACGAGTGTATTATTGATATGCGTCCCATTAAAGAGGCGTGTAGTGTCACTGAGATGGACGTAGCCAAGCGCTTAAATGACTATGGTTTCCATGCACCTACCATGAGTTTCCCCGTTGCAGGCACCCTCATGATTGAACCTACAGAATCAGAATCAAAAGCCGAACTCGACCGCTTCATCGAAGCAATGGTATGCATACGCCAAGAAATAGCCAAAGTTGAATCTGGCCAGTGGAGCGACACAGACAACCCACTCCACAATGCCCCTCATACCTTGGCCGATATTTGCGACAACGACTGGAACCGAAGTTACGACCGAAACCTAGCCGCCTATCCAGTGGCAACAGTAGCAAAAAACAAATTCTGGCCAACAGTGAATCGCATTGATGATGTGTACGGGGATAGGAATCTTATATGCTCGTGTCCGAGTATTGAGAGTTATCAAGATTGATCTGCTCGTTGGCGATCAACAATTAAGTTTGTGAACGCTACAATTAAAAATGTGAATGCAATTAAGATTGTGAACACAAAAAGGAGAAAAAGGCGAACCATCGATGGTTCGCTTTTTTTGTGGTAAAGGCAGTATTCATCTGGATATAAAACTCACGATGATAAACCTAGGTGCTTAACTGAATATACATGGAAATAGTATTATTTAATTGATATTTTGCCTTGAAATTTCCTACAGTTATGTGAATGTCACAGTAATAAAATTGCTTGAGTAAACTCTCATATAGGTTATTTGTTAATAAGATGAGCGACGACTTTTATATTGAACGAAGACTTGTTTGTGAAGACCATATTTTCACTGAGGTTCAGCTGTTAACTGAATCTAAATACATTATTATTCTTGCCGAGCCAGGCGCAGGAAAAACAGAGTTATTAAACAGTTTAGCTCGTAAGCTAAATACAAATACGATAACTGCAAGCGTATTTAATTATATCGATGTTGTAGTAAACGACGGTGCAATAGTATTAGATGCTTTTGATGAACTGGCTAAAATTGATGATGCTGGTATTCATAAGTTATTAGGCAAGGTTTCATCTGTAAGTCCAAACTACGTCATAATTTCAAGTCGCTCGTCGGAGTGGGGCAATTCATCATCAAGCGTTTTTAAACAGTTTATTGGTCAAGAGCCTTTAATTGTTAAACTCTCTGAGTTTGATGAAGTAGAACAGAGAGCTATTTATTCTAATCATACCGGTAGAGATGATTTTGACGACTTCAATGCTGAAATCGGGAGGTTTGAGCTTAGCCCTATACTACCTAACCCTCAATTTTTGAAGTTGTTTGCTGATGCATACATAGAAAGCGACGGGCACTTTTCAGATAAAAGCACAATATTCCAACAAGCCTTGTACCATTTAGCGCGTGAAGTAAATAATGCAGTTATAGTTAACTCTACGCTAACCGTAGAGGATAAAGTTTCTTTAGCATCAGAAGTCTTTGCGAAACTACTTTTATCGGGCTCAGAGGGTATTAGTGTAGGCGAAACTAGCCAAGACAGGATCTACCCTTCGATATATTCATTGTTAAAGGTGGATAAAAATGATCAAAATGCACTATTAGCGACTAAGCTGTTCAAGCTAGGTGACAATTCCGACCAACACCGACCTATTCATAAAATAGTTGCGGAGTATGGCGCAGCTACTTACCTTGTTAAACGCATTTGTACTCGATCAGATTCGCTTTCAGTTGAACAATGTTTTTCAGTAATTGCTCCTAATGGCGTAGTTCGAGATGAACTGCGTGGCTTAGTTGCTTGGATGGCATCGTCAGGAAATCAAGACCTTGAAAGGGTAATTATTGAACTGGACCCTTACGCTGTTATTGCTAATGGAGATCCATCTCAGTTATCTCATTCATCCAAACGTTTTCTGTTGACTAGACTGGTTGAAGTTGAAGTAGCCGATCCATATTTTAGGCGTGGCGATTTTTGGCGTAGTTATAGTGTGGCAGGCTTCTTCACAGAGGAGGTTGTAGCCGAAATCAAAACGATTATTACGACAAATAATGATGGTGATTTACGTAATTTTATTTTGGAGTTACTAAAAGGTTCACCTGCCGTTTCGCAACTTTTAGTGGAGTTGCAGCAAATAGTTCACTGTTCAAGCGAAAGCTTTACTACTCGCTTGCAAGCTATCGTTAGCCTTCTTGATTGCAATGAATATGATACTTACCCTGACGTGTTACAATTAATTGATGAGGCAAATAATGATTCACTAAGACTTGCAACTCATGTGATAACCAAAACCTCTATTGATAATTTTTCACTACAAGAGCTAGAACGCTATTTTAGAAACTGTGCTCAACTTTATTCTAATTGCTCAGAACGTTCTGAACGAACATTTGAAAGCCGATACTATATTAAATCATTGATTTCGAGTTTATCACTTAGCGTGGTTACTCCTTTATTAGAACGATTAAGTGAAGATTTAGCCTGTACTTGTGGCAAAAAAGCTTATGAATGTGATTGTCGTATTGGAATTAGCAAAATTATTGGGGCGCTATTAGATCGTTTCTTTGAATTAGCAAAACCACCATTACAGCCATTGCAAATATGGCAATGGGTAGAAAATCTAAACTTCTCGGGATACGGAAGAACAAACGATATAGCTTCTGTTAAAGCACTGCAAGAAAACCATGAACTACGGCAAGAAATTATTGCTCATGTATTTGGAAACCTAACCAATAGTGACGCTATTTTTCAAATGCGAATCGATAAGTTCAATGGGCATTATTCTCATGCAGGCTTATGCTTGCGTCCAAATGATATTCAGTTTCTTGTAGATTTCGCATATGAAAATAATAATGTTGAATTATGGGAACATTTCATCCCAGCTCACTATCACCAAGACAATAAAAAAGGCAATAAAAATCCTATTAAGCAGCATATGCGTAGCCAAGCTAATAGTAAGCCAGCGTTTATGCGTAAGTGGGCATTAAAGGTAAGAAAAGCAAGGATGGCGAGAAAGGAAGAATATGTTAAATGGGAGCAGAGACATCGCCGTATTATGAGGCGTAGGCAAAATCAAGAGGATAAAACTCGAATAGAAAACATCGCTTACTTTAACAATAATCGAGAGATGATTGAAAAAGGAGAAGATTTTGGTGCTCTTCGTTTTTTTTCATACCTAGTACTTAACAAGCCAGCCGAAATTAACGAAAAAGTAGGGGATGAAAAGTTAGTAAGAATGGCGTTACGCAATTGCCTTGACTTTATTGAACCAGACGTCCCTAGTTTAGAAAAGCTCGCAGAATTGCAATGCGCATCCCAATGTATGTACGTCGAAACTATATTATTAGCAGCGTGCATAGAAATTTTTAGGTTAAATGGCCACCTAGAGAACGTTAAGCCAGCAATGTTATTGGCTCTTCGAACCAACTTAAGCGTGAGCTAT
This sequence comes from uncultured Paraglaciecola sp., assembly GCA_947498355.1. GTDB lineage: Bacteria > Pseudomonadota > Gammaproteobacteria > Enterobacterales > Alteromonadaceae > Paraglaciecola. Next base: position 35,814 of record CANMKA010000020.1, on the reverse strand, counting down.
CAGGAATTTGAGCAGGCGGAACGAGACTCGCTAAAAGCTGAAGTAGATCGTCTAGTATTTCCCGATATCGAGTCGGCCAAAAAATTTCTCATTCTATATCTAGAACCACAGTTGGCTAATGGAAACTGTAAACATCCAGAGATAGGTTTACTAAAGTATGATGAAGTTTTCGCTTCGTTACGCGGAGAACTTGCGATTGACTGGTTATCTCATTTTGAAAAACTTGATATATATGCTTTAGATGAGTTATTTGATATTGCTGCTCAATACTCTGAGCGAAGTAAATTAGATAACGTTATACGTACCCGTTGTCATGCCTTACTTTCACAATTGCCAGAAATGAAAAGTGACGAAAAACATCTAAATCAGTGTAAGTTTTGGTTTATTAGGGCCTTTTATTTTTTAACCTTAGAAGAGGCTGAGCCTTATTTGGATTGGCTTAAGTCAGATAAGCAGTCTATTTTTTTACTTGAGAGCCGTTCGGGGTCATTTAACAGAGGAGAACATCCTTACTGGCCTAAACCTAATTCTCAAATGGTTGAGGCTATATTCATTGCTTTCTATGACAAGTGGCCAAAAGTCCATTTACCAAGCCATTGGGGAACAGGCAGTCCCGACAATGAAGTAGCTTATCGATTTATAACAGATATTATTTGGTGTATGAACAGTGATGTACCCGAGGAAGCAATTACTGTCATTAATCGTCTACTTCATAATAAATGCTATGAAGACATTCATTTGCCATTAAAAGGTATTAAGGCGGAGCAGCAAAGAAAGTTGGCTTTAAGAGATTTTGAGCCACCATCAGCCCAGGAAATTGTTGAGTTGTTAGATAATAATGAGGTGGTTACTGTCGAAGGACTACGTGCGTTAATTATTCATACGTTTGAACGCTATCAAAAAGAAATACAAGGTGGGGAGTTCAATGCAGCTAATCGTTTTTATAACAAAGATACCAATGGAAACTATGGTCGACTAGATGAAGTGAATTCAGTTGAAATTGTTGCCGAGCGCCTTCATGTTATGCTTCAGCCTTTGAATATAATTATTAGATCAGAACATCAAACTAAAAATCAAAATCGAATTGATATAACGGCAACAAAGGCATTTGGAGGGGGGCAAAAGCTTCTTGTTATCGAAGCAAAAGGACAATGGCATTCAGAGCTATATTCTGCTGCATCAACTCAACTTTACGAACGATATTCTATTCATCCTGATGCTGAGCAACAGGGGATTTATCTTGTTATCTGGTTTGGCTCCGATGAAAAGGTCGCTAACCGTAAATCGCATGGAATAACGACTGCAAACGAGCTTAAAAATGATATAGAAAAGCAATTACCATCTGAGTTAAAAGGGCTTATAGATGTATTTGTTTTAGATGTATCCCGAAGCTAAAAGTAGGTGGATAAGTCTTCAATTAGGCTCGATTAGTAGGATTCAATCAACTCTGGAAGTCGTCTCTGTGAAAATCATGGGCGGGGTAGCCCTTCAATAACTGGCAAGTAACCCTAGCGCAAAATGAGCGAAGAATTAACGCGTTTCTAGCATTATGCGTTCTCCTCAATTGGATTGGCATAAACAAACTGCATACTACTGTATGAAACCTGGCGCTATTTTCATTGAGCTTACTTTCATAAGCTCATGTAAATTCAACAATCTATACTGAAAGTAATCCGGGCTTAAGCTACCATCAGGTGATGAATCAACTGCTAACTCTGCCAATTTAAAGCCTGCGAGAGCCTTTGGGACCGTTAAATTAAATACTGGTTTATCTAGTAATCCTAGATCTTTTTTTAAGCCCTTAGGGTTGTGATGATTTGGATGCGTACCAAGGGTTAAGGTAACAGTTTCACCCCACTCTTTGTCATTAATCACCTCGGTGATTTTTTCGTTTGAAATACCAATAACACTATTAATTCGAATAAACTTAAATGTTTTGTATCCATTGTCTTTCAAGTCGAATACACGTACATACCAATTTCCTCTACTCTCAAAAATCGCTAAAGGTAATATGGTTCTTATTTCTTGGGATGATTGAGTACTGTAATACTCAATATCAATAGGATATTTGCTGTAAATAGCGCGAGTAATTTCAGGAACAATATCTGGTGATAGGTTTGAACTCCCATTGGAGGCTACCGCAGGACCAATAGTATTTAAATAGCCGGTTTGTGTTCTTTGTTGACCATATGCCAGTAATTTAAGTGCATCTTCCGCAATTATATTGAAGTTGCTTTTAAAAATGTTGGTAATTTCATAGCGCTTGTTTTCAACCACGTACTTTAAATTATCTTCATTGCTCTCTTTATATTTTTTAATGGTACGAGTTGCTGTAGCAATGGACATTCCGGTTAAGTCCATTAACTGCTGCCGATTAAAGGAACCGGTATAACTTAAGAGTAAATCAACCAAATATACGCTGTTAATCATTGTGATTTTGAGAATCATTTTAAACTGTATATATAAACTCTACCACATCATTTGATTCTGGTGTAATATTTGTTTTAACTATTTTGGATGCTAGCAAAAGGGAATTATGTCTCACTTAAACCGCATTATAGCCATCGATAATTTGAGCCGTGGGCAGTTTGTTGTTCTTAACACAAATGGTCACACTAATTTTGATGGTAGAAACAAAGCCGGTAAAACCACGACTTTAAAATTGGCTTTATTATTTTATGGTGTAAAAGGCAGCGACCTTGCAAAACAAAAAGGGCTAGTCACTCAAAGCTTCGTTAATTATTACTTACCAAATCCGAGTAGCTATATAGTTTATGAGTATGTGCGAGGTGATGAAACTCATTGTGTGATCTGTAGCTCAACAGATAACTCTATTAAATATCAATTTTTGTCAGGAGCCTTTGATAAAAATATTTTTCTCTTAGATGAATTAGGCGGTAAAACTATTGTACAAAATAACGCATTACGAACGAACGCAGATCGTTTTGAGCGTGAGTTAAGCCCAAAGTTAAGTGGTGAAACGTATAGAAATATTATTCAATCAAATAAGCCATATAGGCTGAAGACGCCAGATAGTGAATCTATTAGGAAGTGGAGGCCTCGTTACTCATTTCCCATCCAAGGTGACAGTATTGATAATATTGATCGCGTACTAATTGGTATTTTCAGAGGGAAAGTATCAATGGATGCGGTTCGTTCTACATTGACCAATATCTTGGTCGAAGAAGGAGCTATACCAAGTCAATTGTTATCATTAAACAACCACTCAATTGAAATCAATGATTGGATGGCTGAGCGTAAAGCTTGGTTAGCTATTGACCGTCAAAAGCCCAAAAATATTGAGTTAACTAATGCTGCAATAACTCAGCAGGGCTATTGTGATGATATCTCAGGTCTACTAAATGTTATTGGTAATATGCAAAATCAACTTGGCATCGAACAAGCGAAAATAGAAAAAGAAATTAAAGACTTAATTTTAAAGCGAAATAGTATCAATCAATCTTTTGTGGACTTTGACACGCAAGAAAAATTGACTACAAACGAACTAGAAAATACCTTACTAAAGGTATCTCGTGAAATTGATACTTTGTTAGAGCTAAAGGAAGATTTTGAATCGCCTAGTGAAAAATATTTGCCTATCGCTGAGCTGCAGGCGCTTTTTGAACAAGTAGACAGTCTGGAATACCAAAGTAAAAAAACAAAAGAACACTACGAAAAAATATCCTCAGGTGTTACAAACATCAACGAAGCTTTTGAAAAGCAAAGGTCTGAGTTACAAACAACAATATCTAATATTCAGTTAAATTTATCTAATTCAACTCAGGATTTTAACAATCAAAGCCAGGTAGACAAACACAATATCCTTAGCTCTTTTGAACAGCAACTCAAGTCCTTAAATGATCAATTTACAATAGATAATGAATGCTTAAATAAAAAAGAAAATAGTATTGGTAGAGAGGAAGCTCAGTTTAAAGAACGCCTTTTAAATCCTGTATTAAAACCAGAGATTAAAGAACAGCTCGAAAATTTGAACCAGGAGCATGTTGAATCAAGTAAAAATTTATCTGAAGCACAATCTGAATTATTAAATGAAACAAATGCATTTAGTGAACTTAAGGATGAACGAAAAAAGAAATTAGAAAGCCTTAATAGCTTATCAGCACGTAAACAACAGCAAATAGAACAACAAGCCGTCTTAAAATCAAGAATTGAAGATGGAACACTTTTTAACTATCTACGCGAAAATGTTCCTGACTTTGAGGATACCTTAGGTAAGGTTATTAATCCTGAATTGCTATTGCGAAAAAACCTGAAACCAGAGTTTCACCACGGTGAGTCAAGCCTTTATGGTTTGAATATTGATTTAAGCCAAATAGAATCCCAAGGCTTTGGTAATGTGCAATCTATCATCGAAGAAATACAAGGGTTAGACAAAGATATTGTTGAGCTTGAAACACAGATAAAACAAGTCGAGTTAGAAGCCAAAACACTATCGAGTAAATGCGATGCTAAAGAGCATGACGTAGCAAGAGTTAGTTTAGAAGCGAAACAAGAACAAGCTTATAACGAACAACTTGAAGCAGATATAAAGGATAAGAAAATACAAGCTGATCTTTGGTTAAAAGAGCATGTTGCAGGTATAGAGACTGCTTTAGCTAAATGCCAGTCGAATTTGAGGGAACTAATTGAGCAAAAAAGTGAGTTAGTTGCTCTTAACAAGAAAAATATCGAAAAGCTTAATACAGAGAAGCAAACATCACTTTATAGTATTGATGAAAAGCTGAATGAACAAGTAAATGCTGCGACGGCAGTTGCAGAAACAAAGTTGAAAGAACTAAAGCTTCAAATTGAAAAAAGTAAAGAGGACGAAAATAAAGCCATTCGTGATAACGGCTTTAGTGATGAAGCTATTAATAAGGCTAAAGAAGCATATGAGCTTGCTCAGAAACAACATGAAAGAGCTTTAAATGCTGGTAATCGTGTAACCCGCTATAAGAAATTTCTACAGATTGAATGGGTAAAGCACCCAATATTAAACAAAGAAAAAATCAAAGCAGAACAGGCACTGGCAGAACATCTGAGATTATCTCTGGAACAAAGAACTGCTTTTGAATTACAGCAAAAGCAAATAAGTACAGACCTAGTTAAAAGTAATGAAGTTAATGTGCAACTTGTAAATCAACTGAAAGAACTAAGCGTTATGATCGAGTCTGGGCAAGCTTTAAATATTGGCCTAAATGAAGCCCATAGCTCTCGTTACGTTAATTATGACGTTGAAAGGTTGAAGCTAACACTAGATAAATTAGTAGAGCAGCTTGAAGAAACTAAGCAGTCAGGCAAGGACACATTTAACCAATTGCAGAAAGTTTTTATTCGAGTACAGCGCACACACCCCGCTCGATTTTTCGAAAAGATGCGTCAAGAAGTTCTGGATGAAGTTGAGCCTGAAAATTTATGGATAAAAGCTGCTAGAGAGATTAGAAATTACTTTAAAGAAGACCATGTATCTCAAGAGTCATTACTTCGCTCAAATTATACTGTTGTTGCAGAGAGTATCAGTAATTTTAGTACTAGTGTTAAGGAAGCTGATAAGCAGTTAAGCGTTAAAGGGCGTCAATTAACTACGAAAATTGGTCAGGTATCAAACCCATTTGAAAGTATGGGGAAGATTGATATTAAAGTGTCATCTAGATTAAAAACGTTAGCTTACTTCTCTAGTCTTGAAGATTTTGCTAAAGCACATAATCGTTGGAAGTTTCAGCAGTTAAACGAGCTACCTGATGATGAACTTATAAGTAAGTTAACCAATTTAGTTAACTTACTTAATACCCATAAACCAGTTATTGATATCGCTAAGTATTTTGAATTCACAGTTGATTATATGGATGGCGAAACTCCTAAGATGGCAACTAATGATCAAGAAATAGCTGAGCTAAGTTCAAACGGTCTAACATACCTAATTATCGTATCCATTTATATTGGCTTAATAAATCTGATGCGAAGTGATACCAATGTTAAATTGGCGTTTTGTGTTGATGAGTTTGATAAAATAGATGCTGAAAACTCCAAGCTTTTAATTAAGTTATTTGATGAACAAGGAATCCGAATTTTAAGTGCTCAGCCTTCCGGTAAAGGTGATATTTTGCAGTATTACCAGCACTGCTATCAAATTGAAAGTAAAAATGGACATAAACGTGTTTACCGGGAATATTCTGCTGACAGTATTAACTCTACTGAAAGTAAATTAACTGAATTACTAGAAGCTGAAGAGGTGTAGCGTGAACTTAAGAAACGTGTTGGAAAAATTATATAACGAGAAAAAGTTCATTTGCCCTTACACCGATCAAGAGTGTTATGAGTTTCTTGAAACAAATGAAGGCCAAATTCAAATTGATGCGGCAATGGCTGTGTTTGATAGAAAGCTAACAAGAGTTAATGAAAATGGAGCTTTTTATCTCACATCAACTGATCCTGAGCATGCGACAGATAGGCTATTGCTAAAAAAAGAGTTTTTGAAAGTTAGAGATGAGATAGAGCCGGTAGTTGAGTTCTTAGTGTTTATTTCTAAGGTTAAAAGTGATGCTGGCGTACTTGTATCCGGTGATGTTATTCGTTACTCAGAGATATTGAATTTGGTAACAGACAACGAATTACACTTAAAGCACTTAAATCAATTAGTACAGTGATCAGCATTTAAAACTGTTAAAAAGTCTACAGTTGATAAGTTAATAGCATTGTTTGACGGACTAGAACGCTTAAGTTTGCTGGTTGTTAAGAATCGCAGCGAGATGCTTTATCAAATCACCGGTAAGGTAGATTACATTCATACTGTGATGGAGTTTATTGCAGAATATGAAGTGATAGCTGTTGACGAAGAAGAATCAGAACAAATAGAGTTCACGCATGAATAGCTTAGCGGAAAAATTCGCGGAATTCGGTAAGGCGATAACACAAAATGCTGAGGCCATAGCACGACTTACCGAGTTGAACGGAGAGGAAGAAAGTGATTTAGGTGAACTAACCCGTCTTTTTAATACTTTAACCAGTTATAACATTGTTCATGGTAATGAAGTTGAAGGCTTTAGTGCATCATCTGTTTTAGTTGAGCTTTCATACCTACTAAATAAGCAGGAGGCAAATAGGCGTTTATCACCAGATGTGAATGAATGGTTAGCCCAACTACAGCTTAAAATTTCACAGTTAAATCAAGCGAAAGAAAGTAAAAATACTCGAACTTATGGCCAGCATTTAACTGATATCCGCGGTATGGTTTTTCTAATGCGCGATGGGATTGGCAATGAAGTTAGGTCAATTGAAATTGCTTTGCATACTAAGTTTGGGCATGTAGAGTCAATCGCTGATAAACAAGCAGAAAACAAGTATTTAATTAATCGTCTTGATCGACTCACTAAAAAGTTGTTGGTCTTAGATCTACAAACCCTAAATGACTTAGCTGGCAGCAACCCAGAGTTACGTAAAATATTAAGCGTTAAACTGTTTCGCAGCATTGATGATTGTCGAGAAGCAATATTAGCCTCTATTCCACGTTTAAAGCATCTACTATGGGAATTTGAGAAACAATCTAAGGACTCAAAACGTGTTTGGGCTTTTTATAATCACTTTAGAACTCATAGCCAAGGTTTTAAATATGATCCCACAGATGACGAGCTCACTGAGTTAGTTTTACCTTGTCATACTGATAATAACGTTAATGAATTAGCAGTTGAAGTAGAGAATCAGAGTTATATTGCAAGTTATATAGATTTGCTTAGTACTCTTAAGCCAAGGTGTGAATTTAATCTCGACCATAACCAAGACAACAAAGAACCATCAAGTTTTGAAGGGGAGGCTAATTCAGAAGAGCTGATTGAATACAGCGATAGAATGGAAGCCCATCTTATTGAAATGTTGCGTTTATCAAAAGTTGAAAGGGTTTCATGTCGAGAGTATTGGAAGTTGAACCTAGGCGAAGTTGGCTACCCATATGGATTTATGTCTTATGCTTATAAAGAACTCAATCAAATAAAGTCGCTCAAGACAAAGCGAAAATTAACTATTAAAACTAATAAGCCATTTGAGCAATCAGCAACAGTTAGTGTGACTGATTTAATTTTGGAGCCGCTAAGTTGAGTATTACAATTGGAGAACAAGACTATTACCAGCTTAGCAAGTACTTGAGGTTGGCATGCGACAATGTTCCAGCTAAAGGTATCTGGCTAGCATTATTCAATGAATATAATGTTGGAACTAGACAAGTAGATTTAATAACTCTTACAGCTTCTAATCGTGCATTTATAAGAGAAAAAGTTAAAAGATTAACAGGCTTCGACCCCGTAGATGATCCCGCTGAAGAATTGTCAAAACTAACTAGAACACAAATTAGTGAGTTCGGGAAGAATGAAAAATTCATCTCGCTTAAGCCAAGGGAGATGTTTATTGAGTATCGGGTACTTACCTCAGAAACTGACACTCAAGGCTATTTAGGTGGTTGCGTTGAACAAATACTAGCGTTGGGTATTAAAACTGTCATTAGTGTCGAAAACTTCGATACATTTGTTTCTATTACCCATGAACAGCTATCTGTTGCTGTCGACACTAATAAAGCTATTTTAGTTGTTTATCGAGGGGATAATAAGGCTTCTCCTAAAGCTGTCACCGTCTTGCGGAAATCGAATGTTGGTATGTGGTACCACTTTGGTGATTTTGATCCTCAAGGTATAAATATTGGTATAGTAGAGATTAAGGCCAATAGTCTTATCTTACCTACACTAGAAAGTATTCGAGCAAACTTAAGTTTATCTCAATATCATGTGTATTCTAGACAAAATGAGAAACTACTCGATACTCATATGGAAGAAGGTTTGAACCCATATTTATCATTAATGAAGACAGAGAAGTTAGCCATTATGCAGGAACACATGTGTGCACATGGATTAGCGCTCACTAATGTATCGTTAAAACAGCCTACGAAGCTGTAACTTAAACTTTTGTGACCAAGTTTCTAGCAATTTATCTGTTTATATATTTGAGTATTTGGACTGTTTTCATGGTGGCAGGAGCGATAGCCACATGCTGAACATGTACAATTTGTATAAAATTAAATCAGAAACGTTTTAAAATAAAAAAATATTTAAAAATGTCTTAAATTTTTCCACTTTTTTGATCCTGAAAAAGCTGTCACAACAAAATCATTGTTTCCTTCCAAGCAAATCAAAAAGTTAGCAAATCGCGCTAAAAAGCACCGTTGATATATTTCAATCATAGGCTCTGTTTTGAATTGAAAATCACAATAAAAGTTTTGTTTTTCATGTGGTTATGGGGTTTTTCAACTTGATCTTAGATCCTTTTTCGATCTCTAATATGTATTGGGATCAATGTGAGAAGGAGTACACATGAGAACGTTGATTTATTTAAAACCGCCAAAAACGGTAAAGAAATACAAGCAATGGATTGTTGATATTTCTAATGGGGAATATCGTTCCTATTTGACGGTCAGGGATGTTAATAAGATCGGGCGTCGGCATTGGATTTTCTGCGATATACAAAACCGCGAAGTACACCTTTTATCTCACATTGCTCAGACAAAATTGAATTATTTCTATTTATAACATTTCCTACAAGATCCTCAGTTTAGTACAATACCACCTCAACTTTCGAGGACGATATGACAATAAAAATCAAGCGGTTAGACCATCATGGCATTGTTGCCGGCGTTATAGACGACTTAAATATTGTGCCCCTATTAGATAAACACTTGCCACAAGATGATAAGCAGGAAATCACTCCTGGCGAGGCGATTAAGGGCATGATAATGAATGGTTTAGGGTTTTCAAATCGCCCTTTGTCCCTTAGCCCTCAGTTTTTCACCAACCTTCCCATAGAGCATTTATTTCGCGAAGGTGTTGATGCATCTCACTTCAATCGTCACAAATTAGGGCGAACACTTGACCAGTGTTATGACTTTGGTTGTGAAAGTTTGTTTTCATTGGTATCGCATCAGGCCTGTGAAATAGAGGCCGTGGACTGCCAGTTCAAATCGCTTGATACCACGAGTCATTCGCTAACAGGTGAGTATGCAGATGATGAAGATGAGAGTTGTGATGAGCATGTTATCAGAATAACGCACGGTCACAGCAAAGCGCATCGTCCTGATTTAAAACAAGTTGTTCAAGAAATGATTGTTAGTCAAGATGGTGGAATACCTTTGGCTTGTAAAAATTGGGATGGTAATAGCGCTGATACAAAAGTGTTTAAAGAGCGCGCCAAGGCACTCGTCAAGATGGTTAAAACAGCGCCCAAGCCTAACTATTTAGTGGCTGACTGTAAGCTTTATCATAAAGATAACGCTGAATTTCTATCGCAATTAACATTTATTACGCTTATCCCATCCACTATCAAATTGGAAAAAACGCTGATTAGCGAAGCGCTAGCGGTACAACAATGGACGACCATTGACGACAATTATCAATACACAGTCAATGAGGTTGAGCACATGGATATAAAGCAGCGGTGGATAGTGGTAAATTCAAAAGCTGCTGGTGAGCGCGCAACAAAAACAATCCATAGGCAAACTGACCGAGCCAAGGAGAAGCTTGATAAAGACTTGTTTCATTTACAAGCCCAGCGTTTTATGTGTAAAGACGACGCGCTCAAGGCATTAGCGGCGCTCAACAAGCGTCAAAAATATCATCAACTGACCACGTTTGATTGCATTGCGCATAAGGTATATGAAGGAAAAGGCCGCCCTAAAAAAGATGCGCCCGTGAAGCAAATTGTGTGGCAAACAAGTGCTAACATTGAGCAGAAAGACGAAGCCATTCAACATGCTATCGAACAAAAGTCGTGTTTCATATTAGCCACGAATGCAGACAATAAAACCCTCACACCTGAGGAGGTACTGCATCATTACAAGGCACAGTCTGCGGTGGAAAGAGGATTTAGATTTCTAAAAGACCCGCTGTTTTTTGTTTCATCATTGTTCATTAAAAAACCGAGTCGTATAGACGCGTTGTTAATGATTATGACCTTATCGTTACTGGTTTACTCAATCGCGCAACGACGTATGCGAGCGAGCATGGAAAAAGCCAATAAGACCATCCCGAACCAAATTAATATCCCCACCGCAACGCCTACCTTGCGGTGGGTGTTTCAATGTTTCGAAGGAATTAACTTCGTTCAAACTGAAGAAGCCTACGACAAAACCCCCCTGTGTCAGGATAGTTGTCGCGCCATTTATTTACCCAGTGTCAGCTAGCATCAATCAAAAACGTTTTACAACTTTGACGAACAACACATTTTCGTGGGCTTATTTACCTAAGGGAAATCATTCGTTAAAGATGACTTGGCCGTTACTTGCTTTGACCCCAGGTAAAACATTGGAGCTTGAGGTCGAAGCGGGTAAATATTATGTCGTCGAATTTACAGGAAACACCGAAATAGCTGGGGTAGGGGCGATTGTTTATAGCACCCACGACCTTTCTGTTAATAGCCAAGAGCAACAACTTCAGGTAGTAAAAGATTGCTGTAGGTATGTGCCCAGCGCCCTATAGCAATATGCCTTGAGTGAGGATTTAGCCGTCAAAGTAACAATTAAACAGGCTAGAGAAAGCTAGCCCGTCTATGTGATGTTTCCAGCCGAGAAAATCATAGCAATAATCCAAAACTATAATCTACGCCTTTTGTCGCGGGCAGCTATCGGGGCTCAGTCCTGCCTTCTTTTTTATGTTACTCCTCTGTAGCGAACTGCGATTGGTTTTTCGCCTTTAGCTCTTGGGCTTTACCAGATAAAATGCGCGCTCATGTGTAAAGGGTTACAAGGTGTATATGCAGGATATTTTTTTACGGGCGGTTGCCTTAATTGAACAAGACCAGTGGGATGCTGCTCACGAATTGGTTCAGCACGATCCCAGTGTCTGGGGGTGTTTGTTGCATGGATATTTGCATCGAATAGAGGGCGATATGTCTAATGCTGGGTATTGGTATAGGCGTGCAGAACAGCCTCTTTTAACCAATAGTTTGAAAGATGAATTAACTAGAATTAAGCAATTGTTAGCCAGTCGATAATTTACCTGTCGATAAATAAATGCCCTAGCTAAAAATGGGTTTTTTAAGGTGTGTATGAGTATAAAAAGCTGGGCTAAAGACTTGATTGAGTCTAAGCATATGTTGTCGGGTATCGGGTTTGTGTCGTTTTTGGAGTCGACCTTAGTGCCTATCCCTTTAGAAGCCTTACTCGTGCCTTTAATGCAGGCTAGGCGAGACAAGCTTTGGTTGATTGCTTTAATGGCGACTATAGGTTGTTTGTTGGGAGCCCTTGCATTTTATGCTGTGGGGTATTTCTTATTCGACGTATTTGAAACATACATCACCCAAACATTGACCACCCAAGCGCAATTTGACGAGTTTACCCAGCGCATGGAGGATGAGGGTTTTTTATTTGTGTTTAGTACAGGTGTAACGCCCATCCCGTTACAAATTGCGACTCTGGCGGCTGGGGTTACCTCTTATAATCTGTTGTTGTTTATCCTAGCGACAGCTTTGGGGCGTATCATCCGATATTTCGGTTTGGCGGTATTGGTGTTTTTCCTAGGTGACCAAGCCGAAGCATTGATTAAAAAATATCACTGGCAAGTGGCTGTAGGCTCTTTGATGTTAATTTTGGGCTTTTGGTTTTGGTGGCAGCAGTGAAGGGAGTCGCCACGAAGCAGCCTGATTATTAGCAAAAATGTAGTATAGCCGGAAAAATAAGTACCTAACTCTATGGCGGTTAGGTACTTGATACCACTCAATCTTTGTTTAGGGGGTATTTTGTGAAACGGCTTTTAGCTCAAGATCTGAATCTGCAATCAAATAAATGGTTGCTGCATAGGCCGCAACGTTTTGCGCAAGGGCTTTAGGGTCAATTTTGTCTAGGGTATCGTCTGGCGTATGATGCAAATCAAAGTAATCGCGGCCGTTTTGATTGAGGCGTATGGTGGGCACGCCTTGCTCGACTAATGGAATAATATCTGGGCCTCCGCCGACTACATCTGAGCCACCACGAATGATCCCTATGGGGGCGAGTATATGGCTGATTTCATCGATTAGCTGTGTTGCTTGGGGATTGACATTGGATACCAACTGCCAAATGGTTTGCGCACCAAAGTCAGATTCTGTGGCCACGACGTGATTGGGTAGGTTGGCTTGATGTTTTTCGGCATAGGCATAAGCCCCCAACAGCCCCACTTCTTCAGCACCAAACATCACTACTCGAATGGTCCGTTTAGGGCGCTTGGGTAGCTTAGCAATCAGCACGGCTGCGGCTGTGGTAATGCCTATTCCTGCTCCGTCGTCGATTGCCCCTGTGCCTAAATCCCAGCTGTCGAGGTGCGCGCCAATTAATACGATTTCTTCGGGTTTTTCACTGCCAACTAGGTCTAAAATGACATTGCCGCTGCTTACTTGTCCTTTCCATTTTGATTCTGAGTGTAGCGATATCGCCAGAGGTTTATTTAACGCGTGAAGTCTGCGCAGTTGATCTGCGTCGGGATTAGAAATGGCGACGACTGGAATATTGGCCCATTTTTTATTGTTGTCACGCATCATGCCTGTGTGCGGAAAACGGTGTGAGCTCGAACCTACTGAGCGAATAAGTAGGGCTTGTGCATTGGCTCGTTGTGCATGTTGCCAACCGATCCTGCGGCGTTGATTAGCGGGTGGGTAGCCCGCGCCAGTTTGGCTTTTAACCAGTTTATCGCCATCAACAAAGGCAACTTTTCCTGCGAGTTCCCCTTCTTTGACCTTGGCCAGTTCAGCTAAGTTACGAAAGTACACGACTGGCGCATTAATGGGAGTGTTTGATGCTGCACTGCCACCCAGAGCAGTGCCGTGCAGGGCTTGTTGATAGGGAGTGGTTAATGATAAATGTAAATGGCCCCTGTCCCAAAAAGGGATGCTAAAGGGCTCTAGTGTTACTTTGTCGAAATTAAGATCTTGGCCCAATTTGAGCGCCCAGTTTCGTGCTCTAACTTCTGCTTCTGAACCTGCTAAACGCGGGCCGACTTGGGTCGTTAGGGATTCGACAATATCAAAAGCCAAGTCACTCTTTAATGCGTGTTCGATTAATTCAGAGGCCGTTTGCTGTTGAGTTTGGCTGATGACTGGAGAGCTTGCCACGCTAGGTAAGCTAACTGCCGATAATAGTAAGCCGATAATCAAATGTTGGGATAGGCGCATAATTATTGTCCTTTGCTTGAGGGCTAATGATTGGCATGCTCAGAATGATTGGGTTGTGTTTGAGGGTGGACCTTTTTACTGTTCCACTTCCAAACGATAAATTTTAACGGCGTAGAGCCTGTATTGGTTATGCCATGGCTATCCCAAGGCTTGGCGTACAGCATATCGCCGCTACTGGCTGCAAAGACTTCACCATTTAAGGTCCACTGTCCTGAGCCGGACAATACCATTAAATACTCTTCTTCTGCGTGAGCATGGGGAGGATGAATTTCTAAACCGGGCTTGATAATGGCGACTGCGGTTAAGGAGTCTTGGGTACCGTGGGTTTCTTTATCAAAGTAGGTGATCAGCGTCCCCCACTCGAATTGGTCGGTTTTTGCCGTTTTTAGCGTAAGGACCTGAGATTGAAGTAACATTGAATGAGGGGCGCTACTTGCAGAGGGAGCGGCATAGGTAACAGAGCTTGTTGTACTGAGCACTGCCACACAGGCTATAGATTTGGCGAGACTAGGTACGCCAATAAAAGCTTTGGCAGAAACCCAGCGTCTGCCAGCTGTTGTTAAATAAGAAGGGTAGCGACCGGTGAACTTGTGTATAACATTTGAACATACAGATAAAATAAAGTGTTTTGACATTTTTCATCTCGGGTTGAGGTTAAATCGAGCACAAAGCTAATAACAAATATTAGGGCGTGTTTTACCGAACAAAATTGATATTAAGCCAAAAGTTGGCCTCGCACTAGGCGTTGAATACTATTCGATGCCTATACTGTGTTAATATGCTGGGCTAATCCTTTTGCGGGGAACGATTGAATGCCGACCTATTCACTTTTCTGGATAGCCTAGGTTGATCTTAAACTAGCAATTAAAAGTATTAGATTACATAAAAATAGAGTGATTACACAGGTTTACACATGCACAGCAAAGCAATTATCACATCCGTTGAACACGAATTAACAGTGGCTCAATCGAGTATTACCCATTTCAATGGCACAATCTTTTTTGCCATTCAAGGAGGTCAACTATGATCAGCTCTGAAGCAAAGTTAGTTCGCGATGCGTTAGTTGCAAAAGGCTTAGAAACCCCAATTCTACCCACTACTTTAAGCAACGAAGAAAAATATCAAAAAATTAAAAGTGCCATGACAGAAGTTGTGACCACACTAGGCTTAGATTTAACTGATGACAGTTTAGCCGAGACGCCACACCGTATCGCAAAAATGTACGTCAACGAGATATTTGGTGGCTTGAATTACGAGAACTTTCCTTCGATTAGTGTGATCGATAATAAGATGTCGGTAGATGAGATGGTGAAGGTCTCCGACATTAGCCTAGTGTCTACCTGTGAACATCACTTTGTGACGATTGACGGCTTCGCCCACGTTGCTTACATACCTAAAGATAAGATCCTTGGGTTGTCTAAAATAAACCGAATTGTGCGCTTTTTTGCTCAGCGTCCTCAGGTACAAGAGCGCCTGACCCAACAAATTTTGGTTGCAATTCAAACCTTGACCGAAACCGAAAATGTTGCGGTTTCAATTAATGCTACACATTATTGCGTTAAGTCTAGAGGGGTGATGGATGTGAGTTCGTCTACATCGACTACTGCCCTGGGTGGCAGCTTTAAAGCCAACCCTCAAACCCGAGCCGAATTTCTAGGGTGAGTAGCGCCCATAGCCCAATTTTGATTACTGGTGTGGGTAAGCGTTTGGGATATGAGTTAGCACACACCCTGTTAGACGAGGGCCATAGTGTTATTGGCACGTTTAGAACGCACTACCCGTCAATAGACGAGTTGCGACAAAAGGGGGCCGATTTATATCAAATTGACTTATATCAACAAACCGAAGTTGAGCAATTTGTCACATACGTCTGCGGCCAATACCAAAGTCTTAGAGCACTTATCCATAATGCATCAGATTGGTTACCCGACAACGCCGAAAGCCTAGCCCAAGCAGCCACAACTATGCACAAGATGATGACCATTCATGTTGGTGTCCCTTATCAACTAAACTTGGCGCTGCAACCCCTGTTAAACAATGCTGAACATGCTTTTACCGATATTATTCATATTAGCGATTATGTTGCCGAAAAGGGCAGTAAAAAACATATTGCCTATGCGGCCAGTAAAACGGCCATGAACAGTTTAACGTCGTCGTTTGCTGCGTTAATGGCGCCAAAAGTGAAGGTGAATTCTGTGTCTCCAGCATTAATAAAATTTAATCCTGAAGACGACCAAGCCTATAAAGATAAGGCCTATGCCAAAGCTCTATTGCCAAAAGAGGCGGGCTTTGCCGAAGTCGTGGAGGGGATAAAATACATTCTGAATAGCCAATTTATGACGGGACGTAATTTGCAGTTAGACGGCGGCCGCCATTTAAAATAGTGGTACGGATTATTCGATACCACTATCAGGCCTAGGTTCAACAAAACTATTTCAGTAAATCCCCTGAACCTTCCAATAGCCAGTTTATTAAATTTGCCTATCTCAATGTATTTCCATGTGTTTTCACATCACACCAATTAGTATAAATACGTCAGGAGCCTTTACACCTATTTTAGAAGCGAAAACTCGCCGTTTTTAAGTCGTTGTTTTGTAATGTTATTTTTTATGGTTTAATTTTTTCATTATCGGTACCCATTAATCCGAACGATAATGAATGGGCTGTCTAGCCATTGGGTTTCGAGTTTATCTAAAGGGAATACGCCATGTCATCTTCATTTAGTAACAAGAGACTATGGCGTCAATAGTTAATTTATCGACTTTGGCGCTTCCCACATTACACCATCTCGCAACATAGAATTTAAGATGACAATCATCTTTCTTACACATGCAATAAGCGCTACTTTCTTTGGCTTCCCAGTAGCAACTAACCTTTGATATATTTGTTTAAAAACTGGATTTGATTGTATGGCTGACATCATAGCCATGTATAACACCGTTCTAACTTGGTGCCTACCGCCTTATATTTTCCTTAGCTTTTTGTACCGTCCCCTTTCTCGGTTAATGGGAGTAACCCTACTAACGCTGAGGTTTGTTTGTTGGTCATGTAACCCAGCTTAGGTAGATTACTGATGATGGATGCAGCGGCAATTTGCCAATACCTTAGCGAACAGATTAAAAAGCAAGTGATGCAAAATATGCTACAAGGCTATTTTGCCCATACACCTCATCCAATTTGTATTGATAAAAATCGGTTTTGGTGTGGGTTTGCCCATAATTTCAATCATGTAGAGCAGGTTACGCAAGAAGACGATACCGTATATGGGTTTAAAGATTTACATCAAATCCGTAATAAAGTTGAACCTCAAGGGCATAAGTGGAACACTGTTTACGATAACCATGTATTTAATACGCCAGCGTGGAAAAGTATCGAAAACATGGCGCAGTTTTGGAAAGCCTATTAAGTTGATTGAAGGCTACCTTATGGCCGCCAATTATAGTTATTAGCTCAGATTAAAGGATGTGTCATGTCAAACCTTGTTCGTACCTACGTTAACCGTAAAGCTCTGAACTACCTTATCGTTCTAGTGGCGGGATGTTTACTGTTTTCTCAGTCAAGTATGGCAAAACAAGATGTGTACTTTGGTACAGGATCTAAGCTAGGGGATGGCATTTACCACTCGGTTTTTAACGACAACACAGGGCGTTTGTCTTCGCCCAAAAAAGTAGCGAGCGTGACGGCTCCCGGTTTTTTAGCTAAGCATCCTAGTCTCGAAGTATTGTATGCAGTCGCTAAAATCAATAAACAGCCAGTCGTCGTAGCCTATCTAATTAACGCCGATGCCAGTCTCTCATTGCTTAACTCTAGCCAAATAGGTGATGGAGTAGGGGCACATATAGCGGTGCACCCATCAGGAAAGTTTTTGTTAACAGCCCAATATGGCGGTGGCTCGGTGGCTGTTTTTCCCCTTGATGAAGGAGGGGCTGTGCAAAAGCGTAGTCAGTTATTTGAGCATCAAGGTGGCGCGAACGTTGTGCCGAAACGACAACAATCTCCTCACCCTCATTGGGTCGGTTTTTCGCCAGATGCAAAGTACGCATTAGTGCCAGATTTAGGCATGGATAGCATAGTTATTTACCGAGTATCCAATGATTACTCCCATCTTGAACAACATAGTCGAGCCGACACTATACCCGGCGGCGGCCCAAGACATATGCGTTTTAGTACTAACGGTGACTACATTTATTTACTAAATGAATTTGCCTTAAGCGTGAGTACTTTTAGGTATGAGGCCGATAAAGGGCTAGCAACACTGGTTCATGTAACCCCAGCCCTAGATGAAAAAACCAAACAACAAGAAGCGTTTAACTCTGCTTCGGAGATTGTGGTGCACCCCAGTGGTAAATTTGTATATTCAGCCAACCGGGGCCACGATTCGGTGAGTGTGTTTTCGAGTGATGAACAGAGGGGAACCTTAGCTTTGCAAGAGGTCGAGCATATTCGAGGCTCATTTCCACGAAATATCAACCTTGATCACACGGGTAAATGGTTGTTTGCAGCGGGCCAGCACTCTAATACAGTATCGGTTTTCTCTGTCGACCAAAGTCGCGGTCTACTCCAATATCAAACGCGTAATACAGTTAATTTGCCGGAACCTATTTGTATTCTCTTTAACTAGGACACACTTAGCTAAGATTAATTCGTTAAGCTTATATCTATGGTATAAGTTATCGCTGCATTTAACTCAAACGTGTCATCTCATGCAAGGTGATACTTTCGATGAGCTCTTCTGTCACTTTTGACAAAGCACTTATATGTTCAGATGACATATGTTGTTGCCATAACTCACGAGACGCCCAAATTTCATAAAACATAAAATGCTCAGGGTTATCATCATCTTGATGCAAATCGTAAGTAATACAGCCTTCTTCTTGTAATGTAGGTGTAATCAGGTCGTGCAATACGCTTTTAAGCTGCTCAACTTTTTCGGCTTGGGCGACTATATGCGCGACTATGGTCAAATGAGACATGTAGGGTCCTTAATAGGTATTTGAGTTGGATGGTCTGGCCGAATTAGTTTGTTACAAATAATATAGCATTGTTTAGGCAACCTGAAGTCTAGGTAATACGTTAGCTGCAGATTGGGTTGGAATACTTTAATTCACAGCCTAGAGTGTAGGTTACTTCTTAAGTATTGCCCTAATTGAGATTATTTGCGTAACATGCGTTATCCAATTTTAGATAGCCTCGCTTACAGGTAATTAGGGTTTATGAATAAAATATTTGTATTGGTTGTTATCAGCTTAGTTGCGTTGGGATGCGTTAATCCGCCCAAAGAGAAGGTCCCCAGTGGTATTAATTACTTTGACCTATACAGTAATTTAATTAATAGGCATAAAGCACGAGGAATCGATGTGACTCAAGTGCACCGTGTGACCTTTACTATTGAATGCAAAACCGAACAACAAGTCGCGGCCCTTGTTAAACATGCTATAGCACTTGGTTTCGAAGATGATTACATAGCTTACTCCGAAGATCGTAAAACTTGGTCTTCTGATGTTAATACTTATATGAAGTTAGAAGCGGGTCGTATGGTCGAAAGCAGAAATAGCTTGCTACCGCATTTAGCAGATGCTTGTTCTCCTTTGAGGCTGGCTGTTACTTTTTCTAAGGGCCGGAAAAACTGATAGACTCATACATTCGTTGGGTGTGTGTTTAAAGCGCCTTATTAAAAGTGTTGAGTTGAGTTGAGTAGGAGTTGAGGTGAATCGTCGTAAAAAAGGTATTCAAATTTTAAAAGCGCGCGCTAAAAAAGCTAACGCTAAATTGTCTTCGAGCAATAAGCCCAAATACATCAGTAAAGCAGAACGTGCCAAGATAGCTGCGCAACAAGCGATACAGGCGGAAGGGCAAGAGGGTGCAGCTACTGAGACGCAAACTGTAGAGTCGAGTACCACAGATAAGAATCAATAGATGTCTCCTTTTCTCTTTAGTTGGCGGCCAAGCCTGTTGCGATAAGTCAAAGGCACTGAACTAACTGGATTCATGGTTGTTAAACACACTGTCTCAGAATATCAATATTCCATCCTTAGCGCGCCTAGCGTCATCAAAGCCTTGAAGGTTTAAAATAAGGCGAGAGCCGAGGGTATGGTCCGGCGGACTTCTTTCGATAAGCACATAGGCGATGGTATTTTCCTACAAGCTAACCTTTTGCAGAAGGGGAGGAGGTTTGCTTTTTGATGCCAAGCTTTGTGGTTTAGGGCTGACGTGCTGATGCTTTAAGCGAACATCATAATCGAACATCATAATCGAACATACATAGAGTGAACTTCGAGTATTGCTTGGCATCAATTCTTGTTAACATCATGTTGTTTTTAATCACATCTTAAGATTTTTCATGCCAAAACTATCTGTTTTCTGTCGCAGCTCCATTAATCGAACCTTATTTTTGCTTTTTTTATTTTTACCCTTTTGTTCGCAAGTCTTTGCCGAGCAAGTCATTAGACCGTCAATTTGGGTTAAGCCCGCTGAACGAGCGGAGGTGATCAGAAAGATCAATCGCACTGACTGGGCTAAGTCTTTGTATTTAGAACTAGGACGCAGAGCATCCAGTGCCGCTTTTGATGAGCCATCGGACAGACGTAAATACTTAGAAGGACTCCCCCTAATTTGGTCTGGAGAGAGCGGCAGCGCGCCTACCTTGCCTGTTTTTCGCACAAAAGGTGCAGGTACCAATGACCAACATAAAAAAGTCGTGGATGTGTTAAAATACGGCGTGGACTGCGGGGTAATGTATTTTCTGACGCAAGAAGAAAAGTACGCAAAATGCGGAGCCGATATTTTATTTACCTATATTAATGCCCTAAAGCAAATGAAAGTGCACAAAGAAGGTAAACAAAATTCGGGGTGGATGTACCCAACAGATCATCTTTATGAGGCGCGAGTGATAGGTGCACAATTGCCAGTAATTTATGATTTTGTTTATAACTATATTAAACAGGGTGGGAAAGTTTACGATATTGCTTCTAAAAGTTTAGTTGAGTTTAATTTTGATGATGCTCAGCAAACCTTCAAAACGTATATTTGGTTGGCGTTAAACAAGGGCTTGTACGATTCAAATTGGCCTGTTTTGGAGTCTTCTAGTTTAGTGCACAATATTTTGGCTTTAGACGACCCTGCCGAAATTACTCGACAACTGGTGTACTACACCCACGTTGACACCAAGCGCCAAGCGTCTGTTAGAAAAGTGGCAGAGAAGTTCGAAAATGAAGGTGACATATGGCCAGAGTCATTTGGCTATTCTAAGCATGTTGCTGCATATTCAGTGTATTTAATGACATTACTTGACCGTTACGATCCTAAGTTGGGGTTAGGTAGCAAACATCCAAATATTCCTGCGGCATTTCAGTCTTATTATGATTTACAGTTCCCGAATGGAGATTACCCCTTTATCGGCGACGGTCATAGGCAATACGATGTGCCTTACTCCTCTTTAGAACAGTCTTATTTACTTGCGAAAATTAACGGCAATCAAAAACAGCAAAGCTTTTTTGGTGATTATTTAGCTGCAAGTATAAAGCGCAAGCAATACAAACGAGGTAAATTAAAGCGTAGGCGTCCCTATCCAGCACCTTATTACACACCGACTCAGTTACTTTGGTATGACGAAGACATATCTGCCACCAAAGCGGTAGATATTGCTCGCCCGCGACCCACCACTAAGCGCTTAGAGTTTGCAGGGATGAATATTCAACGCAACATTAGTTCGGTCAACCCGATTAAAAATAGTTTAATGGCCTTTATCGCTGGTGGCTCTTATATTCATGGTCATGCCTCTGGAATGGATATGGAGTTGTATGGTCAAGGCTATGTATTAGGAATTGATGGGGGCAAAGGCACTTATCGTACCGATGTTCACGAAAACTATTATCGTCTATTTGCAGCGCACAATTCAGTAATTAGCCATGGCGCGTCAGCGTCTAAAGACGGTTGGATCAACTTAGGCATTGACCGCGTTGAATCTGTGTTGAGCGAACCAGCTGCTAACGCCCAACCCGTTTCAAAGAATCATTCAGTGTTACGCTCACGCTTTACCGATACCCATAACTTGGTTGCGCCTGCTGAGCATCAGCGCACACTGGCTCTGATAAGATTATCGGATACCAAAGGCTACTATCTCGATATTTTTAAAGCTAAAAGTGACTATGATTCACAGTTTCATGATTATGTTTACCACAATATAGGTGATTCGGTAGAGGTTGCTTTAGATGGTAAAAAAGCCAAATTAAGTAAGGACAAAAAACGCTACCAAAATTCGGTGGACTTGCCATGGAAATTGCAACGTAAATACCGTCATCCTGGTTGGCATTTCTTTGATGATGTGCGCACTAGTGGGGTGTCTGAGGGGACCTTCGAATCAACGTTTACTGCATCTAAATTAGGCAAAAAAGACATTCAAATGAAAGCCTTTATTGCGGGTGGCTATCCAACCGAACTTACCTCAGTTAAGGCACCGGCAGCATACGGAGCGCCAAAAGCGTATCAAAAATCCTCAGTCCCTACTATCTTGCTAAGACGACAAGGAGAAGCTTGGGACCGGCCGTTTGTTGTGGCATACGAGTCGATTACCGAAGGCGAAGATTATGCTGTTCAAGACGTTGATATTCTGCAAATGGATAACCAATTTAAAGGGGTTAAGGTGAGCATAAAGCTTGGCCGTAAGCACTTAACTCAATACATTATTAGTCAAGACAAGGCAGATGATGTGTATCGAGATCCAGCCTTAGGTTTAGAGTTTACAGGGCGCTTTGGCCTAATCACTCTAGATAAAAAGCAAAATGTCCAAGAGTTATATATTGGCGACGGTAGTGGTTTAAAAATCGGTGAATATGTACTCAACACTAAACAAGCTAATGGTAGCGCGTACCGAGAGTTTTAATATTTAACCTGAATTTTGGTAATAAATTCAGGTTATGTTCGGCAAACCTTGCCCTAGGTGTTGAGCCTAGGGTGGGGCTTTGACCGTTTTGGCTTGAGGGCTGAATCCACTCTGACAGCCTCCTGTTTACGTGAAGCGTCCCTTGCCGTTCAGCAGAGGGCTTTTCGAAAGGCATGATTTTGATTTCATACGAAAAAAATGTAAGCAATATTAACCTAATACAACTTAAGCATTGCCCAATGTCACAACCCATACCATTTTGATCCCTAACGCAATAAGCAGTAGAGCGAAAAGTTTCCTAAGTCGCCCAACGGGGAGTCTATGTGACACTTTTGCCCCAATCGGTGCGCTAATAACACTAGTGAGCGAGATTAAAACCACAGCGGGGAGATAAATGTAACCTAACGTACCGGAGACTTCCCTAGTTTGTCCAAGACCGTTGACGAGATAACCAATAGAGCCTGCCAACGCAATTGGAAAACCTATCGCCGCTGATGTACCTATCGCCTCGGGCATCCTTATCCCTTGACGATTTAGGTAAGGCACGAGTAGTGAGCCACCACCAATGGAAACTAGTGCAGAGATACCTCCGATACAAATAGACCATGCAGCCGATTTGGATTTAGTATCTTTTTTAGTCACTGATTTTTGACTGCTCCCAAATATCATTTTGTGGGCGGTGTAGAACATGAACAATGCAAAAAACAGTGCAAGGTAGATAGCGTTTGTTAGCGTAGCTAAAAATGTTGCAGCAAAAGTACCAACAATGCAGCCCGTACCCATTAGCCATACGATAGGCCAATTAATCGCCTTTAGCTTTTGATGAGCGTAAGAACTTGAAAACGACGTAACTATAATACATGCCATCGATGTGCCTAACGCTACATGAATAATGTCGTGTTCAGGTATGCCTTGGTAAATCAAGATACTTGTTAATGTAGGTACGAGAATTCCTCCTCCACCAACGCCCAGCAAACCTGCAATGAAACCGACTACGCTTCCTAACAGAATAAAAACTAGCGCCCATTCATTAATCATAGATGACCTCCTGTTTTGAAAACCACTATGATACTGCGGATGAATATTGTTAAGATATCGATAGTTTGACAGCTTCTATCGAAAATATGACATCTTTCATTTCACTTCCACCGTCGGACGCCAGTCGACAAGATCTAATTGTGCCCATCAAAGTCGTCCAGCGAGATATTCCTAAGCAATGCATAATCGAAAGGCATAGTCACAAGTGGGGGCAATTTGTTTATGCAAGCAAAGGGGTTATGTTGGTTGAAACACCACAGCATTGCTATATTGTTCCGCCTGAGCAAGGTGTATGGTTGTTGCCTCATGTTGACCATGCAGTGCGCTCCTTGACGCACGTTTCTCTTACAAGCTTCTATATTGCAACTCAGATGCACATCCACATGCCAAAGGACAATGGAGTTCTCGACATAAGCCCCTTTTTGAAAATGTTAATTAACGAAGCAAGGTATTTTTCTGATGACTACACATGGGAAGATACCCAAGGATTGCATCTTCGTCTGATCCTTCACACGCTGTCAAAAGCCCCTTCAGCCGTGTTTCAGTTACCCTTTCCATCCGACAAGCGTCTTATAACTATGCTTGATGCTATTCAGCAAACGCCTTCAAATAACAATAGTTTAGAGCAGTGGGGGACAATTGTTGGGGCATCAAGTCGCACATTATCTCGATTATTTAAAAAGGAAACGGGGCTTAACTACTCTGAATGGCGTCAACGCCTCACTATCCAAATTGCTATTGGCAAGTTGGCAGAGGGAATTACCATTACCAATGTTGCTCATGAACTGGGCTATGGCTCCCCTTCAGCTTTTACTAGTATGTTTAAAGAGAAGACGGGTATGACACCTAGTGTGTTTAAGCGAAGCCATACTTAAGTTTCCTCAACCAGAGGGAAGACTTATGCAGAACCAAACTCATCAACCTTAGCATAAAGGCTGTTACTCACTTATTTCGTATACAAAGTATTGATTATCGTTGTTTTCAAAAAAACAGGTTTCAACACGTTAAGTATAACTGTTAACATTTTGTGACTTATTTACCATGCTAGCGTGACACCTTCCCGTAAATTGTTGGTTATATTTTCGTTCACAGTTTATCAATTAATGATTAAGAGATAACTGCTAAACGTTACCAAAACAACAACTACATAAGGTTACTACCATGTTGAAAACCAAATTATTAAAAAACACTATCGCTAAATCTGTCGCTTTTTCGTTATTGGCATTGAGTGCGAATGCTCTTGCGCAAAGCGTTTCATTTAGCTCTAGTTCTGTCAGCGTAAGTGCAAGTGGTAGTAGCAGTTCAGTTAGTATTAGGTCATCTAGCAGTAGTTCATCTTCTTCGAGTATTTTTGAGCGTGATCGAGGCGGTGCGGTTTACGTTATGGCAAACCAGCCAGAAGGTAACGAAATTTTAGTCTTTAAGCGCGATACTCGAGGCGAGCTAACGTTCTTTCGTTCACTGTCTACCGCTACTGGCGGCTTAGGAGGAGGGGATAACGCACCTGCTGATCCTCTTGGCTCTCAAGGCTCACTTACCTTTGACCAAGACAGTAATGCGTTAATCGCAGTAAATGCTGGTGATGATTCTATCTCCGTTATCGATGTAGGTAGAACCGGCCTTAAACTAGACGTTACCGACAAGGTCTCATCTGGCGGTAACATTCCTGTAAGTACTGCCGTAAGTGAAGGTATGGTGTACGTACTCAATGCTGGCGGTGAAGGGATAGTGACAACTTTTGCTTTAGAAGATGGCAAGCTTCAAGAGCGTGGCCGTTTGTCTCTTGGTTTAAATAACAGCCAAACCATTCCCTTTAACAATGTCTTCGCCCCAGGCCAAGTTGGCGTTGATGCCTTAAATCGTCACCTTATGGTGGTCAATGCTAGTGGTCAAGAAATGCTCACGGTTGATTTAGATGAGCAAGGGGTGCCTGTGGGTTCGTTTACCTCTACCAGTACGCCAGGCGTAGTGCCATTTGCATTCGCAACTACACGTTTTGGTGCGACCTTAGTCGCTGAGGCTGGGTCTGGCTCGGTGACCAGTTTTGACTTTCCTCAGTTGGATAACACCCTGTCACCTATTTCTAGTTTAGTCGGAACCGGTCAAGCCGCAGCATGTTGGGTGGTATTACATGACAATGGCTTTGCTTATGTTTCCAATACTGCGTCTAACACTATTAGTTCGTTTAGTGTCGATAGATTAGGACAAGTGGAATTATTAGAAGGTGTTGCCGGAGAAACCGAAGCTGCTCCAACGGATATGGCATTTGCCAATGATCAAGGTTTCTTGTATTCCGTTGATGCCGCTGCTGGCGTAATTTCTGCCTTTCAAGTTAATCCAGATACTGGCGCGCTAACGTTAGTCGAGCAAGAGTCTGGCTTACCCGCAGCGCAAGGCATTCAAGGTATAGCCAGTTTTGACCGCTAGTCGTCAACCTAGGCGTTAATTAGGGTAGCCAAGCCCTAATACTCTCTTATATTTTTAGTAAGGTCGCTTAAGCGGCCTTTTGTCGTGGTTTTTTGAAATTTTATTTTACATTGTCAGGTCGTGTTATGCGGTACGTCTTTCTAACCTTTAACTATCCCAAGTGAGAAAATCATGAAAAAGTTTTTATTTGCAGCAATGGTTTTAATTTCGGGCATGGCAAATGCCATCACGCAACAAGACTATACAGATGCCGTTTTTGACCAGTTAATGGCTGACGGGAAGCCGGTTTTGATTGATATTTTCGCGCCTTGGTGTGGCACATGTAAGAAGCAAGGTAAGGTTATTGCTAAGTATGTTGCGGCTAACCAGTCGTCAGACCTAACCATACTTAAAGTGAGTTTTGATGAACAAAAAGACATAGTGCGTAAATTTAAAGCACCAAGACAAAGCACGTTAGTGGCCTACAAAGACGGCGCTGAGGTCGGGCGTTTAATAGCCGAAACTAATCAAAAGAAAATTGCCGCACTGATCGATAAAACCCAATAAATGACCTTTATTTTTGCTCTACTGGCTGGGGTGCTAAGCACCCTTTCGCCATGTGTACTGCCCATTCTGCCAATTATTGTCTCGAGTGCCCTGCAAAGTAAGGTAAAAGGTTTAATTGCCTTGGTTATGGGGCTGTCTTTGTCTTTTGCGATTATGGGCACCTTCATAAGTTATGCGGCCATGCTTTGGGGCTTTGACACAGACCTAATTAAAAATGTCGGCGCGGCTATGGTTCTGTTCTTTGGTTTAGTCATGGTGATAGACAAGTGGAATCAAAAATTTGTCGAAATTACCTCGCGTTTTACCGATAAGGGCAATAACAAAATTGCCACCTTCGAAGCTAATGGCGCAAAAGGGCAGTTTTTGCTGGGCATATTGCTTGGCGTGGTTTGGGTGCCATGTGTTGGCCCAACTTTGGGAAGCGCAATTGGTTTAGCTGTGAGTGGCGATGGCTTTTTATCAGCCTTTGTGACTATGCTCATATTTGGCATTGGTGCGGGTATACCACTTTTGTTGATTGGGCTGTTTTCTAGTCGTTTTAGTAATCGTGATGCTTTACGCACTAGGTCTGTTAAAGCTAAAAAGATCCTAGGGTATATGCTAATTTTAATTGCTGTTTTGGTGTTAACTGGGGCCGACAAGCAAGTTGAAATATTCTTACTGAGCATTACGCCCGATTGGTTAAACGATTTAACCACCAGATTTTAACTACAATATTCTCGGGCACGCCTTGGTTTCAAACTTTGTAAAGGCTAGCTCTTCTGCTGTTTTGGGGGAGAGAGAGGAGGGGGAGGTGGCTGCAAAACTAAAACGGCGAGAAACAAATTAATGAAGCTTTCGCCGTTTTACTTTACACTCTTGCGCCTACTTTTTTCAGATTGTTAGATAGCAATGGCAGCAATTGGCATAGATTATGGCACCTCAAATTCTGAGGTTGTATTTTTTGATGGCAACACCCACCACTTTATTAAGCTGGATCCCGCCACCCCTAATTCAAATAAGATCCGTTCTTCTGTATTTATATATTACGAACATGATTTACCTGTGCCGCCAGCTGAGGTGATTGAAGCCAAAGTCGCGCAAATCAAGCGCGCACTTACCGATCAAATTGAAAAAGCCAAAGACAACTATTACGAAGCGCAAGATCCCCGTGAGCAAAACCGTTTTAGCGAGCGTATTTCAGAATTACGATCTGAGTTTCATAACTTACCTGCACTTCAGCGCAAAGCCATTCAACTGCTCCTAAAGGACATGACAGTTCAAGATCTATCTTTGCAAGAACTGGTCGAGACCGGCTCGTTTGCTTTTGGAGAAGAGGGGTTTAAACGCTTTTTGAAAACCCCTGAAAAAGGCCGATTGATCTATTCACCTAAAAACTTTTTGGGGGCTAACTTGGTGGCAGGCCAAGCTCAAGCGTTTGTTGGCATGATAGCTAAACAATTGGCCTACTTTAGGACAACCGCCGAACAACAGTTAAAGCAAAAAGTCGATACTGCTGTGATAGGTCGGCCCGTGCAGTTTCACGGTACGCGAGGTAAAGAAGGTAATACCCAAGCCATAGATATTATGGCTCAAGCCGCTAAAAAAGCTGGGTTTACTCAGGTGCAGTTTTTAGAAGAACCCATTGCAGCCGCATACAAAGCTGAACAAACCCTGACTAAGCTTACTAATACCTTAGTGGTGGATATTGGTGGTGGCACAACCGACATTTGTTGTATTCAACTTGCCCCTGATAAAACAACCAACTTTGACCGCCAGCAAGATGTATTAGCCGTTACCGGTACGCGCTTGGGGGGCATGGAGTGCGACAAAAATCTAATCGTTAAGTCTATCGCGCCAACCATGGGTCTAGGCCTAGAAATGAGCAATGGCTTGCCTGTTCCCCCTACGTATTTTTCGGACATGTGCGCAGTCGACAATATTCCTAAGTTAAATCACTTTTTTTCAGATGAATATGGCTTAGATATTGCGCAAACCAAGGCTATGGTTAAATCGCCCGCGCCCTTATCACGTTTACAAACCGTTCAAGAAGAAAAGCTATCGGCGCGCTTAGTGAATTCATCGCGACTCGCGAAAGAATTGTTGTCGTCCAAACCTGAAATCACCTTACCTTTGCATTATATCGAAGCCGACTTTGACGTGACCATAGATTTAGATGACCTTAATCGCTCCATGCAATCTTGGTTGCGCCGAGTTAAAAAGTTAATTGTTGAATGCTTAGATAAGAGTACCGAGCCTCCAGAGATGTTGTTTATTACCGGGGGCATGAGCTTGTCGCCTATAGTGAAACAAGCGATTCAGGATACTATGTTATCTCACTTACCTGTAATGGAAGGAGACGCGTTTAACTCAGTATGTGAGGGGTTAGCTATTCAAGCGGCTAAGCTGGCCAAAAATAGTTAACAAGGCCAGGCTAAATCGGTTATGCCGAATAGAACGTAATAGAGAGTTGTTTCTCTCAATTGAGGGGAGCCTAATCATTTTTTCGCTTACGTTGGCCATGTTGGTATTCGTTGTACAGCCAAAATTTTCATGGCAATTTAACCAATCTTTAAATTCGCTTTAGATGTTTGATTATTATAAATTTTTGATTATTTTGTAGATCGTTTTAATGTCTCTTAGCGTAAAGCATTTTCGTGGCCAGTATCAGCAAAGATACTCTAGAACCATACTTTGGATTTGTGCGTAGATTCTGATTTTACGCTAATTTCTGAAAGGCTAACTATTTTTCGCCCAGTAAAGGTGTTGTTGGATTATTGGCGCTGTAGTCAACATAATTGAAAAAGGAAAAGCTGAGTGTGAACACTTACTCCGAATCATGTGTAACCCAGTCTTTTATCCCCACCCCCCAAACAGCAATCAGCCTTGGTTGGTTGCTGCGTGTTAAGCCAGAGGCCCAGCACAAATGCGCAGAATCAGGCATGTCTCAGATTCTATTAAACCAATGTTTAGCACTAAATCCTTGTTTTGCTTTACTGCCAATATTGTTTTTATGCCTACAAAGGATTGTTTCTTATTTTGGGTATTACTTTTTAAGTGGCGGGTTTCAAGGTAGCGACAGGCTCAGGCTAATCGCTCGAAAAGCTGATTGTATTGTTGGAGGGCATGAAACATGACGACAGATAAAAAAATTACCATTCAAAATTGTGAAGATGAATTAATTCATATACCCGGCTCGATACAAGCGCATGGATACTTATTTGTTGTTGAGCCCTCCGCCCTTGTCATCAGCCATGTTAGTGAAAACATCGGTGGATTGTTGGGGGTAACCGCCGAAGATGTAGTCGGTACCAAGTTAAGCGATTGGATTAATCAAGACTTTTCAGCCCATCTAGAGCAAGAGTGTGCGACTGGATTTCGAAGCCACTACGAACCTCAAAGCGTGCTAGTAAATGCACAACATTCTAGTCATGAGCTAAATGCAGTTGTTACCAGTAATCAATCTCAGATTTTAATTGCTCTTGAGCCTGCTGTCGTTGCTTATAACCAACAGCATTCCTCTATTTTGAATGTGATGAAGGGCGCCCTTGCTGGCCTTATGGGGATCGAAGATCTTCAATCTATCTTTGATACCGCAGTCAACGAGGTCAAGGTTTTATCAGGGTTTGACCGGGTAATGCTTTACAAATTTGATCACGAATATAACGGCCAAGTTATTGCTGAGGCCAAAGAATCGCATTTAAATAGCTTTTTTATGCAGCACTTTCCCGAATCAGATATCCCGAAACAAGCGCGAGACATGTACTTGAAAACTCCGGTTCGTTTATTGGTTAACGCCAACGCGCCAGTTTCGCCGATTTTTCCGTCTACTCCGCACGTAGATATGACCTTATGTTCGCTACGAAGTGTCTCGCCTATCCATATTCAATATTTAAAAAATATGGGGGTAACTGCGACTCTAACCATCAGTATTATCGTAAAAAATAAGCTATGGGGGTTAATTGCTTGTCATCACTATGATGAAAAATTTATATCCTCTGAGCTTAGAGACATTACCCAATACATCAGCGTAATGTTATCGCAACTGGTTTCAGTCAAGCTTGAATCTCAAGCTGCTAAGCAAAAATCTTCTGCTTTTACCTCTTTGAATGCTTTATCGCAAAATTTGACTCAGGCCTTGCAATTATCTGATTTAGAATTAAATGGAAAGGATTTGCTCGAACTTGTTGGCGCAACAGGGGTTGTCGCTAAAATTCAGGGTAAGTATAGATTTTTTGGTGAAGTACCTAGTCAAGAAGCGGTACACAGCCTGTATCAGATAATTTGTGAGCATCACTTAAAAGACCAAGATTATTTCTCGAGTTTTCAGCTGTCCAAAGATGTTCCGAGCTTTACCGAGCGAGACAAAGCTAGCGGTGTCCTTGCAATTAATTTTGCATCAGATTTTGAGAGCGATTTTATTCTTTGGTTTAGGAAAGAAGTTATTGAGCTTAAGAACTGGGGGGGTAAACCTGAAAAAAGATTAGAGTTTTGGGACGATGGCACCCACCGTTTAATGCCCCGTTCCTCTTTTGCCCTGTGGAAACAGACAGTTAAAGATAAGAGTGCCCCTTGGTCTGAAGAGGAGGTTGATGCAGCTAGTAGATTGCGCGTGTTAATTTTGAGCAAGTTAGTGGCCGAAACAGAAAACGTTAAGCGACTTAACAAACAACTAGAAGAGCTGGTCGATCAAAGAACGTATGCATTAACTCAAGAGATAAAGCAAAAAGAAGAGGTGCAGCAAAGTTTGAGCATCGCCCTAAAAGAGTCAGAAGCATCAAACAGAGAATTAGAACGTTTTGCATTTGTCGCTTCTCACGACTTGCAAGAGCCGCTACGTAAAATACAGACGTTTGGCGACCGTTTGCAGCATTCAATCGACCCAGTGTCAGATAAAAACGCTCTTTACATAGAACGAATGCGCGCTTCAGCAACGCGTATGCAAAGTCTTATCAAAGATACGCTTAATTATTCACGCTTAAGTAACCAAGCTCCGGAGAAGCAGTTATTTGATGCTGACGTTGCGTTTAGGACAGTATTAAGTGACCTTTCTGTTTCAATCAAAGACAGAAAAGCCAGCGTGGAACTGCAGCCTATCGGGCAGTTGCTTGGTGACTCAGGGCAGTTAAGGCGAGTCGTACAAAATTTAATTAGTAATGCGCTAAAGTTTACGCCAGATAATCGTATACCTTCGGTGGTTATTCGTCTTTTCGAAACCAGCTCTGAGTATAAGGTGATAGAAATCGCTGACAACGGTATAGGAATTGAAGAACAGTATGCTAAAAAAGTTTTCGATTTATTTGCCCGTTTACACGCTAAAAGCGAATATCCAGGTACAGGTATGGGGTTAACTATCTGTAAAAAAGTGATTCAAAATCATGGCGGCGATATTTGGTTGGTGTCTGAGCTTAATCAGGGCAGCAAGTTTTACATCAAACTGCCATTTAAGGCACCAGTTAACTAGCGTTCGATAATGAGTTTCTGTATAAAGCAACTGGCTTTGTCAAAAATTTATAGGTAAAAAAATACAATGAGAAATAACAGAAAGATAATCTACATAGCTGATGACGACGAGGATGACAGAGAGCTCATTGCCGATGCCTTAGAAGAAAACGGGGTACCATTGGACTTTATTAAACATGCGCACGATGGACATGACTTACTAGCCAAACTGCAGACCGAATCAACGCGACCGTCGGTTATTTTACTTGACCTGAATATGCCTAGAATGAATGGAAGAGAGGTATTGTCAGCCCTAAAAAGCGACAATTATTTGTCTTATGTGCCAGTCGTGATGTTTACCACCTCTGATTTGGATATCGATATAAAGGACTGCTACGACTTGGGATGTAATAGCTATATGTCAAAACCTAATACCTATGGAGACTTGGTTAAAGCAATGGGCTCGACAGTCGATTTTTGGACCAACGAGTCGACCTGTGTAGTTTAAGTCGTTTAGGCTCATGATAAAAGACCGAAGAGGGGCTAAAAACAGCATTGCGTATACGTCTTGATAAGCGCAATATTCAGTTGATAAGGTATCCATAGACTTAAACACTAAGAGGTGAACGGTAATGCAAAAGTTGATACAGGTAGTTGCTCTGGCGTGTTGGTGTAGCCTTGCAGTGGCCCATAACCACGACCAGCACAAAGGTTTTGATATTAAGATCACAGATCTTGGACAAAATATCTATCAACTCAGAACCGACCGCTCAGGGAATGTGGCAGTGTTAACCGGTGAAGAAGGCGTTTTTATGGTTGATACCCAAATGGATCATCTAGCCGAATTGATTGATAACACCCAGAAAAAACTATCAGGCAACCGTGAAGTTAATTTAATCCTTAATACTCATTTGCACCGGGATCACGTCGGCGGTAATGCTTATTTTAAAAAGCGTGGGGCGGTTATTATGGCCCATCCAAACGTGCGAAAATATCTCGAAAACCCAAAAGCCATTAAAGCATTAGGCAGGCCAGCGCCTTCTTATAGCAGCCAATATTTTCCGACTGTTGACGTTACCCAAGACACCTCGGTAAACATGAATGGCCAAACTATTAGTCTGTTTCATACGCCCAATGCCCATACAAATAGCGACTTGTTTGTGTTGTTCCAGCAAGCTAACGTCATACACGGTGGCGACCTGATTTTTAATCGACGTTTTCCCTTTATCGATATTGATAATGGAGGCTCGGTCACTGGGTTTATTAGTGGTTTGGAGAAAATCATTGAGGTTGCTGACCAAGAGACAAAAATTATCTCAGGGCATGGCCCAATGGCGACCTTAGAAGATTTAGCTGCCAGTATAAAGATGCTGCGCGACACCCATAGTGTTATCAAGGCTATGGTATCTGAAGGCTTGTCTTTAGACGCCATTCAGGCCTTAGACCCTTTAAAGGACTACACAGAAAAATGGAATTGGGCATTCATCACCACAGAGCGCATGGTGACGACCCATTACTACGATATTACTGGTCAGCTAGAATGAACCGGCGCTCCCGCTTTGAGTACACATTAGTAGCGATACTCACCTTAATTGTTGGGGAGAGTATGGCTGGGCAAACGCGGATCTTAGCTGAGGACCAAAAGGCAGGCGACGGCTTTGGATACAGTGCCGCTATTGATGATTCGACTTTGCTGGTGGGATCTTACAAAGCCGATGTTAAGGGAGAAAAAGATGTTGGGGCAGCTTATGTTTATACCTTAACTAATGGGGCTTGGCAGCAGCAAGCTAAGCTAGTTGCAACCCCTGCGTTACCCGAAGATACCCTAGGCGGTATGGTTGCGTTGAAAGGCGACCAAGCCATGCTAGGGGTAATGCGGCGGGATGACAAAGGTAAAGATTCGGGTGCTGTTGTATCTTTTTATCGAGAATCAAACCGCTGGCAGCAGGGCCAGATAATCACTGCACCCGATGCCAAAGCTGGTGATGTTTTTGGTCAAAGTATTGCGCTCACAAATAATTACCTTGTGATTGGCGCTCCCCGTGAAGATTCGTTAGGCGTTGATTCTGGGGCGGTTTATATATACCAACGAAAAGCGGATACATGGCATTTTAACACTAAGTTGATTGCGAGTGACGGCGCAGCAGGTGACTTATTTGGTATCAGTGTGGCTGCAGATGGGAATACGATTCTGGTTGGGGCTGATTTACATGACGAAAAAGCTGAAGACGCAGGAGCCGTTTACGCCTTTGTGTTAGAGGGCAACGAATGGAAACAGCAAGCCAAATTAATGGCATCTGACGGCGGTAAAACGGATATTTTTGGTGTCAGAGTGGCCTTGTCAAATAACACAGCACTTATATCAGCGAGGCGCGATGATACTCAAGCATTAGGTAAAGACGCGGGTTCGGCTTATATTTTTGTACGAAAGGGCTCAATTTGGACACAACATCAAAAATTGACCTCCCCCGATGGTCAAGCAGACGATAGGTTTGGGCGTGGTGTGGCTCTGAGCCCAAATACCGCCATTGTTAGTGCTATGAATCACGACGCGAACGGCACCAATACTGGAGCAGTATACGTTTATACTCTGACCTCTGAGGGCTGGCGCTATGCTTCTAAGGTATTGGCTGATAAAAGTTTGCCCGAAGACAGGTTTGGTTGGAATGTGGGATTATCAAATGATGTTGTCGCCATTGCTACGCCAAACCATGATGCGAAAGGCCAAGACGCAGGGGCGGTATTTATCCATGATTTGGCCAGTAAACACTGAACTAACGACAGTTATTTACCAATATTTGTAAATAACCCTCGACAAGTAGGTGGTAAAGCCATATTCTAGATGCCGCTAGAAAAGGTGCATTGTTTACTTCCTACATTTCGTTGATTTATTCGTAATTTCGTCCTGCAGTATCTAAGTTCAATTCTACATTTTTAAGCACTTCAAGCCTCTCGAAGGCAATTTTACTATACACATACAGGATATTATTATGTCTAATACAACTACTGGAACCGTTAAATGGTTCAACGAATCTAAAGGTTTTGGTTTTATCGAGCAAGAGTCTGGCCCAGACGTTTTCGCACACTTCAGTGCAATTTCTGGTGACGGCTTCAAAACTTTGATGGAAGGCCAAAAAGTACAGTTCGTTGTTACTGATGGTCAAAAAGGCCCTCAAGCTGAGAACATTGTTGCTATTTAATTTTTAAATAGGTAACACAAAAAGAGCAAGTCCTTCTGGGGCTTGCTCTTTTTTTGTTTGCCCAGCGAAGCTGGCAAACCCGTCAGGTTGAAAGAAACCTGAATCACCCCGACTAAGGGGAAGATA
>CANMKA010000019.1 GCA_947498355.1 uncultured Paraglaciecola sp. | reverse complement strand
ATTGATGAACTGAATTCCTTAATCACTAAACCACAGACGAGTGTTTAAATTGGAAAATTCGTGGGGATCCCTCAGACACTGAGTAAAAGTGGAACGTTAAAAACAACTAAACAGTGCATCTTCGCCATTGGGTATTTATACAGATTGGTATAAGAAGCGAGAGAATTAATTTTGCCCTGTGAAAATGGTTTGCACGTATTTACTCGGTTTACTTTGGTTAGCCTGCACTAACCTTGACTCAAAATTGCTATTAACCAGACACAGGTGCGTCGCTAAATACTGATTAACGGGCGTTAAAATAGCCAAATTGTTCATTCTGACAGCAAACAGCACAGGTATCATGAATTTAAGCAAAAAAGCGGTTGACTCAATATAAGCTAAGCCGTATTATCTGCGCCGCGGTTGAGGAGGGATGTTTAGATATCTTCTTCTAACTGTTTGATATAGTTATATTTTGTGGAGTGGTAGTTCAGTTGGTTAGAATACCGGCCTGTCACGCCGGGGGTCGCGAGTTCGAGTCTCGTCCACTCCGCCAACATTAACTTTATCGTATTTACTTGATACCTAGTGTTAAGTGAATGTTTTGATTACGGCTGGAGTGGTAGTTCAGTTGGTTAGAATACCGGCCTGTCACGCCGGGGGTCGCGAGTTCGAGTCTCGTCCACTCCGCCAACATCAAAACAAAAAATTTATATGCGGAGTGGTAGTTCAGTTGGTTAGAATACCGGCCTGTCACGCCGGGGGTCGCGAGTTCGAGTCTCGTCCACTCCGCCATTAAATTTTATTCCTGCCAAATCTTTAATATCTCTACGCTATCAAAACATGATTTGTTATTCTCTTATCATGTACCAATCAAATATATCCCAAACTGAGACAATTACATGTTGCTGCTGATCACCTATATCGTAATCGCGCTGGGTTTTTCGTTTATCTGCTCCGTAGCCGAAGCGGTTATTTTAAGTGTTTCTCCTGCTTATATTTCTGTACTTAAGAAAAACCAATCTAAGTCTGGTGATTTATTGGCTGCTCAAGTGGCCGATATCAATAAACCTCTCGCGGCTATTTTAAGTTTGAATACTATTGCCCACACTATGGGAGCAGCAGGGGCAGGGGCCCAAGCCGCAGTTGTATTTGGCGATGCCTATTTAGGTTTAGCGTCTGCAATTTTAACCTTGCTTATTCTGGTCTTTTCAGAAATTATTCCAAAAACCTTAGGTGCAACCTATTGGCGTAAACTAGCGCCAGCCACTGGATACTTTCTCAAGTATCTTATTTTGGCTTTGTACCCTCTGGTACGAATGGCGCAAACTTTGACCTCCAAGATGCAAGAAGAGTCTCCGTTGAAAAGTTTAAACCGTGAAGAGTTAGCGGCTATGGCTGCTATGTCTCAAGAAGATGGGCAGTTGGCGGTGCGCGAAGCAACAGTTATGCAAAACTTGCTCAACTTAAATCAAATTCAAGTCAAACAAAGCATGACGCACAGAACTGTGGTGTTTTCTGTCTCTGAAGATATGCCCCTCTCAGAATTTTTAAAGCAACATGTAGATGTGACTTTTTCCCGTATTCCTATATACGAAGGCAACGAACCTGAGAATATTAGCGGCTACGTTTTACGTTCCGAACTACTGTTAGCCTATTTCAAGGGGAATGTGGATGTTCCGCTTTCGGCATTTAGGCATGACATGGTCACCTTGCTAAGTAATATGCCCTTAAGTAAAGCCTTTGCTCCGCTGCATTCAAAACGAGGCAATATGTTATTGATCGTTGATGAATATGGTGGCCTAGAAGGCATTTTGACTTTAGAAGACTTAATGGAGACCTTGTTTGGCATTGATATTATCGATGAAAGTGATCAGGTTGTAAGTATGCGTAAGCTAGCACGTATTTTATCTAAGCGACGAGAGCGTAAGCGCCTTAGTGCAATCAATAAAAGTAATGAGTCGGATCAAAAGTAGAGGTAAAAGCATTAATGGATGAATTGTTGGTTTGTCGAGATGTCAGTAAAAACTACAACGAAGGAAACAATTCGGTCTCTGTACTGAAACAAGTGAATTTTACTATTCGCAAAGCTCAGCAGGTCGCCATAGTTGGTAGTTCGGGCTCAGGAAAAAGCACGTTACTTCATTTGCTTGGAGCGTTGGATAAGCCTACGTCTGGGGACGTACTCTTTGAAGATACCAGTATCTTTTCGTTTAACGACCGACAACAAGCTGCATTTCGTAATCAGTCACTAGGTTTTGTCTACCAATTTCATCATTTATTGCCCGAATTCTCGGCCTTAGAAAACGTCGCTATGCCTTTGTTGATTGGAAAAGCGCCCATTAAACAAGCCAAAGCCTTAGCTCAGCAGATGTTGTCAAAGGTCGGCTTATCTCATAGGTTGGATCATAAACCGAGTGAGCTTTCTGGTGGCGAACGTCAGCGCGTGGCAATTGCCAGAGCATTAGTGACTCAGCCAAAATTGATCCTTGCAGATGAGCCAACAGGTAACCTAGATTACAAAACCGGTGAAGAGATCTATCAGTTATTAGGTGAGCTGCGGGAGCAAAGTCAAACCAGTTTTGTAGTCGTCACTCACGACACACAGTTGGCCAATAAATTGGATAAAAGCTATCAGTTAATTGATGGTGTCCTAACCGAGAGTTCTGTCTCAAAATGAACTTAGCTTGGTTATTAGCATGGCGTTTTCGGGGTAATAAACGTCAAAATGGCTTCATTTCATTTATTTCCGCATCTTCTACCTTTGGCATAGGTCTTGGATGTTTTGTACTCATTGTGTTGCTATCTGTTATGAACGGCTTCGAAAAAGAATTGAAAAATAAATTACTTTCGGTTATTCCTCATGGCGAGTTCTCATCGGTTTATCCTGATGGCATTGCCGATTGGTCGACAGATCTAAACCAGATTTTGCGTCACCCGCATGTAACATTTGCTCAGCCTTATATTAAGACAACGGGTATGTTGCAAAAAGGCAATGAGATGAAAGCAGTGCAATTAACGGGTATTGATCCACTTTTTGCATCAAAGGGCCATGTTCCATCTTTGGTTTCAGGGCCAGTGTGGCAGCGTTTCATCGCAGATTCTTCCCACGTATTACTGGGAGCTGGGGTGATGAGCCGTCTTGGATTAAATGAAGGCGATTCGTTACAGGTATTACTCCCTCAATTATCAGATGACTTACGTTTGTCAGTGCCAAAAACACTACGTTTAACCGTAGTGGGGAGTATCGATTTAGGCGGAGAGTTGAGTAATCATCTAGGTTATATGCATATGTCTAAGGCGGCTGATGCCCAAGGTGTGACTCATCAAGCACAAGGGCTTATGGTCAGATTTGACGACCCATTTCAAGCGCCTAGATGGGTACGAGATATAGGCTTTAGTTTACAGTCAGAAGTATATATGTCGAATTGGACTATGACCGAAGGCAATTTGTATCAAGATATCCAACTGGTGAGAGTGGTGGTGTATATAGCATTAGTGCTCGTTATTGGGGTCGCCTGTTTCAATATTGTTTCTACCTTGGTAATGGCAGTGAATGAAAAACAAAGCGAAATTGCCATGCTGAAAAGCATGGGCGCTAAACATGGCCTAATCATTGCTGTTTTCATGTTTCAGGGCTTACTTAACGGGCTTGTTGGGACCAGTGTCGGGGTCATTTTAGGTGTTGTTACTGCTCTGTATCTAGCCGATATCGCACGGGCACTTGAGGGCCTGCTAGGCACTCAATTTTTATCAGGTGATATTTACTTTATTGACTTTTTACCGTCACAACTCGTTTGGCATGAAGTGTATGTTACAGCAGCTATTGCCCTAGGTTTAAGTGTGCTAGCGACTTTGTATCCCTCAATAAAGGCTGCCAGAATTAATCCAGCAAACGTCTTGGGTCATTAAACTGAGGGGCAAAAAAGGGCAAGCTTATACAGATTGATATTATTTATGCCTGCCCTTTTTGGAGTTAAACCAGAATTACATATTGGCTGTTCTAATCTAGATTTTTTTTAGTTGATGGCATTACCGTCAAAGTGATTACAACTGCAGCACTGGCTTATTCTTTTGTCTTTTTAAGGTCGAGCTCTTCGTTTTTTTTGCCTGCATCCAAATCTGCGTAGGTTTTTGCGTCAAACTCACCTTCACTCTTGCCAACGATACAAGCCACCATACAATCTCCTGTCACGTTAACGGCTGTGCGTGTCATATCAAGTAAGCGATCAACCCCAATAATTAAGGCAATACCTTCTACAGGTAAGTTAACTTGCTGTAAGACCATAGCCAACATAATTAACCCTACTCCTGGAACGCCCGCCGTGCCAATCGATGCAAGGGTGGCTGTCATTATTACCACTAGATAATCGCTGAGGGTCAGATCCACTGCATAGACTTGTGCAATAAAAACCGTAGCAACGCCTTGCATGATGGCGGTACCATCCATGTTGATGGTTGAACCTAAGGGGACAGTGAAAGAAGCAACGCTGGACTTGACGCCCAACTTTTTGGTAGCGGTTTCCATTGTGACCGGTAAGGTTGCGCTACTACTGGATGTGCTAAAGGCAAAAAGTGCGGCGTCACGCATTTTTACGAGTAATATCAGCGGGTTTAAGCCACTCAAGGTTTTTAATATAATCGGGTAAGACACCAGAGCGTGTACAAACAGTACAAACAACACCAAAAAGAAGTAGGTTAATAGTGCACGTATAGTTAAAAACTCTATGGTCGCAAACAGTTTAGCCATTAAAACAAATACGCCATAAGGGGCCAAGTTCATTAAAATGGTGACGAGTTTCATTATAACGGCACTTAAGTCATCAAATACCGCAGATAGTCTTTTTCCTGCGCTACCTGTCATAGACATGGCAACGCCAAACAGTACAGAAAACACAATAATTTGCAGCATGTTGCCTTCAGCCATGGCGTTAATAGGGTTGGTTGGCATCATGTTAATTATGACTTGGCCAAGAGATGGGGCTTGCTTGGCTTGGTAAGTGTTTTCTGAGGGGAGGTTAAGGCCTTCACCCGGGCCTACTAGCAAGGCAAAGGTAACGGCTAAACTGATAGCAATGGCGGTTGTACCTATATACAACAAAATAGATTTTCCGCCGAGTCGCCCAAGCTTGGATGGATCAGATAAACTCGAGGTCCCACACACCAAAGAGACGAATACTAGAGGTACCACTAGCATTTTTAAGCTGGCAATAAAAATACTACCGATTACGTTAAATATACCATCGACTAAAACAGCATACGTCGAAACTTCTATGCCAAATACACTAAACAAGAAATCTCCGCTATCATCAAAGACAAATTGGAGTGCAACGCCAAGGGCAATGCCAGCAATCATGCTGATGAATATTCTAGCGGTTAATCCTAATTTGGCTGGACTTGAATGAGGCTTTTTATCGGCTTGAGTCATAGGGTTCCTAAAGGTCAACGTCTTTGTTCTGTGGTTAACATAGCGTAACCACTGGGTATTTGGAATTAGAGTATCAAGATTGCCTCCTAAGCTAAACTGTTAAAATAGGTGTCTGCCTTGATGTAACAAGGTTTTTTTAAGGAATAAACTATGAGTTTTGGTCGTCAATCAGTCTTTGTGATGTGTTTATTTGTGTTAGCCAGCTGCGGCGGTGGCGGTGGGGGAATTGAGCGAGAAGGGACTGATGCAACCCCCAGCCCGAGCCAACCCGTGACCACCAGTGTAGGGTTAACCTTAACTCAAGTCTCAGATGGAATGGTTGCGACTCAAGTGTCTGAACAAAGTCCCTTACGACTCACAGTCACAGCGACCAATTCTCAAGGGCAAGCCATTGCCGATACCCTAGTCACCTTTACCTTGCAGCCAGAAGGTTTAGCTGTTTTTGGTAATGACTCAGGCACAGCGCGCACCAACGCAACGGGTACGGCAAGTATAGATTTACTGGTTGGGGAGAATTCTGGCGCGGGGCAAATTACTGCTACCTTAAGCTCGGGAGAAACGGCTAATACGACATTCGACTCAACGGGAACTACCCAACAAAATGCTCGGCCTGCGTCTTTGCAATTGTTGTCTAGTTCATTACAACTCGCATCGAGTGGATCAGACCAAATAGAGTTAATGGCGTTAGTTAAAGATCGAAATAACGTCATCCTAGAAAATATCAATGTGACCTTTGCGGCAGATCAAGGTGCCAACTTACAACTGCCAAATGGCGGTAACGTTGCCGTAACTGGCCCAGATGGTATTGCTAGAGCGTTCTTAAATACCTTAAATCAACCTGAAAACCGTGTTATTCGGGTTAACGTCAGTGCTACAGGTTTACTCGAGAGTCAGAGTTTGGATATCCAAGTGGTAGGAACTCAAGTTACCCTAGATGGCGCGTCTTCGGTAATTATCAATGATCCTGCGCCTATTACGCTAAGCGTGACCGACTCAGATGGTAATGGCATTGCCAACCAAGTCTTAACGGTATCGGCTGCAAGTGGCACATTGAGTAATATTCGTCCAATTACCACAGAGTCAGGCCAAGTGACGATTAATTATACTGCTAGTGCGGCGGGAGAGGATGTCATTACTGCTAGTGCATTAAATGTGTCAGGGCAATTTGAACTGGTTGTACAAGAAGATGACTTTGGATTTAGTGCCATACCCGATAATGCGATTGCCCTCGGGCAAGATGCAAGATTAACCCTTACTTGGCTTAAAGATAACCAGCCTTTCGCCAATGGTAATGTTACTTTGACAGCTTCAAGAGGAGATATTGCCCAAGCAAGTGCTCAGACAGACGCTTTGGGGCAGGTGTCATTTACTATTCGGGCAGACAATGCGGGGTTTGCATCTGTTTCGGCTACTGGTATCGACAACGATGGAGAGCTAGTCAGTGCTCGTACTCAAATTGAATTTGTTGCAACCCAAGCCCATAGTATTATCGTTGATGCTACCCCTGATTCGATTGGGCCTAGCGGGCAAACTGCTACCATTAGCGCAGTAGTGAGAGATCCAAACGGCAATTTGGTTAAAGGAAAAGTCGTAAATTTTGTGGTCGATGATGTGAGTGGCGGCAGTATATCGGTAAATCAAGGCACTACAGATCGCAGTGGCATCGCATCTACTGTGTACACATCTAATGCTGTGAGCAGTTTTGAAGCCGTTGAAGTGCAAGCCACAGTATCAGATACTCCAGTGGTAACTGACTCAACTTTACTCACAGTAGGAAACAGAGCTTTTGATATTTCGATAGGTACAGGGCGTTTATTAGAAGCGCCTCAAGCGTCTTCTTATTCGAAACAGTTTTCGATATTTGTGACCGACCCTGACTCTAATCCTGTACCTAATGCGAATTTAACCTTTGCCGCGCCGCCAGTCGCTTTTATTCAAGGCGGGGTTTATCACAAGGGGAATTGGCTTTGGGATCCGATTTTGGACGCATGGGTTCAAAACATCACGGTAACGTGCCCCAATGAAGACATCAATGGTGACGGTATTTTGAATGAGGGAGAAGATGTTAATGGTGACGGTCAACTTACGCCGGGCAATGTGGTCTCTATTCCGTCTTCAGCCATAACAGACGACAATGGCCAAGCCTTAATCGACGTACTGTATGCCATCCAGTTTGGTGGATGGGCAGAAGTCGATATTCATG
Organism: uncultured Paraglaciecola sp.; assembly: GCA_947498355.1. GTDB lineage: Bacteria > Pseudomonadota > Gammaproteobacteria > Enterobacterales > Alteromonadaceae > Paraglaciecola. The sequence continues at coordinate 70,254 of CANMKA010000019.1, read as the reverse complement.
TTCAAGGCGAATCGGCTGGAAGTGAATCCGAAGAGAGCCAACAATTCAGCCTACAAGTACTGGCAGCAGATTTACAAGTTGAAGGCTCTCCGCCGCCGAATAGTCCTTACGGACAAAGCATGAATTGTAATGACGCGAATTGAGCTGAGTATTTTCTAAACTCTAAACTCTAAACTTTAAACTCTAAACTCTAAACTCTAAACTAGAACAAAAACGTCCAAATTATGGACGTTTTGTTTTTTATTGGTGAGTATTTATGAATTTGTACTAGTTTGATATGGGTTACCCATCACTAATAGAGCTAACCCGCTCTTAGCAGTACGGCGTTGGCCGTAACTTGGTCGGGTAATACCCAATGTTAGCTATCTGATTTTTATCGATTAGAAGCAGCACTCATGGCATTTTTTGAGTTTTATTTATTTAGTTACCAATACCAGCAATTCTAAACCAGTGTATTGTTTAAAAACTGCACCAAGTTTGTGAAAAGCCAAATATTGAATACTCGATAAGTATGAATAAGAACTTGTTTTCTCGTCATTTTGTAGATATATGTAAAAAAGCAATGAGTATCTGGCCGCCTTTGTTGTGGTTATTTGCTCACTAATAATTTCTATTATTCGAAGGTTAAAACCAATCTATGGGAAAATCACTGGTCATTGTCGAGTCCCCGGCAAAGGCGAAAACTATTAATAAATACTTAGGCAAAAACTTTGTTGTTAAGTCTAGTGTTGGTCATGTTCGCGATTTGCCACATAAAGCGTTGGGCAAAGTGCCGCCTAAAAAGCCGGCAAAAGAGCTTAAGCTTTTATCCGACAATAAACGCGAAAAGTATTTGCGTGAACATGAATATAAAAAACTCGTAGATAGGATGGGTATTGACCCTAAAAACGATTGGCAAGCCCATTACGATGTCCTCACTGGCAAAGAAAAGGTCGTTAACGAGCTAAAAAAATTAGCTAAAAATGCCGACACGGTTTACCTCGCAACGGATTTGGATAGAGAAGGAGAAGCCATTGCTTGGCATTTGCGAGAGTTAATTGATGAGCCGGGCAAAGAATTCCAACGGGTGGTTTTTAATGAGATCACCAAAAACGCCATTCAAGATGCGTTTTCAAAACCTACCGAGCTGAACATTGAACGGGTTAATGCCCAACAAGCAAGGCGCTTTTTAGACCGAGTTGTGGGCTTTATGGTATCGCCCTTACTTTGGAAAAAGGTTGCACGGGGCTTGTCAGCAGGTCGAGTGCAGTCTGTTGCTGTGAGGCTAGTAGTTGAGCGAGAGCGCGAAATCAAAGCGTTTGTTCCAGAGGAATTCTGGGATGTACACGCTAATCTAGACACAGCAGGCAAAGTGTCACTCAAAATGTTAGTCGCCAAAGAAAACGGCAAGGCCTTCAAGCCCACTAACAAAGCAGACACAGATAAAGCCTTAGGAATTCTGAACAAAGCCGATTATCAAGTGGTGAGCCGCGAGTCTAGGCCGACCCAAAGCAAACCGTCTGCGCCGTTTATTACCTCCACCCTGCAACAGGCTGCGAGTACCCGCCTCGGGTTTGGCGTAAAGAAAACCATGATGATGGCCCAGCGTTTATACGAAGCTGGTCATATTACCTATATGCGTACCGATTCAACGAATTTAAGCCAAGAAGCGGTGAACAGCTGCCGCGATTATATTGACGATAATTTTGGTACTCAATACTTGCCTAAAGCGCCAATTGTTTATGGTAGCAAAGACGGTGCACAAGAGGCCCACGAAGCGATCCGTCCGTCTAATGTGATGGTTAAATCTGAATCTCTGACAGAAGTTGAGCGAGATGCCCAGCGTTTGTACGAGCTTATTTGGCGTCAATTTGTGGCATGCCAAATGACTAACGCAAAATATGATGCCAGCACTATTCGGGTTCAAGCTGAACAGTTTGAGCTCACCGCCAAAGGCCGAGTACTTAAATTTGATGGTTGGACTAAAGTACAAAATCCACAGCGCAAAAAAGGCGACGAAGATTTATTGTTGCCTGATGTGAAAGAAGGCGAAACCCTTAGCCTTAAAGCCTTGGATCCCAAGCAGCACTTTACTAAACCTATTGCCCGATTTAACGAAGCGTCTTTGGTAAAAGAGCTAGAAAAACGTGGCATCGGTCGACCGTCGACTTACGCAAGTATTATCTCAACTATTCAAGACAGAGGCTATGCCCGCATCGAGAATAAACGTTTTTATGCTGAGAAAATGGGCGAAATCGTAAACGACCGCTTACTCGAGAATTTTGATGATTTAATCAGCTATGACTTTACTGCGAACATGGAGCAGAAGCTCGATGAAATAGCCGGTGGTACCGCATCTTGGAAGCAAGTGCTAAACGAATTTTATGCTGATTTTGAGCAAAAGTTACAGCAAGCCGAAAAACCACCTGAAGACGGTGGTATGCGCTTAAATCAAGCAGTGCCTACGGATATCGAATGTGGAACCTGTAGTCGTCCTATGAATGTACGCACGGCTAGCACTGGGGTATTTTTGGGCTGTTCAGGTTACAACTTACCACCAAAAGAGCGTTGTACTGGTACCATGAATTTGACCTCGGGTGACGAGGTGGTCAAAGTGGATGACGAAGAAGAACTAGAAACTGAATTGCTTCGCTCTAAACGCCGCTGTGACAAATGCGGAACTGCCATGGACAGCTACTTGGTTGACGAAACACGTAAGCTGCATGTTTGTGGTAATACACCGACTTGTGAGGGCGTTTATGTCGAAACAGGCACCTTTAAAATTAAGGGGTACGAAGGCCCCATTTTAGAGTGTGATAAGTGCTCGTCGAACATGGAGCTAAAAAGCGGGCGTTTCGGTAAGTATTTTGGTTGTACTAACGAAGAATGTAAGAATACGCGCAAGCTATTACGAAACGGTGAGCCAGCTCCACCTAAAGAAGACCCAGTCGATTTGCCTGAATTACCTTGCACCAAGTCAGATGCACACTTTATGTTAAGAGATGGCGCATCAGGTATATTTATGGCTGCGCATAATTTCCCTAAATCTCGCGAGACTCGCGCGCCCTTGGTTGCTGAGCTAGCCAGATTTAGAGATAGGATATCGCCTAAGTTTTATTATTTAGCGGATGCGCCGCAAGCGGATCCTGATGGTAATCCGACTATCGTGAGATACAGCCGTAAGACAAAGCAGCAATATGTGATGTCTGAAAAAGAGGACGGTAAGGCCTCGGGCTGGTCAGCTTGGTACAGCAATAATAAGTGGCAGGTTGAAGACAAAAGAAAGAAAGCTAAATAAGGCTTTTTATCAACAAAATACACGGCAGCCTAGGCTGCCGTTATTGCTTTAATCCTGTAGATAATACAGTGGGCACGCCCTAGGGTTAACTTTAAAAATTGGTAAACAAACATGGCACTATCTCTTCAAGAACAATTACTGAAAGCGGGCTTAGCAGACAAAAAGAAAGCCAAGCAAGTTCGCCAGCAAAAGCATAAACAAGCCAAAGCGAAACAAAAACACAAACAAGTTGAAGAAAATGAGGCAAAACTGGCCGCAGAGCAAAGCGCTCAAGCTAAAAAAGACAAAGACCGCGCCCTAAATCAACAAGCCAAAGAGTTGGCAGAAAAAAAGGCAGTGGCAGCCCAAATTAAACAATTGATTGAAACGAATAAGCAACCTAAGTTTGCTGGTGGTGGCAAACAAGAAGAAGTCGTCTGTAACTTCACCGATGGTACCCTGATTAAACGCATGTACGTGAGTACACTTACTCAGAAGCAAATCTCTCAAGGAAAACTAGCCGTTGTCAAACTAGATGATGGCTATGAACTAGTGCCTATGCCTGTTGCTGAAAAAATTGCAGAGCGCAACCCCGAATCTGTGGTTTATCGGGCTGATAACATCAGTGAGCAAGATGTAAAAAGTAGCGAAGAAGACGATTGGTATGCGGACTACGAGATACCCGATGACCTTTCCTGGTAGAGTCGCTGGCAATGAAGTGTAGTGATTACGATTACCTTGAATTGGCTTGTGTTTACGGCTTTGAGTTAACCTTAAGCCTAGTAAATGGGCAAGAGGTAACGGGCAAGGCTATTACGATTGGAATTAATCAGGCCAGACAGGAATGTCTCGAACTTTTAGTAGATGATGTTAAGCAATGGGTTGTGTTGACGACTATCTGTAAGCTAGAGGTCTTGACACCTAACCCTCACTTTCGAACGAAAACCTTTCCCCCTCAAGTAAACTAACAAGATTGGGTTTTATACCCAGCTTTAGTTTTTATATCAATCATACTGCTAAATTCTCTTAGAGCACATTTGCGACAAAACCAACCGCAAAGAAATCTGTATTAAAAATGCGCCCAGCAAAGACCCTGCGTTTTTTCACGGCTTTGATGGACAAGAATAATCGGCTAGCCGTTTAAAAAAACGCTAGCCGATTTTTCCACCTTTTTAGCTATTTTCGGTTGGCCTAGCTATCAAGCGTATCAAGCGAACTCGCACCAGTTTGCTGACTAAGTTCACTGTCTTGGTGTTTAATTAAACTGATGATTTTCCATTCAGGCTTGGGATCGATAGTCGTTTGATTAGTAAATAAATGTACTTTACCTTTTGGCTCAATGGCGCAAAGAGGCAGCAAACGTCCGTTGTATTCTTGCTTGTAATCAGCAAAGGTAAATTCTTCAGAGACTCTTGTGGTTTTTATTACCGCTCCATTGTTCACTAATGTAGTTAAATGACCATAAGTAATACAATCGTCAAATAGGCCAAGCTTTTTGGCGTAAGACTCCGAGACTTTGTGGCTCTGTAATTTTTTGCGTTCATTTTCACTCAAGCCCAGCACCGAACCTTTACCCATTTGGTGAGAAAAATGATAAGTAACAAGGGGATTTAACTGTTTGTAGGGTGACATTACCAGCACCTTGCCAAATAAAGAAAAGTCTAGATTACGCGATGCATGGTCAGACATAGGGTTGCCAAAGTATGCGGGAATACCTTCCATTCTGGCGTTGCTTATGGTTTCCCAGTTGGTGTCAGCAATAGTGACAGTGACCCCTTGATTAATTAACTCTTTGGAAAATAAGCGGGCAAATTTACCGCCACCAAAAATTAAAAAACCGAAGGGAGCAGGGGCGCGCAATCCTAAATATTTGGCAACATGAACTGAACTCAAGCTTTGAATGACGACAGTTGCAACTATGACGAGAAAAACCATAGGAACCAGCAATTCGACTTGGGCGTAGTCTAATGCTTCGAGCTTTAAAGCAAATAAAGCAGACACAGCAGCAGCCACTATACCCCGCGGCGCAATCCAGCTCAGTAAGGCGATTTCTTTAAATGATAGCCCAGTTCCAATTGAAGACAATGCTACTGAGATTGGTCGGGCTACGAACATAATGCCTAGTAGCACGATAATTGCCCCCCAACCTAGGTTTAAAATAGCATTTAGTTCAATACGCGAGGCAAGCAAAATAAACAACCCAGAGATGAGTAGCACACTTAAGGTTTCTTTAAATTCAATGATGTCCTCTACTTCCACGCCTTTCATGTTGGCTAACCACATGCCCATTATGGTTACCGTAAGTAAGCCAGACTCATGAGCAATGACGTTAGAGCCAGCAAACGCACCTAGCATAACGGTTAATACCGCGGTATTGATTAGGTAATGAGGAATGATATTTTTACGTAGTAATAGTCCAAGTATGTAGCCGAAGAAGGCCCCAAAGCCCACGCCCACGCCTACACTCAACGAAAACGCCCACAAGGTGTGACTCAAAGCATCTTGGGTAGAAATAATATATTCGAACACTAAAACAGCGAGCAAGGCTCCTACAGGATCGATGATAATGCCTTCCCAGCGCAATATATTGCCAATTTTACTGCTAGGACGCACGGTACGTAACATAGGTACAATAACAGTAGGGCCGGTTACCGTAACAATGGCGCCAAACAAAAAGGCCATTTCCCAGCTCATACCAAGGGCAAAATGTGCAAAAGGCGCGGCAATAACCCAAGTCACCAACGCACCATAAGTACATAAATTACGTACCATTGACCCATGACCGCTTAAATCTTTAAATCTAAGGGTTAAAGAGCCTTCAAATAAAATAATCGCTACAGACAGTGACACTACCGGAAAAAGTAAATCCCCAAAGAGTTGATCTGGGTCGATAATCCCAGTCACTGGGCCAGCAACCACACCAGCCACTAATAAAGGCAAAATTGCCGGAAGTTTGATTTTAAATGCGACAAACTGACAAATAATCGAGATAAGTCCAACTAATACTAGGGATAGGGTTGGGTCGTTCAAAATTGTTCCTTAATTTTTCGTTTGGTTATGTGCAAACAGGTATGCGTTTAAGCAAGCTAACGTTTATAACAGTACACTAGAGGTGCATGCCAATACTTAGCCTAATACTCAGTCGTTACAACACCTGAATGAATCTGGTTAAACGTTACTTTCCGAGTAAAAACTCATGTTCTGGGTCAACAATAATTCGCCCCGTCATGGCTTCACGGCCAAGCAACATTAGGTATTTCATACTTGAACGGTCGGTTAATGTGAGTTCGATACACCATTGACTATCGGCAATGCGAATATCGGTTTCGATCACGTACCTGCGCTCTAACGTACCATTTGAGCTTTTAATTTTGCGTAGGCTTTTCACTTTGGCTTCACGCTTGAGGAGCTTTGATACGTCATGAACGTCTGGGTGGATCTCGAAACTGATCCAAGGCTGTTGATTTTTTTCAAACTCATGAATGTTATCAACATGGAGTGACGAAGTCTTGGCTCCAGTGTCTACCCGTACCTCTAGTCCAGATAGTGTGAGTTCGGGTAAATCACACAACTCTAAGGCGCCAACTAGGTGTTTGGTTTGTTTGTTTTGCATAGTTTTAATACACGATTGAAGGTTCATCTAAAATTAAATTATCTTGCAGTAACTCCATATTTTCGGTCACTGAATCGGGCTTTCTAAAATAAGCAATGTGGTACATGGCTTCTCCCTCTTGGGCAAGAGGAATGTTCTGTTTGCCAATAATTACTCCTTCTTCTGGGCTGATTACTGTATCCAGTTCAGTGCCAAAAGGATCGGCGATTGATGCCAAAATGTCTCCTTTACTGACATGATCGCCCAGTTGGGCCTTATGGCTAACAAAACCACTTTCTGTTGCTCTTACCCAACCACTTTGACGTGCAATGTATTGAGTAATGGTATGGCCTTGCTTTTTACGTTTAGTGAGCATACCAATTTCACGCATTACATTGATAATACCCTTTACACCAGCACGAATTGAAAACTCATCGTACCGCAAAGCTTCGCCTGCTTCATAAAGCAGCACTTTAGTTCCTGTTTGCGCTGCGGCCTCTCTTAATGAGCCTGGCCTAAGGTCTGCATTTAATAATACAGGCATTCCAAATGCATGGGCTAATTGTAAGGTTTCTTCGTCATCTAGATTTGCACGAATTTGCGGTAAATTACTGCGATGAATTGCTCCTGTGTGTAAATCAATTCCGTAGTCGCATTTAGAGACAATCTCAGAATAGAATAAATTGGCCAAACGCCCAGCGAGTGAGCCTTTTTTACTGCCGGGAAAACTTCGGTTTAAATCACGGCGATCAGGCAAATAACGGCTTTGATTCAGCACACCATATACATTCACTATAGGGACCGCGATAAGTGTGCCTTTGAGACTTTTTAGAGATTTACTTTTGATTAACCGACCTATGATTTCTGTACCATTTAACTCGTCACCATGGATCGCAGCACTAATAAATAGAGTAGGGCCGGGACGTCTCCCTCTTTGCACATAAACAGGCATTGCCATGTGGGTATCTGTGTAAAGGGGAGGCATAGGGAGTTCAATATGCTTGGTTTCACCCGGATTTATGCTGTGACCGCCTATGGTGATACTATCCATTAGCCTTTGCCTTTGGTTTTGTTGGAGAAGGGTTTAGCGTTTTTTTCGAGACACTGGATGACGATTTTTGCGACATCCTTACCTGTTGCATTTTCAATGCCTTCTAAACCTGGTGATGAGTTAACTTCCATAACCACAGGGCCACTGTTTGCACGCAGTATGTCTACCCCGCACATATTTAAGCCCATGGTTTTGGCAGCATCGACCGCAGTTTTTCGTTCAGCCGGTGATAAACGGACAACACTGGCCGAGCCGCCCCTGTGTAAATTTGATCTAAATTCCCCCGGTGCGGCTTGGCGTTTCATCGCAGCGACGACTTTATCACCCACCACCAGACAGCGTATGTCTGCGCCTCCGGCCTCTTTTATGTACTCTTGTACCAATATATTGGCATCTAGCCCCATAAAGGCCTCGATAATCGCTTCTGCGGTCTTCTCAGTATCTGCTAAAACCACACCTATGCCTTGGGTGCCTTCTAATAATTTAATCACCACTGGGGCGCCGCCGACATTTTTAATTAAGTCAGATACATTGTCTGGGCGATTAGCAAAGCCCGTTCTAGGCATGCCTATACCTTTACGTGACAGTAATTGCAGGGATCTAAGCTTATCGCGGCTACGGCTGATAGCCACAGACTCGTTGATACTGTAGGTACCCATCATCTCGAATTGGCGTACGACAGATGTGCCGTAAAAGGTGACAGACGCGCCAATGCGCGGGATCACTGCGTCGTAATAAGGCAGAGGCTTACCTTTATATCTAACCGACGGTTTGCTGCTGGTGATATCCATGTAGCAATGCATAGTATCAATTACGTCTACTTGGTGGCCAAGTTCTTGCCCTGCTTCTACGAGTCGGCGAGTGGAGTAAAGTTTAGGATTACGCGATAGGATCGCAATACGCATTATAAAATGTCCAGAGAAGGGTTAATGGGCCAAGTGTAGTCCCAGTTTATTTATAAAAGCTATTGTTATTTCAAATATTTATACGAGATTTTTCGCAGAGTATGCTGTAATTAACCTTTATCTTGATTGATCGTGAGGAAAGCCATTTAGATGCAGAATTTAACGGAACTTGTGCAGAGCCAAACCCTAGTCGCTAGCATAGTTGTCTCTGTGGGGCTCTTGCTCAAATATCTGCTGGTTAAATTTGTAAGGCGCCGCGCGGCGAGTAAAGGAGAGGACCGCAGAGACGTCATCAATAATGTTAAGAACGTAGTTAATTTTGTCATGGTCATCTTGCTGTTAAGCCTTTGGTCAAATGAGATTCAAAAATTTGCGTTTTCCATTGCTGCCTTTTCAGTTGCGATTGTATTGGCTACGCGGGAATTCATTCAATGTATTATTGGTTTTTTCTACTTGATGTCTACACGTCCATTTAGAATTGGAGACTGGATTGAAGTGGAAAATTTTGTTGGCGAAGTGTCGGCAACTGATTGGATCAAAAGTACCTTACTTGAAGTCGATATCACGACATACCAATACACAGGCAAGACGTTGTTTATTCCAAATAATAAGTTGATATCTAGCCCAATCAAAAACTTAAACTTTTTGAAGCGTTACGCAACCCACAAGTTTTCAATTGTTCGTGACCAAAGTGTTAACCCCTATTTATTCATCGAAACTGTGATTGATAACGCCAAGCAATACAGCAAAGACTTTTACGAGGTGGCAACTCGATACAACCAAATGTTAGAAAGGCGATTAGACGTGCCCATCGCAGGGCCAGACCCTCAGTTTAAGATTTCGACGACAGAGTTGGGTGATACGCAAATCGAAATTACCTTGTTCTGTCCAACCGAATTGGCTATTGAAATGGAGCAAGTAATCGTTAAAGACTTTATGCAGCATTGGTATGCAAATCGTCCACTGTGCGTTAATGAGGAAGATTAGGGCTGGTTGGTATAACCATAATGTGAAAAAGGCGTTAGGGGATTGCTCGGATAATTACTCAAGGCCAACGTGTATTGATTTGGTTTATTTTCGTTTAAATTTCCTGATATGTGTCTAGAGTGACAACAAACACAGTCAATTTATAAGATTTTCGGCCATTGGCTGTTAAAAACCGCCTAATTTAGTTAGAATCCGCGACCATTATTTCCGCGCCTATTTGGGTTTTATTATGTTAGAAATCAACCCCATCAATAACGCCATTGCTGACATCAGACAACGAGCTGATTCGCTTCGGGGGTACCTTTGACTATGATCAGAAAAAAGAACGACTCGAAGAAGTCAATTTAGAACTAGAAAGCCCTGATGTATGGAACGAACCAGAGCGAGCTCAAACCTTAGGTAAAGAAAAGGTGGCTTTGGAGTTAGTCGTAGAAACCATAGATCAGCTTGAAGCAGGCGCTGAAGATATTGAAGGCCTAGTTGAATTAGCCGTTGAAGCCGATGATCAAGACACCCTAGATGAAGCAGAGGGCGAGTTACAAGACTTAGTCAAAAAACTCGAAAAACTCGAGTTTCGACGTATGTTTTCTGGACCTAATGACAGTAACGATGGCTACATCGATATTCAATCGGGATCGGGCGGCACCGAAGCGCAAGATTGGGCCAATATGCTACTACGTATGTATTTACGCTGGGGCGAAGCCCATGGCTTTAAAACAGAGCTTATTGAAGTATCCGATGGCGATGTAGCGGGTATAAAAAGTGCGACCATACGCTTTAGTGGTGAGTATGCTTTTGGTTGGTTGCGCACCGAGACCGGCGTACATAGATTAGTGAGAAAATCGCCATTTGATTCGGGGAATAGGCGTCATACATCGTTTGCTTCGGCTTTTGCCTATCCAGAAGTGGATGACGACATTGAAATAGACATTGATCCATCTGACCTGCGTATTGATACTTATCGGGCATCTGGGGCCGGTGGTCAACACGTAAACCGTACAGATTCAGCAGTGCGTATTACCCATGAGCCGACTAATATAGTGGTGCAGTGTCAAAACGATCGTTCCCAACATAAAAACAAAGCCCAAGCCATGAAGCAATTAAAAGCCAAGCTTTATGAGCACGAAATGCTTAAGCAAAATGAAGAAAAGCAAAGCATGGAAGACGGCAAGTCTGATATAGGGTGGGGCAGTCAAATACGCTCTTACGTATTAGACGACTCACGGATAAAAGACTTACGTACTGGCGTTGAAACCCGTAACACCCAAGCCGTATTAGATGGCGACTTAGACAAATTTATCGAAGCCAGCTTAAAGTCTGGTTTGTAATTTTATACTCAATATTGAACAGTAATCAGGAACACCGATGACAGATAATCAGCAAGACGAAAATAAATTGATTGCAGAGCGACGTGCCAAGCTTTCTCAGATTAGAGAAAACTGTAAATCAAACGGCTTTCCCAATACCTTTCGTCGAGAGTTTTACAGTGACGAATTGCAACAAGAATTTGGTGAGTTAGACAAAGCTGAATTAGAAGCATTAGGTAAAGTAGTTAGTATTGCTGGACGTGTATTGGCCAAACGAGGGCCTTTTTTGTTGTTGCAAGATATGACTGGACGTATTCAGAGTTATGCCGCAAAAGACACCCAAAAAGATATCAAAGCCCGTTATGGCAGCTTAGATATTGGTGACATCATAGGGGTTAAAGGTGAGCTTCATAAGTCTGGCAAAGGTGATTTGTACGTTAACATGACTGAATACCAGTTATTGACTAAATCATTACGTCCGTTACCAGAAAAATTTCACGGCCTTGCTGATCAAGAAACTAAGTACCGTCAGCGTTATGTTGACTTAATCACAAACCAAGACACCCGCGATACCTTTTTAATTCGTAGCAAAGTGGTAAATGGTATCCGTAACTTCCTAACAGAACGGAATTACATGGAAGTTGAAACGCCTATGCTGCAGGTCATTCCAGGTGGCGCCACGGCTAAGCCTTTTGTAACCCATCACAATGCCCTTGATATTGATATGTACCTACGTATCGCGCCAGAATTGTATCTTAAGCGTTTAGTGGTAGGTGGCTTTGAGCGTGTATTCGAAATTAACCGTAACTTCAGAAACGAAGGGTTATCGACCCGTCATAACCCAGAATTTACTATGCTAGAGTTCTATCAGTCATACGCTGATTACCATGACTTGATGAACTTAACCGAAGAAATGTTGCGTAAAGTTGCTCAAGATGTATTGGGTACGGTACTGATTAAAAATACCACGAAAGACGCGGAAGGAAACATTGTTGATGAAGTTACCTACGACTTTGGTCAACCTTTTGCTCGTTTGACTATGAACGAAGCCGTATTAAAGTATTGGCCCGAAGCCAACGCAGAAGCGATTAACGATCCAGAAAATCACTTACCTGAACTCAAAGCCATGGCCAAACAACTGCATATCAAAGAGCCAGAAGTTGATGGAATTTGGGGGCCTGGAAAATATTTGTGTGAAATTTTTGAGGCTACCGCTGAAGAAAAACTCGACCAGCCCACTTTTATCACGGCCTACCCGTGGGAAGTGTCGCCGCTGGCACGCAGAAACGACGACAATGGTTTTGTTACAGACCGCTTTGAATTTTTCGTGGGTGGCCGCGAGTTAGCCAATGGGTTCTCCGAGTTAAATGACCCAGAAGACCAAGCAGAGCGCTTCCGTAAGCAAGTGGAAGAAAAAGACGCAGGTGATGACGAAGCCATGCATTTCGACGAAGATTATATCCGTGCCCTAGAGTACGGCTTGCCCCCAACGGCAGGAGAAGGTATTGGAATCGATCGTTTGGTCATGCTGTTCACCGATAGCCCAACGATTAAAGATGTGATTTTATTCCCGCACATGAAGCCAGAAGCACCAGCGGAGTAAATCAATCTCGCTCTAAGTCTATTTTCGAATAGTCATAAAAAAACACTTAGCCCGCCCACAAAGCGGGCTTTTTTATGTTTGCGACAAAAAAGGTAAAAGCGGCAGAGGGGAGACAGTAAAAGTAGGTAGGACGTGGGAGATAGTAGATAGCGACAAAAAGAGCAGAGACATACCCCCACTTTCGTCATTCCAGAAGTCTTTTGATCTGGAATCCAAAGGCTCAAAGCAGTAAATAGTAGCTAGTAAATAGGGGCAAGAGAGAGCAAAAGCTTTGAACCACAGAGGACACGGAGCGCACAGAGGAAAGTAGGCAAGAGCAGGGGAAAGTAGCTAGTAAATGGTATCTAGAAAATAGTAGATAGGAAGAGCAAAGAAAAAGCCCTAAGAGCCCAGACTAACGAGCTCCCTTTCGTCATTCCAGAGGTCTTTTGATCTGGAATCCAAAGGCCCAAAGCAGTAAATAGTAGCTAGTAAATAGGGGCAAGAAAGAGCAAAAGCTTTGAATCACAGAGGACACTGAGCGCACAGAGGAGAGTAGGCAAGAGCAGGGGAAAGTAGCTAGTAAATGGTATCTAGAAAATAGTAGATAGTAGATAGGAAGAGCAAAGAAAAAGCCCTAAGAGCCCAGACTAACGAGCCCCCACTTTCGTCATTCCAGAAGTCTTTTGATCTGGAATCCAAAGGCTCAAAGCAGTAAATAGTAGCTAGTAAATAGGGGCAAGAAAGAGCAAAAGCTTTGAACCACAGAGGACACGGAGCGCACAGAGGAAAGTAGGCAAGAGCAGGGGAAAGTAGCTAGAAGATAGTGAATAGCAAAAGAGAGAAGAGACAAACAACACCCCATACCTCGTCATTCCAGCAGGCTTTTGAGCTGGAATCTAATCTTTTAACGCATTTTGAAGAGACCAAAAGTAAAAGCTTTGAACCACAGAGGACATTGAGTTCACAGAGGCAATGAATTAAGTTACCCATTGGCTCTTCCTAAAAAATACAAATTCCATTAGCATCAGTCATACCAAATTAATCGCGTTGAACGGGCTATTTAACGCGGGTTGAACACCGGGCTCGTTAAAACACTAAGTTGTTATATGCTAGGAAAGTTAATACCTAAAATTGTCATCGAAGGTTTTGAAAACGTGAATAAAGTCGCAATGAGTAAAGCGATTAATTTAAATACGTTGGTATATCTTAGAGAGTTAAAAGTAATATCTGATAACTTGTTAGCAAATGGCATAGTTGAAATATCTATTGATACATCATGTAACGTGCTAGGTTTATTATCCGCGTTGAATATGGCAAATGCGAACGTAAAGTTTGCAGAGTAATCGGCATATTACAGACCCATTCAGCCAGTTAAAAGCCAAAAACTGGAAAATCAACAGGGGGTGCAAAAAACTTCACAAGATTTATTAGTTCAAGGCAAAGTTATAGGCAATTAAATTTAAAGAAAAGCGATGCTGTAAATAGTCTCGTAGTGGCAGTCGTTGTAATTTACTTTATCGTTCGTTGAGCGAATCTTAGTTGGTCTCTTTTTACCAGCCCACTCTAGGGATCTTTGTGGCAATAACGGTATAAACCAGGATAGTGATAATTTGAAATGCATCAGTGCGACTTTATTTTTGGTTTTTTTATGTGGCTGCTCTACAACAAAAGTACATTTGTATAAGCGGTACTTATCAGATGATGACGTACTTTTAATCACCCAAAAACTGGAAACCTTGGGGTATGACGTGGAGGACAATACACTAGATTTTCCAACAGAAATACAACACCCTACGGTAATTTATTCGCCTCTTATCCAAGATGAAGCTAGTCTTACCAATCTTGTAAGTGCAACCGGTGAACTAGGGTGGCCAGATATCGATGTACAGCTTTTGTTTAAGGGCAATCACTGGTATTCGAAGAACAGCGTTGGCTTGTTTTTGATGTCTAAGGGAGTGGAGAGAAGTAACAGGGTGGGCATTCAAGACTTGGCTAACCAATACACAAGTGACAAGTGTGAATTATCTGCCAAATTGAAACTTAACCCAGATAATACTTACCAGATAACCTACAAAAATGAGCCTAACACTAAATCCCAGCATAAAACTGGCCATTGGGCGTTGACGGGCTACCCCTATGTTCAATTAGTTTCTTCAAATAACAAGTGGAATTTCTATTTTGAAATTCATGAAAGTCATCTCACTGATATCATTGGAAAGGTGGCTTTGCTAGAGCTAAAGCCGTTAAGCTCTCATCATGTTTTTCCAAATTGCAGCTTTGTCTATGGGGTACGAACGTAAGTTGTGACATAGTATGGTTGTTGAGAGGCTGTAAGCGGTTTTTTACTGCACATTTTAGAATTAAATACGGGCGAGGCCCATATTTGGAGGCACCATGAAGGTACTTGTATGCATATTTTTGTTGTTGC
This sequence comes from uncultured Paraglaciecola sp., assembly GCA_947498355.1. Taxonomy (GTDB): domain Bacteria; phylum Pseudomonadota; class Gammaproteobacteria; order Enterobacterales; family Alteromonadaceae; genus Paraglaciecola. The sequence continues at coordinate 55,143 of CANMKA010000019.1, read as the reverse complement.
TCATTGGGCAGGTTCAAGCTGAGGAACATAATAACGGTTTTGTGAAAGCAGGGGCTGGTGGCTCTTACCTCGCGTGGAGTGCAAGCAAAAAAGAATGGGTGAGTATGAAGGTATTTTGGCATGACTTTGCTAAGACGAATGATGCTAAATATTGGGGTAAATCTGAGGTTTATCCCACTTACAGTGATGTTGAAGAATTCGATACCTTTTTAGTGCAGGTAGGCAAGGGCCATTGTTTGATGCAGTTTTTTCACTCAAGGTGGCGGCGTGCAAATGACGTTCAGCGTTGGCACGATGCTTTTAATGAATACAGTGGCTGCCCCTACGTTTTTGACTAAGTGGGTGAGCATTTTTCAAACGGTTTGATATACAATATGAAACTACTTTCGCTCGGCGTTTCTTAGTGCTTGAAAACGTAATACTTTTCAGAAGTGCGATGATAGCATTACTGGCTAATATACGAGCTTGCACAAGGAATTGAGATGGCTGAATATGGTTTAAAAGCCAAGAGGATGAAATTTGCTCTTTGGAGCGTTGGGGTAGTCGCGTTAAGTGGTTGTCAATCTACCACAGAAATCGTGCAACAAGAGCCAAAGGTGCTGAATGTACCTACAATAGTTCCTCAACTACCAAAAACAACGATTGAGGCCGAAGCTTTTGAGGACTTTGCTCCACATCCGACTAAAGTTGACCTCAAAGCTGATGATTTTACTTCGACTGTTGTACCTCCCAATGCACCTGTTAACATGTCTAAGCACCCTAAGAATGATTCCCCACTTCTGAACAAGCAGGTCTGTAAAGACAATATCGAGGTGACATACTATGTGACCGACTCTGACGGTGTTAGAGGAAGTTTTCCAGCCAAAGTGCAAGGGCAAGGTCTCATTGTTGCTCTATCTCACGATCAAAAAAAGTTCAAGATTAAAACTACGGGTTGGTACACCCAAAATGACAATCTACTGCGGTGGATGCCTTATCTGCGTAGCCCGCCAATAGCAAGGGGTATAATGTTGAAAGTAGGTGCTGAGTTTTGGGATCTAAAGCAGGCTTGGTATCAATGTGATTTAACCCCTATTCAATAAATTATGATTAGGCATGCAACATGCAAATTTTAGATAGGAGGCACGGCGTACGCTACAGGTTTTTATAATTCATTGATAAATATGCCTTTATTTGACTTTTGTATGAATCTAATACTTTAGTCGCAAATCTACGAGTTGGAATGGCTTATCTATATGTTTTTGTCTGTTTATTGTTTGTTTTTTCTACGTAACTATATGAATAATATGAATACTTTAGATTTTTGGTGAAATTTTTATGAAGCGGATTGTTGTCTGCGTTATTAACAGGTAGAGTGTTTAACCATTAATTAACAACATGGTTGCCAAAAGCTTTTGTCGTCAAGTATATCAGTCTTAGTCATCACCTTAGAGCCGTCTAGGTTTGTAAAAGTTGAAAAATTGCTAGCAAATACAGATGTCACCCTATTCAAGGCAAGCGATAGTCAACAAGCTCTTACTATTTTAAAGGATGTTGAGCTAGATGTAATAGTGTCTGACGATGACATAGACCAATTAGACGGTTGGCGACTTGCACGTATGATACGTGCGAATTTATTCAAGTGCTCTAGCGATACTCCCTTCATTTTAATTGCTGATACTCATTGTGAACACTTAGCCGATACCACTGCATCGGCTTTCGATATTGACAAGGTACTGCCACAAAATCAACTAGACCATCTCGCTAATACAGTGTTGAATGCGGTACATAATAGAGAGACTAGCAGGGGAATGTTGTCTTTGTTGATCGTTGAAGATGAGCCTGATATTGCTGAGCTCATTCAGCGAATTTTGTCTAAGCATTATCAGATTCAACTAGCGACAGATGGCCAACAAGCCGTTGATATGTATCAAAAAGGGCTATTTGATATTGTGTTGCTGGATGTTCAGCTCCCAGAAATAAGCGGTGCTCAAGTATTAGAGCAAATTATTGCAGTAAATCCAAAACAGGCAGTGGTTATCATGACGGCACACGGAGATACGGATCTTGCGGGTAACCTAATGAGCCAAGGCGCGGTTGATTTTATTTCTAAGCCTTTTAGGGCCGAACAGTTGCGAAAAGTTATCTCTATTGCTGCCCATAGAGAAAACTTTTTAATCAGTAATGCCCAGTTTGCTGAGAAAGTACAAACCATAGAAAGCAGTAAAGAAAAATTCAGACAATTATACGAAACCCACAATCGGCTACTTGAACATCTGTCTACTGTGATTATGGAACTCGATCCGAATGGTCGCATCTTGTTTGCTAATCAAGCTTGGACAGAATTAACGGGATACTCAGAGGCAGAGAGTCAAGGTAAGTGTTTAACCAATTTTATTGAGGGCTCGAGATCTCAAAATGCAACATTGCTTACCGACAATATTGATTTGGTGATGCGCCAGCAAACAGCTACCCAAGGGATTGAATTTCAAATCAAGCATAAGCAAGGTCAGTTAATTTGGGTCGAAGCGATTTTAGATGACATTAACCTAAATGACAGAGTAGTAGGGGTAACCGCAACCATAGATAATATTAACGAGCGTAAGCAAGCTCAGTTAGAGTTAAATTATCTGGCCTCTCACGACACCCTGACAGGACTTTTTAATCGGCATTATTTTGATGAAAAACTCATTGAGTTGGCTAACTCGGCATTAGATCACAAGCATGTACATAGCTTGCTGTATTTAGATTTAGACCGCTTTAAAATTATTAATGACACTCAAGGGCATCATCAAGGCGATGTCGTACTAAAAGAAGTCGCAGCTAATCTTAATGGTATTAAGCGTGACGACGATATAATCTGTCGGATAGGTGGCGATGAGTTTGCTTTATTGCTGCCCCATACCCCGAAAGAAACGTCTGTGCGTATTGCCCAAAATGTTTGCGATATATTGCATCAAGGCCATTATCAATTTGGTGAAGCGGTTTTTCAAATCAGTGGGAGTGTTGGCTTATCCGAAATAAACGGCTCTGCGACTCAACCAGAAACGTATCTGCAGCAAGCTGATATATCCTTATACGTAGCCAAGAAACGAGGCCGAAATTTAGTTCATGTATATACCCCAGACGACCGAGAAAGCGGAGATTTTCAAGCATCGGTGAATTGGGTAAGAACGTTGCAAGAGGCGATTTTTGATGACCAATTGGTGTTACATTTTCAGCCTGTTATCGACTCTTCTAGCAATCAAATAGCATATTACGAGGCTTTAGTGAGGCTGCAAATTGACGGTAAACTGGTGATGCCTGGGGAATTTATTCCAGCCCTCGAAAGAGCCGAAGACATGACACTGTTAGATCATCAGGTGATCTCGAAAGCCATTTTCATGATTAGCCAAAATTCAATTCTCACTAAGGTTGCAATTAACTTGTCGGCCCAGGCCTTTGGCGATGAGAGGCTTATGCCGATTATTCAGCAAAAACTCGAACAGTACCAAGTGAACCCTGAACAGATCATATTTGAAGTGACCGAAAGTGCGAGTATGAGTAACCTCAATGCCACGCAAAAAATGATAAATCAACTTATGGAACTAGGGTGCGAATTTTCAATCGATGACTTTGGTACGGGCTTTAGTACCTTTAGTTACTTAAAAGACTTGCCAGCCAATTGCGTAAAAATTGATGGTTCATTTGTCAAAGATATGCTGACTAATTCGATTGATTTGGCAATAGTTAAAGCTATTTGTGATATTGCTAAATCTTTGAATAAAACCACAGTGGCGGAGTTCGTCGAAGACGAAGAGACTTTGCTTAAACTTCGCCAATTAGGTGTGGATTACTTGCAAGGCTATCATATTAGTCGCCCGATGCCGGTAACAGAACTGGCTAGTCGTTAGTTTTTTCATTTGAGTATTTTTTTTAATACCCTTCACTGTCTTTACATTCTTAAAAAACCTTCCTAAATTTTCAGGGCATTGTAGAGTTAACTCATACTCGGTGCCTGTCGTTGTGACCTCTTTGTTACTTAGCACCTTCTTTTAAATCAATACGTTAAGTGGATGGTAGAGTGATGTCTGTAGCAGATATTAACATGAAGACAGAAAGTCAAAAACAACCCGATTTATATGCCGATGTCATTGTCAATTATTTGGAACAATTAGGCATTGAGTATATTTTTGGTGTACCTGGCGGGGCAATTGAGCCCTTATATAACGCTATGCACAAGCGAGAAGAGCAGGGTGGTATTAAATCTGTGGTTGCGCGTCACGAGTCTGGTGCAGCCTTTATGGCCGATGGCTATGCCAGAGAGACGGGTAAAGTGGGAGTATGTTGCTCGACCACTGGCCCAGGTGCAACCAATCTAATCACTGGGGTAGCAGGAGCTTACGCCGATAATGTGCCAATGTTGGTCATTACCGCCCAAACGCCTTTGCCTAAATTTGGCAAACGTGCCCTTCAGGATTCGTCTTGCGCTTCAATCAATACAGTTGCAATGTTCGACCATTGCACTAAACACAGCACTATGGTCAGTCATTTTGAGCAACTAGAAAATAAGTTAGTGTCGGCCTTGATGACGGCTCAAACCGAACCTGCAGGCCCTGTACATATTAGTATCCCGTCAGATGTGTTACGGACCTTAGCTAAGGTGCCAGCTCAATCTATTGAGAAGGTATCAAGCAGTAGGCATACCTTGATTGACCAAGGGGCTATTGACCAAATGGTATTGGAGTTGCAGCGAGTCGATAATATTGTGCTCTACGTAGGCAATGGTTGTCGTGATGCGTCCGTCGAGATAATGCGTTTTGCCGAGCAAATCAATGCCCAGTTTGTGTCCGGCCCTATGGGTAAGAGGTGGGTGGATGAAACGCACCCTCTCTATCGAGGTGTGTTTGGTTTTGGTGGGCATGAAAGTGCTAAAGCACTGCTAAAAGACACTAATAATGAAATCGATCTTGTGATTGCCGTGGGTGCAGCTTTAGGAGAATTGGGGACGGGGGGCTGGTCTAGCAAACTCATCAACGAAAAACTCATTCATGTGGATTCAAGGTTAGAGCATTTTACGCGTTCACATATGGCAAGGCTTCAGGTCTGTGGACATTTGCCCACTATTTTTCGGATACTCAATGAAAAAATGCATCGTGCTCAGCGATATTGGAATAAAGAATGGGGGAGTGCGCCGCAGCCAGTCGGCGTCAACGTTAATGGCTGCCGCACTAGTTTGTACGATGAACATAAATGTAAGTCAGATCAAGACCAGCAATTAATTAAACCTCAGCGCTTATTTAGCCATTTGAGCCTTGCTATGCCTATTGATACTCGAGTCTTTGTGGATGCAGGTAACGCATGGGCGTGGAGTATTCAATATTATCAACGAGCTGAGCATGACGGTAAGTTTCATTTAGCTATGGGCTTAGGTGCAATGGCTTGGGCTATTGGTGCAGTAATTGGTTCTGCATCTGCATCAAAGGGCAAAGAGCCGCATATTTGTATTACTGGTGATGGAAGTTATTTGATGAGCGCCCAAGAGCTTACTGTTGCTAAGCAGCTCGAATTACCGATTATTTACATGATATTGAATGATAGTGTTTTGGGTATGGTAATGCATGGTCAACGCTTAGGCGGGGCTGCTGAAACCGGTTTTGAGCTAGGCCAAGTCAACTTTGCACAAATGGCAGATGCCATGGGGGTAGAGGGAATAGTCGTTAACTCTATGCAAGATTTAGCGAAAGTTAATTACAAACGTTTATTTGCGAAAAAAGGCCCCACCTTGATTGATTTTAGAATTGATAAGGAAGAAGTACCGCCTATGGGAGACCGTATTAAAGGCATAGCGGTGAATGGTGAATCTGCAACGCCAGGAGGCTAGGGTATAGCCTACTGTGATTTAGGGAGTTTACGGATTGTAGGCCCATGGTAATCAATGTCATCGCACCTCATGGGTAGAAAAGTAAGCTCCGGTTTATCTGCTGCCTCAGCGTAACAAGCATGAATACCAGAGTTTACCCATGTCGCATAAATCCGTTCACTCTCTAGTGGGGTATAACCAAAATCAGATAATAGAGCTGCACAATATCCAGCAACGTTAATGCCGTCGTCATACTTTTCATGTAATTCATTATGAATTTGTATGGCGATATTTTCATGATGTCCAACACTGAAACCTAGATCTCTACCTACTCGTTGCATTGCGGTAACACGTTCATCACCAGAGGCTATAGGCCGTGCATATCCTGATATAACGGGCTTAGATTTCAATTGTTTGGCTTTTAACGCTAATTCATTATCAACTATTTCAGAGATTGTTTTTCCTTTGTTTGCTTGTTGCCCTGCTTTAACAATAAACTCCATGCAAGCTCGCATGGTGCCCGCTCCATACATTCTAGAGTCAGCGGCTAACATTCCTCCTGAAACAGCGGATGGGCAAGATGCTTGGATTGTTCCCGCCAATGCACCTATTTGGTTACACCATATTCGAGGGTCAGGCCAGCTTAAACAAATAAAGCTAGCTTCTAACCACTTTGTAATGTTTTTGGAAGGAAGCCTTCCGGTGATGTTCAATACCAATACTTGGAAATAGCTAGAGGAGCCGACTAAATCTTGCATCATGCGGTAACCATGGTTATACACCGCATCACCTATGACCCAACCTCCTTTCTTGGACTCTATTTTATTACGCAGTCTATCCCATTGTTCTACGTTGTCTTTATTTTTGTATGACATAATTATCTTCGTTTACAAAAGGCATATCGGTTAATGGTTTGTTTGCTTTTTCTACACCGTGGGCAATTAAGCCTGGGCTCTGCATCATTTGAAAGAGGCAGGTACCGGTTCGGTAATCTAGCTGCAAATCAAGAAATAGTGCGGCAGCCAACCCAGTAGGGAGCCAAGATAGCCTGTACTTAACTAAACCCAAGACAAACGATTGGCTCCAGTTAAAATGGCTAAACTCACAATTTAGTGATTGTACTTTACTAACAAATTTGAGTGTTCTTTGGTCAAGGCCGTTGTAGATTGTACCAAAACCGGGAATAGGATTCGGGGAACTATGATCGATTGCTATTTCACCTGATTCGATAAACGTTTTCGCATCTTTATTTTTATGCTGTTGGATAAACTTCATAGCATTGCCTACTTCGGTGCTCCCTAAATAATCAGCTGATAGCACGCTAAGTGAAATAGGTAAAATGTGCGTAACGTGGGTGCGGCCGATTCCAGCATTCATAGCAGCTCGCGTAGCAGGGTGCCTTGGGCCCGGTGTCATAAATAATTTTAAGCATAGTTCGAGCAAACTTGATTGCTCTGATGTGGGAAGGTTTCCCGTTAACATCAAGTACAAGGAATCTACGTAACTGAGTTGATCAATCACCTCATCGAAGTCGTAACCATAGCAATACGCTTTTGTTGCAATATATGGATTGGATGGACTGCCTTGCTCTTTCCAAATATTTGTAGGGACCCGTTGAGTAAACGCATCCCCTTTGGTTTGTTCTGATTGTTTATTTTTATTCATGGTTTTAGTGGGGTTATTCAAACCGATAAGTTGCAGATAGCCAGTAGCCACGCTCCTGCAAAGGATAGTCATTTGGAATTTGCCCATCACTGGGTTCGTAAGCGGCTTTGTTAAACAAGTTTCGTATGGATAGAGACAGACTTACTTGATTGTTCAAGAGGTAATTTGCTGTGGCATTGGTCCAGCTGTAGTCGTCTATTGACGGTCTTGGGTCGTTGGCAAGCCTTACCCTATCTTTAATGAGATGGGTCTTAACATGTAGTTTAAAATCACGTGCAACATCCCAATTAAGAGCTACGTCAAACATCTTTTGCGGTGCGTCGGATATATCATGGCCAGTCGTTTCATTCGTTGCGTCTTGCATCGCTATACCTATAGCTAGGTCAAGCTGGCCGTTTACTTGCCAATCCGCCTCAAACTCAAAGCCTTTACCGTTTTGTTTCGCCGCATTATTTGCTTGGCTCGAACCATCAGGTTGAGCGGTGTAAATAATTAGGCTTTTAGCTTTATAACTGAAGACATTAAACAACACGTGCCAGTCAAAACTTGGTCGATAATCAAAGGCGACTTCGAAAGTATTAATTTTTTCAGGGTCTAAATTTGGATTACCCAAAAGGACGGGGTTATTAATGGCAAATAATTCACCTATAGACGGAGCTCTAAATGCCTCGCCATACAAAGTTTTTACTGTTAAATCATGGCGAGCTTGCCACACTAACGCAGCTCTTGGATTAATTGTACTTCCGAAGTCTGAATATTTATCGTACCTGACTCCAGCAGTTAACTCCCAATCTTTTGCAATACCCCACTCATCTTGAAAAGACGCATAATATATGTCTCTATTTTTGTTGGGTGAGAATACAAAATCCGTGCCCGTTACATCGGTTAGGGTTCCATCTCGAAAGTCTTCAAGAAAAGTTTGTGCAAGTGGTCCGAAGTTCTTAAACTCTTGAGCTTCCATTTCATTTCTAAGATAACCAAAACTGGTTCTAAGCTTGTGATTTTTAAAACCCGAGTAGTGCGTGACAACTTCTATATTATAGTTGTCGTCGATCAGAATAGGCTGGCCAATTACGCCATCAGGGAATACAGTAAATTCTGTAGGAACGCCAGTTTCTGAATCAAAAGCTCTGGGTAGCGTCATACCCGCAGGAAATATTGTAAACACGCTGTCTTGCTCTAGTGATTGATAAGACGCGAAAGCGTCTATTGTAACCTTGTCATTTATATTGGCTTTAAATCCTATTTTTGCAGTAACAGATCTTGAATCTGTATAGTCGTTGTTATTTGATAATACTTGCGCAACACCGGCTCCATTGCCCCCGTCGTTTCTTAAATACCATAGGTCGCCATACAATGATTGGGCTTTAAACCCAAAGTGTAAATCAATCGTTTCGAGTCGAGTATCCAATGGAGCTGGGGCATTTGAAATAGCACTAAGTCCCATTGCGTACAACGCATCCTGAACGACTAATCTGTTGTTGTCACCATCAGTTTTTTTTAATTGACCATTAAAATATAATTGGGTTTGGTCTATATTCGTGGAGAGATTACCCCAAATACTTCTTGTGCCAAATGAGCCGACTCTTGCCCCTATGTCTTGACTTTTAGTTCCATCAAAGCCTTTAGTTATGATGTTGATTACGCCTGAAAATGCATCTGCGCCATGTACTGCTGAGCCGGGACCTTTAATAATTTCAATTCGCTCTACAATCTCAATCCCAGTATCAAATAAATCCCATTTGGCGCCAGTCCAATTCGAATGCACTCTGTTGCCGTTAACTAAAACAAGTACCTGAGGGTTCTGGCTGGTATGCAGGCCTCTAATTGAATATGAAGGGTTCATTCTGTTGAAGTTAGAAGGGTAGACATGAATACCTGTTACCGTTTCAATCACTTGATGAATATTGTTTGCACCAATTGACTTTATTTGCTGTGCAGTGATAACTGTTGCCACAGAAGGTGCACGACTCAATTGCTTTTTAGTACCCGTAGCAATACTTATGAATTCTGCGTCTGAGTAAAAATCACCAAATTCATCTGAGTCGTCAAATTCGCCATCTGTAAATGCTAGACATGTACTAGTTGCAAGTAAAAGTGGGATGGCGATGTATTTTTTATTTTTTTTCATTCGGGCACTCAATGTCGACTAATTTAGTTATTAGTACGGTTGTGTAACATTAGCAAGTAATTGAAAACAATTACATTCATCTAATTCAAAGGAAGTGTTAGGCAAAAACAAGAGCCTTTTCCCACTTCACTGGTGACAGATATTTGTCCTTGCATCATGTCACATAATTGTTTTGATATCGCTAAACCTAATCCTGTTCCGCCAAACTTCCTTGCTTCACTGCCATCAACTTGCTGAAATTGTTCAAAAATACTATCGAGTTGATCGTCAGGGATACCTACTCCGGTATCAATAACTTTAAAGGTAAGAGTTGTATCTTTGGCAGAAACATTAAGCTCTACGTTTCCGTTTTCCGTAAATTTAAGGGCATTTCCAACTAAGTTAATTAAGATTTGTAAGGTTTTTTCTGTATCGATAGTTAACTCAATATCTTGAACTGAATTAACAATAGTAAACGTATTTTTGTTTGGCTTGGCAAGGGGAGCGGTAGTTTCTTCTAAACTAACGATAAGTGAAGATAAGTTAACTTTTTGTTTTTTTAGCTCCATACGGCCTGCCTCAATTTTTGACAGATCAAGTAAGCTATTTATTAAATTATACAAACGTTCGGCATTTCGCGTCACTTTATCAAGGTCTGTCGATATATCGATAAGCCCTTCGTTCTCAGCTTCTTCTTTGGCTAATTCAACATAACCCATGATCGATTGGATAGGTGAGCGCAGCTCATGAGTCACATTAGCTAAGAACTCTGATTTATACCGATTTGAGGTTAGGGCTGCGTCTCTTGCTGTTACGAGCTCTCGGGTTCTAAGTTGGACTTTAGCTTCAAGCCTATCTCTATGATTTCGTAGCTTTTCATCTTGTTTATCCAATGTTTTCATCAGAGCATTAAAAGACAATGCCATAAGTTGAACTTCCTTCGCACCTTGCACCTCAGCAATTTGGTGCTCCCCTTTGAGGTGGTTATTACTCATAACATCAGATAGAGATTGCAAAGGGTAAAGTAAACGGCGAGTGACCAAAATTACAACGAGAGGCAAGCCAATCATGACAAAAAGGCTGGCAATCGAGATAGTGACGAATAAATCTCGGCTGATATTTTGCAGGCTATTTTTACTAAATGAGACGACGGCAAACCCTAAGTGTTCTTCTGAAGTTTCGAACAGATCAAGCTGTTCGTCGTCATTGAAAGAAGAGGCGATGATGACTTTGGCGCTAATGTGCCAGTAGTCATCCGTTTCATTGACGCGGTCAAGACCCTGATAATTTTGCCAATTTTGCTGTTTGAAATGGACTTCACCTATTTCAGAGCCTTGCCAAATAAGTATTTCGCCATTAGAGGAGATAAGCCCTGCACCTACCACATCTGGAAACGCATTGACTTGTTCTAAGGCATTACTGGCATTTTCTGGACTGTCAGTTAGAAGTGCTAAACGGCCTTGTTCTGCGAGTACTTGAACTGTTTCTTGGGCATTGCTAACAATCAATGTGCTGGCCCCTTTTTGGGTCAGCCAAATAATGGCAAGGCTAAATAAACATAGAAATATTACTATGCTTACCAGTAAAGAGCGTAACAGTAGATGCCTAATGCTTAGTGCGTTGGTATGAATGACTTTACGTTTGAAGGTTTTCATCGGGATAAGTGGTTGGGCTAATTTGGAAAGGTGAGATAAAAAGATTTTTTCTGTTGATTGTTATATTTAAAGCCTAAGTGGTTTGCAGTCCGTAAGTTCACGGCTAAATGCTTGCTTTTAAGGGGCACGACGCCGGCTTTAGTGCGTGTAGAATGAATGCCTTCTACCATAGCGGCCAATTGTTGGCCTAACTCGAAATGATTAGGGAACATAGAAAACAAGGCGCCCCTCTTGGTATGGGCGGGTTTGCTTGAAAATAAAACAAAATTTTGTTGCCAAGATTTTTCTAGCAAATTTGGCAGAATAACTTGCTCGTTAGCCGTAAGGGGATCAAGAGGGAGCCAAATGGCATCGGTTTTTGCGTCTAGGTTATTTAGCAGCTTTTCATATTCAGACGCAGCGTCTTTGATATTGTCTACCTTTATCTTTTTAAATACCAACCCCATGTTTTGGCTGTGACCTTCGGCTAAATCAATCAGCCACTCACTGTTTTTACTATAAACAACGTTGACTTGCTTAATTTGCGGAGCCAGTAATTGTAGAGACTCAAACAGTACTTTAGGGTCACCTAAAAGGCTAACGCCAGAAATACCATTGGGCTTTATGGGTAAAGCCCCTATTACTATCGCTTTGGGTTTGGTTAAATTTTTCGCATACTGGTAACCACGTTTACCCAAGGCAATGATCATTTCGGGGTTTTCGTGGTTTAACCAAGTAGAAAACGATTGGTCGTCATCGGATTTCTCTAACGTTTTTAGAGTAACCGCTCGGTTATCAAATTCACTTTTTATACCATCGATTATGGCCGAAAATACTTGATTATAAGGCTCTGAAACGCGAGGGTAAATTACCGCTACTGTATCGTCTTTTCCATGTGCAGGCGAGCCCAGAAATAAACAAACTAACGTAATTAATGTACTTCTAAGTAACAACATATACGCGGTACTTCCTTTCGGTACTAATGTGTTATTCCGACTAGATTTCTTTGCGAAATTAGTTTTATTTTTGGTATTTAAATTTACCTTTTTGAGTTTAGGAATGCAAAGTTGCGCGAAATAACATACTCATCTTTCTTATGCTTTCTTCATTCAATTCGGGATTATAACAGCCTGACTATACTACAAAAAATGACAAAATGTATGCTCAACTTTACGCTTTGCTTTAGTCGGTTATGCTTGGGGTTAGTTATCTAGTGTTTCTACTTTATGAGAACGAACAGGTTAACAATCTTGTTTGTATTCTTAGGCGCCATGGCATACATTTCGGTTATACTTGATTTACATCTTTGCTACTTTTCTTCGTGGAATGCCTGCAAAGCACCCACAGAAAATGCATCAGTAGCATGTTTTAGAAAACCCTGAGGACACTTAATGATTATTAAAAAACTCTTTACTCACTTATCGTTTATTACTCTGTTGTCGACTTCGGTAGCGCTAGGTGGAGTGGGAAGCGCAACCGCAGCCGATGCTAAAGTCGATCACTTTGCAGATAATGCGTTGGGGAATGCCTTAGCTGTTGTTCAACAGCCAGCAGGGATCCACAAAAACGGCATCACGTACGTGTCTTACCAAGGCCCATTAGAAGACCCTTATGTTGCGTCCTACAATCACAAAACCAAAACTTGGCAAGGGCCGTTCAAAGCGGGTGACAGTGAATTGGGTAAAGATTTAACACAACCAAAAAATATTGATAACCATGGCAAGCCTACCATGATGATTGATAATCTTGGTCATATTCACGTATTTTTCGGTGGTCACGGTGGCGATGCGCGCCACGGTAAAAACGTTAAGGGTAATACCCACTATGCGGCAAATAAACACGTGGTGTCTAAGCGCCCTTACGATATAACAGAATGGCAAGAGCTAGATACCATTACCCCTTTTGGCACATATAACCAAGCAGTGAAGATGGATAATGGCGATATTTATGTATTTTATCGCCATGGTGCCCACCGCAGTGATTGGGTATACCAAAAATCGACGGATCACGGTCGTACATTCGCAGATCCCGTTTCTATTCTTAAGCGAAAGAAGCGCACTGATATACTCGCTACCGATAGTTGGTACTTGTATGTTACTAAGGGAGAGAACGACGATATAGTGATGTCTTACGATTATCATGTTTGCTGGAACGGCAATGCAGGCGTTAATGGACGTGGGCACACCACTGAGCGTCACGACGCCTACTACATGGTCTTTAACACTAAAGACAATACTTGGACTAACGTCAAAGGTGAAAAATTAGCCATCCCCCTTACTCGTGAAGTCGCTGATGAACAAACCTTAGTTGCTCGAACAGGTGGTCCAGGCTACTGGACATTTAATGGCTCCGTGCGTTTAGATGAGCATGGCCATCCTCATATTGGTACAAATATAGGTAAAGATTTGGGCAAAAAAACTGGCGGCCCTAAACAAACAAGCCATTACCGTTGGACCGGCAAAGAGTGGGTAGGTGGCGAACCAGTTTATACTCAATCTCGTATCGACGGCACGGATACGCGAGGTGATTTTATGGTGACGTCTGCAAATGACGTGAGCTTTATCCTTGGCTATAGAGAGAAAGGCCAAGGTATATTAGGGTATTACAACAGTAAAGATGGCGGCAAAACCTTTACTAAAGGCAAAGAGCTGTTACGTCGGCCTAATGCTTCTTGGGCGATAAGCTCAATCATTACAGATGCACACCCTGACGCTCGAATGATAGTGGCAGAGCGTTTACGTGGCAACGACTGGCGACGTGTTTACTTAGTTGGAGACAATGGCCCTATTCAGCGAGATAAAGCGTCTGCAAATATCTTAACGAAACAGACCAAAGAGCAGCTAAGACAATATAAAAAGGCCCATGCCGAATACAAAAAGAATAAAAAGAAAAAATAGACTAAGAAAATAAAAAGCCCCTCTCAGACTAACGTTTGAGAGGGGCTTTTTGTTATACCGAGTAGGGAAAGGCATTATGAGGTGTCCCCCTCGCTGGGGGGAAGCAAAAATTCACCTTGGCTGGGGTAACGTTTCAATTAATTACGCAATTAAGGTATCAATTTAGCGCCATCCTGTCTTTTCAAGAAAGAGATTTGATTTCTATTAGGGCAAAAATTTGTATGGAGTTTTTTAATTCAGTTTTTAAGTCGTTAAGTATTGGCTTAGCAATGGGGATAATGGTGTCATGCGATTCTGTTGAGTCGAAAGCAGCGTCTCAAAGCGAGATCAACAGCGTTATATCTGGTCCAGTAGAATTGAAAGTGGGGGAGGGGTTTGTTGAACCCTTAGGCTACTACGAATCTTCCCCTCGTTTTAGTTGGAAATTGCCTGCAGACTCGGCACAACAAATACAAACTAGCTACCAGTTGCAGGTGGCCGAAGATCCTAATTTTTCTGAGCCAAGCATACTTTGGGATAGTGCTAAGGTTGTCTCTAACGATAACGCTTGGATCCAATATCAAGGCTCTCAGTTAAGCTCTAGACAACAAGTATACTGGCGCGTTAAAACCTGGGACGGTCAAGACCAAAGCTCAAATTGGAGTAAAACTCAATCAATTGAACTTGGATTACTGAGTAACAATGATTGGCGGGCAAAATGGATTGGACACCCTACCCAAGATGAAACCGACCCAAAACACAGCCACTTTTCGAATGTAGAGAATACCTACAATCGGCCTCAATATTTACGTAAAACCTTTGAAGTAGCCCAAACAGCAGTAAAAGCCCGCTTGTATATCACCTCAAAAGGTGTTTTTAAGCCGTATATAAATGGGCAAGCAATTAGTGATGATTTGATGACTCCAGGTTGGACCCCTTACCATAAAAGGATTGAAACCCTTACCTATGATGTGACTGACTTAGTTAACACAGGACAGAATACCTTAGGCGCATCACTCGCTAAAGGTTGGTACAGTGGCCGAATATTCCATCCGTCGCCTACCCAACGTACCCTACCTATTCAATTACTTGCTCAACTAGAGGTGCAATTTGCCGATGGCAGTACACAAACTATAGTCACCGATGAATCTTGGCAAACCACTCAGCAGGGGCCAATTCGTGCGGCGAGCAACTATGATGGCGAAAAGTACGATGCAAATTACGAAATGCCCGGCTGGAACACCCCCGACTTTACCCCCCAAAATTGGCAAGGAGCATACGCCGAACCTATTGACAGCCAAGTGCAGCTAAAACCAAAACGTCATACTGCGCCTAAAGTGACTATGACCATCCCAGCCGTCAGTATTGTCAGCAATAAAAATGGGGCAGTGATTTACGATATGGGGCAAAACATGGTGGGCGTACCCGAAATTACCATTCCGGCAAAGCAAGGCCAAACCATTCAACTACGGTTTTCTGAGGCTCTGAGTATGGGGGATTTTTATGTGAAAAACTTGCGCTCGGCAAAGAATATTGATTTGTACATACCGAGTAAAGACGGGATGATCACCTATCAACCAACATTTACCTTTCATGGATACCGTTTTGTAGAAGTCAGTGGCTTCGACTCAGCTCACGAACCCAGTTTAGATTGGATAAAGGGCAAGGTAGTGCATTCAGACTTTGCGGTATACGACAATTTCTCAAGTTCTCATCCTAAGCTAAATAAGCTATCCGACAACGTCTCTTGGGGATTAAGAGGCAACTTTTTAGATATTCCTACGGATTGTCCGCAACGAGATGAAAGGCTAGGGTGGACAGGTGACGCGCAAGTATTTGTGAGCACCTCTATGTATAAAGCCGATGTCTATAGATTTTGGGCAGCTTGGTTAGAAAGCGTAAGAGAAGAACAAAGTATAGATGGCATGATCCCCAAGTTTGTGCCATTTAGACCGTTTTTGACCGATGGTCCAGCTGCTGCTTGGGGAGACGCGGCAACTATAGTCCCTTGGCAGTTGTATCAGTACACGGGGGACCTAAACGTACTAGCCGAAAACTATAATATGATGCAACAGTGGCTTAACTATACTGAGTTCCACAGTTTTGATTATATTTCTAATATGGGCACCTATGGTGATTGGTTGCAGCCTTATTCTGAAAACGGGCGCGCCAAAGGCGATACTCATCCCGATTTAATTGCCACAGCGTATTACGCTCATTCTGTCGATATCGCAGCAAAAACTGCGCGTTTATTGGGTTTTGAGCGCGACGCAGAGCAATACGAGCGTTTATTCATTCGTATTAAGGACAAGTTTAGGCACTACTTTTTTGACGAAAACTTAAACCTTGTTAGCACGGCCATTAAAACTATTCGTCGAGACAGAGGTCAGCGTTTAAAGCGCCCGAAAACCAGTGAGATTACGCTTATTCCTACTCAAACAAGTTACTTGTTACCTCTAACATTTAACTTGTTTGATGAGCAGGAGCAACAGTTGGCGGTTAATAAACTACTAGCCTTACTCGAGGGAAGTGATCGCCATTTGCGCACGGGTTTCTTAGGTACTCCAATGCTGCACAAGGTATTGCAACGCTTTGGCCATAGCGAATTAATGTATGATATTTTACTTAAAGAGACCTATCCCTCTTGGTTTTACTCTATCAATAACGGTGCCACCACCACATGGGAGCGCTGGGATTCTTATTCACTGCAAGACGGTTACAACAAAGCCAACATGAACTCTCTTAACCACTATGCCTATGGTGCCGTAGCTGAGTGGTTTTACACGGGTATGTTGGGCATAAAATCTAGGGTGCCAGGCTTCAAGCAGTTTGTTGTCTCGCCTCAATTTACTCGTAAATTGAATAACTTGTCAGGTGCCATACCCACACCTCAAGGTGATATACACGTGAGCTGGCGCATCGATAAAAATAATTTATCTATGACTTTAAGGGTGCCTAAAAACGCCCAAGCAGAATTGTTGTTGCCTAAAGTTGAAAAGTTAGTCGTGAGCTCAATTGGCGAGTCTAATGCCGAGTTAAGCTCAAACACACTTTTAGGCCCTGGAGACTATCAAATCTCGGGTGTAATCACCTTAACGCATTAAAACGGACGGAAATTATTGTGAAAATTAAGCATATCATTAGGCGTGCAGGGCAGGTTTCTGCAATAACTGCTGGCAGCCTCTGGTGCATAGCAAACAGCTTTGCACAAAGTTTATCGGTAGAAGATTTCAATTCGCCGCCCAGTAATTATTTGCCCAAAACTTGGATGCACGCCATGAACGGCAATTTAAGTAAACCCGGCTTTACCGAAGATTTCAAGGCAATGAAAGACGCAGGGATAGGGGGCGCGATTTTCTTTCACGTTCACCGTAGGAACTGGCCATATTCGTCTCGCGGGCCGGTAAGGTTTGGCAGTGACGCGTTTTATGACCATCTAGTTCATGCTGCTGCCGAGGCAGATAAAAATGGCATTGAGTTTGGCATTCATAACTCAGACGGTTGGACCTCAAGTGGCGGTCCTTGGGTGACACCTGAGATGTCGATGAAACGTATCACTTGGTCAGAGCTGGCGGTCAAAGGTGGACAAACAGTGCTCCCACCTCAACCTGGTTACGCCGAGGGTTTATATCACGATGTAGCTGTGATCGCCCTACCTGCTAATCAATATAATCAAAGTAATGCGTTTGCCAACGCAAAGTTTTCTTCTTCTAACCCTGAGCTAAATGCCAATGTGCTGGCGGATAAAGATTGGGATACCGAGTTTTTATTTACGGCGCAGAGCAAAGAGGATGCCACCACAGGTGGTTTTGATGCCAAACCTAAAAAAGGTAAAGCCAGTGAAGGTCAATATTGGATCCAGGTAGAAGTAGAAAAGCCTACAACGTTGCGCAGTTTACAAATAGAAACGCCGACCAGACATGGCGACGGCGCGCTGCAAATATCAAACGATGGAGAAACCTTTACAACTGTGGTCGAAAAGTTAAGGCGTCCTCGAACTGGCGCAAGAATGTGGGCCTTCAGTCCCCAGTTGGTGAATGATCAACAAGACGGTTTTACTGCTAAGTATTTCCGCTTTGTGTTTGATAAACCGATTATTCTGAAGCGCTTTGATTTGTGGTCTGTGCCCAGAATGGACCATTGGTTATCAATGAACTCAATGGAGCGAGGCAGGTTGAGCATGGCGCCGACCATTGCCGAGCAAGCTGTAATTAAAGCCAAAGATGTGAAGGTTCTCAACCGAGGAACACTGCCCAAGGCAGGCATTACTGTGCCTGAAGGCGATTGGAGATTACTTCGGTTTGGTTACACCAGTACGGGCGCGTTTAACGTACCAGCAACCGTTGAAGGCGAAGGCTTAGAGGTTGATAAGTTTGATGCAAAAGCATTGCAGTTCCATTTTGAACAATACGTAGGCAAGCTCCTACGAAAAGTGCAAGCCGAAGGAATAAAGTCGTTTAAAACCACCGAAATTGATAGTTACGAAGTCGGTGGACAAAACTGGACGCAAAATATAGATAAGAGCTTTGCGCAAAAGTTTAATTATGACTTTATTCCTTGGTTGCCTTTATTAACAGGCCGAGTCATTGAGTCTCCCGCCCACACAGGGGCTATTTTGCAGGAATATCGACAACATTTATCCGATTTAATGGTCGATAATTATTTTGCTGAATTTACTCGACTGACCAAACAATATGGCTTGGAGTCATATATTGAGCCTTATGGATGGGGGCCGTTTGACGAACTAAAAGCGGGAGGTCAGGCCGACCGCTTAATGGGCGAATTTTGGGTGCGAGATCAGGTTTATAATGGTCGGGTATCGGCCGCCATATCGTCTGGCCACATCTATGGCAAAAAGATAATCTCAGCCGAATCGTTTACCTCCATTCGCACGGTTAATTGGTACGGGCACCCCTACTTTTATAAACATTATGGTGATAAAATGTGGGCCCGTGGTATTAACGAAACCATGTTCCATCGTTTTGCTCATCAGCCAAATAACCATATTAAACCCGGTATGACAATGGACTCCATTGGCTCGCATATCGATCGTACTCAAACTTGGTGGAATAACAGCGGAGTGGCTTGGTTTGACTATCTCGCGCGTGGCTCGTATTTGTTACAGCAAGGCGTGCCAGATGCTGATTTTTTGATTCACCTTGGCGATGTTGCACCTCTTAGAGTTGGGAATGCTAATAATACGGGTGTACCCGATGGCTTTGGCTACGACTACACCAACACAGACGTGCTGCTCAATCGAATTAGTGTAAAAGATGGTTGGCTAGTGTTACCCGAAGGTACCCGTTATCGGGCGTTAGAATTAAATAAAACCGAATATTTACATCTCAAAACCTTGCAGCGTATTGAACAATTGGTTGCAGCTGGAGCAACCGTTATTGGGGCCAAGCCTAAACATATAATTGGGTATAGTGAGTGGTCTCAAAAGGTCGAATTTGCCAAGATTGCCGATACGCTTTGGGCTGATGGCTCGCCGCAAATACGCCCCTATAAAAAGGGCTTGGTTAGCAGTTGGTCCTTAACTGAGAGTATTGATAAATTGGCATATCAAGCTGATTTGAAATTAAACGGGCAGCCGGCAAAGTTCTTTGCTCATAGGCGTATTGGTGACAATGACTTGTATTATTTTTACAACGACCAACCTGAATTTGTCGAACTAGAAGTCGATATTCGAAATGGCGATGGCCAACCCGAAATTTGGAATATAGATGATGGCAGCGTAGAGCAATTGTCTGGCTATCGTCGTGATGGTAGCAGGCTGCTCACCCAATTAGCCCTCGAACCCTTCGCAGGACGTTTTGTATTAATTCGACGTGATGGTCAGCCGCCTGAGTACACGGGCACCCATTCTCAACTGGTAAAACATGTGTATGCGAATCAAGGGACGCAGCTAGAAGGCCCTTGGCAAGTGAAGTTTGACCCTAAGTGGCAAGGGCCAGAGCAAGTCGAATTTGATTCACTTTTAGACTGGATCGATCATCCCAATCCAGCCATAAAGCACTATTCGGGCACGGCCACTTACCATAAAGCGTTTAATTTACCCCCTAGGGCAGCGTCCAAGAAAGGGCCTTTGTACCTAGACTTAGGTGATGTTCAGCAAGTCGCCCAAGTGACAATCAATGGCAAGGCCTTCCCAACCTTATGGAAGCCTCCTTTTGCATTGGATATACGCTCAGCCATAGTTGAAGGCGAGAATAAGCTTGAGATTGCAATTACCAACAATTGGGTTAATCGACTCATAGGTGATGAAGCCCTGCCTGATACGAGTGGTTACAGCATGGTAGGTGATACTGTACCTTGGTTAAACGCAAATCAGCCGCCACCTAAAAGTCAGCGAGTAACCTTTACTGGCTACAACTTTTTTGCCAAAGACAAGGCCAAAGTACTGCAAACGTCTGGCTTGAAAGGGCCAGTTAGGTTAATTGATATGTAACCTTTGGCAGTTCAAACAATTAGGGCAACACGCTAGATTGCGAATAGACATGTTGCGTGCCGCCCTAATATTTGGGTAAATGCAGATAAGAGCAGTAAGAGCAGTGGATAGGAGATAGTAAATAGGAGCAAGAAGAGCAAAAAGAAACAGTGGATAGGAGAGTGAATAGGGGCAAGACAAGCAAAAAGCAAAACCGTCAAGCGTCCCTTTCCCGCCATTATCAGTGGTAAAAGACTAATAATCCCAACCCCCGTCATTCCAGCAGTATATGACTAACAACCCTACACCTCGTCATTCCAGAGGGCTTTTGATCTGGAATCCAATCTTGTGGCGCATTTTCTTGTCTAGAGAAAGGGGAGCCATGGGCATAGTAAGCCTGATAAATGTCTTTTTACTTAGCGCCTGAGTCACCACATAAACTTGAACGCATTGAATAATAATGACCTATATCAACACCAAAGCATAAAATTTATTTGCTGTCAGACTCATAATGAGACATAGTCTTTAAACGCTAATGAAACATGTCAATAGGATCAGAATTATCGAATGGACGAATTCAGTTTTGCACAGAAGCAGCGCTTAGCTTATATCGACTTTAAGCTCTATTTTACTGGGATGGTAACGCGCAGCGAAATAGTCAGCCACTTCGAATTAGGCCTAGCAGCAGCAACCAGAGACTTAAAGTTCTACAAAGATAATGCTCCTGAGAATATGGCGTATGACAACGTAGAGAAAAAATACTTCATCACAACGCAATTCAAGCCCATATTTAAACATGATGCTCGCCGTACTCTTATCAAGTTAGCCAATAATATTAGCGATGGCTTTGATTCGATTGGTGATACATCATTCCCTATTGAATCGCCCAGCCCGTTAAACGTACCTGATATTGATATTATCGCTAAGCTATCTCAAGCAATTGTCAACCATAAACCTATTAACGTGATATATACGTCTTTAACCAGCGGTTCGGGTGCTAGAGAATTAGTACCTCATTCAATAGTCGATAATGGCTTACGTTGGCATGTAAGAGCGTATGATCGCAAATCAAAGTCATTCAGAGACTTTGTGTTAACCCGCATTACCAAAGTAACCATTCTCAAACAGACAAGACTACCAGAAGAAGATAAGTTAGAAGATCACCAATGGATGCGCATGGTGCCGTTACACGTTATCCCCCATCCAAACAATGTAGAGCACCCAACAGCAATTGAGCTCGATTTTGGTATGGAAAATGGTGTACTTGAAATCAATGTACGAGCAGCAATGGCGGGCTATTTATTAAGACGTTGGAATGTGGATTGTACACAAGATGCCAGCCTAAAAGGGGCAGAGTACCAGTTACACCTGCGCAATACACAAACCTTATATGGTGCTGAAAACCTCGCAATAGCGCCGGGTTATCAATTAGAAAAGTAAGAATATTAAAAGGACGAATTTGCATGGCAAGCCCCAAATCAGCTACTAATAAACCAGCAACCAAAAAAAGCAAAACAACAAATACCAACTTTGAAGAAACCCTATGGGATACCGCAAATAAACTGCGTGGCAGTGTTGAATCGTCTGAGTACAAACATGTGGTATTAAGCCTTATCTTCTTAAAATTTATCAGTGATAAGTTTGAAGATAAACGCCAAGCCTTGATTGATGGTGGTATGGGCGATTTTGTTGACCAAGTAGAATTCTACATGCAAGACAAC
Source organism: uncultured Paraglaciecola sp. (assembly GCA_947498355.1). Classification (GTDB taxonomy): domain Bacteria; phylum Pseudomonadota; class Gammaproteobacteria; order Enterobacterales; family Alteromonadaceae; genus Paraglaciecola. The sequence goes on along the minus strand of CANMKA010000019.1, from coordinate 32,886 downwards.
GTATTTTACCTACCAATCGATGCCCGTTGGTCGTTTATTCAAAAAAACATGAAGCAAGACGACATTGCCGTAAAAATTGATACCGCACTGCACACCGTCGAAAAAAACAACCCATCACTAAAAGGCGCGTTGCCAGAAAACTACTTTAGCCGTTTAGGGCTAGTTACTAGTAAGCTTGCGTCACTTATCGATACCATTAATAACATCGACACCGCCGCTAGCGAATGTGAAATGACCGAAGAAGATTTAGTGGGTCGTGTTTACGAATACTTTTTAGGTAAGTTTGCCTCAAGCGAAGGTAAAGGCGGTGGTGAATTCTATACGCCAAAATCAGTCGTTGCCCTAATTGCCGAAATGATAGAACCCTATAAAGGCAAAATTTACGACCCATGTTGTGGCTCAGGCGGTATGTTTGTGCAGTCGCTTAAGTTTATCGACAGCCACAAAGGCAACCGTAAAGACATTTCCATTTATGGTCAGGAATACACCAACACCACCTACAAGCTAGCCAAAATGAACCTAGCCGTGCGGGGTATTTCAGGCAACTTAGGTGAAGTGGCTGGTGACAGTTTCTTTAGAGACCAACACCCAGACTTAAAAGCCGATTTTATTATGGCGAATCCACCGTTTAACCAAAAACAATGGCGTAGCGATAGCGAATTAGTAGACGATGGCCGCTGGGCGGGGTTTGATGTGCCGCCAACAGGTAATGCTAACTACGCGTGGATCATGCACATGATCTCAAAGCTAAGTGAAAACGGCACCGCAGGTTTTGTATTAGCCAATGGCTCTATGAGCTCAAATACGGGCGGTGAAGGCGCAATTCGCCAAAAAATTATCGAACAAGACTTAGTCGATTGTATGATCGCCTTACCGGGGCAGCTTTTCTACACCACACAAATTCCGGTGTGTTTATGGTTTTTGACTAAAGATAAAAGCGGGAAAAACAAAAAAGAAGGACAGCCACAATACCGTAACCGCCAAGGTGAAACGCTATTTATTGATGCCCGCGAAATGGGCACCATGATCAGCCGCACCAACAAAGAACTCACCACCGATGACATTGCCGAAATCGCTCGCACTTACCACGCATGGCGTTCTTCATCGAGCCATTCCCGCGAAGGCGGGAATCTCCCAATATACCAAGACAAAGCCGGTTATAGTAAATCCGCATCACTTGATGACATTAAAGCCAATGATTATGTACTAACCCCAGGGCGTTACGTGGGCGCAGCTGAAATTGAAGATGACGGCATCCCGTTTGAAGTCAAAATGAAAGAACTCAGCCAAACCCTATACAGCCAAATGGAACAGGCAGAAGAATTAGATAAAGCCATTCGCCAAAACTTAGAGGTGTTGGGTTATGGCAAATAATTTATCTGCTAACCATCAATTATTACTAGACATAAAACAAATTGTTGAACAAGCCAGAGGGCAGGTAAAACAAACTGTTAATAGCGAAATGGTGCAAGCCTATTGGCATATCGGAAAGTTAATTGTTGAAGATGAGCAACAAGGTAAAAGCAGAGCCGAATACGGCAAGGCACAATTACAGCAACTTTCTAAGCAATTAAGCACACAATTTGATAAAGGCTTTTCAAGTAGAAACTTACGCAATATGCGCGCCTTTTATATCGCCTTTCCTAAATGGCAGACAGTGTCTGCCAAATTGAGTTGGTCGCACTATTCAAAGCTTATTACCATTGCAAATCCAAACGCCCGTTTGTGGTACATGAAAGAAGCAGACCAACAAAATTGGAGTATACGCGCACTAGAGCGGCAAATAGGCACGCTTTACTATGAACGCTTGCTCGCTAGTAAAGAGAAACAGCCAGTTGAGCAAGAAGCACAGCAAAAAACAAAGCCAGTAAGGCGGCCGACTATGAGTAACCCTTTTTGCATAAACCGAATGTTGTACGGTCAGGTAGAGCAGGCAGAAACGCTAGATAAAGCGATTCGTCAAAACTTGGAGGTGTTGGGTTATGGGGAGTAATTGGTCTGAAACGTCATTACTTAAGCTTTATGATGTAAGCTCAGGCTTGTCTAAGTCGGCAAAGTTTTTTGGGCAAGGACATCCGTTTTTGTCTTTCAAAGACGTGTTTAAAAACACATTTTTGCCTCGTCAACTAGAACAGTTGGTTCAATCTGAGGACAAAGAGCGAATTAAATGTTCGGTTAAAAAAGGAGATGTTTTTATTACCCGAACAAGTGAGACAATGCATGAACTAGGGATGAGTAGTGTCGCACTTAAAGATTATCCTGGAGCAACTTTCAATGGTTTTACAAAGCGACTAAGACCAAAGATTGAGACAGATAAAGTATTGCACCCTGAGTACGTTGGCTATTATTTAAGAAGTCCCTTATTTAGACAGAAAATGCTATCTTTTTCAACGATGTCTACTCGTGCGAGCTTGAATAATGAGATGATTGGTCGCTTAACGATTTCATATCCTGATATTGCTGAGCAGAAGGGAATATCAGGTATCTTAATGAGGTTAGATGAAAAAATAGAACTAAACCGTCAAACTAACCAAACCCTAGAGCACATGGCGCAAGCGTTATTTAAAAGCTGGTTTGTCGATTTTGATCCTGTTTTCGACAACGCCCTTGCTAGCGGTATGTCGGTTAACGACTTCCCAGAAGCCTTACAGAAAAAAGCCGCGCAACGATTACAAGTGCAACAACAAATGGCTAATGAAGAGCCTTCAGCACATAAAAAACTCTCAGCCGATAAAAAAGCGGAAGCTAAACCACTCCCCCAAGCCGCTAACGCAAGCGAACAATGGCACCAACTCTTCCCAAGCGAATTTGAACAAACTGACGAGCCATCAATCGGCATCAACGGCTGGATACCTAAAGGTTGGGTTTTATCAAATACTGGTGATGAGTTTCAGATTAAAGGTGGTTCAACACCTAGTACGAAAAATCCAGATTTTTGGGATGGTGGTGAAATATACTGGACATCACCAAAAGATCTATCAGGTAATGACTCAAAAATATTGTTAGATACAAACCGTAAAATTACTCAAGCAGGCTTAGCAAAAATTACATCAGGTTTGCTGCCAGTAGGTACGGTGTTAATGTCTTCAAGAGCACCTGTTGGCTATTTAGCCTTAGCTAAAGTTCCCGTTGCAATTAACCAAGGTTATATTGCTTTACTGTGCAAGAAAACTTTATCACCCGAATACACTATACAATTTTTAGACTCTGTGATGGATGAAATTAAGGGCATTTCAGGAGGTACAACGTTTTCAGAGATCAGTAAGAAGACTTTTAGAAGTATTAAGCTGATTGTTCCAACCAAACTAATTGTTGATGACTACACCAGCATTGTCAAAACTCAGTATGAGAAAATAACTGACAATATAAAACAAAGTAATACGTTAACTTACACTAGAGATGTTTTATTACCCAAACTCATCTCAGGCGAATTAACTTTGCCCGCTGACCACAATAAAACTAAGGCCTAGGCAGAAGCATTTTTATCATGAAAACTTATAACGACGATGAACACCCTATCATGAGCCAGCTAAAAATCTGGTTTAACCAAAAGTCGGTTGATGAGCTCAGCGACATTATTCTAAATTATATTGGTGAGTCCGCCGATGAACAAAGCCGTTGGCAGCTTGCTATGTTAAACGATCAAGGTGGGTTAAGTGGCGGTGAAATCAAAAAAATGATCACCAAAGCGTTACCAAAAAAGCAAGTTTGGGGTTATGCCGAGGCTCGCGCCTACTTTCATCACAGCGATAATATGTTTGTTGATATTTTTACGGCTATCGAACAATTACCGATTGATAAACAATGGCAACTGACCTTACATGCGCTTGTTCGGTTAAATACCGTGCTAGAGCATGTAGATGATTCTGGCGGTTACCGTTTTGATTTAGAGAGGCAATTAAACCGTCGGTTAAGTATCTTGTTTAATCAGCAAACTTGGTCTGACGATGAAAAGGCTCAATGGATATTTGAGCATTATAAAGCGTATAAATACGATGTTTTTCCAAGTGTGCCAGAAGACTTTAATTTAACAGCGTCCGTGACCGATATTTTTGTCGGTTTATGCCAAGCAGAGGCACAACAACGCCTCAAGCAAGGGCTTGATTTGAGTATGTGGAAAGAAAAGTATGCCTTTGAGCGTTTGCTTAAGCCGCAAATTGAACAGGCAAAAAACAACAAGGACTTACCCGCGCAATGCCATTTAATGGCCATGTCAGCTTATGACGAGAGCGATCACCTTAAAATTGCGCAGCTTTGCCTTGAACACAGTGAGCTCTTAGACGCTGAATATTGGTTAAAAAAAGCCTATAGCGTGATAAAAAAAGACGCTAATAAAATAAACTGTCGAAAATTTGAAGTCGAGTTGCGCCTTGCGTTAAAAGAATATCAGCAAGCATGGCAGTTGGCGTGGCAACTCTTTAGCCAAACGCCTAGTTTTTCGGGTTACAAAGCGTTAATGACACTTGAACAAAAAACAGGGGTAATTGATGAAAAATGTAAAGAAAAAGTCGAGCGTATTTTTACCCAATGTTATGCCGAAAATAGCTACGGGGGCATTGTGCGAGAGGCGGATGCACTATTAAGCTTTTACCTTTATCATCAACAAGTAGCCCAAGCTCGTTTATGGGTAAAATCACATAAAGCAGAACCGAGTAAGCTGCTTAAATTAGCTGATTTAATTGTTGGCGAACACCCACAAGAAGCTATCGATTTATATGCGCGTGTTGTGCTATCAACCATTAGCCAAGGTAACAATCGAGCCTATCAACAGGCTACTGATTTATTGCTACGCCTAGAAAATAAACTGCAAGATGCACATACCGAGGCGCTACAGGTGATGATAAACCAAGTCGTCAAACAACATAAAGCCAAACGTAATATGATGAAGCTATTAAAAACACATTTCCCTGCGTGTTTTTAAGGGTAATAACATGACAAGTGATTATATTCCTCCATTTACGCTAACCAATAAAACCTTAACATTGGTTGCTCAAATTAGCGAAGCGATTGGGCGTTTAACGGTACAAGCGGAGCACGAAAAGTTATTGCTTTTACGTAAAGTAAATCGCATGCGCACGGTAAAAGGCTCGTTGGCGATTGAAGGAAATACACTGACAGAACAGCAGATCACCGCAATACTTGATGGCAAGCGTGTGATTGCTCCACCAAAAGAAGTGCAAGAAGCCCATAATGCAATTGCCGCTTATGACGTTATTCGTCAGTGGCAGCCAACAAAAACCGACGACTTACTGGCCGCCCACAGGGTATTAATGACAGGTTTGGTTGCACAAGCGGGGATGTTTCGTTGTAAAGGGGCTGGGGTTATGTCGGGCGATAAAGTTGTACATATGGCGCCACAAGCAGACCGTGTACCCATGTTAATTACACAATTATTGACTTGGCTTACAAAAACAGATGTTCACCCTTTAATTGCAAGTTGTGTGTTCCACTACGAATTTGAATTTATTCATCCTTTTGATGATGGCAATGGCCGTATGGGGCGTTTGTGGCAAACCTTGATCTTGTCAAAATGGCATGATGTGTTTATTAATATTCCTGTTGAAAGCGTAGTGCACCAACACCAGTCAGACTATTATTTAGCCATTCGAAAAAGTACAGAACGCACGGATTCGTCGCCATTTATTGAGTTTATGTTACAAATGATTTTTGATGCAATAAACACCAGTAGTTCAAGTCAAAATGACGGAGTAAATGTCGGTGTAAATGTCGGTATAAATGACGGGGTAAAACAATCAAAACTGCAGCAATCGATTTTGTTACAAATACAAGAACACCCCAGCATTACAATTCAAGCGTTGGCAATGCAATTAACAAAGTCGTTGCGAACCATCGAACGACATATCAAAGTACTGAAAGACAATAACTATATTGAACGTGTTGGCTCTGCCAAAACAGGCCATTGGAAGGTAATAGAATAGTGAAGTTTACAGAAGCACAATTAGAAGCAGCTATTATAGAGTTACTGGGTGAGCAAGGGTATCCGTATGCCTCAGGTGCTGAGCTAATTCGTTCACCAGAACAAGTGCTCATTAAAGCTGACTTACGCGCTTATTTAGCTAATCGTTACGCGGCTGATGACATCACCACAGGTGAAATAGATAGCATTATTTTACAGCTCGAAACCTTGCCTATAGGTGACTTATACCAAAGTAATAAAACTTTTTGTAAATGGTTAAGTGATGGCTTTTTATTAAAACGTGAAGCGGGCAGTAAGCCGGGCGAAGCGTCTAAAAAAGATTTATATATTCAGCTAATTAATTATGACCAAGTAAACAGCGAAGAAGTAGCCGTTGCTCAAGAGTTAGATGAAGCGTTACCTATGGTCGCTGAGGCAAGCATCCCTTATGTTGCCACAACACAGCACAATATTTTTAAAATGGTTACCCAGTTAGAGATTGAAAGCCCACTGGCTGATAACTCTAAACGTATTCCTGACGGTATTTTGTACATTAACGGCCTACCTGTTGTGGTGTTTGAATTTAAAAGCGCTATTCGCGAAGAACAAGCGTCACTGCATGATGCCTATGAACAATTAACCATTCGTTACCGCCGCGATATTCCCCAGTTATTTGTTTTCAACGCACTGTGCGTTATTAGCGATGGTGTAAATAATAAAATGGGCAATGTGTTTGCGCCCTATGATTTTTATTATGCATGGCGAAAAATTTCGGGTGATGAATCAATAGAGCAAGATGGCATTAATGGCTTACACACTATGTTGCAGGGCTTGTTTGATAAAAAACGTTTGTGTGATGTTATTCGTAACTTTATTTACTTCCCTGATAAATCAAAAGGTGAAGTGAAAATAGTGTGCCGATACCCGCAGTATTACGCAGCGCGGAAACTATTTAATAATATTAAAAAAGAGCGCAAGTTAATTACTGCTGATGGCCGTATTGAGGGCGGCAGCGGTAAAGGCGGAACGTATTTTGGTGCAACGGGCTGTGGTAAAAGCTTTACCATGCAGTTTTTATCGCGGCTATTAATGAAAAGCGTTGAGTTTGAAAGCCCAACCATTGTTTTAATTACCGACAGAACCGATTTAGATGATCAGTTATCGCAGCAGTTTTCTAACGCTAAAAGCTATATTGGCGATGACCATATTGTTAGTGTTGAAAGCCGCGAACAACTAAGACAACTACTTAAAGGCCGACAAAGTGGTGGTGTATTTTTAACAACCATTCATAAATTTACCGAAGATATTGAGCTACTTACTGAGCGTACTAACGTTATTTGTATTTCAGATGAGGCACACCGCAGCCAAGTTAATTTAGACCAAAAGGTAGTGATAACCGAGACGGGCCCTAATGCTGGCGTAAGGCGCACTTATGGCTTTGCAAAATATTTACATGACTCATTACCTAATGCGACCTTTGTGGGGTTTACGGGTACGCCTATTGACGCCACGTTAGATGTATTTGGTAAGGTTATTGATGCTTATACCATGTCAGAGTCGGTTAAAGATGAAATAACGGTGCGTATTGTTTATGAAGGCCGTGCGGCAAAAGTATTACTCAACAATGCCAAGCTTGAAGAAATAGAAGCCTATTACAAGCAATGTGAAGATTCGGGTAGTAATGAGCATCAAATAGAAGAAAGTAAAAAAGCCACGTCGAGTATGAACTCGATATTGGGCGACCCTGACCGTATATGCACACTGGCGAAAGATTTTGTTGAACATTATGAAGCGCGCATTAATGAAGGCTCAACCATAAAAGGTAAAGCCATGTTTGTGTCTAGTTCTCGTGAAATTGCATATTTGTTTTATCAAGAGCTGGAAGAGCTTCGACCCGAATGGTTTGAGGTGCTTGAATGCGAGAAAGGCTCTACGTTAAGCGAACAAGAGAAGAAGAAAATCAAACCGATGGAGCGTGTCAAAATGGTTATGACACGTGGCAAAGATGATCCAGAAGCCTTGTATAACTTACTGGGTACTAAAGAGTATCGTAAAGATTTAGACAGGCAGTTTAAGAACGATCAATCTAATTTTAAAATCGCAATTGTCGTAGATATGTGGCTTACCGGTTTTGATGTGCCGTTTCTTGATACGATTTACATTGATAAGCCACTGCAAAAACATAATCTTATTCAAACTATTTCCCGTGTTAACCGTAAATTTTCAGGCAAGCATAAAGGTTTAGTGGTTGATTACATCGGTATTAAAACGGCGATGAATAAAGCGCTAGCGCAGTTCTCAAAGTCAGAAGAAGCTAACTTTGAAGATATCAATCAGTCGGTTATTGCGGTTAAAGATCACCTCGATTTACTTTCTCGGATTTTCCACCAATTCGATTCCTCGCCTTATTTCACTGGCGAGCCAGTAGCGCAGTTAAATTGCTTAAATAATGCGGCTGAATTTGTATTATCTGTTGGCAAAATTGAGAAACGCTTTATGGCCTTAGTTAAGCGTTTAAAAGCGGCTTATGATGTTTGTTGTGGCAGCGAGAAACTATCTCAGCAAGAACGCGACTATATTCACTTCTACCTTGCTGTGCGATCTATCATCTACAAGTTAACCAAAGGTGAAGCACCTGACACTTCGCAAATGAACGCAAAAGTGCGAGAAATGATTGCAGAGGCGCTTAAAAGTGATGGGGTAGAGGAAATATTCAAACTTGGCAATGACGATGGTGAGATTGATATTTTTGATGAAGACTATCTTGCCAAAATCGGCAAGATAAAACTGCCCAATACCAAGATAATGCTATTGCAAAAAATGCTAGCTAAAGCCATTGAGGAAATGAAAAAGGTCAACCTTGCTCAGGGAATAGATTTTACCAAACGCTTTAAAGCGTTAGTTGATAAATACAACGAGCGCAAAGAAGACGATGTATTGGTAAGTGACGTGCTTGAAGACTTCTCTGATGAAATTATCAATATGTTTACCGACCTTAAATCCGAGATGGACGCTAACGATGACTTGGGTATTAGCTTTGAAGAAAAAGCCTTTTACGATATTTTAAAATCGTTAGCTGTTAAGTATGACTTTACTTACCCAGAAGATAAATTAATTGAGCTTGCTCAAGCAGTAAAAGAGGTAGTTGACGATAAGGCTAAGTACACAGACTGGAATAACCGTGACGACATTAAAGCTGAACTAAAAGTTGACTTAATTATGTTACTCGCCAGGTTTGGCTACCCTCCAGTAAGCCGAGACGAAGTGTATAAAGAGATTTTTGCACAAGCAGAGAACTTTAAGAAAAACAGAGGGATGTAATAGTTATTTATAGGATCGATATCGATAAGTTAATAGCTATTGAAAGGGTTGCATTTACCCTGAAAAGCTTGCTAGAAAGACAGCATGTTCAAGCAACTTTGGTGGACCAGATTAATATTATATGCCCTGATACTAGGGTTATTTCAGACTCACTGTTGTTATCAGAATTCCATAAGCTGGGGCATTTTGACAGCTTTTATTACTCGCATTTAAATGCTTAGGTAATGGGCCCAGAATAAATAAAAAAGCCAAGGTTTAGGCCTTGGCTTTTTGCTCATTTTCGTGATTGACCGCGTAGCAGGTTACTCGAAGCTATAGGTTGCGGTCACGAATATAGATCTAGGTTGTTGTTGCACCACACTCCATAATTCGTTTCTTGGACTGATACTGCGGTCTAAACCACTAAAGTCACCGGCGCCTTGCCAACTCATTACACCGTGTTCATTAGTCAGATTATTAACGTTGAGGTTGAGCCTTACGTTGTCATTGACGAAGTAAGTCGCACCTATGTCAATAGTGGTAAAACCTTGTAAATCGAAGGTGTTGTTGGCATTGGCTGGACGATCGCCTAAATGACGAATGGTGGCAAATGCGCTCCATTGTTGCTCTGTGTAGGTTCCCGTCAACGCACCTTGGAATTTGGCGGTATTAGCAGCATCTCCGTCTTCAAAGAATTCAATGAAATCGTCGGCTCGTCCGGGCTCAGTTGAACGCCAAGCGGCATTATCTGTGCTGGTGGAGTCTTGTAGCGTAGTGCTTAGATTAAGTTTGAATTTGTCTGTTAGATTGTAGTGTCCTTCGATTTCAATCCCGAAGGTTTCAATTGCTGATAACAGAGAAGGGGGCAGATAAGTGGTGCCATCGGTATCGGTAAATTGTACCGGTGAACCAAAGCCGCCTATGTCGGTTAGTTCTGTATAAAATGGCGTTAATACAAGGCGATAGTCTTTCGCCGAAATAGTATGGCCAACTTCAATTTGCAGCACTGACTGAGGCACAAATAAGCCGTCGTTTACGCCTGCACCCGGGTCGACAAATGCTGCAACACTGGGGGCTTTTTCACTGTCTGAATACCGGAAGTAGGTCGATTGGTTGTCATTCCATCTGTAGGTCAAGGCGCCAGAGAAGCCGACAGAGTTAAAGGTACGTTTGTATCGAACCGGAAAGCCGAGTGACTGAATGGTATTGTCGTATAAGGTGTTTGGATCGCCGTCTATGCCACCTGTTTCGTCGGTAAACTGGCTGGCAACTTGGTTACTGCCTTCAACTGTGATCCGCTCGCTGCGCAGCCCCCAGTTGAGGTTCCATTGCTCTGAAATATCCCATGTATGTCCGAAGAAGAATGAAATTTGCTCTTGTTCTGCAAGGCTCGCAAAGTTTTGAAATGCACCAATACGGCCTTCTCCAGCAAAGCCGTCAGGAGATGTCACTTGTTGTACCGTACCATCGGGTCGTTCTATGGTGATATTTAGCATTTCGCGTTCAGGGGTGAATTGGCTTAACCCTGTACCGCCTTCACCGCTGCGCCAATAAAGCTTGGACTCGGAGTAGAAATTACCAAAATAAAATGCCATATCGTCCAATTCTTTACTTAGGGTGAATTGGTTAATAAATTCATCGGCACCCGTTTCTGGTGCAAAAGCGGTTTGAACCAGTATTGCATTGGGAAGGGCTGGGTCGTCGGGTAGGCTAGAAGATAACACAGTGTATTCACCATTTAACGCACTGACTTGGGCCAATTGGTTGCCCGCATTGTCGCTAAACGAAAGGGTTCCGTCGTATGGTTCAAAGCCGTTTTCACCGGTTACGCCTACAGCCAGTATGCCATTACCAAAAGGAGCTGGCCCGTATATTCCTGCTACATCAATGCCCATGGCAAAGATTGCAGCACCTGTGTTCCAGTCCGAATTGTTTTCTGAGCGTTTGAACTTATTCTCAATAGACCAAGAGTCGTTCAGATCATGTTGAATACTTACGCTGTAAGTTTGAGATGTGTTGTGGATCAGATTCTTTGGATCCCAGTGATCTGTGTCGGTTAAGGTGCCGGGCAAATATTGACGGCTATCGAGGGCTCTAAATGTATGAGGAACACGCGAGGGATTGACCGAACTATTAAAATCGAACTGGCCCAAAGGACGTGGATTGCGTAAACCCTCAACAGGTAAAAACTCATCCCAAATATTGTGATCATTTAGGTTTTTATAATTGAATTGTATCGAGCCATTGTCATATTCGTACAAGACGTTAGCGCGTATTTGGCCGCCTCGGTTGGTTGAGTAGCCAGGATCTCTAGGGCCCGTGCCATCTCGATAAAATCCACCTACTGCGAATGACAAGTTATCGTTAATCTGCCTGCCATGATAGAAATCGGTACGGTAATAAGGGTTGCCAAATTCGCCCCCTTCGCTGCCTAGTCTGGCACTGATGATGGTACCTGGATCAGATGCCCCGGTTTTTGTTAAATAGTTAAATATGCCGCCGGGGGCGTTAGCTCCGGTAATCGCAGAAGCACCGCCTCTTACGGCTTCGACACGTTTGGTCATCAAATCGACCCGAAAAAACAAATCTGGACCAAAATTTGTCATGATGGCGTTTTGCACTGGCAAACCATCTTCTTGCATAGACACATAAAAGTAGCCGTTGTTGCCATCAAGAGAGTTCGCTGATATGCCTCGTGAATACACAATGTTGCGCACTTCACCTAGGGCGGTATTGACGAACACGCCAGGAATGTCCTTCAACACATCTGCGGTACTCACGGCAATCGTGCGTCTTAAGGTCTCTTCGCCTATGCTCGACACGGCTACTGCGGAGCCATCTTCACTCGATGATTTGAATACACCCGTTACAATAATGCGCTCGGGTTCTTGTTCTGTTGTTTTAGCTGACTCGGGAGCTTGAGCATTTGCCGAAGACGCAAACATTAAGCCCATCATAGAAGCAAGAAGGGTTTTCTTAGTTGTCATATTGGTGTTACCTAAGTTGTTTTTGTTATCAGTCGCAGACATGGGCTTAATAATAAAAGCCTGTTTGTCTGACAGTTCACCTTTAAGGTTACTTTGGGCCAAAAGCACATCGAGTGCTTGTTGAACCGTAAAGCGGCCTCTCACTGAACGACCAGTTTTGTTTACAACAAGGTCATAAGGAAATAGGAATGATATTTTACCAATATCAGACAATTTATTTAGCGATACACTAAGTGGTTGTTGTGGAATATTAAAATCATACTCTGCATTAACCTGATCCGCTTCCGCTGCTTTTACTTCGGATAACACTAAACAGTAGAATAATAAATTTAGCACTATTAACGTCTTACTGACTTGTCTGTTAATAGGACGTATCAAAAATGTAAATCTACTATTAATTTTTTGCATTTAGTGTGATTTGACTCGTAATTCGACATGGTTGGCATTCAGACGGTTAGCACTAATGCCAAATCCCGACTCTAATACGTAAAATAGGGTTTCGGTTTCGCCGACTTTAAACTGGCCGCCAATGCGCATGGTTTTAAGCTCAGGATCGACAACGTCAATTTTAATTGGGGTGTGGCGGGTGATTTCTTTAATGACTTCTTCGAGCGATTCACCAGCAAAAATTAATTTGCCTTCTTTCCAAGATAAAAAGCGCGTCACTTCGCTAATGTCTAGCTGATCTATGTCGCCCATGTTGGGAGACTCGATGGGAATACTGATCCTTTGGCCAGCGGATAATCTACCAAGCACTTTTTTGGGTTGTACCAGTGAGTTAGCTGTTATTGCTGAGGCGGGGGCTGTAGTGATAGCAATAGGCGCATCTTGATCAGGAGTAACTGTAAGTGTCTGGTCGACTATCGCTAATTCAACTGTGCCTTCGCTCACCAGTACTTCTATTTTGCCCTCTACTTTATGCACCGAAAAGGCTGTACCAATAGCACGGACTAAACGATTATCAACGTAAACCTCGAAGGGTCTTGCGGCATCTTTAGCAACTTTAAAATGTGCTTCGCCTTCAATCAGATTGATTTTGCGTAAGCTCTCTTGGTAAGACACTTCAATTTCACTGCTGCTATTGAGCCATAGCAGGCTGCCATCTGGCATTAGGTGCTGGGTGTTTTCCCCCATTTTTGTTTTTAAAACGAGGTAATTTGCGTCAGGAATATGAGGGGCGGGATCATGGTTTAACCAAGCAACGCACACGCTAATTAAAGCGGTGGCCAAGGCTGCGCGTCCCCAATAATGTTTTTGCTTAACACAGGCTAAAATAAACGCATACAGGGCCAAAACTGGAAAGAATACTTTGGCGCCTAACAGCGAAAACGGTGAAGGTTGACGCATTTCTTGGGGTAACATCACAGACGCAAGCAAGTCCAACTCGCCCCACGAGCGAGCCATCTGCTCTAAGCATTGTTTGTGAACTTCACTGGTGGCGACCCAAGCATTAAGCTCAGAAATTTGTTGGGCCGATAGTTGCGGGGTATCTTCAATCAGTACAATCCAAGCGGCAGCCTCTTGGTTAATCATACTGGTGTTGGTAAAGCCTTTGATTTTGTCGGTCATAATCTCTCTCCCGTTTTAATGGGCTGGGTGTAATCGTTTGGCTTTGTAGGTTGATGGTGTTCTTGATTGTATTTTTGCAAGGCATCATTATAGGCGCACATGCCTTTGGTTATGTAGTTACTGACTGTGATGGGCGATATATTCATTCGCTTGGCAATGTCTTTGGTCGCTAGCCCATAGACTTTTCGCATTACCACCACTTGCCTACATTTATTGGGTAAAGCTGCTATAGCTTCACACATTATGCCTAGTTTTTCTTGGGCGAGGGCGTTGTTTTCTATGTTGTCCAATTCGATTTGCGGATCAACCAAATCTATATCATCTATATAATCGTTAAGTTGAACTGACGCTTTACGAAAATCAGAAATGATTAAATTTTTTGCGACCCGAAACATAAAGGACTTAGGCTTGAGCACATCATTTTCTAATGACGATTTATAAGTACGCAAGAAGGTCTCTTGGCACACATCTTCAACATCTTGAGAGTTGACTAAATAACTTGAAACAAAATATTTTAATGCGGATTTATAGCGATTAAACGCATGTAAAATGCCTGTGTCTGATGAAGATTCTGTGCTCGCTTGAGGTTTATTTAGATTCACATTAACGTCCGTGGTTTGTGCGATTTTGGTAACAAAGTTGTTAAATTTTATCGCATTTAATAATACGACGTTTCACCCACACAAAACTACTAGGAATTTTTCATTTAAACCTTCTACTCTGTATACTTAGTACAAATTGTTTTTAGTTCTGCGGCAGTAGGAGCTCGGCTTGGGTCAAATAGTAATTCGAAATAATGTCAAAATTACGGGCGTAGAGAGCGGCCCAACAGTCATATTGGCTCATGGGTTTGGCTGCGACCAAACTATGTGGCGATTTATATTGCCCCAACTCGAAAAACATTTTCGAGTCGTTTTGTTTGATTATGTCGGCTCTGGGCAGTCTTTATTGACGGATTACTCTGTTGATAAATATTCGAGTTTAGAAGGATACGCAGAAGATATTCTCGATATCATCGATGAGTTGCAGTTAGAGGACGTGACTTTAGTGGGCCACTCTGTAAGTGCTATGATTGGGTCAATTGCATTTATGGCGAAGCCAGATCTTATAAAGCGCATCGTTATGGTGTGTCCTTCCCCTTGTTTTTTGAATATTCCCCCTGATTATCAAGGTGGGTTTCAACGTGGTGATTTAAAAGAATTGATTGGCCTAATGGACAGAAACTACATTGGCTGGGCCGAATATTTGGCGCCGCTGGTGATGGGCGGCTCACAGTCTCCAGCTCTGATTGGTGAATTGTCTGGTAGCTTTTGTAGTACCGATCCTGTAGTGGCCAAGACATTTGCGAATGCTACCTTTTTCTCAGACTATCGGCACTTATTGCCTAAAATTAGTTGCCCAGTTTTGATGTTGCAAAGTTCATCTGATGCTCTCGCAGATGTTTCAATTGGCAAGTATATGGCACAACAATTGCCGCAGTCAGAATTGGCAATAATTGATGCTGAGGGCCATTGCCTGCATATGACCAACCCCGAAACTATCTCGCCGATTGTTGTTAGTTTTATCCAGCAGGATTGTAATGAGTAACAGTATTTCGCTTAGCCCTGACGACTTTCATTCTGGGCACTTGGTGGTCGATTCAGATCGAAATATTGTGTTTTGTAATACGTATATTTGTCAGATCGCTCAGGCTGAAAGCTCAGAGCTAATTGGTGCGTCTTTGTCTGGTTATTTTACTAAAGCGTCAAATATTTTTATTGATAGTTATATTTATCCACTTTTGCTTTCTGACTCTTTGGTGCAAGAAACCCAGATTAACTGGCTTAGTGTGGAGGGCGATTCGATTCCTGTCACGGCCAACATTAAATTGGCCGCAGATGGCAACACTTATTGGTCGTTATATACATGCGCTAATCGAGACAAATTACAAGGTGAACTGATAAAGGCTAGGGAGATCTTAGAAAGTCAGTCTAAAGAACTGCTTTTATTAGCGTCTACAGACTCACTTACCGGCTTGTTGAATCGACGGGCGTTTGCTGTACAAGCCAAAAAATTGGTTAGTCATTTACTAAGAGGTTCATCTGTTTACGCAGTTCTATCAATCGACATTGATTTTTTTAAACGGGTGAATGATACCTATGGGCACAAAATAGGCGACAAGGTCTTAAGGCACTTGGCACAAATCTTATCTTCTGAGCGCAGAGCCCATGATTTAGTGGCCCGAACAGGAGGCGAAGAGTTCGTTATGCTACTTCCGGAACTGTCGGCAGAACATGCCTTAGAATTTGCAGAGCGACTCAGGCGTAAAATTGCAGCGCAGCCCATTGAGAGCCTGTCTATTACAGTCAGCCTAGGAGTCGCCGTCAGTGATCTTGAACACCCTAGCCGTTTTGAGCAACTACTCGATAGGTCCGACAAAGCCCTTTACGACTCTAAAAACCAAGGGCGCAATAGAACAACCCTACGCCAAGGTTTCTCTGAGGCTAGCTGACATTGGTTTTGATTCGCTGACAAGTCTCCGGCTTTTATCGGCTGCTTTTTCAAGTTTATAATTTCCCTAAGTACACAGCTCAATCAGTATAAAAAATTAAGCATCAGAACTCAGAACGCTAACCAAGATTTATACTCCCGCTTGGTCTGTGTCCTTGTTCGTTAGTTAAATCGAGAGGGAATAAATTTGTAAAAATCGTTAATGAATAAGTAATTATTGTAAATTACCTTACTTAAATAGCATCTGTTGATAAGATTCGATACCCTATACATCCGTATTAATTTAAGTGTTTTTTATCGAATTGTTAGCCGTGATTCTGATGTTGACCCAAACAAGAAACTGGTTGTGAAGCCTCCTAGTTCACCCACCAATAATCAATCAAGCTTGACTC
The DNA here is from genome assembly GCA_947498355.1 of uncultured Paraglaciecola sp. Lineage (GTDB taxonomy): Bacteria > Pseudomonadota > Gammaproteobacteria > Enterobacterales > Alteromonadaceae > Paraglaciecola. The sequence continues at coordinate 16,231 of CANMKA010000019.1, read as the reverse complement.
AATCAAATGATGAGTTGTTTATGACCTTATTTGAGGCGGATAGGCGACGTTTGTATGCCTATATCTATGCCTACGTTGTGAGCAAAGCGGCGGCAGACGATATCTTCCAAGAAACCAGTATGGTGTTGTGGAAAGAGTTTGCTAAATTTGAGCCCAATACGGATTTTGCCAAATGGGCCAACGGGATTGCCTTCAATCGAATTCGGGTATTTCGTCGAGACAACAAAAAGTACAGTTTGGGGTTGAGTGAAGAGTTAAGTCTAGAAATCGATGACAGTGTGGATCAGCTTTCTTTGTCTGCAACACGTTGGGATATTCTTCAACGGTGTTTGTCTGGCCTAAAAGGGCCAGAGTTTGAACTCTATCAAGCGTTTTATGTGAATAATCAAAAAGCCGCGGAAATTGCCGAGCACACAGGTCGTTCAATTTTTGCGATCCGTAAAGTCATTCACAAATTAAGAAAAAAACTATTTGATTGTGTAGATCTAAATAGCCAAAGGGGAGCCTCTTGAGTCGCAGCGACGAATTTGATGCCATTAGGCAGATTGCAGACTGTGTTTGCAACGAAACCGTTACTCCAGAGCAAGTTAAAACCCTTGAGAAAATGCTTTTAGGCAATCAAAGGGCACAGCAGTTCTATTTTGATTACATCAGTATGCATGTACATTTGACAACGGATATCGAGCCCAATATGGAAGTTGTAAGGCGCAGCTTGCACATAGACGAAACCATCATCAGGCCAATATCTGGGCAGGCCGCTAATCTAACCACAGCGCCTCTAGAACCGAGCTTGCGTCCTTTAGATAATATTCCAGAGCCACGCGCTGCTATTACCAGTCATTATCAAGCCCCCGAGCAATCATTCAAACTAAGGGCTGGGCATTGGTTTTTGGCAGCCATAGTGTTTATTCTGATGGTAATGGGCTATTACTTAGTGTCCTTGTTAAGTCAGGATTATTACGCAAAACTTGAATCCGGCAACTTAACTGCAAGTAAAGTTGGGCAGTTGGATGATCACTATTTATTTGCCGGTGACTATCAGGTTGATAACCACGCCGAGCTATCTTTGTTTGGCGGAGACAAAATTTACTTAAGTGAGAGTGCGCGCTTCAAGTTATTTAACCGAACCGAACTCGCCCTTTATCAAGGTAAATTACGTTTGCACCCCAATACCTCTCACTCAATTAAAATTGATGGTTCGAATTTTACTATTTTTTCTGAAGGTGGCGCCTTAGATTTAGACTTAACATCCACAGAACCCACGGTTTTAACGGGTGAAAACACTATACTCATGCCGAAACGCTGGCGTCCTAAGCATTATTGGTCATTTGAGGGGAGGGGAGATCGTGCCCTTGATTTCGCTGGTGAAGCCCATGGAATTGCAGACAGTGGTGCCACTCGCGTATCGGGTTTAGTGGGTAAAGGGGCGTTTGATTTTGACAATACCCTAAATGCACGAATTAACGTGGGCAGTGGTGGAGGAACCGTTCCAGCTACTGGTACCTTTGCGGTGACCGATGGGGTGACCATAGAAGCCATGATTAAACCCAAATATTCAGGAGAATACGGGGAGCTTGATGAAATATTCCGCAAAGATCAAACCGACGACAAATTAAGAATGTTACTTAGTTTTCAACACGATAGCGGTAAAAAGATTTTGAAACCAGAGGGTGAATTTGGCCCAAGCCTTGGTTTTGGTTTGTATTTAGTTGGACAAGGCTATAACGAACTGAAAATGAGCCTAGATGGTAAAGATGGACGGCCAAGTTTAGCCCAATTGAAAGATGGAAATAGCCACCATGTAGTCGCAACGTACAACGTTAGAACCGGATTAAAGGCAATTTACATCAATGGTGTGATGCAGGCTCACTACCAATACCCCCCAGGCTCAAAAATGCTGAGTGGCGGGTCTGGGACGGCTAATATAGGCAACTCGCCTAATGCTCTTGATAATCATGGTGAAGCTTATGCTGGCACCATAGACGAAGTCGCCTTTTACGATTTTGCCTTACCTAATTACATGGTGAAACTACACTATGAGTGGGTTAGGCAAGGCATTAATTATTTTGGGCAAAAACCTAACGCAGACCCATTACCTCAAAGCCTATCTTTGCAATTACCCCCAAAGCAATCCTTTAAACTTGACCCAACAACGGGTTTACCCAAGTTACCTTAATGTGAAAGCATCCTATGCTTCCCGGTATATCCTGAGCATGGGGCTTTTCATTGTAGCGTTTTATCAATGTGACGATACTAAGGTCGTTTCTTAAATAAACTAAGCCCGCGCCGCCATCTTATTATGAGTAAATATTTACACTGTTAAGTGGTTTTTCGTAGTACAAAGTCAGACGAACACTGAGTATCAGGCTTGCTTTCTACTGATGTTATAACATAACATGCTCTTTTTGAGATGTTATATTATAACAACCTGAGTGATGGATAAGACCTTAGCTAACATACAATTGTTACGCTTAAGTGCTCAATTAGGTTCTAGTCGGCAATTTTTTCTAAGAGTATGGCAAATCACTAGCGAGTCGATTGCAGCTGAGCTCACCCCGTGATTACGAAAAATGGCCACTAGAACGTAAATTGTTGTCCAAAATTCCGGTTAACTAGCGTTGAGTGGTAAGCCTGTGGCAAACAAAATTCAGAATTCTTACGTAATTGAAGTCGATTCATTATGTGTCGAAATCAATCAAACCTCCGTTTTAAAGTCGTTAAGCTTTTCTGTGGCTAGAGGCGAAATATATGCCTTACTTGGGGGGAACGGTGCGGGTAAATCTACCACGTTAAAAACCATATTAGGTTTTCATGTACCTAGCTCAGGTAAGTTGAAAATAGACGGGCAAGACGTGTATTCCGAGTTAGATACAGTTCGTCAGAAGACCGCTTATTTACCCGAAAACGCCACCCTTTACCCCCACCTTAGTGCCATAGAAAATATTGAATACTTTTTGTCGTTAGCCGAAATTGCTAAGTCTAATGAAGAAATAGAAGGGGCGTTAACGAGAGTGGCGTTGCAGTCGGCTGCTTGGCGGCGTCCTCTTGATTCTTATTCGAAAGGTATGCGGCAAAAGACTGCTATTGCCCTAGCATTGCTGCGCTCGGCGCCTATTTTTCTGCTTGATGAGCCAACCTCTGGTTTAGATCCAGTAGCGATTGATGAGTTTAATCAACTGGTGTCAGAGTTGGCTGGCAGCGGTGCGTCAATTTTAATGGTTACCCACGATGTGTATGGGGCTTGCCAGGTCGCTAATCGTATTGGTTTGCTTCGAAATGGCGAATTAGTTGGCGAGTTTGAGGCCGAACAACCAGAAAAAATTGATACCCAAGCTGTGCATGCTGCATTTGCCCAAGTTCAGACGCGAGTTACGGCAAAATGAGGGGGATCAGTGCTTTTCAAGTAACCTGTGTTTTTAAGGACGAATGGCGATATTGGTTGCGATCTAAGTTGGCCATTACGGTATTAGCAATCGGCTCACTGTTAACCTTCGCATCTGTGGCGATGACGGCCATTTATATGCATGATCTTGCTCACCAGCGTCATGCTATGCAGCATGCGTCTGAGCAGGCGTTTGTAGAGCAACCAGATAGGCATCCTCACAGAATGGTGCACTATGGACATTATGCGTTTAAAACACCCCCACCATTAAGTTTACTCGATCCAGGCGTTGATGCTTATACCGGAAATGCTATTTTTCTAGAGGGGCACAGACAAAATAGTGCGACCTTTGCCGAGCAAAGGCAAAGCACGGGTTTAACTAAACTCGGTAGTTTAGCACCTGCGTTTATAGGGCAAGTTTTGGCGCCACTCATGCTGATATTGATTGGCTACAGCATGATGAGTCGTGAGCGAGAGTCTCAAACCTTGGCGTTTTTAGTGGCACAAGGCACCTCAATTTTTACCTTAATTTTGGGCAAGGGCCTAGCATTGGGTTCAGTCGCTGGTTTAATTCTTTTGCCTTTGGCCAGTGCAGCTTTATTTGCTATGTCTCAAGGAGAGAGCTTAGTTATCGCGTTTTCTTTTGTGGGGGCGTACGGGCTTTATCTTGGTTTTTGGGTCTTGCTAGGTTTACTCGTCTCAACCTTAGCTTCGACCAGCAGGGCAAGTTTTACCTTGCTAGTTGTTGCATGGATTATTCTGTGTGTCGCTATGCCTCGCGTTGCGAGTACCACTGCATCTGCGGTTGCGCCGTCAGTGGGTAAACTTGAAACCGATTTTATGGTTATCAATGAGTTACGCAAACTAGGAGACGGACATAATGCAAACGATCCAGCGTTTAAAAAGCTCAAGCAGTCTTTGCTTGAAAAGTACAAGGTTGACAAAGTAGAAGCGTTACCTATCAACTTCAGGGGCGTGGTGGCTAGTCAAAGTGAGGGACAATTAACTCAGGTTTTGAACCGTTTTGCTCATCAGCAGATGACTCAGGAATTACAACAAGTACGCATTGCTCGCCAATTTGGTTGGGCCTCCCCTAAGGTTGCATTGCATGCCTTATCTATGGTTTTGTCGGGTACCAGTTTAGAAACTCATCACAGATTTTTGACGGAAACTGAGGCGTTGAGGTTCAACTTTGTGCAATCTTTGAATCAAGCCCATGTAGAGCAGCTTAGTTATCAAGATGATATTAATCGCAACAAGGGCGACGAAGCCTGGCAAAAAGCCCGTGTCGATGCATCAAACTGGCAGATGATCCAAGGCTTTGAGTTCACCATTGATAATGTTAAAACGCGTTTAGTTAGAGGCCAAACAGGCCTTGTGCAATTGACCTTATGGGTGCTGGTTTTACTTGTCCTGATCAGATGGGCGGGGAGGAGAGCCTTATGAAGCATCACTTGCTGCGTGAATGGCATTTTCTAAGAACCCAGCATTACGCTATAGCATTGTTACTGTGTAGTTTCTTATTGTCTGTTTTTGCTGTGTTTACTGGACTAAACGAGGTGAGTAGCCAAAGGCAAACCATAGAGCGCTTGAAACAAGCTGACGTTGAAGATCGCAGTAAAATGCAGGCCAAATACGACGACCCAGGTTATTTGGCCTATTACAGTTTTCATTTAACCTACGCAGAACCTTCTAATTTAGCGTTTGCCGCGTTGGGAGAACGAGACTTATATCCCTGGAAACACCGAATTAGAATGTTGGCCTTGGAAGGCCAGATATACGAAAGTGACACTCAAAATGCTGAACTTGCCCAAGTTGGGAAAATCGATTTTGCATTTTTGGTGAGTGCTTTAGTCCCGCTTTTTACTGTTTCACGATTTAATTGCGAATGAGCGCACTAGCGGTCGCCATGATTTATTGGTTACCACAGCCAAGTCTGTAAATGCCTTGTGGGGAGCCAAAGTCGGCGTTCGGTTTGTAGCCTTGTATTTATGCGTATTTGTGCCGTTTTTAGTGGGAGCCTTGCTCAGTGCAACTGAGGTAACCAACTGGCTATTAGTCGCCCTTATATGCGCAGCTTATATGGCGTTTTGGACGGCTTTAAGTCTGTACGTTGGCCGCCACTCAAGTCACGCACCTACCATTGCTTCTGGTTTAATTGCGGTGTGGATTGCTGTGGCATTCATTATTCCGATTGTTGGTGATAAGTTGATTAAGCAGCAAATACTGTCGCCTAAAGGCAATGATATTTTGTTGACCCAACGAGAATCAGTAAATGATGCGTGGGACTTGCCCGTTGCAGACACTATGCAGGCCTTTATTAAAACTCACCCTGAGTATAGTGACTATAAATCAGATGTGGTTGGGTTTGACTGGAAGTGGTACTACGCCTTTCAACAATTGGGCGATCAAGCTGCGGCCGACTTATCAGAGCAATATCGAGACGCATCAAGCGCTATGTATCAAAAAGCGGGGTACCTTGCATGGATTGCACCTCCTATTTTATTTCAGCGCTACATGACCCGTCTGGCAAATACAGATGCCTTGGCTGCATTTGCTTATGAGCAAGACATTCGTGATTTTCATCAGCAACTCCGTCATTTTTATTATCCCTGGTTATTTATTCATACGGATTTTGATAAGGCGCAATTAGAGCAGTTACCTAAGTTTGGGTCGCTTAAGGTTAGGCCACATAGCTCAACACCTTAAAGACTAATAAGCATTTATTTACAACAACACACAGTAAACACAAGGTTAATTACAATGATACACAAAGTAAGTCGATTAGCGACTAATTCGGCACTAGTAGCAGCCGCATTTTCCTCTTCTGCCATAGCAGATACGAGCCAAGAAGTGGCAACTAAATCTGGAACAGCAGGCGTTGAACGCGTTGAAATTAGAGGCACACGTCAAGCCTATCGAGGTGATTTTGCGCCATTAGAAACGCCTCAGTCAGAGCTGATTTTGAGTCAAGAGTTATTAGCTCAGGCAGGCGCCTTGGATTTATCTCAAGCCTTAGATTTGTCGGCCTCTGTCGCCAGACAAAATAACTTTGGTGGCCTGTGGAATAGTTTTGCCATTCGCGGTTTTGTGGGTGACGAGAACTTGCCAAGTAACTTTTTGGTGAATGGGTTTAATGCCGGTCGAGGTTTTGGCGGGCCAAGAGATCTTTCTGGTATAGAATCAGTTGAAGTACTCAAAGGCCCTCGCGCTGCGTTATTTGGCCGTGGTGAACCTGGCGGTACTATTAACCTTGTGACCAAACGCCCAACTTTTGAAAAAGAAGGCTATGTGAAGGTTTCTGCGGGTAGCTTTGACACGTACCGTACTGATGTAGATTACACCAGCCCCATATCTGACTCTGTAGCAGTTCGTTTTGTCGGTTACTATGAAGATGCAAGGAGTTTTCGCGATACGGTTGAAACTAAAAAACAGGGCTTGAGTCCCTCGATAGCGTTTCAATTTAACGAGAATAGTCAATTGACTTACGAGCTGGAATATAGCGACCAAGAGATCCCGCAAGATCGCGGTGTTTTTGCGTTTAATGGTCAGCTGGACATTATTCCAGAAAGCCGATTTTTAGGTGAGCCGAGCTATGGGCCAATCGAACTAGAGGTACTTGGTCATCAAGTGGAGTATCAGCACGATCTAAATGAGAACTGGAGCGCTTTGGTCGGTTTCAACTATCGCGACACCTCTTTAGAGGGATTTGCCAGCGAGAACCAATTCTTTGGTGGCAGACAGAACTTTGATCTGGGTGTAAACGATAATTTTGACCGTTTTACTCGGTTCCGTGATTATGACGCTGAATATTATGTGTTTCGCGCTGAAATCAGCGGCAGGGTTAAAGTGGGTAATCTAGAGCACCGAATTATAGTTGGGGTTGATGCTGATGAGTTTGAAAACGATCAGGTGGCGCGCCGGGATAGAAGCACCCCTCAAGCTATTAATGTGTTCAACCCCGTATATGGTAATGTGCCAATTTCTAGTCTGACCTTGCCTGTTCAAATCGACAAAGTTGAAACTCAAGAAAGTGTGGGCGTTTATATTCAGGATCAAATTAGCCTTACAGATAAGTTAGACATCAGACTGGGTCTGCGTTTTGACGATTACGACCAACAATTGATTGATCGCAGAAGAGAGGTAGGTGATGCTCGCCGAGTTCTCGAGTTTTCTGAGTCTAAAGTTAGCCCACAGTTAGGTTTGGTATATGCCGTGTCGGATGAACTCTCTTTTTACGCAGCGTATGGCGAAAACTTCCGTCCGCTTACAGGCGCTACTGACGATGGAACCTTAGATCCTAACGAATCTACCTCGGCAGAGTTGGGTATTAAGTTTAGTCTAAATGGCGGCAAGCTTGAGGGAACAATAGCGGTATTCGATGTTGACCAATCAAATATATCGACAGTTGACGAAAACTTTGTGGCAACCGCAATAGGTGAAGCTGGAAGCCAAGGCCTTGAAATAGATGTAAATGGATATATTACCGAAAATCTGAGCCTGTATTTTTCTTATTCCATCATTGATGCAGAGACCGAAAATGACTTTAACGACCCCAACTTTGGCAGCGTTGTGCCAGCGGGTTCTGACCTACTGAATGTTCCTGAGCAGCAGTTAAGTATACAGCTTGTTCAACAAATGCAACTAGCAGGTAAGAACTTGAACCTAATTGGCGGTTTGTTATATGTGGATGATCGAAACGGTTTCTTTAGTAATCAAGACTTTAGGTTGCCAAGCTACACCACTGTTCGAGTTGCTGCAGATTATGAATTGTCTCAGTCATTGCTGTTGCGCGCTGAGGTAGAGAATCTGTTTGATAAAGAACACTACACCAACTCTTTTGCTGACGTATGGGTACAGCCTGGGACGCCTCAAAACTTCCGTGTATCTGCTACGTACCAATTCTAATTTTCGTATGTGAATGCGGTATTGCGCCGTGTTTGTCTTTTTGTTTAAGCCTATCTTATTAGATAGGCTTTTTTGTATAAACATCGAAAAAACCGAATAAAGTATAAAAAATGGGGTATCAATATCTGCGTAATCAGTCTTTTCTTGTCAATGCAATGGGTCTCTAATTTTGCAATTTTGCGAAAAATGGAGCGTTGCAAAGTAGGCTCAAGCTCAGTAGTCAATTCGTGAGCGCATAGTCTTATTTAGAATGGCCACTTACGGAGAAACCTATGGGTGTTGTAACCAGCAGAATTATTATGTTAGATGTATTGCGAGCTTTGGCTTTGTCGGGCATCTTGCTTATTCATCATATAGAAAAGTTTAATTTATACCTCAAACCCGAAGGTATGCCACCTTGGCTAGTGCATTTAGATGCTTATTTGTGGCAACAAATTTTCTTTTTTATGTCGGGCAAAGCCTTCGCATTATTTAGTCTGCTGTTTGGGTTTAGTTATTTTATTATGTATCGCAATGCTATTGCGCGGGGCGAAGATTACTTGTTTCGGCATATATGGCGAATGGTTCTACTGTTTGGCTTTGGGTTGTTTCATGCCTTGTTTTACCGAGGCGACATACTTACTACCTATGCAATGTTAGGTATTTTATTGGTATTTACTCGGTTTCTATCTGCAAAAGCAATCCTGTTTATTGCCTGCGTGTTGTTACTCAATCCGTTATTTATCTACTCAGCTGGCCAGTATTTGTTAACCGGCGAAGTAATGAATTGGCGACTAGACTATTCAGGTTTCAAAATGAACCCAAAAACTATCAGTGTCGGTATCCTTGAATTGATGGGGCTTAACATTCAATACGGCGTGTTCGATGAGTGGCGATGGAGCTGGAACGTTGGCCGTATTCCCACCATATTAGGACTTTTCTACTTAGGCTGTTATTTCGCAAAAATAGAAGCCTTCACTCGGGCGAGCCTGAGTTATTGGGCTAGGGTACTGATTGGCTGTTTAGCCTTGTGGTTTGTATTGCACTTGTTGCAAAAAGTATGGGTAAGCCATATTGAAGTGAAAAGTACTATGCGCTTCTATAATAGAGCTATGAGAGGACTGATTGATACCGCTATGATGCTCAGCATGTTATCGAGCTTTATTATGCTATGGCGGATAAATGCGGTTTCTATGACATCTGGACTACTCATTAGCTTTGGACGAATGGGACTAACCAATTATATTGCAATGTCAATCATAGGTGCATTTATCTATTATGGTTGGGGTTTGGGCTGGTATAAATATTTTGGGGCAACTGCGTCATTGCTAATAGGCTGCACCGTTTTGTATGGGCAAATGAAGGTATCAGACTGGTGGCTGCGTCGCTATAAGCAAGGCCCTTTAGAGTTCTTGTGGCGACGTTTAACTTGGATTGGCCGCAAAAGCCTAAATTAAATGTGTTGCACATAGCTTATGCTTGTGATTCTTTAGCCAATACTAACTTGAGTAATTCCGCTGCGGCGAGTGCATCTGACATAGCTCTGTGGTGGCGGGCCATATCAATTTCGAAATGTTGAGTGAGTGCAGCCAGAGAATAGCTAGTTAAGCCCGGGTAGTGTTTACGCATTTGCTGCACAGTGCATAGTTTGGGCCGCTTAAAGTAGTGGCCTAAACGCTCAAATTCTTGTTTAAAAAATCCTAAATCAAAATTTACATTGTGCGCAACAAAAATGCAGTTCTCGGTAAATGCTAATATTTCGTCTGCACAATCTGCGAAACGGGGAGCGTCACAGACCATTTGATTGTCGATACCCGTTAAGCGGGTAATTGCAGCAGGAATGTTACGTTGCGGGTTAATCAAGGATTGCCACCGATCAATAACCTTTGAGCCTATCATTTTGACCATGCCAATTTCTGTGATCCTGTGCTGACTTTGACCACCTCCTGTAGTTTCAATGTCTACTACTACATAGGGCTGCTCTGGATCCCGGGTCCAAGTCACTTGGGTAACTAATATGGTAAAGCCTGTTTTCGTTAAGCATTGTAAAGACGTAAGCTGGTTACGGCGCAGTTTGTCACCTGGCGCTTTTACTTCCTCAAAGCGCAGGGCTTGCTTGTCTAGTACCATCAAATCCGGATAGCCGTCAGATAAACCTGAGTAATCTTGACTCATGGCAAGCAACTGTTTAACTACGTTCTTTAAAGGCGAATACTCAAGCAAAATTAAAATTGGGTCGAGTAAGGTTTTCTTCCAGCGGAAGATGCAATTTACTTGGCCATAATGTTGAGTTGCAATTTGAGTAATGTGCATGGTCAATCTCGCTTTACTGGTAAATGTGCTAAGTAACCTATCAATTTCGGTTTGATGCACGTCGTAAACTTGATTAAATTTTAAAACGGCAGGTTTACGCTCGAACTCATTCGCCAACTGCTTGTCGCTAAATATAATTGGCCAAAATACGAGTCCGAATAAACTGCGCCATAAGGTGTTTTCGGTTTTCCATGCTTGTAATCCTTGGCGACGGTATTTACTGATGACACCTTGTTCAACTTGTTGTAAATATTGACTATCGATTTCGAGTTGATTGTGAGCATTTCTTAAAATATCAGTGAGTATGCTAGTGCGTTTTTGTTTGAATTTTCTGGCATAAAAGTCCTCAGCAAATACCAATAAGCTCTCTGAAGCTTGTCCCGTAATGATGGCGTCTAATTTATCTTTAGCTTGTTGTTTATTGCCATCCTTATATTGTTCTCTTATCCATTTTTCTTGGGCTTTGTCTGTGTCTGACATGGCTAGTGCTGATAATGCCCATTCTCTGTGCTCACTGATTAAATATGCTTTGCCGAGTGCGTATAAATACTGGTTTTTTAAACGCAATGCGGTAGGGGATATAACGTTAGGTAAATTATGTAAATTAGGGACTGAAGGTGGAATAGGTTGCAAAGATAACTGTTGAATACTTTGAGCGTAAAAAAATGCACCTGTCGCATCTTGAAGGTTGTCAAAACGTTTAGCCCCAGCTTGCACATCTGAGCGGGTACGCATGACGCCAAGGTCGCGCATAGAAAATTGGTTTAGCCTGCCGTTTAGGTGACCAAAATATAAAAATAGCAGGTAGGTTAATAGGTCATCGAACTGTCGGTAGACATAAGGATAAGTGGACAAAGTGCGACGTAACGATGAGATGGGTAGCTGACAAAAATGCGCTACTAAATTGGCTTTAGACAAGGTAGACGGAGGCTTGCTATGGCCGCTTTGTTGAATAACAGTAATCAGCTCAGCTTTTGGCAGTGACTCTGCAATGTCTTGCAGCGGGGCCTTGTCCATGGTTTCCAACCAATTGCCAGATATTAATACCTGCAAATGAGATTCTAGCGCGGGAAGTTCTTCGTATTCGAGAGATTTTATGCTTATCACTGGATGCTTACGATTGGCAATTCTGACCAATAAGCCCTGCTGTATTTTTTCTAATGTTAAAAAGTTTTGAATAAACAGTGCAGCATTAGGCGTTAGTAGTTGCTGGTTCTTGCCAGAAAAGTACGCTAAAAACTCATGGAAATGCTCAAGGTAATAAAATGTAGGTAAAGTTTTGCGCATGTGCCAGATGATAAAAGATAAAAAATAACTGTATAAACCACTGTATAAAATGTCAATAGGTTTGAAGATATTGTGGGTTTTGAAGACTTTTTTAGATGGAGGATGATCTAGATTAGCGACGAGTGCGTTTTTATCTGGCTAAATAACACGCTATACAAGAATTTATTTTGTATGTGAGGTTTGGCTAGGTGGATTTATTTTACTCGCTTTGTATCAACTAGGTGTAAATAAGGTTGTATGCGTGTTCGTTAACTTGATGCAAATTGTTAACAATATGAAAAATAACATATTTTATTGCTTTTAAACACAATTAAAAGTGTTATTTTGTATGAATTTAATACAGAATTCTCGATCTCTTGGATGGAATCAGGAGTGTATATCTATCCAACCTAGTTTTTTACGCAAGGAGCGCAATTACTTTTTTCATGGAGTCACCCTTGCTAAAAAGAATGAAAACGTTTTTATTTGTGTTTCTATGGCTATTTAGAGCATATATAGCGAAACCATTATCACTTTTATTTTTCGCCTATGCATACATCAGTGCGCATACTGTTTACGCTCAGCATTTGATTTTGTTGGATCACAATGTTGCAGATAAGCAGCTTTTTTATCGAGATATTCAGCCCAATACCCAAATTATCGAGTTACCTTATGATTACGGCTTAGATTCTTTGGCTCAGCTTTTATCTGCGCAGAACAATCTTATGTCCTTACACATAGTAACTCATGGTGAATCTGGTCATTTGCAAATAGGGCCTAGCAAGATCGGAATATCAGCACTTATTACGCACCCAACTTTTTTCCCTAGTCTAAATCAGGCCTTAGTAGAAGGAGCTGATCTGTTACTTTATGCCTGCAATTTGGGCGAGGGCGATTTAGGACAGGCATTTTTTGAGCAGTTTGCCGCTGCATCCGCTGCTGATATTGCTCTGTCGATAGATGACACAGGAGCAACTCAACTTGGGGGAGATTGGCAACTAGAATTGCAATCGGGTCATATCCAAACACAGATCGCTCTGTCTGCTCAAGCTAAGCGTGCTTTTTCTCACACTTTAGATGGCCGATTGACCTTTGACATTGCTGTACACTCTGGGGAGTCTCCGTCTGTTTCAGATACCGTTCCACAGGGGGTTGCCTTTAGCAATGATGGTTCGGCTATGTTTATAGCAGGCCGTGTAACGGGTCAGATATATCAGTTTGCGTTAAGTACGCCCTTTGATGTGACGTCGGCAACCCAAACCAAAAGTTTTAGTGTAGCAGCTGTCGATAACTCCATAATGGGGTTAACGTTTAGTGCTAATGGCAGTCGCTTGTTCGTGATGGGGATCCAGAATGACAGCGTGTTGCAATATTCTCTTGATGTGCCCTTTGATTTAGGTTCGGTCACGCTAGATGGCAGTTACGAGGATGTTGGGGTAGGAAATACCTTTGGACGAGACGTATATTTCGACCCTAGCGGTTTAAAAATGTTTTTAATTGAATCGAGCAACGACCGGATTGAAGAATACAGCTTAACCAACCCTTATGATATCACCAGTGGTGTTAGCCATGTGGGAAATACAATTATTGAGCCTGCATTTATTACGGGTGAGCCCTCAGGTTTGTATTTTACTGATGACGGTTCGGAGTTGTACGTTAGTATTCAAACCGGAGCTGATTCTAGTTTTGTGCGGATTCTGGGTTTGTCGAATTCGTTTGATCGATCAACCTTGGTCCCCAGAGCGAGCTTTTTCATCGGCGACAATGAATCTCAGCCCACATCTGTAGTGATAGAAGAAAGTGTAGGGCGCATTTATGTGACTGGTCGCGAAAGTCAAAGAGTTCAGCAATTTGATTTAGTTGGGGATTTTAATGAGGTTGATGACACGGGGAGTGTATCGGGTAATTTAAGTATTTTAGTAACGGACGATACTTTTGTTAACCCTTCAGGGACGCTAACCTCTCCAGAGCATTTTAGTATTGCAGGTTTACCTAGTGGTTTAGTGCCGTCACTCGCGGTGAGTGCCGATGGCTCTCGGGCAGATTTAAGTATGTCTGGCGCTGCAATAAGCAATGATACCAGTGATAATTTAAGTGATATGGTTTTCACTTTTACTGATAGTGCGTTTGCTGGTGGCGATGCCAGTGTTATTGAACAAGCCATAGGGGGTAGCAGTACAATAGGGGTAACGTTTAACGATACAGGCGCGCCAGAGTTAGCTTTAGTGACGCCAGTGACAACGCCAACTGACGACAGAACCCCAAATTTCACTTTTAACTCTGACCAAGACGGGATCCTAGAAATAGGTGGAAGTTGTGGCACCAGTTCAAGTACAAGCGTAACGAGCGGTGAAATTACTATTACATTAACGGCGACGGATAACTCCTCCAATTTAGCCGATGCAAGTTATACAAATTGTACGCTTACTGTCACCAACTCGAGCGGTAACTCTAGCGCGGCTTTGTCTATTCCAACGTTTACCGTAACCGATATTTTGCCTGATTTTACTGGTGAACCAAGTGTGGTGTCTGTGTTTCAAGAAACTATAACCAACATAGATTTATCAGCTGCTACTTTGTCTGACCCTAATGGAGATCCTTTATCTGTCACTATGGTCGTTGCGAATGGCGTTTTATCCGGCAGTAGTGGAGGGGGCGTAACTGTATCTGGAAGCGATAGCAATACTTTGGTGCTATCGGGTACCTTGATTAACCTCAATAACTTTATCGATAGTGCCAGTGCTATTGCATACACAGGCGACTCAGGTGTGAACGGGATGGGCGTAGATACGCTTACGGTAAATGTGAGTGACGGCACAAATAACCCTCAGGTTGGAGTCATTTCTATAGATATCGACCCAAATCGTGCCCCAGTGTTGGATGCTAGCGATACGCCCACTTTTACTGCAATTGATGAAGATGCCGGAGATGATGACGGATCGGGCGCTGACGGTGACGATGATGGTACCAATAATACTAATAACGATGGTGAGCAAGTCGCTGCTATTTTGGCAAGCGTTACTATTACCGACCTAGAACCCCATCATACAACTAACTCTTTGGTGGTAACTGCCGTTGATAATGTTAACGGTGCATGGCAATTTTCATTGGATAATGGCAGTACTTGGAGCAATTTTACTGATAGCTTGAATGCTATTGTTGATATCGAAAACCAAGCCATAGCCTTATCTGGCATAGCGATTGGGGCGGCAGCGAATAGGATCCGTTTTGTCCCAGAGTCAAACTTTTTTGGTACGGTCAGTTTGACCTTTAGAGCGTGGGACGAAAGTCAACATAGTGCTGGTATCCCAGTCGATGCCTCTATCAACGGTGGACAAACCGCATTTTCGTCAGAATCCGATACCTTGACTGTGACTGTCAATGCTATCAATGATTTACCCGCATTGACCAATTTGGCAGGTGACATCTTAGCATTTAGAGCGGGTCAAAATCCTCAAATACTCGATCAAAACACTGGAGCCACTGTTGCTGATGTCGATGGGGATTTTACCGCAGGTTTCATTCGTTTAGAGATCATCAGCAATCTAGACAGTGCTGAAGATCTGCTCGGTCTAGATACGTCAGGCGTTATTAGCGCCTCGGGCGATACAAGTGGCAGTGACCTTTTGGTAGGTGGAGAGACGATAGGAACATTAGGCGCCGATTTAGGCGTCGGAAATCCATTACTGATTAACCTTAATGCAGCAGCTACAAATAGTCACGTACAAAGCTTAATTCGAGGGATGACTTACCAAAATATCGATTTGAGTAACCCTAGCTTAGCTGCTCGCACCTTGAAAATTGAATTAAACGACGGGTCAAGCTCTATTGAGCAAACCCTGTCTGTTCAGTTTTTAAGCCCTGAGAGCGACGGGTCGGTTACGACAGCACCTGGGGTTCTTGAGCCTGTCTCCTTGTCATCAACTATTGATACTGAGGCGGAAGCGTTAGATATTTTCGACTTTATTCTTATTGACGCTGGAACCGATAGCTTGCCACTTATTATTAATCAGATACAAATGCAAGTTTCTGGCACGGCAACAGCCTCTGAGAGGGCAAGCATAGAATGGTTATTATCTGGTAGTGATGCAAGCAATGTCATTGGTGTGTATAACCCAAGCTCAGACTCGCTTACCTTCAGTGGTTTAAACATCAGTGTCGCAGACGGCACTAATGAAACTTATGTGCTTAGTGCTTTTTATTCAGACAACAGCAGTTTAACAGATGGTGCAAGCCTGATTGTATCTGTTGATCCCGACAGTGATTTTACTATAGCCAGCCCAGCAATAAGTTCGACTTTTTCATCAAGCAGTGCGATAAGCAATGGCAGTGGTAGCTTGGTTGATATTGTTGCTACGCGCTTGGTGTTTGCGACTCAGCCGA
>CANMKA010000018.1 GCA_947498355.1 uncultured Paraglaciecola sp. | reverse complement strand
TATCTTCCCCTTAGTCGGGGTGATTCAGGTTTCTTTCAACCTGACGGGTTTGCCAGCTTCGCTGGGCAAACAAAAAAGTGATAAGTCTAACGACTTATCACTTTTAGCTGGAACTTTGATTTTATTAGGTCAAAGAAACGTTATCGTCTCTCATCATCAATATTCGTGAACTGATTACCCACAAATTCTATCGTACTAGGCTGAATATTACGTCTGGCAAGTTCGGTCAACCCGGTCGTGGTGGCAGCGGTTGCCCCAGAAAAGCGAGTGTTGTTTAAGTCTTTTGCCAAAAAGGAATCAAGCTAATGCGAGAACGCCTTAACTTTGCCTATACTGTTACTAGGTATAATCTCAAAAATAAGAGTCATTACTTACCTTATGCCAACTAAAAAGAAAATATGCTGCATCTTGTTGATTTTAAGTAACCTATGCTTTCATCCTATTACGCGGGCAGAAACAAACGTTAGGTTTGATTCAGAATCCGAACTCATTGATTACCTCGATCACATCATGACAAGAGCCAAATACTCCCCCGTTGAGCTCATCAATCAATTACAGGCACTTAAAACTTTGAGTGTCGACAAAGGATGGGATTTAGCAGAGGTGAACGCTAACCTTTGGTTAGTCGATGTGATGCTTGAGTTGCATAACCACAACAAAGCAAGCAGCTTGTTAGAGCAGACTGTTGATGCGTTTCCACAGCACATGGATAACGTATCAATTAAAACCAGAGTGTTGCTGAACAAAATTCTCTTGGCCACAGACACAGGCTCCAGTGAGCAAATACGTGTACTCATTAAACAAATCCAAGAATCTATACAAGCCTTTGAATTACTTGAGGAACATGCGGAGCTAAGCGCCATATTTAAAGTGTTGGGCAGAGCCTATTCAGAACTACAAGATTTTAGTAATGCTATTCGGAGTTATCAGCGCGCCTATCAAGAGTCACAAGCGGCAGGTGACACGATTGCTGCCACTAGCACTTTGCTCGCTTTGGGCGTGGCTTACATGAAAATGAATGACAATGATAAAGCCTTGCAACACTTCTCTACCGTACTCGATTTAGAAAGGACGAACGGCAATTTATTCGTCGAATCTGTAGTATTATTCAACATGAGCATTGCATTGATGCAAAATGATGAATTAGAGCGGGCTAAACACGTCATGACAGATTCATTGAAAATTGTCACAGCTCTAAACGACAAAGTGGGGATTTATTGGTCCAAACAGATACTAGCCGAAATCGCCTTCAAACAAACCGACTATCAAACCGCGTTAGACCTTTACCAGGCGTCTTATCAATTTTTTGCTGAGCAAAACGACAACGAATTAATGTATAACGCAATCAATGGCATGATCGAAACCCTGATTCGCTTACATGATGCCAAACAAGCATGGTATTGGTTTCAACAATATACGCCTATCTATCAAAAAATTGCGACGCCAGAACTGGATCTTAAACGCAGTCTACAAATAGCAGAACTACATGCCCTAGATGGCAACCATAAGAGCGCCTATTCGAGTTTGAAACAAGCCTTTAGTACCCAACAAAATCTCAGCCAACAACGTATTGAGCAAAGTGCAGAAAAGTTTCAAGCACTTTTTGAAACCCAACTGCAAGAAGAAAAAAATGTGCGACTTACAGCCAAAAACGCCCAACAAAATCAATATATCGAGCAACAAGAACAACGCCAACGCACCTTAATATTACTCTCATTGGCGATAGTCGCTTGCTTAGCATGGTCGATTTTTGTACTGCGTAAGCAGTATCGACTAAGACAGCAATTCAAAAAGATGGCGCTAATCGACCCACTCACTGGGCAACCCAATAGACGCTCAATAATGGAGTTCGCTGAAACTGCTCTAACAAAAGCAGTAGCCAACAAAGAGTGGTTGGTTATCGCGATTATCGATTTAGACTTTTTTAAGTCGATTAACGATCAGTTTGGGCATGATACTGGCGACAATGTGTTAAAAGTATTTGGCGGGGCGTGCAAAAAAGTCTTAACCCAAAAAGCGGGATTTGGCCGGTATGGGGGAGAAGAATTTCTATTAGTTATGCGCAATTGTCGCGATAGTGACTTACCCAACGCATTCGAAAACCTAAGAAAGGATGTAAACAAAGAACAAATCCAAGGGTTACCGAAAGACCGTGATGTCACCTTTAGTATGGGGGCTTGCAAACTCATACCCAATGCCTCTCACTCACTGCAAAGCCTAATCAATCTAGCTGATGAGCAACTTTACCTCGCAAAAGAAACCGGTAGAGATTGCCTGAAAGTAAAAGACTACTCATCATCCACCCCATAGGGCACGCCCCTGCTCATGTATTTTCTTTTACGTTACATAGCTTAAAAAGAACCATGAATATTAACGAGAACAAAGTTGTGATTGTGGCGCCTAACATGGCAAACTGAAAACTAAAGAATTGAGCAATGAGACCCGTAGAACTCGCACCTATCATGACCCCAACTTTAAATCCATTGGAGTAAACCGCTGCTGTAAAGCCAATACGGGTTGGCAACTGCTCTTGCAATAAGGTTAGGCCTAGTCCTGCAAACAAGCCGTAAAAAACCGCATTAATCAGTTGCAGGCCAAGCAATACACTAAAGCTCTCGGCAAAGAAGATGCCCGTATAAAACATCCCGCCACATACAAACGCTACATTCATTAAGGTTTGTTTAGAAAAGTATTTACACAACCAGCTAGACACCAACATTACTGGGATTTCGACCCCAGCAACGACCCCCATCAATACGCCAGGTGTATAACTGGGTAAGCCGAGTTCATTAATTGTGTATAGAGGTAAGGACGAGGTATACATATTATTACCCATAGAGCCCAAAACGACTGCGCCACTTAAAAACCAAAAAGACCAAGGAGCAGGCTCTTTGGATTCGCCTTGTATCGCTTTCACTTGTACAGGCTGCTCTGGGATCATACGCCAAACAAACAATACACCTAAAATTGAAGCGAAAATAGCCATACCAAATGAACCAATAAACCCCACAGATGCCAATAGAGCAAAGGCCAATGGCGGCCCCATCATCCATGCGAAAGAAATCCCAGCGCGGATCCGAGCATTGAATTGCGTAATATCCACAGTATGGTGATTGGCCCATTGTCGACTCAAAGTCAGCATCTGCGGAATACTGGCATTTCCAAATGACATAAAGCAGATACCTGCAAACAACACCAAGGCAAAAGAATCTGTAGTCATATAAAAAACAAGCGCACAGATGATCCCAGTATTAGCGAGTACATAAAGCTTGCGTGCACTTGTCCCTTTGTCAGCCAAGCCACCTAAAAACTGGCTAATCACTAAACCAGATAAGGTTACAGTAACCATGTACACGCCAATAAACATAGGTTCAACTTTTAATTCATCGACCAAAAAATAAGTCATTAACGGATAGATGAACGCACCAACCAAGCCGGTCAGCGTGCTTAAAATAATAAACAGGATAGGAGAAACAGACGACATACAACACTGAGCCACTTTGATTCGGGCGCGCATTTTAAGGTAAATACCGTTTAATTAATACGCATTTTGCAGCTTGTTTACCTTCTACAATTACAACTAACCAGACAAAATTAAGCGCGTGTTAAAAATTTATGTTAAAACGTCTACATTGAACTAACACAAACACGGAATTATCTTGTGATGAAATCAACCTTTGCCCGTCTGGCGCTAAGTTTAAACCTAATATTCATAGTCTGTAGTTTATCTTTTGTGAGCAGCGCTGAAAGTGTCGACTCCCAGCCCAACGTTGTCGTATTTCTAATTGACGACCTGCGAGTAGATTTAGGCACATATGGCAGTAAACATGTTATCAGCCCTAACATAGATAAACTTGCTGAAAAAGGCGTGAAATTTACTCAAGCCTATGCCCAGCAAGCTATTTGTGGCCCATCAAGAGTCAGCATTATGACAGGCCTGCGCCCAGAAACCTTAGGCTTGTACACAATAGACAGATCAGGACGTCTACGCCCTAACCATCCAGGTGTGGTGTCTATGCCTCAGCTGTTTAAGCAAAATGGCTACAAAACCGTGAGTATTGGCAAGGTTTATCATAGCGTGACCGATGATCAAGAAAACTGGGAAACTCACATTAAAAAGCTCCCTAACTATTATGCTATTGAAGGTAATGAAGAGGCCAAATTTGCTTATGAAGCTGGCGATGTAGCTGATGACTTCTATAAAGACGGTAAAGTAGCAAACGATGCAATCACCCAGTTGAAAGCCCTAAAAGACGATAAGTTTTTAATGGTAGTAGGCTTTAGCAAACCTCACCTGCCCTTCAACGCCCCCAAAAAATATTGGGACTTATATGACCGCGAACAATTTGAAGTACCTAGTCGCAAAAAACCCGACAACATATATAAGCTGGCTTTAACCAACTGGAACGAGCTCAGAATGTACGGCGGTACCCCTAAAAAAGGCGATGTTGATGATCAAACAACTAAAACCCTAATTCATGCTTATTATGCGACGGTAAGTTACATGGATGCTCAGTTAGGAAGAGTCATGAACGCTTTAGACGAGCTTAAGCTGCGTGACAACACCCTAGTCGTATTTATGAGCGATCACGGGTACAAACTTGGCGAGTATGGTACTTGGAACAAGCATAGCAATATGGAGTTAGACACCCGAGTTCCTTTAATTATCAGTCGCGAAACCCGCTACAAAGACAGTAAACAAAATGCAACCTCTCACGCGTTAGTCGAAAACATAGATGTCATGCCGACTATTGCACAAGCGGCTGGCCTTAAAGCGCCCAAAATGGATGGAAAGAGCTTATTACCTCTACTCGACAATCCAGATACACCTTGGAGCGAAGCGGCGTATAGTCTGCATTCTAGAGGTAAGAAATATATGGGAGTCTCAGTAACCGATGGGATTTGGCGCTATACGGAGTGGCGTGATGCCAATAGCCAAGAATTAAAATTTAAAGAACTGTTTTATCATAAAGACAGTGATATTGCCGACGCCAATGTGGTAGACCAACCTAAACACGCAGCTACAGTGAAAAAAATGCAGACTTTGCTTTACAAAAAATTTCCAAAACAAGCTCCTTCGTTCCACGAAAAGCGTAACTTAGGCAATAATTCAGCAAGCTAATATAAACGAGGGAACAAAACTGAGTTCCCTCATTTTTACTTAGCTGTAAAGGCGTGTCTAAAGATTAATATGTACTTCTAAGGCTTTTATTCTAGTTTGCAGATCCCGCTCAAGGTCAACGGAAATACTATTCAATACCTGCTGTAAATGTGAAGTTTGCTCAGGGGAGAGCAGTCCATAGTAATTGACCGCCCACTCGTTAAGGGCATCTAATCCCATATTACACACCTGCTCATCAGTCGACGCAATTAAGGTCAACACGTTTTCAAACAAAGCAGGCTCCAGAGACTGTCCTGGCATCATAACTTTTAATGCCAAAGCTTTGATCATTTGGTTATCCGTATTTTGATAAACGCCTTGTAGCGCAGGATTAAGCAAGCCTGACTCAATTAAATCATTGTCAATCCGAATGTATCTCAAGGCTAATCTTAACGTATCATCAGTGATATTACTGGTTAGCAGTTTTCCTAAAATTTGGCTTTTCAACTCTAAGTCGTAGATACTCATAATCACAGATAAACCCGCATCTTTATCCAGCATACGCGGCGTATTAAGCAGCTCATCTGCTACTTTTTGCCTAAGGTCATAGTCTGTATTACTCAGCACGCGCACAAAAAACCATCGAGTGAAGGTATCTTCATCTGCCTTGATTTTGTCCATAACTGCACGTTGAAATTCTAAGTCAGAAGAGAACTTTTTGACTATGCCGTCAATGGGTACGTCTTCGACTAAACGCGCTTCTTGCTCATTTAAATCTTGCGTCAATAAAGAAGGCCAGTCATGCAGTAGACGATAACTTGGATCATTGACACCTATGTTAGGTATCGGCTTAGTTTGACTGACTTCATCAGTCTGCTGAAGGTAGGGTTCGTTACAGGGCTGAGGGGCAGATCCAGTTTTCTGCGTAACCCCATACATCACCCCACCAATCAATACTGCCGAAGTTAGACACCCACAAGCAAACACTCGAAAATCACTTTGACTTATACTCATAGACTTCTCACAAAATTCTTAGTTATTGGATGTTCTTCAACAGCTCTAAGGCTTTAATCCGCGCATCTATGTCATATCCCGAACTGTCTGCCACTTGCATTGCTCTGTTGGCTAAATCGATCTTTTGAGCATCAGACAATATATTGTCATTGTTCACTACCCAAGTATTTAGGGTATCTAAACTCGCATAAGTATCGACTGCGTAGTCTTGAGTAATTAAGCTCACTACATCTTGGTACAAGTTATCGTCTATGCGCGAACTCGGGGTAATGGCTTGTAACGCTAA
The DNA here is from genome assembly GCA_947498355.1 of uncultured Paraglaciecola sp. Taxonomy (GTDB): domain Bacteria; phylum Pseudomonadota; class Gammaproteobacteria; order Enterobacterales; family Alteromonadaceae; genus Paraglaciecola. The sequence continues at coordinate 71,562 of CANMKA010000018.1, read as the reverse complement.
TCTTTGCACATGGGGGGAGGGGTGCGATTGATAAAGCTGTTGTAAGTTGGCATTAACACTGGGCGATGCCGCTAGATCATCGTCTACCCTTATATGCTCTAATAAATTTTGCACAACTTCCTCGGAAGGGTTAGCGCTGATGATGGCGCCTACTGCTGACGCCTTGATGTCTGAGTCGTCTAAATCCATAATCAGAGAGACACCCGCTTTTTGATCAATATCTCGGGGAGACCGTAATAAATCAAAAGCAGCTTGTTCTTTCTGAGTAGTTTCTAGCCCACCTAGAAGGGCAATTAAATATGATCGAGAGCTAGACCAATCTAGTTCCCTGATTTTTTCTATGGTATTCACGACTAACTCAGGATCATCAGAAAGTTCACTTTTAATCCGCGCCACAGGATATTCGTCATATCTGCTAATTTCAGCCTCAGTCAAGCCTGACTCTATAATGGCAGCCACACTTCTGGCTGAGTCGGACGCCGAATCAAGTGAAGACGTTTGTACTAAAGCGTGTGTATATTCATAGCCTGACTGTTGCTCTGTGTATTGCTCAGAATCAGCACAGCTTGCTACTACCGCATTTGCCGGTTCGCGCAATAACTCAAACTCGTCTTGCCCAGAGATAGCGAAAGTATTAACTATCCACACCAACGCACCTGTAATACCCATGCCAACAAAAAATGAAAATTTGTCTAATCGATAAGAACCCATTTCCTGCCCCTTTTCACAAAAAAAGGCCCGCAACGCGAGCCTAGTGGTAAGATTTAATGCTCGCTTTACAGCGAATAACGGTTATCTATCAACTGCAGCACCTGTTTTAATTTTAGACCCGTCAACTCTATCTACGCCAGTCCATTTATTTTGCTCAGCCGTAGGAATCGAAATACCTACTGTACCTCTTCCATCAAAGGTACGCCTAACGAGAGCAAATACCCCTCTTGTTGATGCATTCACCCCTTTAATCGAGTTATTTTTAATGCTGTAAGAGCCTCTTACTCCGTTTAACGAAATCCCTTCAAAGTCATTACTAAAACTACTTAAATTAGCACGATTCCCAGTTTCGCCAGCCACTATACCGCCCAAATCTACAATATTGTTATCTTCGATAACCACGTCGTCAGATCTCTCTAAACTAATCGCACGCATAGCTCGGGTGACAGTGTTATTTTTGACTTGAACGTTTTTAGCGTTCCACTTGTCGTTATCATAGTTAGTAGACTTAGTGCTGATGCCCACTACCGCATCAACTACGCGGTTTTTCTCGAAACGTATATTGTCGGCACCACGTTTAGAGGTAAAACCATCAAACACACGTTCTGCATAGTTATCAATTAACGTGTAGTTATCACCTAAATTACCGTTGTCGTTATCAGCACTCAAGTAAACCGCAGCATCACGAATACCGTAAAACTTGTTATTGCGGATGTATGCACTCTTAGCTGCAATCATCAAAATACCACTGTCGCCACCTGCATAGCGATAATCTTCACTGCTGCGCTCAGTACCGTACACAGAGATACGTCTGATATCTACATCGCCTAAGTGGCGTTTCATCACTTGTCTATTACCTTCTGTAACGCGCGCGCCGCCACGTATTGAAAGCGCATCAGCGGTTTTCGCAACGCCTTCGCCTGAATCACCTTTGTTTGAAGACTGTTTTCCCGGAATAACAGTAGACGTTTTACCGTCCCAAGCATCAAAACGCCCACCTAACCAAGTAAACTTAGGATCTCTAGGGCAGTCAAAAGAACTCGGCTTGACATCAAAGCTGAACATATCTCCATCTAATGCAGTTGTGGCAATAAATCTGGCTTTGGTTGCATCAACGTTTAAGCTGCGGTTGATTTGGACCTTACGGTCTGAACTAATTCTGTATGTGCCCTCTATAGTTAGCTTTCTGCCAACATTGGTAGCCGTTTGAAGCACTCTTTGTAGTAAGCCAGAATTGCCACCTTTCAAAAACAATTGTCCATTGACAAGGGTAACTTCTGGGTTGCTTTTAACAATAAAGGTATTTTGCGAAATTGTATTAGATGGGCAAGCTGCCTGAGCCGAAGCTGCGGTCAGTGCAAAGGCACTGGCAATTATACTTAGTGATTTAGTGTTTAACATCTCATTTACCTATTTATGGCTGCATTCATTCATCCATAAATAGTGACAACCGCTGTTATTATAATTTTAGCGCCCCAAACAACCTCTTGTATGTCTGGGGTCAGTAATTATCAACTAATGATGATATTTACCGCTTAACGTCAGCTTTTTTATGTAGGGTACTAACCGGCAGAGCTGTTTGTTAAGAGGATGTTATTATGATTACAAATAGTAACATTGCAATTATGAAAATCCGTTAACCTTAATCTAAGCTGAACGGGAGCACATTCATTCCCCTTTATCTTATAGCCAAAAGGAACTAACTCTTATTTTCACTTCAGAGAAATGCATATAAATCAGGTGATTGGACCAGTTGTCATTCTAAAGTATGAGTACAGTTAATTACTCAGGAGTAGATAAAAACAAAGTTACAAAAATGTTACATTTGTAAGAGTAGGAAAAATGGCAAGTTAAGATATTTCGTTTTTTGCCTAAAAATCATGTAAAAAAAGCAATCATAAAGCGTACTGCATGACTGAATTTAAGGTCCATTTTGTTACCGAAAGTGCAAAATGAGAATTAGTCTAAAAAGCGGTTGTGGGCTGCTAAAGGAGCAGCCCACATAGATCAAAGATCGGGATGGAAAGGAGAAAGTTGGAGATTAGCTGAGTTTTCTGGCTTTAAATTTTCGGCCTTTTAACTTGCCCTCATTAAACTGCTTAAGGGCTCGCTTTACACTGCGAGTTTTTACAGCAACATAAGTATGGGTAGCAGTCACGTTAATTTTACCTACATCATCACCTGCTATATCAGCATCTTTCGTCAGAGCACCAAGAATATCACCCGGTCTAATTTTACTTTTCTTGCCACCATCTATGCAGATAGTATGAAATTCCGGTTGAATTAAGCGATTGCTATGAAAACGAATCGATTGAATACCCGTCCATTTTAACTTAGCGTTTTGGTAATCTTCGATAGCGTTTGCTCTAGCCATCTCTTTAGGTGCACACAAAGTTAACGCTAAACCTTTAGCGTCAGCTCGCCCTGTGCGTCCTATGCGATGAATATGTACCTCGGGATCAGGGGTGATTTGATAACTAATTACAGCATTGACTTCTTTGATGTCCAAGCCACGAGATGCAACGTCAGTAGCGATTAATACAGATACACTGCGGTTAGCAAAGCGGATTAAGACCTGAGTCCTATCTCTTTGTTCTAAATCACCATGTAACGCCAATGCAGAGACCCCCACAGCGGTCAATTCATCCGCAACCTCTTGGCACGCCAGCTTTGTATTACAAAAAACAATGGCTGACTCAGGCTGATAATGACTTAATAAAGCAGCAACAGACTTAATTCTGTGAGGCTCATCAACTTCAAAGAAAATTTGTTCAATGCTGTTGGTTTCGTGAGTTGCTTCAACGCTGACCTCTAATGGGTTTCGCTGAATGTCTTGGCTAATCTGTTTAATGGTATCAGGGTAAGTCGCTGAGAATAATAAGGTTTGACGGTCAAGCGGCACTGCATCAATGACTTTCGCCATTTCTACCTCAAAGCCCATATCAAGCATCCTATCTGCCTCGTCTAGCACAAGCGTATTCACTTCAGACAAATCTAAACGCTGCCTAAATAGGTGATCCATAATACGCCCAGGCGTCCCCACTATGATATGTGCACCGTGTTCCAACGAGCCAATCTGAGGCCCCATTGGCGTACCACCACATAAGGTCAAAACTTTGATATTGTGCACCTTACGGCCTAATTTACGCAGCTCAACAGCGACTTGCTCGGCCAACTCTCGGGTGGGGCACATCACCAAAGCTTGAACTCTGAACCGTTTGACCTTTAAGTTGTGTAACAACCCCAACCCGAACGCAGCCGTTTTACCGCTGCCTGTCTTGGCTTTAGCTAAAACATCTTGACCTGCAATAATAGCGGGCAAACTTTGCGCCTGAATCTCGGTCATCTCTTTATAACCAAGGGAATCTAAGTTATCTAGTAATGAGGCATCTAAACCCAAACTTGAAAATTGTTTGTTCAATGTGTTCTCGATATGTGGTTGTACTGATTGGATAATCAGCATATAGCTAAAAATGAAATCTGAATGACTTAATCTAAGTCTCGCTGAATCGCCTGTTCAAGACGATGTAAAAAATCCCCCAACCCTTTTTGCTTGGTTAAAGCGTAAGCCTTAGGGTCTAGTTGGCTGAATGATTCAGCAAGTTTCTGCGCTCTTGAGAGCAATTCCTCAGGTGCAACGGCTTCATCTAAAAAACCAGCGGCAATAGCTTGAGTGGGCGACAACATTTCTGCTAAGTTGACCACTCGACTAAAATACCCTTTGGGGATCCTATATCTTGCTATTTCAATTCCAGCAAAATGCATAGGAATACCTATAGCGACTTCGTTTAGGCCAATTTTAAACTCACCCTCTACACCCACTCTGTAATCAGCAGCGAGCAATAAAAAACCACCTTTAGCCACAGCATGTCCGCTGGCCGCCACAACCACAGGCAAAGGGAATTCGAATAAACGTTTAGCCAGTAGTGAGCCTTGATTAACTAAGGCAACAGCCGATGCATGGCTTTCGGTCATGATCTTTAAATCGTAACCCGCCGAAAAAACACCCGACTGGCCGGTGATCACCACCACGCAGCCTTGCTGCTCGGCTTGGTCTAAAGCCAAATTGAGTTGCTCTATAACCTGATGAGAAATTGCATTGGCTTTGCCATTTTCAATCGTTATAGTCGCAATATTGTTTGTTATCTGTATAGACACACATTCTGGCTGTTCGAGCATAAAGTTTTACCTTGGCTGTGTTAAGCAGCTATTAAGCAATTTTCCAGCTGACGGTTTGCCCTGCATAAAAAGGCACAATAGGATCGCCACTTGGTAAGGTCAAAGATTCTGGTACCTGCCAGTCTTGTTTTTCTAAGGTGACAGTTCCTGTATTTCTGGGTAACCCATAAAAATCAGCCCCATGAAAACTCGCAAACCCCTCTAACTTATCTAAGGCATCCAATTCATCAAACACTTGGGTATATAACTCTAGGGCGCTCCATGCACTATAGCAGCCCGCACAACCGCAAGCCGATTCTTTTGCATGTTTAGCGTGGGGAGCTGAGTCTGTACCTAAAAAGAACTTAGACGAACCACTAGCCACGGCTTCTCTTAGGGCTTGCTGATGGGTACTGCGTTTTAATACCGGCAAGCAGTAATTATGTGGCTTAACCCCTCCTACTAATAAATCATTACGATTTAGCATGAGGTGCTGCGGTGTAATAGTGGCAGCAACGTTTTCTGAGCTTTCCTTGACGAATTGCGCAGCATCACTGGTAGTAATGTGCTCAAAAACAACTTTCAATGTAGGAAAGTCCGCCACAATTTTTCGTAGGTATTGGTCGATAAACACCTTTTCTCTATCAAAAATATCTATGTGAGATTCAGTCACTTCACCATGAATAAGTAAGAGTAAACCTTGTTTCTCCATTTCGGCGAATACTGGGTGCATAGCTTCAATGCCTTTTACCGCAGCAGCTGAATTAGTTGTTGCTCCAGCAGGATAAAGTTTAGCCGCTACCACACCAGCAGTCTTAGCATCGACAATATCTTGAGGCGTCATATCGTTGGTTAAAAATAGAGTCATTAAAGGTTGGAACTGACTACCCTCGGGCACTGCATCTAAGATTCGCTGTTTATACGCTAGCGCTAACTTAGCATTGGTCACCGCTGGCACTAAGTTTGGCATGACAATCGCTCGGGCGAAACAGCGGGCTGTGGCTGGCACGGTTTCGTTGAGTATGTCGCCATCTCTAAAATGTAAATGCCAATCGTCAGGTGTAGTTATTGTAATCTTTTGCATGGAAACCCTTAAATAATAGACAGCCCAATGGCTCAAATAAATTGGCTGATTGATCTTTGTTGCATCAAGCCATTGGCTTTACGCGAACTGTCGTAACTGCATACAAAGGCTTATTTTTGGTACTGGCTTCGGCTAAAAAGGCCTTATAAAAGCCAAAAGACATACAACAAAAATCAACAAGTCATGCGGAATTATATCAAGTCCTCAACAAAAAATGCCGGAATTACGTAAGTAAATGCTGAATTTACAGGTCATTTAGAGCAAAATACCCCTAGTTAGAATTGTTGGAACCCTTTTATGCCCGCAGCTATTAGCCTGCTAAATTTAGTGCCCGAAGATAAAAAAACGCCGGTAAATCGTATACTTCTGAAACTGCTTGATAAAATACTCGCCATTCACCAACTTGACGATCTATATACTAAGCATAATCTGCACGGATTAGACAAAACCACTTTCGCGAAAAGTCTGCTAGACGGACTGAATTTGCAGCTTGATGGCATCCATCAATTGCAACAAAGCATTCCTAAAACTGGGCCTGTGGTGCTTGCCAGTAATCACCCCTTTGGCGGAATTGAAGGAGTGATACTCGCTTGGGCAATTGAACAAGTTCGTCCAGACATCAAAGTCATGGCTAATCAGGGACTCAAAATTTTTCCTGAGCTTGAAGATTACTTTATATTTACCAATCCCTTATCTGAAAATGATCCCAAAAATGCCCCTTCTATTCGAGCCTGCTTAGGCCATGTCAAAAAAGGCGGCGCGTTACTAATTTTCCCAGCAGGGCGAGTTAGTTACTACCATAGTGATACTCAGCGAATAGCCGACCATGATTGGAATAGGTTAGTCGCTATGCTCACCAATCGTGCAAAAGCGCAATACGTCCCAATATTTATTGGCGGCCAAAATAGTAAGCTATTCTATCAACTTGGTAGGATTTACTATCGATTACGTATGCTGCGCTTACCCAGAGAACTGGTCAATAAACAAGACCAGCGTATTGCCCTAACTACGGGAGTGACAGTTCAAGCTAAATACCTTAGTGAGGTTGACGACTTAGGCGTACAAACCGAGCTAATGCGAGCCATCACGTATTTACTCGACCCCGCATATAGCCAAGACTGGCCCGCAGATACAGTAGTCGAAATGCAACCTATTGCAGAACCTATCTCAGAACAAAGTATTTTAGCTGAAGTCGCCGCTCTGCCTGTTGAACAGCACTTACTCGACCATAAAGATCTCGCCGTATACTTTGGTTTTCAGCACCAAATGCCAAATACGGTTCATGAAATTGCTCGTTTACGTGAAATTGTTTTCAGAGAGCATAACGAAGGCAGTGGTGAACCTATCGATACCGATAAGTTTGATGCCACTTATACCCACTTATTCGTAATGAAAAAAGAAACAGGGCAAATTATTGGTGCTTATCGCATGGGCCAAACCGACAAATTGCTAGCCGATGGTAACCTAGATAATTTGTATCTAAATCGCATGTTCAATTTTGGTAGCGACTTTGTCAATCGACAACAACCCTGTCTTGAAATGGGCCGCTCATTTTTAATTCCTGAATACCAAAAAAGCTTTTTGGGCTTATTTATTTTATGGCGTGGCATTGGGGCTTTTGTTTGTAAATACCCTCAATATAAAGTCTTGTATGGCACAGTATCAATTAGCAAACTCTACGATATACGCAGTGCAGGCATAATTGAGAAAGCCACTGTTACGCCTACTAACAAAGTCGTAGCACATAAACCCTTTGCTTATGAGTTTAATCCCGAATTTAATGATTTCGCTCAACACCATGGTTTGAAAAATATGGTCACGCCTTTACTCAAAAGCCTTGAGCCCGATGGTAAAGATGTACCGATATTACTTAAACATTACCAAAAGATGGGAGCGGTATTTCATTGTTTGGGTATCGATGCCCAATTTAATGATACCCCTGGTTTGCTTCTTACCGTAGAGTTACCTAAATCTCCAGAAAAGCTACTTAAACTGTATTTAGGTGATCGCTGGCAACAGTATAAAGATCAGCAGATTTAAATGATTCAGCTTGCAAAGCGGATGCGCAATTCGCTTTTCACAGGCCTGAGTGCAGATAATACCATATATGGACCCTCTCCGATTGCAAGACTCCGTTTTGACTGATTAGCGAGATGCATTGCTGCCATATATGGTATAAGAAGTTAGAGAAAAAAAGACATAAAAAAACGCGAATTTATCGCGTTTTTTTATGTCGACCTGTCAACCTTACCTTAGAGCCTAAATCAAGCCTGCTGACGAATGTAAGTGGCAGTACTTGGTGCTACACCAAAGCTTGACTCAGTTTGGTCACCCAAGAGTGAGCTGATCACAGCTAACAATGAAAAGTGGTGGATAGCATGACTCGATACAAACACCAACTCTCTGGCTAATGTCGACTGAGTTTGAGTATTCTTAGTTTCGTTAACCGAAGTCTCACATACTATGCTAAGAGGCACATCTCCGTCTGTTTGACTCACTTCGTTTAACCAACGCTCAATTCCATCCCACGCGTTTAACGCTGTAGTTGGGCAAGATTCAACGTTTGAATGTCTATTACGCTTATTATAATTGATCACACCATCGGCTATACCGTCTTGTAAAGCCAAGTAATGATCGATAATGTGGCGCATGTGCGCCCCTGCGCTACTTGCGAAATGCGGAGTAAGAACAGTCTGATAATTTTCTGAGTTCATACCAAACAAAAAACTTTTTGCTTGGTTAACGGTTTCTAAAAGACTCGCTAACTCTATGTCACGCTTGAACATTTGCATCCTTTTTTATTTTTAACAATTTGCACATCTGATAGACCTGAGTCAGTTACATACGCTTTCGAACCACCTAAATAAGGCATAACTTACTCGCTAACGAACTAGGGTGCTATATTCAATTTTGAGAACAATGCCATAATTGACAAATAAAGTAAATTGACAAAAAGTTCAAAGAAGTATCACGAAAATACATCATCGCCTTCTAACTGCCAATTACTATATTAGAAAAAGGCATTATTAACTCTACCGACTGGCGCCAAGTTCAGTCATGAAAGACGCTAACACACCTAACTTGATTTTTAGAGGTCGTATTTATCCTTCATCAAGAATGCATAAGCCGTTTGAAATGCAATTTCTTGAAACATTTTTAAGCCCGTCTCAGAAAACGCTACAGGCACAGGGTTGCGCTTTAATGATGCCTTAATATCAGTTGGCGCCATAATGGCTACATCAACCTTATCGAGAAGCTCGATAGCGGCTTCTAATTTAAAACCAATCGCACCACCCGCAAACTTGCCTTTCATCGGGCGCTGACGGATCACTATCTGGTCTACCTTATAATCTTCAACTAGCTTAGCAAACGTTGCTTGAAAGTACTTAAGGTCACCCGCGTCACCTTGTTTTGGGAAAGTCAGTTTCCTTGCTCGGCAATCAGGAATTTGAAACACATCATCTTCCAACGACAACAAACAAACATTTGCATCATTTGCCGTTAAATCGACCCCACATATACGCATAACTTACCCCTCTATTTTTAGACGCCGAGAGTATAAACGCTATCTAAGCGGATAACTAGCTCAGTCAAAAACAACCCGCTATGCTTTTGCTATACTCAAGCTTATGTTTTGCTCAAGAAATACAATTATGCCTCAACGGCCAAGCATTAGTTTATTATTGATAACCACCTGTTTGCTATTGAATATACATTCGGTGTTCGCTGTTCAGCTGCAATTTAAAACCACCAAAAATAGTGACAACATGGTGTTTCACTACAAATGGAACGATCATCAAGAACAACAACATGAATTAGACTTTTCCATTCCACTTGAACACATCAATAGTCAATATCACAAACGCTTTGTCCCACAACTTGCCGATCAATATGTATATATCTCATTACACCGCGCGGCTCAGAAAATCGATCCGAAGGAAGCCAGTGTTAGGATCCATCGAGAAGGCAAAGATATTCGTATTAGGGTCAACAGTCGTTCTGAGGCCCTCATGCAAAAATGGCAAAGGCTAATGGCAGAAAGCCAAAACCAAGCGTTTGAGCAATATTTACAAGATAATTATTACAGCCACTTTAGCAATCATGTCGGCCAACAAGCAATAAAGCCCGACCACCTAAGATATATCGCTGAAGGTAAATCTCCTTTATTACCCGTCGCTCAAGCCTTATATGAAAAAGTCCCCGAAAATAGTGAAACGCGCATGTATATAAATTTGCTATTAAGTTGGATCCAGAGCATTCCTTACAACGCCCTCGAAGACAGACTGACCTCAAATGGCGCGGGATTTTTCCCACCCGCATTAGTCGTCGCCAACAATATTGGCGACTGCGATAGTAAATCTGTGCTTATGGCGAGTTTAATCCGCTCTTTATTACCCGACACAAAAATGGTCATGATTTATTTGCCTAACCATGCATTGCTAGGAATTAGTCTACCTTTTAGAAACGCAGAGCGTACACTAGATATAGACGGCACCCATTACCTACTTATGGAACCCACTGGCCCAGCAGCAATTAAGCTAGGCCAAATAAGCCCTAGTAGTGAAAGAGCAATTAACAGCAATATGTATAGCTTTGAGGTTATTCCATAAACTTGGCCGCAACTTGATTTGGTCATATTTTGTACATACACTTTTACACCTATTGTCGTGAGAAGCGTACCTTTGACTATTCGATTCGTACTCTTGGATTTGTACTAGACACTCAATTTGTGTGTAAAGTGGCCCAGTTTTTTGTTAATTCCTTGCTGTTTGGATAGTGATTAAAACGTTCTTGTTTAAGGAGGGTCCAAGTAATGGTCAACTATTCAAAGAAATCTCGTAGCCTGCTGTTGCTGCTTGGGGCGGCAACTTGTCCATTGGTGTTGGCACAGATTGAAGTCATTGAAGTCACAGCGACGAAAAGAATCGAAGAACAGCACAAAGTTGCCATAACTATGCAGGCAATTGACGCAGAAAGTATCGAAACTCTGCAGATAAGAACAGCCGATCAGGTGTTAGATCACCTTGCCAACGTTGGCCGCAACGCCACTAACAACGTAAATGCAGGCTTTTCTATTCGCGGAGTAGGTACAAATAACTGGCATGGCAACGTCAGTAGAGCAATAGGTATTTACGTAGATGACGTATCATTAAGTACTCCCTACTCTGGGGTTTTAAGCATTTTTGATATGCAGCAAATAGAAGTATTGCGAGGCCCCCAAAACACCATTTTTGGCCGAAATAGCATGGGTGGAGCAATTCACTATATTACCCAAAAACCTCAGTTTAGTGATGAGTCCAACGGATATGTATCTGTCGGCTTGGGCCAGCATGGTAGTCAAGATCTGCAAACAGCCGTAGGCTTTTCACTAAATGACAAGATTGCAGCGCGAATATCTTTAATGCAATCTAAGCAAGATGGCGTATTCGTTAACCAGGCACCTGGTCGAGAGGGCGAACTGCTAGGTGAAAAAGACCAAAAAGCCATGCGCTTTCAGCTGTTATTCGGTTTACAAGACGATAGCGAAGTAAGGCTAAGTATTAATTGGGGAGAAAATGGAGGAAAGGGTTTAGGACACAAAGCGGTGGGCTTGCGAGATCCAACTGACGTAACAAGATCATGCTCATTCAGCGAGATTATATCAGGCAGTCGTTTTGATAGACGAACTAACTGCGTGACCCCCTTGGGAGACAACCCCTCCTTTGATGATTGGCATTCACTATACGACGTGTCACCTGTTTATCAAAATATTGATACCTCAGGAATAGCCCTAACCTACGCAAAAGCTTTTAACTTCTTTGATTTAGACATAATTTCTGCAATTCAAAGCACTGACGTTCAATTTTCAGAGGATTTAAGCGGCGGCCCTACCTTGGTATTTGTCGGGTATCAAGACTCCCAATTTCGTCAAGTAAGCCACGAAGTAAGGCTTACTTCGAATTATGTCGCTGACTTGTCTTGGATGATAGGTGGGTACTACTTTTCTGAGGATACTAACCAAACTACCAACATACGCCGCCGCATATTCGCCAATGGCGCACAAATCACACCACATAATATTCTCGACCAGCAGGAAAATGATATAACCCTATACGCCCTGTTAGATTTTGACCTGTCCGAAACAATACGACTATCCAGCGGCGTTCGTTATATTCACAATGAAAAAAAAGCTGACTCACATTTTGGAATCGCATCTACCCCAATTGAACGTTTTGCCCCCTCATTGTTCATTGACAATGAAATCGTTACACAACTTACCGCCAACAACCCAGGTACTTGCCCTCAAGATGGTGCCCCTTGTGTATTAGATTTTAATGGTTTATCTCTCGATGCTAATGAACTGGTATACGAAATTAAATCCAGATTCCAATATAGTGATGATTTATATTATTACATCAACTTGTCTACGGGCTTTAAGTCGGGCGGATTCGATACTCGAGCGTTAGCGGCGTTTTTTGGTGACGCATCATCATCGGTTGCTCCAGAATCCATGAAGTCAGCGGAGCTTGGTATGAAATCTTGGTGGTTTAACCGTCACCTGCGGTTCAACTCCGCTATGTTCTACTACAAATGGCAAGATTTACAAACCTTCGATGTAGTAGATGGGATCCCTGGCTTTGTAAATATTCCAAAAGTGGATATAAGCGGTATCGAGATAGATTTTGACTGGCAACTGGCAGATGAAACCTTGTTGTCCGCCAATTTGGGCTATCTTCACAGCGAAATCAAAGATATAGGCCGCTTAACAAGCGTTGACAAAGGTCATTCGTTACAAAATACGCCACCGTTTTCAGCCAATGTTCGGATAACTCAAGGCATCCCAACAACACTGGGCCTGTTGAACATTTCTTTAGAGTCGAACTTCATAGACAGACAATACGACTCGTTAGTCTTCGCAGAAGATGTTTTCACCAGAAAACCCAGTCAGCTATATCTCAATGCTTTTGCAAAATTAGAACTAAACGACAATTGGACAATTTCTGCGTGGGCACAAAATTTAACTGAAGAAAACACCTGTTTTCAAATCGATTCTTTAGATAATGTATTCACTGCCTCGGCCAATGATCTTGCGGGTATATTAATGTGCAATCCGAGCATAGGCGTTAGACAAGTGGGTATAACCTTACAAACATCATGGTAGTAGTATATGGACAAAAAATTAGCTAAAAGCCTCTTATTTGGCTGCTTGTTGATTAGTTTTACAACATCTTCAGCCGACAAAATCAAGGTGGGTTATGTCTCTTTTGTGGGTGACGTCACCACCTATATTGCACATAAAAAAGGCTTTTTCGCTGAACAAGACCTTGAGGTTGAACTAGTCCATAACAAAGCGGGTGTCGATTCACTAAGGCAGCTGGTAAATGGTGACATCCATATAGGTGCCGTGGCTCCGACGCCTATGATTTATAGCATGTTGAAAATAAATGACATAGACGACTCATTTAAAATCATTGCCCGTATCAGTGAATCAACCAATGTAAACCACCTTATTGTATTAGATACAGAAAAGACACCTACTATCAAAGATTTGGAAGGCAAGAACATTGCCATAACATTGGGCACAGATTCAGAGTTTTTTTGGCATAACCTAGCCAGTGCTTATTCTATTGGTGAGCACTCAGTCACATTTGTGGATACCCCAGTGCCAAATATGAAAGATTTGGCCAACAATCCAGATATTGCAGCCGTTATTTGCTGGTCGCCATTTCATGAAGATGTAATGAGCAGCGCTAAGTCTAAGTATAAAACCTACAGTGGAGACGCCTTTTATACATCTAGTTGGTTAATGGTGGTAACGCCTAAGTTAATTAACACTAATCCGAACCTCATCAAACGCTACTTAAAGGCCATGATGAAAGCTGAACAGCTTCTTTTGGAAGATCCTCAGCAAGTGGCTAACATGCACCATCAGTTAGTACACATTCCGGCCGATATTCTGGTTGAACGGTATCTCGAAAGTTATTTTGAATTGAGTTTGTCTGAATCGATTATTTTAAATTTAAGCCTGCAATCCGCTTGGGTAACAAACAAAGTAGACAAGGATATTCCAACACCCAATATTCGTAGTTACTTTGAGCCAAAATTTTTACAGCAACTTAGACCCGACTCGGTAAGCTTATTAGAATGAGAATTTCAGCACGTGTTTTAGGTGCAGCTTTGTTGGTTATAACGGTACTTGCTATTACAACCTTACTTGTGATGGCGGTTTTTATGATGACTAGGACAGCTGACTTTCAGGAAAAAAGTAAAGCCATAAACGATGTGAGTATTAAAGTCAGCAGTATCAGTACATCGATTGGGATGACTAACACCACGGCCACCAATTATTATCCTAGGTTGTTTGAGGGAGCGAATAAAATCATCGCACAGTCTCTCGAATTAACCGCAGAGCACGAGCTAACGAATTTGAGCCGTTTACTGCTCAGTACCCAAAGTAATTTAGTCACACTAGAAGCAGCCTTCAGTAGCGATCCCAGTTCCATATATTTTACCAATTTACGCGCCCAAATCATTTTGCAGCTAAGCCGCATTTTTGAAGAAGCAAACCGACAAGCCAACAAGAATTACCTCCAACAAAACGCACTGTTAAAACGAGACTTAACGATACTTTCGTCTATCGGCGTAGCCTTGCTATCCATTTTATTAGTAGCATTTTTGATTTATTTTAAGGGCTTTTTGTTACCAATAATTAACGCACAAGCATCACTAAGGCATAAAAAATACAAAGAATTGAGTACCAATAAACAATTAGTGGTAACCGAATTAGAACTGCTATTTCACACTATTCAGCTATCGCAAAAGCAATTGATTTATGATGCGACACATGACGAGCTGACACAATTATCTAATCGCGCTGAGTTTAAGCAGCTCCTAAGCAACGAGTTGCGACTGAATCAAACACGAAAAACCTGCTCAGCAGTAATATATTTAGATATCGACGATTTTAAAAACATTAACGATAGTTTAGGACACGTTATTGGCGACAAGCTGCTTTTGGCTTTTTCAAGGCGTTTATCAAGGTTAATTAACGGTACCGATTGCCTTGCTCGAATAGGCGGGGATGAGTTCACTCTTCTTTTAACAAACCTTAAGCTGGGCTTTGCAGAAGATATCGCCCTTAAAAAAGTATTGGAAATTCTGCGTGCACTAAAAGAACCATTTAATATAGAGTCTCACCCATTATCTGTTTCAAGTAGTGTTGGCATTGCGATAACGCCTGTGCATGGCAATGACGGCGACACCTTAATGAGAAACGTCGACGCTGCGCTGTATGACGCAAAAAGCAAAGGAAAAGCTACCTATGCTTTTTATACTAGTGAGCTTACTGAAAATGCTGAAAATTTATTAAAAACCGAGCATGAAATTAAAGATGCGATTCGTAATGACCAGTTTGTAATGTTTTATCAACCTCAAGTCGATGCGAGAACTGAGAAAGTGGTGGGTATGGAAGCGTTAATTCGCTGGGAACACCCCAAACGAGGATTATTACCGCCACCAGAATTTATTCCCATAGCTGAAAAAAGCTTTCTTATCCAAGAATTAGGCATGTGGATAATCAACAATGTTTTCCAACAAGTTGCTATATGGCAAGAGAATTGGAAACGCCTACCCAAGATATCCATTAATATCTCAACGTTCCAATTAGAGCAGGTAGACTTTGTTGAACAGGTACAAAACTTAATAACAAAATATGACATTCGAGCATCAAATATTTGTTTTGAAATTACTGAATCTACCTTTTTAAATTATAGTAAAAGAACCTTGGATTCCATCAATAACCTACGCGCTTTGGACTTTGAATTCGCTATCGATGACTTTGGTACTGGATACTCTTGCCTGAGTTATATCAACCGCTTGCCTATCGATATTATTAAAATTGACAAAGAGTTTATCGACTCCATAGCCCAGCCTTCTCTGAGCACTTCACCATTAGAAGCAATCATTATTTTAGCTGCTGGTTTAGGCTTAAAGCTTGTTGCCGAAGGCGTAGAAGATGAGCATCAAGTTGAATATTTAAAACAAAAGAAATGTTATGTCATCCAAGGCTATTATTACAGTAAGCCAATACCTGCAACAATGATAACCGTTAATTCAAATGGAGTGATGCTTCAGTAACAGCATAATTTTTTCACGATTTAAAAGGAGTTTAATACCGTTCAAGTCATTCGTTGACCAAAAAAACCATTTATCTCTAACAACACAAAAATAGCCTTAAAAGACCAGCTATTTTATGGTCTGATGTTAAAACTGTCGGTGGGCTACTAGCCCTATACAGATTAATATAAGGTCCCGGCCTACAAAAAAGGGGCTTTGTCAGCCCCTTAGTACGCTTGAAATTTGGCTAAAGCATTACAGCTCTTTTTCGGCAAATTCTGCTAATCGGCTGCGCACTACGCCGTCTAAGTTTAACGTGGCACTGCCGGAGAAGTTTTTGAATTTCTCTACTAAGTAAGTCAAACCCGAGGTCACCGCGCTTAAGTAGTTACTGTCAATCTGGGCCAAATTACCGCTACAAATTAATTTAGTCCCTTCGCCGCAGCGCGTAATGATGGTTTTTAGTTGAGACGCCGTGAGGTTTTGTGACTCATCTAAAATCACAATGGCATTTTGAATACTGCGCCCGCGCATGAAGTTGACCGACTTAAACTGAATGTTGGCTTTTTCCATGATGTAACTCATAGAGCCTTTGACGTTTTCGTCGTTTTTATGCAACACCTCTAAGCTGTCGGTAATAGCTGCAAGCCAAGGTGCCATTTTTTCCTCTTCGGTACCGGGCAAAAACCCAATCGACTCGGCTATTTCTGGGGTACTTCGGGTTACGATAATCTTATCGTACATATTCTTTTCCACCACCATTTCTAAAGCCGCGGCGAGAGCGAGTAAGGTTTTGCCACTGCCCGCAGGTCCGGTCAGAATTACCAAGTCGATATGGGGATCAAGTAAGGCGTGCAGCCCCATACCTTGACCGATATTTTTTGGCGTAATACCCCATGCTTTGCGGCCCATCAACCGCTCGTAGCCTAAATCTAACACTTCGATATGGTCTTTAGAAACCGACTCTACTAAACCAGCAAAATGCTGACTATCGTCGAGTAAAAACTCATTTACGTAGGCCTCAGGTAAGACTTTCTTGTCTATGGTGTGAATGGTGTCACGCCCTTCTGTGCGGCTATCTACCGCTTTGACTTGCTCCCAAAAATCACCATCAAACTCGTGGTAACCCTTAGATAAATATTTTATATCCGTAACCAGTTGATCTGTTCGATAGTCTTCTACATGACCTAAACCCGCGCCTTTGGCTTTAAGGCGCATATTGATGTCTTTGGTGACCAACACCACTTGCCTTGGGTTACATTTGGCTTGCAGGTGCAAGGCACTGTTAATAATACGGTTGTCGTTTTCGTTACTGGTGAAGACTTGTTGAGCAACAGGCATACCGTGGTCGACAAAAATAGACAAATTACCAGTGGGAGCTGTATCACCTGCGGCAATACCTTGCATAGATACGCCCTTCATCAGCTGCTCTGGGGTAGCATCATGGAGCAAATCTTCCATTGAGCGAATCGAAACCCGGGCGTCTCGTGCCACGTCTTTTTTGCTGTCTTTGATGTAATCAAGTTCTTCAAGGACTGTCATGGGGACAACTACATCGTGTTCTTTAAAGGATAAAAAAGCGAGAGGTTCGTGAAGCAGAATATTGGTGTCTAGCACATAAATTTTAGTGTGGGTAACGTCTTTTTGTGGCATCCGCGCCTCCGTAAGGATGAAGAGTAAGATCCGACAGGTATCTGCATTGCGCACAGTGTTGAGGATAAACACCTGAGCTAACACAAAAAACTGCAGGATTTCCCAAGGTTGGTATCAACCTTCTACTTAACAGTAAACCACTTTGTACCGACAATCATCCACTTTTAAGATATTTTCAAAATATTTATCTATGTCCCCTAGTTTGACAGCCGACTTACTATTAGACTTATTTATTCTGATAGCAGTGCAAAATTTGCATCACAAAGAGTACCCCTATGCGCCATTTACAAGACTACTTTTTTTTCAAAACCATAGTTGAAGTGGGGTCTATCCGAAAAGCAGCACAATCGTTAACCATTACCTCCACCGCACTCAATCGGCGCATACTGGCTCTTGAAGAAGAGTTAGGCACCGAAATCTTCGAGCGCCTACCTAGTGGTGTTAAACTATCGGCGGCTGGGGAAGTCTTTTTGCATCATGTGCGCGAACAATTATCAGATATTGAAAAGGTAAAGAGCCAGATTGCCGATCTTAGAGGTGAGCGACGGGGTAATGTCAAAGTCGCATGTAGCCAAGCCTTACTTCCGTTTTTTCTGCCCAATCAAATCCATCAATATCAAGAGCTTCATCCTCAAGTAACCTTTGACGTGCAAAGGCGCGACCGAAAAGCCGCCGAACAGGCTCTGCGCGACATGAATGCCGACTTAGCAATTGTATTCGAACCTGAAAACCTAGCTGACTTTCATATCCTATCCATATCCAAGCAACCCATTTACGCGATCATGTCGGCCAAACATCCCCTTGCCCAGCAATCAAGCTTAAAGCTTAGCGATTGCTTGCAGTTCCCCCTAGCCTTGCCTACTAATCAATTCGGGATACGCCAGATCTTAGATCGTAAAGCAAGCAAAGCCCTATATACCTTGTCGCCTGTGATCGAATCTGACAGTTTTGAGTTTTTGCGTTACAAAGCATCCCTAGGTCAATGCATAACCTTTCAGATAGAGGTTGGGCTCCCCGTAGACTTAAGTTTTATGAATATGACAGCAGTCAAACTCGACGTCCAAGATGTGCCGCCGGGAGAGGTCTATGTTGGTCACTTAAAAGGCCGGACTTTACCGGTTGCCGCGGCTAAATTTGCGCAGCAATTAGTCAACATTTTGGAGCATAAATCAAACTAGGTATTCTGCGAACATCAGCTACGAGGACCATTGGCCATTTGCGCAAAATATTAAGTCTAATAGGTGATGCAATATTTGCATCACCCATATGTAAAATTAACCCTATTCAATACCACTTCTTACTGTTCTAATCGAATCAAAGCTTGAGGCGAGTAACGATTATCGCCCTAACTAAATAGATAACTAGGGTTCCGATCGATACGAATCATGAGTCGATGTCTGGTCCGAGAGTTATCAACCCAGTTCCCTATTCAACTTGAATAGTTTGCTATCTGCAAAGGGTTACACGGAGGGATAAAAGCCCGGGAGGTTAATTAGTTCTTGCCTCTTGCCAACGATTTCTGTGTAAACATTTGGAGATAACTCGTGAAAAAAATCAAAGCTGCGCTGCTCACCCTTGCTTTACTCACTTCGGCAAATGCCTTTGCCAAAGACAAATTCTCTGTGTGTTGGTCTATTTACGTAGGTTGGATGCCTTGGGAATACGGTGATTCATCAGGCATCGTAAAAAAATGGGCCGACAAGTACGACATTGAAATTGATGTGGTACAAATTAACGACTATATCGAGTCAATCAACCAATACACAGCCGGCGAATTCGATGCTTGCACCATGACAAACATGGACGCCCTGACAATCCCTTCAGCCAGCTTTGTAGATAGTACTGCGTTAGTTGTGGGTGACTTTTCAAACGGTAATGATGGGATAGTGCTTAAGGATCATAGCTCTTTAAAAAGCATTAAAGGCCAGCAAGTTAACCTAGTTGAATTAAGTGTTTCACACTACTTGCTAGCGAGGGGCTTAGAAAGCATGGGGCTTCGCGAACGAGATGTTAAAGTAGTTAATACTTCGGATGCCGACTTGGTCGCCGCTTACACCACCAAAGATGTTACGTCAGTGGTCACTTGGAACCCACTACTTTCAGAAATTACAGCCATGCCAAACAGCACCAAAGTATTTGACTCGTCTCAGATACCAGGTGAAATCATTGACTTGCTTGTGGTTAATACCAAAACCCTTAAGGCCAATCCTAAGCTAGGTAAAGCGTTAGCAGGGGCTTGGTATGAGATCATGGCAAAAATGCAGAACAATGATCAAGCACTTACGCATATGGCGAAAGCATCAGGTACTGACTTAGCCGGATACAAAGCACAATTGGCTACCACCAAAATGTTTTATAGCCCAGCGGATGCAGTGGCATTTACCAAAAGCAGCCAGCTTCCTAAAACTATGCAGTATGTTGCTGATTTCTCCTTTGAACACGGCCTACTGGGTGATGGGGCCTCAGATGCAAGCTTTATCGGCATTGAAACGCCAGCAGGCATTGTCGGCGATAAAAACAACATTCAACTAAGATTTGACCCCAGCTATATGCAAATGGCAGCAGACGGAAAGCTTAAATAGTCAAGTTTACGCAGACAAAGTGAGCTGGCCATCTCAGCTCACTTTACCTGACTGTCTACTTTGTCTTGTCGTCTACTGTCCCTTGTCAGCAATCGCACTTTAAGTATTAGGTACCCAATATGAAGAAACTGATGAACATCAAGCCATCGAAAGCCTTGGCTATCTTTCTGAGTATTTTACCCTTTGTGCTGATCTTTTTTGTTTACTGGGGTGCGTCAAGCGAACGCCTAGCTGAAAACCCGAACGACAAACTCTTACCAAGCTTTGAACAAATATACAAAGCCATAGATCGCTTAGCCCTTACCGAAAACAAACGAACAGGGGAATACCTGTTTTGGCAAGACACTAGCGCCAGCCTTTATCGCATCAGTGTGGGGATTAGCTTAAGTGCCGTAACAGGTTTAACGATTGGCTTGTTAACTGGGCTCATTCCTTTGGCACGATCTGGACTTTCACCTCTTATCACGTTTATCTCACTAGTACCGCCAATGGCAATTTTGCCCATTTTGTTTATTAGCTTCGGCCTAGGTGAACTGGCAAAAATCATGTTGATATTTATCGGCACGGCTCCTGTGATGATAAGAGATATGCAATCCAGAGTACTACAACTGCCTGCTGAGCAACTGATTAAGGCACAAACTTTGGGTGCCTCCTCTTGGCTGGTCGCCATTCGTGTCGTGTTACCACAAATATTGCCTCGGTTGCTGGCTTCTATGCGCCTCTCTCTGGGGGCAGCTTGGTTATTTCTAATTGCTGCAGAAGCCATTGCTGCGCAAGAAGGTCTCGGCTATAGGATATTTTTAGTGCGTCGTTATTTATCTATGGACGTGATTTTTCCTTATGTCATTTGGATTACCTTATTGGCTTTTCTAATGGATTATTTACTGCGTAAAACATCTGAGAGAGCCTTTCCTTGGTATCACTCAATCGAAAGCGGCAAGTAAAGTGAACAGGATACGAGCAATACTATGAGCTTTATTTCTATTAACAATGTCTGGAAATCCTATGGCGACAATCAAGTCTTAGAACGCTTGAATCTTAACGTCGAGCAGGGAGAGTTCGTGTCTATGGTAGGCGCTTCTGGTTGCGGAAAATCGACTTTCCTTAATCTTTTGTTAGGTCGCGAACAAGTTAGCAAAGGTTCGATCAGCCTTGATGGCGAATTGCTCAAGTCTGAGCCCGATGCCGAACGCGGTATCGTGTTTCAAAAATACTCAGTGTTCCCTCATCTTACTGCCTTGCAAAACGTGATGATCGCCGACGAGTTTTCTCAGGCCAAGCTAGTTGGCTGGACCTTTGGTCGCCGAAAAAAGGCCATTAAACAAAAAGCCTTAGAGTTTATCGAGGCGGTAGGTCTAACCCCAGCCATCAATCAATATCCTCATCAGCTATCGGGAGGCATGCAGCAAAGGCTAGCCATTGCTCAGGCATTAATGAAGTCGCCCAAAGTGCTTCTGCTTGATGAACCTTTTGGTGCCCTTGATCCTGGCATACGCAGCGACATGCACACACTGATCCGAGACATTTGGCAAAAAAACAAACTGACCATCTTTATGGTCACCCATGACATTAAAGAGGGCTTTGAACTGGGTTCACGCCTTTGGGTCTTCGATAAACTCAGAGACGACCCCCACGCCCCTCAAGCCTATGGTGCCCAAGTCACCTTTGATATTCCGTTGCGCTCTCACGCCCAGAAGCAACAAGCCCAGCAACTCATTAAACAGGTAGGAACGCAATCCTCATGAGCCAACACAAGCCAACACCCATTTCTCAACAACCTTTGTACGAAGATACCCTTGCGGGTGGCAAACACTGGTCAATGCGGATGCGCCGCGGTACCAGTTTGCGGCTGATTGACCAAGAAGGTGGAGCCAATTTGGGCATGTTATTTTACAACCCAGAAAATCTATTAGAAAAATACAACGCTCCCGATACCCTAAAGTGCCAACACACCTTTAAACTGACCAAAGGTCATTGCCTGTATTCAGATATGGGCCGAATTTTTTGCTCTATCACAGATGATACGCTTGGCTGGCATGACACAGTGTGCGGCAATAGTAACCGCAACATGGTTCGCCAAAAGTGGCATGACAGAGACTATCAGCAAGATAGTAACCAATGGTTACAAAACGGCAATGATGCGTTTTTAGTTGAAGCCACCAAATACGGTTTGGGTAAAAAAGATTTAGCGGCAAACGTCAATTTTTTCAGCTGTGTAAAACCAAACGAACAAGGCAACTTAGCATACCAAAACGGCTACAGCCAAGCCGGTGATATGATTGAACTGCGCTTCGAAATGGACACAATCGTGCTAATGCATACCTGTCCACACCCTCTTAACCCAGCGTCAGACTACCCCTTTAAGCCTGTGACCTATCAGATACTTCAATCTGCGCCTATTGCAGAGGATGACCTTTGCAAAAACGCATGTTCAGAGAATCAACGAGGGTTCGAAAATAACCGCTTATATCACTTGGGGCTATAGGAAAAAACATGATAGTTGAAAGTACATTAATGGCAGAAAATGCCGTCATTCAAGACATGGTCGGCGCAGGCGATTACTATTTAAAAGTGGTCAAACAAGGGCAAACTATTCGCATCCTTGACGTTGAAGGAAACCAAGCCGCCGATACCCTCTTCTACAATGCCAAAGATCCTAAAGAACGATACAGCGCAGTAGACACCATACGCGAGCAAGGCAATGTATACCTAACAGCAGGCAGCGTACTCATGACTAACGACTGTCGCCCTCTACTAAAAATTACCGCAGATACCTGTGGCAGACACGATACTCTGGGTGGAGCCTGTGCCACTGAGTCGAATACAGTGCGTTATGCCCTCGACAAAAAATGTATGCATGCGTGTCGCGATAGTTGGCTGCTGGCCATTGCTGAGAACGAAGAACTTGGCATGAATAAAAGCGATATCGCCCACAACATCAACTTTTTTATGAATGTGCCCATCACATCAGACGGCAAACTGAGTTTTGCCGACGGTATTAGTGGAGCCGGAAAATACGTTGAGCTTGAGGCACAAATGGACACAATAGTGTTAATTTCTAATTGCCCACAACTTAATAATCCTTGCAACGCTTATAACCCTACCCCTATACAAGTGTTGATTTGGAACTAGGCATTTAACTTCATTCATGCTCTCTAGGACGACCGTGAGAGCACAGATAACGCGTGGGACGACCCACATCTAATGAGCCGTCATTATGTTTAAAACAGTACTCATTGCCAACCGCGGTGCCATTGCCTGCCGGATTATTCGGACCTTAAAAAAGCTGGGTATCACCAGTATCGCTATATACTCAGAAGCCGATCGCGAATCTCTGCATGTTAGGCAAGCCGACCAAGCCTTTAGCCTAGGAGAAGGTCCCGCCAGTCAGACCTATCTAGACCAAGATAAAATTATTACCATCGCCAAACAGGTAAAGGCTGATGCTATTCATCCTGGCTATGGCTTTTTAAGTGAAAATGCCGAGTTTTGTGAAAAGCTCACACAACAAAACCTGACCTTTATTGGGCCAAGTCCTCAGCACATAGTCGATTTTGGTTTAAAACACCAAGCCAGAGAACTGGCTGAAAAAGCGGGTGTGCCATTGGTGCCCGGCAGTGGTTTGTTAGCAGACTTATCTGATGTTGTGTCATTTGCTCAACAAGTGGGCTATCCCATAATGTTAAAAAGTACCGCAGGTGGTGGCGGTATTGGTATGCAACGTTGCGATAACCAAGCTCAATTAGAAAAAGCCTTCACTAATGTTAAGTATTTAGGCGCACAGAACTTTTCCAACGACGGTGTTTTTCTCGAAAAGTTTGTCGAAAAAGCACGGCATATAGAAGTCCAAGTACTAGCCAATGGTGCCGGCCAAGTCGTGACCTTAGGCGAGCGCGATTGCTCAAGCCAAAGGCGCAATCAAAAAGTCATAGAAGAATCCCCTGCTCCTAATTTATCTGACAATATTCGTCAGCGTATGCACAGCACAGCCAAACAATTAATGGCAGCGAGTCAGTACTTAAATGCAGGGACGGTTGAATTTATTTTTGATGAAAATGATCAAGCGTTTTATTTCCTAGAAGTGAACACTCGCTTACAGGTTGAGCACGGAATAACAGAGCTTTGCTTCGACATTGATTTAGTCGAGTGGATGCTAACCATAGCCTATGATCACGCTAACCTAGCAGAGACAGGCTGTGCCACAGACTTAACGTCAATTAGTCAATTGCAAAGCCAAGGCCACGCAATTCAGGCAAGGGTTTACGCTGAAAATCCAGCCAAGCAGTTTCAACCTTCGTCAGGCTTATTAACCCAAGTCGATTGGCCAAACACCCACCTGACTGAGCAGGCCCGAGTACGTATTGATCATTGGATTGAAGCTGGGATAGAAGTTTCACCTTTCTTTGACCCTATGTTGGCCAAAGTCATGGTAAAAAGTGCTAACCGCCAACAAGCTATTCAAGACTTAACCCAAACGTTGGCACAAAGCCAGATCTATGGGATTGAAACTAATATTCAGTATTTAGCGGATATTTTAGCGACCAAGCAATTCACCAGTGGCAGTATATCGACCCGCTCCCTTGATGCCATACCTGCTAGCTTTAGTGGGTTTGAAGTGCTCAAACCTGGCACTATGACCACCATTCAAGACACACCGGGCCGAACTGGATATTGGGACGTAGGCGTTCCGCCATCCGGGCCTTTCGATTTTTATTCATTTAATTTGGCAAATCGTCTATTAGATAATGATGCGAATGCTGCTGGCTTAGAAATAACCTTAAACGGCCCAAGTTTGAAGTTTTATCAAAACGCCAGAGTAGTCGTGTGTGGAGCTTCTATTGACATCACACTCGATGGTACGACCTACGCCATGAACCAAGTGTTTGATATCCAAGCTGGCCAAACCCTTAGTATAGGTTCCGTTAGTCAAACCGGAGCTAGGGCCTATCTAGCCCTAGCGGGCGGTATTGATTGTCCGAGCTATTTAGGCAGTAAAAGTACCTTCACCCTAGGGCAATTTGGTGGGCATTGTGGCCGCGCCTTGCGCACTGGCGACTTTATTAAACTCACCGCCGCCCCGATAAACACAAAAAAACCGAGATTAAGCGAAGCTCTTAGGGTCGCAGCCAGCATAGATAACCATTGGACCTTAAGGGTCATGTCAGGCCCCCATGGCGCGCCCGACTTTTTTACAGAGCAAGATATCCAAGCCATTCACCAAGCAAAGTGGGAAGTCCATTACAACTCTAGCCGCACGGGTATCCGACTCATTGGCCCAGTGCCAGAATGGGCGAGAGAAACCGGTGGCGAAGCCGGACTTCACCCATCGAACATTCACGACAATGCGTACGCCTTTGGTACAGTTGACTTCACTGGTGATATGCCAGTCATACTCGGCCCCGACGGCCCAAGTCTTGGCGGTTTTGTTTGTCCGTTTACCGTGATCAGTGCTGATTTATGGAAACTCGGACAATTAAAAGCGTCAGACACCCTTAGCTTTGAAGTGGTTGATGCAGGCACAGCTAAACGTATTGAGCAGGATCAAAATCAACAACTGGCGACACTCACCCCAAGCTCTGAAACTTACCCAGCAAGTGCCATTTCATCGCCTGTAATAGACACATTAGTCACAGACGATGGCGAACCCAATTTAGTCTTTCGCCAAGCCGGAGATAAGTTCTTATTGCTTGAGTATGGTGAACTCATCTTAGATCTATCACTCAGAGCCAGAGTCCAAGCGTTGCTTACTCAAGTCAAAGCCGCAGCGATTGCTGGTGTACTCGAATTGACTCCTGGGATCCGCTCCTTGCAAGTGCATTTTGACAACCACCAGCTAGACGTTTGTGACTTGATCAGTCGTCTAAAATCGCTTGATTTAGCCCTAGGTGACACCAGTCAACTCAGGTTTGACTCACGCATAGTACACTTGCCCTTAAGCTGGGATGATCCAGCTTGCCAACAAGCTATAGACAAATACATGCAATCGGTGCGAAAAGATGCGCCTTGGTGCCCATCAAACATAGACTTTATTAAACGCATTAACGGCTTAAATGATATTAGCCAAGTTCAAGATACAGTGTTTTTGGCTAGCTACTTAGTACTTGGCTTAGGGGATGTTTATCTAGGTGCGCCTGTGGCAACTCCTATCAACCCGTGTCATCGACTGGTCACTACTAAATATAACCCCGCCCGTACGTGGACAGCCGAAAACTCAGTAGGCATTGGCGGGGCCTATATGTGTGTGTACGGCATGGAAGGTCCAGGTGGTTATCAATTTGTTGGGCGTACCGCTCAAATGTGGAACCGCTATCGTAAAACCCCAGTATTTGACCAACCTTGGCTACTGCGCTTCTTCGACCAAATCCGCTTCTACCCAGTTTCGGCTGAAGAGTTGGAACAAATTCGCGCAGACTTCCCTATTGGTAAGTGGCAACCCAAAATAGAAGAAACCAGCATATCTATGCCCGAGCTCGCTGCTGAATGGCAAAAACAACAAACCGCTATTGATCAATTTGTGCAACAAAGAGAGCAAGCTTTTGAACAAGAGATGCAGGATTGGAAGGCGAATGGCCAACTGGTTTATCAAGAAACCTCAAATGAACAAGAAGAAAGCCAAGCCATTAGCTTGTCTGCTAACGAATTTATCGTTGAATCTAGTGCTTCTGGAAGCGTATGGCGAATAGAAGCCACCAGCGGACAACAAGTAACCCAAGGTGACACTCTGCTCATTTTAGAATCGATGAAAATGGAGATTGCTGTCAGCGCCATAGAAAACGCCCAGATCAAGCAAGTATTAGTCGAAACAGGTCAGCAAGTGCACGCTGGACAGCCACTATTCGTTCTGGAGTCGTCAACCTAACCCGCTGGCACCATCGAGAAATAATAAAGAAGTAATAGAGAAGTGATAAAGAAATAATGAGGACATAACTATGGATCTTAGCATCAGGGCAATTCAGCAAAGGTATGCGAGTGGCAGCCAAACACCTACCAGTCTTATTACAGAGCTGTTGAGCAAAGCCAAAGCCTACCCAGAGGCATGGATACATTTATTATCTATGGACGAAATCGAACCTTATTTAACGGCTTTAGGCACAAAATCTATGAAAGACTGCCCTCTCTGGGGGGTACCGTTTGCAATAAAAGACAACATAGACTTAGCCAATATCCCAACAACGGCGGCCTGCCCAGAGTTTAGCTATACCCCAACTCAATCGGCTTTCGTTGTAGAACAATTAATTGCAGCTGGAGCAATCCCCTTAGGTAAAACTAACTTAGACCAGTTTGCTACCGGTTTGGTTGGCACTCGTTCACCCTACGGAGCCGTACCCAACAGCTTTAATCCTGAGTATATTTCGGGTGGTTCCAGTTCTGGCTCAGCAGTTGTCACCGCCAGCGGCATAGTGAGCTTCGCCTTAGGCACTGACACAGCTGGCTCAGGTAGAGTGCCAGCAGCATTTAATAACTTAGTCGGATTGAAGCCCTCCAAAGGGCTCATATCTACCACAGGCGTAGTGCCTGCTTGTCGAAGTTTAGACTGTGTAAGCCTATTTGCTCTAACCAGCCAAGATGCTCAGACTGTGTTCGAAGTTGCGGCAACATTTGACGAAAATGACGGATTTGCGCGTAATAATGTGCCCACCAATATGGGGCAGGTGCCTTTCCCTGCTGATTTCACCTTTGCAGTACCTGATGCTAAACAACTTGCGTTTTTCGAATGCAGTGCCTACCAACAGGCGTTTGACCAAGCCGTTGTGCAATTAGAAGCCCTGGGCGGCACCAAAATCACACTCGATTTTAGCCCATTTTTAGAAGCCGCCAAGCTGCTATACGAAGGCCCTTGGGTTGCTGAGCGCTACCTAGCCACTCAGAGCATTTTAGAAAACAACCCTCAGGCCATGATGGATGTCACTCACACCATTATCAGCGCAGGAAATCAAGCCAAAGCCACCGACGCATTTTCAGCCTTGTACAAACTGCATGACTTAAAACAACAAGCCGACAAACTGGTTGCTCAAGTAGATGTATTGGTTACACCCACTGCAGGTCGCCATTTTACCTTAGCCGAGATAGCCGAAAACCCTATTTTGCATAATTCGCAATTAGGGTATTACACTAACTTTATGAATTTACTCGACTATGCAGCCCTAGCCCTACCTATGTCGTTTACCCATCAAGGTATGCCTTTTGGGATCACCCTGTTTGCCCAAGCCATGACAGATCAAAAACTCTTGAGCCTAGGCCATAAGATGCGAGCGCACAATGCCTTACCGCTTGGAGCAACAGGCCTACCTTACACACCACCTAATATACACAGTGCACCGCAAACTAAACCTAGCACTGGCTACATTGACCTTGTTGTAGCGGGTGCTCACTTATCTGGCATGCCATTAAATTATCAGCTTACTGAGCGAGGGAGTGTTTTTAAAAGCAGCATCCAAACTGCGCCTAACTACAAAATGTTTGCGGTACCGGGAAAAATAGAACGCCCCGCCTTGCTCCGCATTCCTAGTGGCGGCAAATCCTTTGAAGTTGAGGTATGGTCTATGCCAATCGCAGAGCTTGGTTCTTTTGTTGCGGCAATTGGAGCGCCTCTAGGCATCGGGAAAGTGGAACTAGAAACAGGCGAGCAACTGACCGGGTTTATTGCCGAGGGTTATGCCGCCGAAGAAGGTCAGGATATCAGTACCTTTTCTGGTTGGCGAGCCTATACTCAATCAAAGCTAGCAGATACAGCTTAACTTCAAGGTTTACTCGCTACGCCCGCATTGGCTGGGTTTTGCACCTAGCCAATCTTCATAAGCTCAAGCCCAAAGAATTTGCTACACTGTGCGCCGCAATTTTTTAGAGGTTTTGTATGGCTTATCAAACGACGTTCGCCTTGGGGCAAAGATGGTTAAGTGACACCGAGATCGAGTTGGGTCTGGGTACAGTGGTCGCCACAGACAATCGCAGTGTAACCTTGCTATTTCCGGCGACAGGAGACAACCGGGTTTATTCAATTCAAACCGCCCCTCTGACTCGCATTACCTTTGAGCTTGGTGAAACAGTAAAAAGTCACGAAGGCTGGGAACTAGAAGTTGAACACGTCGAAGAAATTGATGGGCAATTGATATACATTGGTGAGCGGTTAGATACCAAAGCGTCTGCTATTTTAAAAGAGACCTTTATTGACCACCACTTCCAGTTAGCCAATCCAGAACAGCGCCTTTTTAATGGCCAATTTGATCATCCCAAATGGTTTGATTTAAGAGAACAATGCTTAACCCATCAATTTAACCATAGTACCTCAGAATTATTAGGTTTTGTCGGTGCAAGAGTTGACCTTATTCCTCATCAGTTACATATCGCTGCCGAAGTCGGACGCCGTCACGGCCCCAGAGTATTGCTGGCAGACGAAGTAGGACTAGGCAAAACCATCGAAGCCGCCCTGATCATTCATCAGCAGCTGTTGACAGCTCGCGCCCAGCGAGTACTGATTGTCGTACCATCCAGTTTAGTCCATCAATGGTTAGTGGAAATGTTGCGTAGGGTTAACTTAGCATTTTCGGTGTTCGACGAAGAACGTTGTGAAGCCATGGCAGAAGATGCCAGTAATCCTTTTGAAGCTGAGCAACTGGTTATTTGTAGTCTGGACTTTTTAACTCACAATAGTCGATATTACCAACAAGCGTTGAGTGCGACATGGGATCTCATGGTAGTAGATGAGGCCCATCATTTAACATGGTCAGAAGGCCAACCATCCCAAGAATATCAAGTCATCGAAGGTTTAGCTAAAACCACCCTTGGCGTTTTACTGCTCACCGCGACGCCAGATCAACTCGGTCACCAAAGCCATTTTGCGCGATTAAAACTCCTCGACCCAGCACGTTTTCATGATTATCAAGCCTTTGTCGCCGAAGAAAAACGCTACAGTCAGTTAGCTCAAGCGATTAATCCTTTATTGTCGGGTGAGCCCCTTACGCCAGCGAACATTGACGCCATTACCGACTTTGCTGCTGACGAAAACCTAGCCAATATCAATAATGCCAGCACTCAAGATAGAACTAAGTTAATTCACCGACTACTCGATCGCCACGGCACTGGGCGTATGCTGTTTCGTAATAGTCGGTCTGGGGTAGCTGGCTTTCCCATGCGTGTGTTGCGCTCCTATCCTTTGCAACAACCTCAGGCATATACTCAGGCAATCGATCATGACAGTGAGAATATTCAACTTAGGCTGACCCCAGAAAGACACCCAGACTTTGTTGAATCATGGACCGATATTGACCCCAGAGTAGACTGGTTTATGCAAACCTTAAAGACCCTAAAGGGGAATAAAGTCCTCACTATCTGTGCCAATGCCACTACAGCTATGCAATTGTCTGAAGCCTTACGGGTTAAAGCTGGCACGCGTTCAACAGTATTCCACGAAGGCATGAGCCCTATTGAACGTGACAAAGCCGCTCACTACTTTGCTCAGTCTGAAGACGGCGCACAAGTATTAATTTGTAGCGAAATAGGCAGTGAAGGGCGAAACTTTCAGTTTTCACACCATCTGATCTTATTTGATTTGCCCCAAGTGCCTGATTTACTCGAACAACGTATTGGTCGCCTCGACCGGATCGGACAAAAATTTGATGTCAATATTCACGTCCCTTATTTTGAACATACCGCTCAACAGGTGTTAGTAGACTGGTATCACTTAGGGCTAAACGCATTTGAACAGACTTGTCCAACAGGTATGACGGTACACGAAGAAACCCAAGAAATGCTCGAAGCCTGCTTGCTTAACCCTGAACAATACGAAAAAAGGCAACAACTTAATGACCAGACATCAGCACTGCACCAAGATCTCAAAACTAAATTGGAGCAAGGCCGAGACAAGCTACTAGAATTAAACTCATCTGGCCAAGGCAAAGTTGAGAACCTACTTGAAACCGTAAAAGACGCTGAACAATCGCCAACCCTAGAATTATTTATGGCGCGGTTATTTGATGCTATAGGCTTTATTCAAGAAGATCACGACGAGAGCTGCTACTTACTTAAACCAACAGAGAGCATGCTAAGCCCGTTACCGGGTCTCGATGAAGAAGGCATGACTATCACCTATGAGCGCACTACAGCAACTATGATAGAAAATGCCCACTTCTTCAGTTGGGATCACCCTATGATCCAGCACGCGATGGACATATTAACAACGGACGTAACAGGTAAAAGTGCCCTAGCATTTTGCAACAATAAACAAGTCGCAGCAGGCGCATTTTGGCTAGAGTGTTTATTTGTATTGTCGGCAAAGGGCAGTAGTGACACGCAACTATCGCGCTTTTTGCCTCCTACCCCATTAAAAATTAGCCTTGACCCTAAACTTCAACACGTTGAAACTGAATTTGTTCAGTTAACGCCTGTGGCTCCCAAAATGGGGAATCAACTGATTCAAGCCCTTAAACCTAAGCTCGAAGCAGGGTTAACTCAGGGGGCAAATATCGCAGCGCAACAAGGGGAACAGGTAAAGCAGCAACGCATCAAAATAATGACCACCGAACTCACAGACGAGCTCACAAGATTAACCAGCCTACAAAAAGTCAATCCCTCTATTCGAGATGAAGAAATTCAGTATTTGACTAAACAGATCAGTCAACTCTCTGAAGTAATGCAATCGGCAAGTATTCGCTTAGAGGCTTTACGTGTAGTGGTCAATAACCCCCAATAATATGGCTCTAGAGAACTACAATCCACCGACTACACCTTACCTGTCGCTTGTTTATCAAGACGACGCTTTTGTTGTCTTTAATAAACCGAGTGGTTTACTGAGTGTGCCCGGCAAAGCTCTTGTTCATAGAGATTCTCTGCAAATTAGGGCACAACGAGTTTTCCCTACTGCCACTGTGGTCCATAGGTTAGATATGGCGACCTCTGGCTTAATGGTTATGGCGTTAACCAAAGCTGCCCACAGACACATATCTAAGCAATTCGAACTACGTCAAACTAAAAAATCTTATCACGCCGTAGTTTTCGGAGACGTAAAGGGAGATGAAGGTTCAGTAGATTTACCGTTAATATGTGATTGGCCAAATAGGCCCAAACAAATGGTAGACTACGAAAGAGGGAAAAACGCCTTAACCCATTGGCAGGTCTTGGCTCGCAACACAAACACCACTCGCCTACTGCTAAACCCAGTCACAGGGCGATCTCATCAACTTAGGGTGCATATGTTAAGCTTGGGACAC
Organism: uncultured Paraglaciecola sp.; assembly: GCA_947498355.1. Lineage (GTDB taxonomy): Bacteria > Pseudomonadota > Gammaproteobacteria > Enterobacterales > Alteromonadaceae > Paraglaciecola. The sequence goes on along the minus strand of CANMKA010000018.1, from coordinate 39,073 downwards.
CCGATTATTGGTGATAAATTGTATGCTCACCCACAAGCATTTAGCATGGCAAACAGGCTTAACCTACACGCTTATACCCTTGAGTTTCGTCATCCAGAAAACGAAAGCTGGGTAAGCCTAACTGCCCCTTTACCGTTTTAGGCTAAAGAAGTGCAGCATTCACTCCGATATAGAGCAATTAATGGGAGAGTAAAGTGTCGGCTATCATGTTTCGATTAATCACGAGTGTATTCGTATCTTGCTTATTATTAAGCCTTGCGTACGGTCAAGATACGCTAAATATCGATATTGAACGCAATTTGTATCCCAATCAGTTGCAAAGCATGACCTTAGAAGGCCGAGAGTTTTTCTATATCGAAAACCAAAATCAAACGCCTATCACTAAAGGCTTAGCCATCTTAATTGCTGATACGGGCTTAGCCATGGTCAGCCAACGAGGTTTAGCTCCCTTAGCCGCTAAGCTCAATGAATTAGGATGGGCGACCATCTTAGTCAATGCCCCTAATAGCGCCTTTTCTCATAACGATGACAGCAAAAACATGGCTCCTGACGCTCAACCCCAACAGGAGCCAATTCCGGAAACTCCTCCAGAAACTGACGAGACTCAAGCGCCAGAATCCGCCCCAATGCCTCACAGCATGCAATCCCATAGTGTCATATCAACTGCAGCATTTGATGCCCACCAACAAGATCTGATTTCTTTGTTGAATGTAGGCGTCACTAAAGCCGGCACTTACCCAGGTTACTATTTAGTTGTTGCCCAAGGCATGAGTGCCGCTTGGCTAACAAAAATTTATGCAGAAGCTAAATCTAATATTCCTGACGCATTTGTCGCTATCGACCCATACTGGCCTGATATGATGCTCAACAAAGATATCCCTAAATTAATGGCACTTACCCCTATGCCGGTACTCGATATTAATACCGAATGGAGCAACAACTTAGCATCACATACCGTCAGTGAAAGAAAAATGGAAGCCAAAAAGTCTTTAAAAATGCTATACCGTCAGCGTTTACTCACCGGACCAAACGCTTTGCATAAACAAAGCCATCGCATTAGCCGAGAAATACACGGGTGGCTAACCCATATGGGTTGGTAATAAAAAGACACCGTCTGCGTTTAGAGCCGTTCCCCCCCCTTTAAAAACATAAACCTGATACCAAAAAAAATATATAACATATTCATCACAAGCAAGGCTAAATGAACAACTGAAGCTATACTTAAGTCTAATTTCATTTAGTTAGACGTTTGGGGTGAAAAAATGTTTTCTATTTCTTTGTTTATTAAAGGAAAGTCAGCTCAATTAGCGTTTTACGTGAAGGGATTTCTCGAAAAGCGGATACCTTATTCAGAGGTAGATTTATTTTTTTGGGATACCATGGAAGAGTGGTCAACCCTGAAAAACGACAATCAACAACCTTACGACACCTTAGAACGAGTCTTTTGGCACTTACTTCATCAAGTCCATTATTGGCCTGAGCATACCCTCTCCCAAGACCAAGTATTGAGAGAAGAATTAATGATGTTGGTAAACTTTATCGAGGGCGAACAAGAATACACGCTCCCTGTAGATTGCATCGGTATTAGACCTTAACCAGCAATGTACAGTTTATGAATACCTTATCCACAAGCGAAAAAATGTCGCAAACTGTCATTGCTCATATCGACGGCAGAAGATTCTAACTCTAATCTAAGGCCTGCGTACATCCATTCATTTTGATGCTCGGACTAAAATAAACCAGACCAAGGCGGTAAAGATTTAGTCTAGCTTCTTTAACGCTTTGCTTGAGTTAACTCAAACCGAGATACGTATAAAACGAGTAGGATAACTGGTACTCCCAATAAGCTCGCTCCAATAAAAAACCACTGGTACCCAACCCAATCGACTACCATTCCGGAATAGCCACCGAAAAATTTAGGTAGCAGAGTCATGAGTGAACTAAAAACCGCATACTGGGTTGCACTGAAAGCGATATTTGTTAGTGAAGACAACCAACCGATAAACGCGGCAATGGCTAATCCCTGAGCCAAATTATCGACAACAATGACCAATGTTAACTCTAATGGAATCGAAATGGCGCCATCAGTCAAATACGGGATAGATAACGATACAAAAGAATGCTGTGCACCAAGATTGGCTAGCCACAGGAATGATAAGTTAGTAATAGACACCACAATCGCTCCAAATAGAAGGGACCGCATCACGCCCAATCTAAAAGCAAAAATCCCGCCAAGTAATGCGCCAATAATGGTCACCACCACCCCAAATAACTTAGTCACAGTTGCGATTTGAGATTTAGAGTACCCCATATCTTGATAAAACAAATTACTGATCACGCCCAATACAATATCGGATACTCGATAAAAACAAATTAGAAGCACTAACCAAATTGCGTGGCGGCCAAAGCGAACAAAGAAATCGGTAAAGGGAGAAAAATACGCTTCTTTGACCATTTTTTTATTAACCAAGTTTGACTTAGCGCACAGCCAAGCAACATAAACAGCCACAGCCAACGCCGTGACCATAGACAAAGTTGACAGCCCAAATTCCAATAGATGCAGCGAAGTATTCATCCGAGATGTCAACTCACGACAAGTGTTATAAACGATGATAAACACTGTCACAACACCCACAAACACTCCAAGAAAACGCGCATAGTCTTGAGATGAAAATGCGTGTTCAAAGGTTCTCGTATTCTTTGGCTCACGGATAACCAAAGTCGTCACTATACCCACGCACATTACTATAGCCATAATCAAATAGGTTGTTTGCCACGCCTGATAACTGTACTGCGATGCGCTACTACCTAATTGTTCCGCGAGCAGAAGAGCCCAAGCTCCAGCAACCATCATTCCTACCCGATATCCCACCACATACGTCGATGACATCAGAGCCTGCAACTCCGGCTCTCCAGACTCAATTCTATAAGCGTCAATAACAATGTCTTGTGTAGCAGAAGAAAAACCCAACAAAACCGCTCCTAACGCCATTTGAGTCAAATTAATCGCGGGGTCACTTGAGGCCATTAAAACAATGGCCGAGATAACAGCCAGCTGTGAACACAACAACCAACTGCGACGGCGGCCTAAACAACGAGAGAGTACAGCGATAGGAATGCGGTCAACTAAGGGGGCCCACATAAACTTAAACGAATAACCCAGCACGGCCCAACTAAAAAAAGTAACGGTCGCCCTCTCAACACCTGCCTCTCTTAGCCACAACGATAGACTGCTAAAAACTAAGTACAAAGGGACGCCAGCAGAGAAACCCAAAAACAGCATCACCCACACCGAGCGATAAACATACCAAGGCTTAGGTTGGTTTGTAACCTCTAAAAGTGGCTCAGACATCAGCACTGCCCAAATAGCCAGTTCGTTGATTAGGAATAATAAGGATAAATCGACGGAGTCTAGGGAAAATCAAAACACACCTTGATAGTAAGGAGTTAACCCATAGACAGTAGATGCAAATAGGCACCGATTATTCGTCAGCTTTTGAAAACTGTGCATGAGCATACAAACTACGTATAAATAAAAGAAATCGCACTAAATATGCGACCTGCACCCATATCACCTGAAAATGCTTAGTTTCAGGTGATATGAATACATAAGAGTATACTCAATGAATCAATCAGATACGACTACTGAATTACGCCCAGTGTCTTTTGCTTTAAGAAGTGAGTTATGTGCGGTAGTCAACCAGTCTTCGTAACATTTGAAAGTAGAATCAAAACCAGCGATGCCAATACTGACGGTAAAATGCAGCTCAATCTGGTCATGTACAATGGTAAATTTCTCAACAAGCCGCCTGATCCGTTCAGCTAAAAACTCCACATTGTCTACAGGCGTATCTGGCATCAACACCGCAAATTTTTGACCTTCATAGCGGCAACAAATATCTGTTTCTCGGGTGGCTTTTTCAACAACCTTACCCAAACCTTGGATAATCGCGTTACCAGCAGGATAGCCATACTTATCGTTGATATCTTTTAAATGATCTATGTCTAACAACATCACAGAAGAAGGCACCTCTGAACGTTTGTCGCGTTTGAACTCCGCTGCTACCTGCTCTTTCCAGTATCTGTAATTGAATAAATTAGACATATCGTCCATTCGCCCAATTTGTTCAAGTTGTGCATTTAATTCTTGTACTCCCAAGCGGCTAATGGCCTCATTGGTCACGTCATAAATAACTATGCATATCTGCTCTACTTGACCAGACAAAGAGGCCAAGGGAAAAATCGTTACATTTTGGTACATATGTTTGGTTGGCGAGGTAATAGGCCTACTACAATCAAACTTAAACAAATAAGGGCGCTGCTCCCAGATTACGAACACAGGACTTTTTAAAGTAAAAGCTGGCTCCGCTTTACGCACAAACCAATCTTTATCAATTTCGGGAAACCGGTCAAATACGACTTTATCTTGGATCATACCCGGCGCGATATTGCTGTGGTTTTCCATAAATTGGTTCCACACCTGCACCTCGTAATTTTTGTTTAAAACCACAATCCCGACTTCTATCGACCCAAGAAGATCATGTTTCCAATGCATTTCAGCAAGGCTGCTATCTACCGGCATAAACGCCTCCTAAAAAGTGGTTGTGACGAGTTTTTCAAACATTAAGTCGATAGACTTATCGGGGAACAGCAGCAACAGATCAAAATTAATATTTTGCGATTTAATAGAGTAGGCAATTTCTATTGCAAGCATGTCTTCTTTTCGATGGGTGGTGGTTTTTAATAAATCCTCTAAGTCACAATGACGGCCCAAAATAATTGGATGATTATGACTGAACACAGAATGCAGTTGCGTAGACAAGGCGCGCAAGCATGCACCTATTAGAATATTCGACACATCAAGTAATGCTTCTAGCTCAAGAGATTCACTGTTGTTAAATTGATCTTCTTGGTACTTTAACAGCTTAACCATATTGTCGAAGTTAGAGTCGTTAAAAATGACTAACGCCTCCCCGTTCATGCCTGCACTAATAAAGCCTTGGGATACAGCAGAAACGCTATCATTCCGTTGAATATCAGCCATAGCCATGTGTAGTTCGTTATTTGTAATCAGGTTTACGTTAGGAATAGGTAAATCAATAAACTCGCCAAGTAGGGTAGCCAAACTCTCGCCAGCTTGCCCCATGGCAACATTGGCCATTTCACGATAAGCATCTAACTTGTCTACCTTGGATTCTTTGGCGACGGGAGCAACTTGCTCGGCACGTTGCGTAGCAGAGGTATCGCCTGAATATAAGCCGTATTGGGAGAGTATCTCTGCAAGCTTAGCATTATCTGTAGGCTTACGAATAAAATCGATGGCACCCATTTCCAGCATGCGTTTTCGGGCCTCTGGCTGCACATCTCCAGAAACCACGATAACCATCACAGGTAAATCTTCGTCTCGAATCACCTGCATAGTCTGGTAGCCATCTAATACCGGCATATTCAAATCTAAGAACATGACCTCAATCTGGCCTTGCCTAATAATATCGAGAGCCTGCTGACCATGCTCAGCAAAACTGATATCTACTTCCCATCCGTCAGGAATAGACCGCTGCATTTGCTTACGCGCAAAACTCGAATCGTCACATATTAGTACGGGTGTAGCCATAAAATAATTGTTACCTATTTTGGCTCCCAAAGGCAATTATATCGCAACGGCTCCCTTGATATGAGGGTGTGCTTGATAATTAACCAGTGAGAAATCATCAATACTGAACCCGAAAATATCGTCAACGTCAGGATTAATTTCCATTTGTGGCAACGGAAATGGCTGCCTGCTTAACTGCAGTTTTGCCTGCTCAATATGATTAGTATACAAATGAGCATCGCCTAACGTATGGATAAAATCTCCGAGCTGTAAATTACATACCTGAGCTATCATCATAGTCAATAATGCATAGCTAGCAATGTTAAATGGAACACCTAAGAAAATGTCACCACTACGCTGATACAGCTGACAAGATAATTTACCCTCTAAAACATAGAATTGAAACATAGTATGGCAAGGTGGTAGCGCTTGTTTACCCTGAGCTGCATTCTGTTTTGGCGAGAATTGGGTGTCGGGTAAAACTGCAGGATTCCAAGCACTTACGATCAAACGTCTGGAATCAGGGTTGGTTTTTATCTGTTCAATTAATTGGCTAATTTGATCAATCACTTGTCCATCTTGACCTTGCCAACTACGCCATTGTTGCCCATACACAGGCCCTAACTCACCCGTATCCGTGGCCCATTCATCCCAGATTTTAACGTTATTATCTTGTAGATATTTAATGTTAGTTTCGCCTTTCAAGAACCACAGCAGTTCATGAATAATCGAACGTAAGTGGCATTTTTTAGTCGTAACTAACGGAAAGCCCTCGGCTAAGTTAAATCGCATTTGGTAACCAAACACACTGTAAGTGCCTGTACCTGTGCGGTCATCTTTTTTAGTCCCGTTATCTAAAACGTGACGCATTAACTGTAAATATTGCTGCATTGTTTGCTCTCGATTAACAACTAAAAACGAGCGAGGTGTTTAAATACCGGCTCTAACTAGTCCGCCCAAACCTGAGCTTTCTAGGTATATATTGACTTCTTCTCTGACATCTTGAGGGTTATTTAAGGTCAGTACTTTTGCTAAAAGTTGCTCTGATTCACTTTGGGTAATATTCCGCACTACCCATTTTACGCGAAGCAAATTATGGCTGTTCATACTTAAATTTCGATAGCCCATTGCCAATAACAATACCACGCCTCCTGGTTCTCCGGCTAATTCACCACAAACAGTGATGGGCACCTGAAGCAGACCAGCATGCTTAGCTATAGTACTTAGGGCACTTAACACAGCTGGGTGATATGAATCGTACAAACCCGAAACTCTAGGGTTGTTTCTATCGACAGCAAGTAAGTACTGGGTTAAATCGTTACTGCCAACTGAGAAAAAGTCGACGATTTTTGATAACTGAGGTAATTGATAGATTACCGCTGGCACTTCTAACATTACCCCAATTTTGGGCATCAAAAGGGTTTGACCTTGGGCCAAGGCCTCTTCTTCTAATTCGTAAAACGCTTGTCGAATGAGTCGCTTAGCTTCACTTACCTCACTCACCGAAGTCACCATAGGCAACATTATTTTGAGGTTTTGTAAGCCAAAACTGGCGCGTAACATTGCCCGGATCTGAACCAATAATATTTCGGGGTGATCTAGAGTCAACCGAATTCCGCGCCAACCTAAGAAGGGATTCTCTTCAGATATGGGGAAATACGGAAGTGGCTTATCACCTCCCACATCTAAGGTACGCATAGTAAAGCTTTTTGAGGGTTCTGCCTCTAGTAACTGCCGATATAAATCGGCTTGTTCTTGCTCTGTAGGGAAACGCTGCCTCATCATAAATGGAATTTCGGTTCTAAATAAGCCTACGCCATCAGATGCAGGATGAATATTATTTTCGGCCTCTATAGATAGCCCAGCATTGACGAGTAAACTTAACCGGCAATCATCTTTGGTTACTGCAGGCAAATCATCTTGGGCATGTATTTTATCTGAGAGTAATTGCTCTTCTACCACCAACTGCTCAAACTCTTGGCGAATTGTCACATCAGGCGAGACAATGACATCTCCAGTATAACCGTCGAGTAGGATCTCTTTGCCGCTAAGTAAATTCATCGGCACATTGGACACGCCCATAACGGCTGGGATCCCCATGGCTCTGGCCATAATCGCCGCATGAGAATTACTTGAGCCACGAATCGACACTATGCCTTGTAGTTTTTCAGATGGAAACTCTGCCAGCATAGCGGCAGTCACTTCTTCGGCAATCAAAATAGCTTTGTTAGGCGGCTCTCGCTGTGCAGATTCGCTGGTGTTTAAGCCTAAAATATTGGCTAAAACCCGATTCCCCATGTCCTCAACATCAACGGCACGCTCCCGCATGTAAGGATCGTGCATCGCTTGAAACTGACGGATATAATTTTCAACGACCATTTTAAGCGAAGTGGGAGCATCCCACCCTTCACTAATTTTAACTTCTACCTCTCGACCCAAACTATTCGCATCAAGTAAGTGATGGTATAGCTGAAAAATAGCACTCACATCGTCTGGTAACTGACCTTTCATCTTAGCTGACAACTCAGTCATATCTTGCTGAGTTTGCTTAACCGCTAAGCGATAAATATACACCTCGTGTTCAGGGTCTTCACAGCGGCCATGTACATGGTTATGAATACTCACCATGATATTTTGAATATACCCCAGCCCAGACGCCAACCCAGATGATCCTGGCACACCCCTTAAGGATTTTTGCCAATCTTTGGGAACGTTTTCAGTTAACGATGTAATCGATCCTCTGGCTTGTGCATTGGAGATTTCTACAGCCAACTGCATGGCTAGAGTGACCAAAAAGGCTTCTTCGTCTTCGCTGAAACGACGCTTTTTTTGCTGCTGAAGAGTTAACACTCCTAGCACTTTCCTTTGATGGATAATAGGTGCGCCAAGGAACGCATGGTAACGATCTTCTTGAACTTCTGGATAATGTTTAAATCTGGGGTGACTGGGGGCGTCACTAATATTTAGAGGCTCTTCTCGTTGTCCAATTAACCCAATTAGGCCCTCAGAAAATCCAATAGAAACCGCCCCCACAGCCTCTGAGGCAAGACCTTGAGTGGCCGACAACAAAAAATGTTGTTGGTCATAATCGGCTAAATAAATACTACAAGAATCCACTTTAAGAGCCTCGATGAGGCGCTTAGCCAAGCAGCTCAAGGCATCATCTAACACCGGAATTTGATTGACTTCCTGAACGATACGTTTAAGCGTGGTTAACATAGTTTTACTCTATCCTTGCAAGGCTAATTCCTGCGGCGTCTCTTATTTTTATTTGGCTGACTATTTGTACTCAATAATTTATCTGACATAGCAGTTGGCGCAAACTCTTTCATTACCCGTCGATACACATCCTTTTTAAAAGACACGACATTTCTAACCGGATACCAAAAGCTGACCCATCGCCAGTTATCAAACTCAGGATGATTAGATTGCAATAAATCGACATCCTCTTCTTTACATGTAAGCTGTAACAAAAACCATTTTTGCTTCTGACCAATACATACAGGGCTACTGCCTTGACGCACTAAGCGTTTTGGTAGCTTGTATCGTAACCAATTTTTAGTCACAGACAAAATTTTCACGTGCTCAGGCCTCAGCCCAACTTCTTCGTGAAGCTCTCTATACATGGTTTGTTCGGCAGTTTCACCTTCATCAATTCCGCCTTGCGGAAACTGCCATGAATGCTGACCAAATCTTCTGGCCCAAAAAACTTGACCTATGTCGTTACAGATCACAATCCCAACATTGGCGCGGAATCCTTCGGCATCAATCACTTAGACTCCCGAGAACTCAATTCTTTTAATGTAAGGCATTCTTCCATAAACTAAGGGTTATTCAAAGGAATAAAAAACACGAGGATCCGCCCTTACTATCATGCATGAGTATATTTGCCCAAAAACCGAACCCAAATCTGAGCAGGAACTTATGCAACAAGCCGCTAGCATAGCTGGTTTGACCTTAGGCGAGCTGGCAACCCTCAATAACATTCAAACACCAGAAAACTTTAAGCGAGAAAAAGGCTGGACGGGACAATTAATCGAATTAAGCCTAGGCGCTGCCGCGGGCTCTAAGTCTCAACAAGACTTCGCTGCACTTGGCATTGAACTAAAAACGATTCCGATAGACCACAGCTTTTCGCCTCTCGAAACCACATATGTATGCTACGCCCACCTCACTGACATAGCGGGTGTTGAATGGCAGATTTCTAGCGTAAAAAATAAACTCCAACGGGTGTTATGGGTGCCTATTGATGGAACGAGAACCACCCCTCCAAAAGACCGAGTTATTGGTACGCCTTTTCTCTGGTCACCTAGCGCAGAACAAGAAAAGCAGCTAAAAATGGACTGGGAAGAATTAATGGATATGATTGCCTTAGGCGACGTTGAATCGATCACGGCTAAGCACGGTCAGTTTTTACAAATTCGCCCAAAAGCCGCTAACGGTCAAGCACTAACCGACGCCATTGGCAAAAGCGGAAAAGTCATACAAACCCGACCTAGAGGCTTTTATCTGCGAAAAGACTTCACACGTCAGATTATCGAGCAGCAATTTTAGTAGGTTTATAGAGTCGAATAAGGTTTTGTATGTCAATTCCGTTCGAATAAAATGTAGGTTAATCTCGGCCTTAGGATTTTGGTATAGCGGCACTAAATGCCCCCAAATTGATTACGGCTTTCAAAAAGTAAGCTCAACCTAAATAAAATAAAGAGAACTCAGGTGCCAGACACGCTAACTTCATTACACGCTAGCGCCCAACAACTTATTAATAAGGGCCACTTTAAACAAGCTCATGAGCAATGCCTCAAAATTTTAACGCTTTCTCCTCACCACGCAGACTGTCACTTTTTGCTGGGTATGATTGCTCAAAGTATGCAGCAATTTAAAAAAAGTATCGCACTCATAGAGATGGCAAATGAATACTCCAAAAATAATCCCGAGTACTTAGCTTTTCTTGCCAAAGCACATGTTTCAATCAAACAATTTACTCAATCTAAACAAGTATTAAAACAAGCAATCGCAATTGGCTCTGACAGCCCTCACGTAAACGATACAATAGGGGTCACCTTGAGCCGCTTGGGCGAGCATGAGCAAGCTATCACTTTTTTTGAAAAAGCTATCGCTATCACTCCCAATAACCCTACTCTCTACTTTAATGTTGCAGCTTCCTATAAATTCACAGGTAAATTTTGCGAGGCCGAAAATGCCTACGAACACGCAATTACAATCAAACCCGACTATGTTCAAGCCCACTCAGCACTTGCCGAACTTGGCCGAAATTCAAAAAACATCAACCGCGTAGAACGCTTAAAAAGTCTACTCGGAAAAGTGCAGGACAAGGTAGATCAAACTCTACATGTATGTCATGCGCTAGCAAAAGAGTTAGAGTCTAGCCATCAGTACGAAGAGTCCCTGTATTATTTAAAAATGGGCAATACAGCTAAAAAACAACAGTTGGATTACAAGGTTGAAGACGAAAAACCCATATTTGATGCCATTAAACAAGTTTTTGGAACCTTAGACAAAAATGCACTAGGATGTTTAAGTAACAAGCCCATTTTTATTGTGGGCATGCCACGCTCTGGAACCACTTTGGTGGACAGAATTTTATCTAATCACTCTTCTGTAAGCTCGGCCGGAGAACTACAAAATTTTCCTGTAAAATTTAAACAACTATCAAAAACAACGTCAAACAAAGTGCTCGATTTAGAAACCATTCAGCAATCATCTAGGATTAACTTTGAAGACTTAGGCAAGGATTACCTGAAAAGCGTCGAACCTTTGGTTGAAAGCAAACTGCACTTCATTGATAAATTACCATTAAATTTTTTATATATTGGATTTATAAAAAAAGCCTTACCTAATGCCAAAATTATCATATTGGATCGACAGCCATTAGATGTTTGCATCAGTAACTTAAGGGCGTTATTTGCAGTTAATTTCTCATATTACAATTATGCCTACGACTTAGAGGACATCGCAGGATATATAAGCTTATTTGAGGATATAGTGGCGTTTTGGCGAGAACAATATCAAGATGAACTGCTCACAGTAAATTACGAAAAATTAGTCGATTCCCCTCATAAAGTCATTGGAGAGATACTGACATATTGCAATTTAGAATGGGAGGATAGCTGCATAGAGTTTCATACCAACCCGAGCTCAGTATCGACTGCAAGTAGTGTGCAGGTGAGAGAGCCGTTAAGTAACAAATCAATCGGACGCTGGAAAAATTATGGTCAAGGTATGGATAAAGCAAAAGCCGTTTTGATAAAAAACGGCTTACTTTAATCCATATTAAAATCAATAGGGTAACGCCTAATTCCAAGAACACGGCGTTACCCAGATTTATCGAAAAATTAATCACCAAAGTTGTAAGTAAACTCTACTCCAACCGTTCTTGGCTGATTAACAAACTGCCCATATAAGCGAACGTCAAAATCATTGACTTGACGTATATCTTCTCTACCCGCACGAGTAGAAGTAATGGCATATTTATCAAATAAATTCTTCGCGTACAAAGTAATATCCCATACGTCTCCCGATAAAGTGGCAGACAAGTTATGCAAGGTGTAACTTGGCAAACGCTCGCCAAAATCTCTCAAGCCAACTCTGGTATATACATCACCAATATAATTTAAACCATAGTTAACAAGCAGAGGCATACCTTGATAGACCTCTGTCTCATAGGTTAAGCCAAAGGCAAGAGTTTGCCTAGGAGAGCCAGGTAACCTATCACCACGAAACGCATCGTCTCCATCTACAAATTCGGGTTCATCTGTAGCCAAAGAAGCATCCGTGTACGCATATGAGCCTTGACTTGATAACCCATTTCCATGAAGTGCCCTGTAAGACAATTCAAACCCTTTTGACGTGGCCTTCCCTCCATTAACTGTAATGGGGAGACCGCCATTTTCAGTTACATCCTGAACCTGGATGTCTGTCCAGTTGATATAATAGGCAGATGCATTAAGGAAGAAGCGGTTATTAAGACCGGATAAACGCGTACCCAGCTCAAAATTCTCAGTTTTATCTGGTAAAATTAATACTTCATCAGGCAATGCACACAATGCTTGTCCGTTACCACTGAGGTTTTCTGGAGTGCATGCAACAACTGAGTTAACCCCACCGATTCGATACCCCTCACTGGCTGTGAAATAAATCAGGGCTTCATCATTAACATCGTACCCTAGATTAAATTTGAATAGACTACCGCTATCTTTAGCTGTATTGGTAACCAAATCTGGGGAAATTTGGTCTGCTGGAGCGCCACGTCTAGTGTCGTCAAGAGGTAAATCAAACCCTTGTGTCACAACAGTATCGTACTCATAAAACCTAGCGCCTAAAGTAATATTTAGTGACTCTGTCACATCATAACCCAACTCACCAAAAATCGCGGACTCAACTAATTCCTCATCACCTTGGGAGAAAAATTCTAGGTTATCTGGGCGCACAACCTCAATAAACTCAGGATATCCAGGTGTAAACTCTTCACTTGTAGAGAACAATTCAAACTCGCTCCTGAAGCCGCCTATTATCCATGATAAGGGCCCTTCAGATTGAGAGACTAGCCTAACCTCTTGAGTAGACACTTCCTCTTCTTGGATTTCTCGGGTAAACGCGGTAAATGATGGAAAGTTTTCGTAACCATACTGAAAGTCTAACAATAAGTCAGTCTGATCACGCTGACCAAGCTCGTCATAATCACTTTCACCTGCAGCAACAACCAATTCTGCAAATCCAAAATCGTAACTAAGCTCTAGGCTATACAGAGTATTCTTAAGAGAGTTAGGCTCTAAAACTCGCATCCCAGACTCATACGGGCCTGTACCAAAAGAATCTTGATGAATTAGCGTCCTTCCCTCAACAAATTGATCTTGGTAGTTGTAATTTAAATTAATCTCTAGCTCATCAGTGGGGGTCCAGCGAAGAGAAATTCGAGTGGTTTCTGTTTCCTCGCCATTGGCATCCTTTACAGTTTGTAAGTTTTGCCCCCTTTGCTCTTCAGAAGGTTGTGGGTTTGATACACCAGGTTCTTGAACCAAATTAACGTAATCAATAAATCCAGGGTTTTTATAGCGCTGATAACTGGCCCTCAAAGCCAATTTATCGTTTATAAGTGGGACATTCACAACACCACCTATTGTACTACCAGTGCCGTCACTCTGAGACAAGCTGTTAACTTCCCCAAACACTTGAGCACTTAATAAGTCTGTTTCAGCTTTTTTGGGGATATAACGAATAGCGCCCCCTAATGTTCCTGCGCCGTATAGGGTTCCTTGGGGACCAATAAGTACCTCTACTCGCTCCACATCATGTAAATTTAAGTCAATAAATAAAGGGATGTCTCCTAAATAGGTAGCGACGGTACCACCGCCTGTATTTGTTGGATTAGGATTCAAAGAGTCAGTACTCAAGCCTCTTACAATAATTGGATTACTTGTACGTCCCCCCTGATCAATAACTGTTAGGCCAGGTACCCACTTTGCTACATCAACCAAATCGTAAACGCGGTCTCGCTCAAGCTGAACAGCGCTCAGCGCGGTAATATTAACTGGAACGTCTTGAACGTCATTCATACGACGAGTTCCAGTCACCACCACCTTTTCGATTTCCTGAACTTTCACATCCAGTTCCTGTGCTGAAACCTTAGTGGCTCCAAACAACGAAGTCGAAATTGCTAAGGCGATACTCGAATAATTAAATAATGTTTTATGTGTGCGCATATATATTCCCGTGGTGGCTTGTGTGCTGAGTACAATGAGAGTACTAGCTGTATTTATGCATGATTTGCACCTAATTACCAAGGCATAGCAGGAGTTTTATGAAGAAAAAGGCATAATTTTGTGATGACTTAACTGCAAGGTTAATATTTGGGTAACTAAAACAACCAACAGGTTGATATAACTGAACTTTTAGCCGATCAATTCGAATTGAGAATAGAGAAATCTAAGGCAAGAGGCGATTATCTACTAAACAAGTACTCTCTTCTGTAAAGGTTCGCCCAAATAAAAGGCGATATGCACCAAAAAAGTAAAGTCAGGAGTAGAATACACAAACCAGAATAGTTGGGAATAACAAAACAATGATGATTTGACTTTGAACGAGCTAAATTATTTTAAAGAATGATGTTTGAAAATTATAGAGAATGTTAAATTGGAGCGGGAAACGAGATTCGAACTCGCGACCCCAACCTTGGCAAGGTTGTGCTCTACCACTGAGCTATTCCCGCAACAAATTAAACAATGATTATCGAGAAGGACTCTCTCAAATCGGATGCGCATTCTACAAAATATATTCTGTTGCGCAAGTATTTATTTCAATTTTGAGGCATTTTTTTGTGTATTGACCAATTGTTCTGCAACAGGCGTCTAAATAACAAACACCTTGTTGCGGTAATAGACCATCTCGGCAATTGATTCTCGAATATCGTCTAGAGCCAGATGCACGCCCTTTTTTTGCACACCGTCTAATAATTCTGGCTGCCAACGACGCACAAGCTCTTTTATCGTACTCACATCAATGTTTCGGTAATGGAAGTAAGCTTCGAGCTCAGGCATATATTTGACTAAAAATCGGCGATCTTGACCTATACTGTTCCCGCATAAGGGAGAGCTGCCTTTGGGAACATGTTTTTCGAGAAACTCGATAGTCAAGCGCACCGCTTTATCAATGCTTACCTCACTATCTTTGCAACGTTGAGTTAACCCAGATTTACCATGTACTTCAACACACCACTGACTCATGTTATCAAGGATATAGTCTGATTGATGAATCGCCAGCACAGGCCCTTCGGCAATTATATTCAAATCTTTATCTGTTACGATAGTAGCGATTTCTAGCACTACATCAGTTTCGGGCTCAAGCCCAGTCATTTCCATATCAATCCAGACTAAATTACTACTATCTACAGACATGTTTTCTCCATCAAAAATAAAATTGGCCTAGGCCGTCAACTCAAACTAAAAGAATTTGGTATATGCTCGCGCAAACGTTACCATGATAGCAGTACCCACAAAAGAATGTTTAAGTCACAGTGGCAAAAAAACCAAAACTAACAAAACGTCAAAAGCGTCAAGTGTCAGTTAATCGCTCAAAGCGCCTAACAAATCAAAAAGCAGAGATAGCTGACGATCAGTTTGGCGATCAACAAACAGGCCGAGTCACAGGTCGCTTTGGCAAGCATGCCGATGTCGAAGATAGCCAAGGGCAAGTTCACCGATGTCATATGAGACGGACCATTACCAGCGTTGTTTGTGGGGATAACGTTTTATTTCGTCCGGGTAAAGAGACCTCTGGCGCTAATGTGGGGGTAATAGAGGCAGTAGAAGACAGGCACTCAGTTCTGACACGTCCCGACTTTTACGATGGGGTCAAACCTGTTGCGGCGAATATAGACCAAATCATCATTGTTAGCTCGGTATTGCCAAGCTTGTCACTGAATATCATAGACAGATACTTAGTGGCGTCTGAAGACGTAGGGATCACTCCCGTCATTCTGTTAAACAAAATTGAATTACTCGACGAGCAAGCACGCGCCGACGTAGAGCAGCAGCTTAATATATATCGAGATATAGGCTATCAAATTGTTTGCACTAGTTGTAAAACCCAAGCAGGAATTGACCAACTCGCGCACTTTTTACAAGACAAGGTAAGTGTTTTTGTGGGCCAATCTGGTGTAGGAAAATCCAGCTTAGTTAATGCTTTATTGCCAGACGCCGACGAAGTCATTGGCGATATTTCTGACAACTCAGGGCTAGGGCAACACACAACTACCACGGCTAAATTACTGCATTTCCCAGCAGGAGGAGATTTAATCGACTCACCTGGTGTGAGAGAGTTTGCTTTATGGCATATCCCAAACGAGCGTTTGTCTGACGGTTTTATCGAATTTCGTGAATATTTAGGAGAATGTAAATTCAGAGACTGCAAACATGCTGGGGACCCTGCCTGTGCCCTAGAGCTAGCAGTTCAGCAAGGAAAAGTCAGTCAACAGCGATATGATAGCTACCACAAAATACTGTCTACTATGGACGAATTACGTCCATCACATGCCAAACAAGCTGGCACCTAACACCTCTTTTAGGGCTTGAGCACGCACCCAAACCAAAGGCTTTAGTCTAAAGCACTAAATACCAAGCACTCCTAGCATATAGCTAGTTGGACTTAGGCTATGACTTCAAAAGCCTAATGATTGCGGTACACTGCCCCCGATGTAACAGCTAACAGGATGCTGACTGTGTTGGATTCAATAAAAATCGCTTTTCAATATGTGTTGCCCAAACACCTTATTTCAAGACTAATAGGAAAACTCGCTGCTGCTCAAGGCGGAGCCGTTACCACTGCCCTCATCAAGCTTTTTATTAAGCAATATAAAGTCGATATGTCTGAAGCCAAAGAGCCCAACCCAGAAGCCTACTCATCATTTAACGAATTTTTTACCCGAGAGCTTGCACCAGATGTTAGGCCTATATGTGCTGGCGACGATTTACTGGCTATGCCGGTCGATGGCGCCATTAGCCAACTGGGAGATATTCGCCATGATGCTATTTTTCAAGCAAAAGGCCACGACTACAGCCTTACGTCTTTACTTGGCGGAAAACCAGAATTAGCCGCGCCATTCCTAAACGGAAAATTTGCCACGGTTTACTTATCGCCAAAAGACTATCATAGAATTCATATGCCTATAGATGGCCAATTAACAGATATGATTTACGTACCAGGCGAACTCTTTTCTGTTAGCCCATTAACGGCTGAACACGTATCTGGACTGTTCGCAAGAAACGAGCGAGTCGTAGCAATATTTGAGACGAAAGTCGGAAAATTCGCCATGGTGTTAGTAGGCGCAACAATAGTGGCTAGTATCGAAACCACATGGGCCGGAACCGTGTCTCCACCAACAGGTAAAAATGTTCAGCATTGGCAATATCCACAAGAGGGCGAGCACGCAGTAACCATTAAAAAAGGCCAAGAGATGGGGCGCTTCAAACTTGGTTCGACCATAGTAGCTTGTTTTGAGCCAAACGCAGTCGAGCTAGCCTCGTTAGTTGCTGGAGATACCACTCGCTTGGGCGAAGTGTTTGCTTCTGTTAATCGCTAATGGATCCTGTTAAGAAAAGCCTGCTATCGCTGCATTTTACGGTAGCCTTGCTGGGAGCAACCGCACTGTTTTCAAAAATAGTGCCCCTTTCAGCAATCGACATCACCTTTGGTCGCTCTGTTATCGCTTGTATCACACTAGTGATATTGCTAAAGATAACAGGCCGCAGTTTGCGCCTAAATTGCCAAAAAGATTATTGGATTGCAGGTTTGTTGGGCTTGTTAATGTCGGTTCATTGGGTGAGTTATTTCGCGGCTATGCAATATTCATCTATCTCTGTAGGCATGATTGCCCTTTTTACTTTTCCGGTTATTACTGTGCTCATGGAGCCCCTATTCGAAAAGATTAAACTCGTATGGCAAGACGTAGTGAGTGCGCTTATAGTGTTGCTTGGTATAGTACTGATCGTTCCTGAAGTTTCTTTAAATAATGACATCACCCTAGGGGTAGTCATTGGGGTTGGCTCAGCATTTTTGTATTCATTGCGTAACTTGATCCATCGTAAACATTTTTCGCACTACTCTGGCTCACACGCCATGGTCTATCAAACTATGGTAATTTTCTTATCATTAAGCTTCTTTTCGTCCGGGGAGTTGGTCACTGCTGATGCCAGCACCTATTGGTGGCTTTTAGTCCTAGGAACGCTACTCACAGCCTTTCCCCATGCGCTCATTGCGAGTAGTCTGCGCCACCTGAGAGCCAAAACGTTCTCCTTAGTAGCTTGCATGCAACCGTTTTGGGGAACTATGATGGCTATTGTTATTCTAAACGAACAACCCACATGGCAAACCTTTGTTGGGGGAGTGTTAGTTATCTCAGCCGCCATTTACGAGACCTATAATGCACAGAAACTTCATCGCTCAAAACTGGCTGACTAGGTGTTAACATGCAAGTTTTTGCTCACAGAGGCGCCAGTGCAGAAGCCCCAGAAAATAGCCTATTAGCAATACGCAAAGCCTTGATGTTAAACCTAGATGGAATCGAAATTGACATTCAACAAGTGGGCAACCAACTGGTCGTTTTTCACGACAGACAGGTAGATAGAAATACTCCTGAAAAAGGCCTATTACATGATTTTTCTTGGCAGCAGCTCCAAACCCTATCTATAGGCGAAAACCAATTTATCCCGTCTCTATGGCAAGTCCTAGAGACAGTAAATGGCCGTTGTAAAGTTAATATAGAATTAAAAAGCTTACTCGATATTTCTCTGTTGGTTGCGTGTATAAACCAAGCCTGCCAAGACTTAAATTTTTGCAAAAAAGATTTTATCGTCTCATCCTTTGATCATCATCTATTGCTTAAGTTCAAACACGCCTGCCCCGAGATAAATATAGGTGCCCTCACTGCCAGTAAACCCATTAAGTACGCTGAATTTGCCAGTGAGCTAGGGGCATATTCGGTAAACATAGACATGAGCGTCGCAACAAAAGCGTTTATTGCTGACGCAAAAAAGCGCAGTTTACGGGTTATGATCTATACAGTAGATAACCCCAAAGAGCTTTTACAGCTGCAAGCTTGGGGGGTAGATGGTGTATTTTGTAATGATCCTAGAACGGCTTTACAGATACTAAAAAGCGGCGAAAATCGCCGCTTTTAATTTACTTGTTGAGCCAAGAATATTGGCTTTGTAATCAATTAGGAGCTAGTACACCCAGATTCACATGTCTGACAGCTTTTACACAGCTTAAGATTGATAATATGCGCTGCAATTATGAGTAGCGCACCAGTGACCACAGTAAAAGGCTCATAATCGTGTCCAAACATATCCTTATTCCAGTAAATCAATCCGCCAAGGACCAAACTATACAAAGGGTATAGTTGCCTGTGATAACGATAAAAACCAGAACACAAGGCCCAGAAACCAATAATCATAGATAGCGACAAAATGGTGCGTTCGAACCAATCTTGGGCAAAAAAGCTAGCACCAATAAAGGGAATGGCAGGCAATAAAATAGGCAAAAGCAGGCAATGCAAGCCGCACAAACTAGATGCAAAAATACCTAGCTTGTCTAAAAATGAATTTTCTGATGAAACCTGCATAACGTTAACCTCTATTTAGCGGGGCGTTATAATATAACGTTCCGTAAATATATCAAGCCATACAGGCTATTTTCTCAACAAAATCTAGCCCAGAGAAGAATCAAACTGGCAATTACAGAGCGAAAGATGAATGTGGTAAAGTCAGGGCCAGTTAAACCACAAACCTGTCAGTATCGTTCTGCAAGCCTTTGGCAACATCGGCCAATTCGTGAGACACATTTTTAATATGAGACGACGATTCTGTAACATCTGTAGAACGTTTATTTACCGTAGCTATACTGCTAGTGATGCGCTCAATGGTTTGTGATTGACTCTCACTGGCAGACGAAATATCCAAGTTCATCTGACTTAATTCTTTTACTGTTTCTCTCAATTCTTGCAATGAGTCTCGCACTTCTTCGACTAAATCAATGCCTTGATTGGCCGCAGTCGAGGCGTGCCCCATAGATGCCACAGAGGTTTCGGTAGACTGAGTTAGTTGTTCAATTTTGGTTTGGATAATTACCGTACTTTCTTGTGTCCTAGAGGCAAGGCTTCTCACCTCATCAGCAACCACAGCAAAGCCCCTGCCGTGCTCTCCCGCTCTAGCCGCCTCTATTGCCGCGTTTAAGGCTAACAAGTTAGTTTGCTCAGCAATTGAATTAATCACATTTAGCACATCGCCAATTTCCTGCACACTGGTTTGCAAACTCAAAATCGCTTGAGTTGATGATTCGACATCATTTACCAACTCTCTGATCATATCAGCGGCCGAATAAGCTTTGTCTGAATTGGTTGCTGCTTTGTCTCTGGCATCATTGGTAGCGACCAAAGCTGTCGCCGTTTGGCTGGTAATCTCAGATACAGAATGACCAAAATTTTGAATCGAAGCCTGAACTTCTTCGACTGCACTTTTTTGCTCTAATAACTGAACATTTGTTTGGTCAGATGTAGACTCCAGTTGGTTACTACTTGTCGCGATCCTATCAACCGAACCTTTAACCGTACCAAACACCTCGTGTAGTAAAATTATGAACTTATTGAATTCATTCGAAATATTGTCTACTTCTTTAATGCCACAAGGAGCAAGCCTTACAGTTAAATCTGCCTCACCCACAGATAACTCTGCGCAACGCTTAGATAGCTTTTTGAGAGGGCGAATTAAGGTTTCTGCGGTGAAGTAGGCGACGATTAAAGATACACCAATCATAATGATCACATCAATAATGCCGCTGTAAGTAATCTTTTTGCGTAATTTGTTGATGCCCATTAGGGCCTCAGACTCATCAATTTCAGATAAAATCGCCCATGTTTGACCACCAAATGAGACTGGACCGTATGAACTAAAAACGGGCACATTACGATAATCTTCAAATACCTCAAACCCCGTTTTACCGTCCAAGGCCTCAGCTACTCCATGAGATTCAACAGGTTGAAGAGTAATAGTGGTATCTTTACTCGCAATTTGGCCTGAATTTTTCATCCCTGCAGCCTGAATTACTTTCAAATATTCAGACTTATCCTCAGAAAAGAAACGACTTTCGTTACGAAGAGTTTTGTCTGAGCCGACCAAATAAATCTCGCCGCTGCTGCCAAATCCAGAATCACTCCATTTGCCCTTTAGGGTCATCAAATCATTAATTTTATCTATAGGCATCTGAAAAATTAACACGCCAAGTAATTCACCTTGTTCAATGACGGGAGACGAGATGAAACCAGCGGGGGCATTATATGACGGCAAATAAGAAGCAAAATCCGTTAAATAAAACTCGCCTTCTCGCACACTTTTAGCACCTCTAAACGCCTCGGCAATTCCACTAGATTTGTAAGGTCCATTAACCAAGCTAGTGGCAAAATCTAACTCTTTGAATACACTGTAAACAATTTTTCCGTCGTCTGGTTCCACGATAAAAATATCGTAATAACCAAATTCTTGTAAGAACTTTCTTACTGTTGGATGATAACGCTGATGCGCCGCATCATAAGCCGAAAAGTCATTTAACGACGTCAGTCCGTCTTTCTCCCCCAATGGGTTTGGATTGGTTGCAATAAAAGCCGACTGCAGAGCAATTGCTTGTTCAGATAGCCCTGAATATAGGGTGCGGATATTTAACGCGTCTTGGTTAGACTCTGCATAGACTTTGCCAAATTCCTGCTCATAATAATTATTTAAGGCAGGTTTATTCATATTACTTAAAGGGAAGGCTTCGAAGCCTGCTTTAAACTGCCGTGTCGCCTCTTTGATGGAGATGTCATTAGCCATGACCACCACTTGCTTTGAAATGGTTTCTAAATATCCCACTAACTCAGAAGATATCAGTACGCGTTTAGCCGTTAAATCAGACTCGTAGCGAGCAAGGGTATCAACACGCATCTGGTCAATCGAAAATTTTGAGATAATTAACACAGATACAATCGCTATGCTGCTGGCTAACAAAGATGTAACAAACATCAAACGACTTTTTAACGACATACAACACTCTCCTGAACCAAAATACACTAGCTAAACTACCGAACTTGGGTTTACTTAAACTAACTAAGTGGACTCTTAGCGCCACTTGGTTAATTTTGAAGCCTAACTATGAGGAACACCGCTCAAAAAATCTACGCCCAATTCTTAGCGACCAACATAAGCAAAAAATATTCCAAGTTTCCATTTTAGAACTAGATTTAAAGCTAAAAAAAATAAAAAAGTCTTGTAAATCAGACTATAGATTGCAAATTTACATCGCTTAGAAAACGTAGCGCAAAATCTCAGGCACACCATATTGCAAGTAAAAATATAGACTAAAGAACTAGATAAGATTCTAAAAAGTTGTCCTGCTTTTTTATCTAAAATGACAAAAAGAGCAAAGTTCAACTCTAATTCAGGTTAATTGATCAATCCGAAGCTTTGACAGAGACAAAGAGTCTTTTTGTGAGAGGGTGACCTGAAGCTCGGATAAAAGATTAACTAATACGCAGGACTTCAGTTTTTTTCAGCATTCAGATTGACTATCAACGCACTTAAAACTGGGGAATTTACAAGACTGAGGTAAGGGGAACGAGCTGAAAAATTTGTGTATCTAGCTTGGCCAACTCACGTTCTAAGTAATCCAAAGTTTGTTCGTGAGGGTGGGCAATACCCAGTGCGTAACCATTTTTTTTAGCTAGGTCGAGTAATCGCTTGAATTGCTTGTCTATGGCAATTTCCGAAACATTATGATCAAGAAAAACGTTACGTTCGGCGTGCCTGACCCCGCGCTTTTTAGCCATTAATGTGGCACGGCTATAGCGAGTAGTGCGACTATCGATAAAAAATAACCC
Source organism: uncultured Paraglaciecola sp. (assembly GCA_947498355.1). Lineage (GTDB taxonomy): Bacteria > Pseudomonadota > Gammaproteobacteria > Enterobacterales > Alteromonadaceae > Paraglaciecola. Next base: position 16,058 of record CANMKA010000018.1, on the reverse strand, counting down.
TCTCTCAGCTAAATATTCCATGGTGATCGACATGGGCAACGACAATTGCGTAAAACGGCTGCCCATATGGTTGTTTACTCCAACCGCATGAGGCACAGTTTTGAGGGCTTTATTTAAGGTTAATCGTATTTCTTGAGGCTGCATATCCGATAGAAGCAAGTCTTCTTCTTGCTTAGCCCTAGCTAACGACTCCATTGGCATGTGCAATATGACTTCTCTTTGTTGGGCAGCTGCACGCTTGGCATATACCCGCGACAATGGCTTGTGGGGTAAAATAGCAAAAGTTACGGCAGTAGGAAGCCTAAACGCAGCAGCATCTCCAACATGGTTGCCCATATCATCGATGATAATTGAGATTTTTGCCGCCGATAAACTAGGCAAACTCACCAATAAAGCAATTAAAACAACAAACAAGCGCATGTTTTTATTATTATTTTCGTAGGTAATAAAGGGCTATGAGGCAATTATAAAGACCTTAGTTAAGAATACTAGGCAGTACGTTGAAAACGTAAACACAATAACCTAGCGCTGCCAACAAGCCCTTTTGTCAGGATTGAAGAACCTATAATTTTAGCCAGTTAGTAGGATTGATAGGCTTACCTTTGTGTCTAATTTCAAAATACAAGTTGGGCCGAGTCTGCCCGCCACTTTGCCCAAGTAGCGCAATAGGCTCTCCTGCTGTCACTGTATCTCCAGCTTTGCGCAGTAGTGCTTGGTTGTGTCCATATAAGCTCATATAACCATTACCATGGTCCAAAACAGTCACCAAACCAAAGCCTCGTAACCAATCTGCGTAAAGCACCTTTGCATCGTGTATCGCAACAACAGGCGCGCCAACATCACCGTATATGACAATGCCTTTCCATTTAATTTGACCTTGCCTAAAGCGACCAAACATTTTGCGTAAGCGGCCTTCAGCTGGCATCAAGAGCTTTCCCTTGCTAGCGGTTAATCCAGTCAAAGAAACGACTGCTTGTCGCTGAGATAGCTTAGCGGCCTCGACTTGGCGCTGCCTAGCTTGCTCTTCTGCTAACTGCTGTGCTTTGGCAATCGCCTTAGCCAAGTTTTTTTCGTTAAGTTGTAATTGCGCTATATTCAGTTCTTCATTCTGAATAGAGGCTTGCATGGCCTTTAACGCTTTGGCTCGCTCTACCTTTTGTGCGGTTAAGGCTTGTTTGTGCTCGGCTTGACGGGTTTTAATTCGAGTTAATTCAGCACTTTTTTGCCGTAACTCTTGATTGACTGCCTGTAAGTCTTTTACCAATTGTTTAAAGCTATCAATTTGCTGCTTTCGCGCTTTATTCAAGTATTGGTAGTAAGTGATAGATCGTTCAAAATTGGCGGCATCTTGTTGATTAAGCAACATCTTTGCAAAATCGTAGTTACCTGTCATGTAAGCACTGCGAATTTGCTTTGCCAAACTAGACTGCTGCTGCTTCAGTGCCTGAGTATATTCTTGTTGCTGCTTGCCTAAAGTTTGTTGTTGTATGTGATTGTTTTTGAGTTCTGCTTCGGTTTGGTTGAGTTGTTTAGCTGTGTTGGCAATATCCAATTCGGCCTTTTGCAGACGCTTCTGGATAGTTTCGGCTTCAGCCATTTGTTTTTTTAAGTTGGCTTGCTTGGCTTTGATTTGTTGTTGAATGTTAACAAGTTCATCAGTGTTTTGAGCCATAACTGGTTGACAACACAAACTAAAGAACAACATAAAACACAAACGCAAACTTTGCCAAGATGCAAAAAGTGGCACCTTGGCTTGGTTACGAATATCATGTAAAGATGACAAATATTAATCTAACGTAACAATAGGTGAGCCTGTCATCTCTTCTGGCTGTTCCATGCCCATCAAATGCAGCATAGTCGGCGCAACATCACTTAACGTTCCACCTTTGCGAGCAGTAGTCGCACGTGCTCCCACATGTGTGAATGGCACTAGCTCGCTGGTGTGAGCAGTATGGGCTTGCCCTGTGCTCTCATCTTGCATTTGCTCAGCGTTACCGTGGTCCGCTGTAATTAAGCAATCCCCGCCATTTTTGTTAATTGCATCAACGATTCTGGCAATACATGAATCTACCGCTTCAACGGCTTTTACTGCTGCATCAAAGTTCCCTGTGTGGCCAACCATGTCGCCATTAGGGTAATTACAAATAATGGCGTCAAACTTGCCCGACTCGATAGCTGCGACTAACTTATCGGTTAGCTCAGCAGAGTTCATTTCGGGCTGTAAATCGTAGGTGGCAACTTTAGGAGAAGGGATTAAAATACGCTCCTCCCCTGCATAAATTTCTTCTCGGCCACCGCTGTAAAAGAAAGTCACGTGCGCATATTTTTCAGTTTCAGAAATACGTAACTGAGTTTTATTATGCTGAGCCAACCAATCTCCCATAACATTAACTAACGCTACCGGCGGATAGGCACAAGGTGCTTTGATACTCTCGGCATACTGAGTCAGAGTCACAAATTCGCTTAAGGCAATGTGTTGGCCTTTATCGAATTCAGAAAAGTCTTGCTCAACAAACGGACGGCTGATTTCACGTGCTCGGTCAGCTCTGAAGTTCATGAAAAATACACCATCACCATCTTCCAACGGTACTGCATCGCCAATCACTGTAGCCTGCATAAACTCGTCGTTTTCATCACGAGCGTAAGATGCTTCAAGGGCTTCTAGGGCGCTAGTGGCAGTTTGACTGCCTTGACCTTTTGCGATTAAGTTGTATGCCGCTTCAACCCGGTCCCATCTTGCATCTCTATCCATCGCATAGTATCGACCAATTACTGTAGCGGTTTTGCCCAAACCTAATTCAGCAAACAAGTCGTCTGCTTGCTCTAAAGGACCTTTTGCGCTGCGTGGCGGCGTGTCGCGACCATCTAAGAAGCCATGTAAATAAATCTTTTTAGCACCGCGCTGGGCGGCCATTTTAATAAGGGCAAGAATATGATCGATGTGACTGTGGACACCACCAGCCGACAACAAGCCCATAACATGTACCGCTTTACCCGCAGCAATAGTTTTGTCTAAATTTGCAGTCAAAGTAGGGTTTTCGAAAAAGTCGCCGTCTTCAATCGCTTTAGTGACGCGGGTAAAATCTTGATAAACCACGCGACCTGCGCCCAAATTTACGTGACCCACTTCTGAGTTACCCATTTGCCCCGGAGGCAAACCTACATCTAAACCTGAACCTGAAATTAGCGTAGTGGTGCAGGTTTTATACAAATTATCGAGTACAGGTGTGTTGGCGTGGGCGATAGCATTACTGTCTTGGCTTTCTCTGTGGCCCCATCCATCTAAAATTATGAGGGCTGTGGTTTTCTTTGCTTGGGTCATGTTTGCGTCCAGTCCGGTGAAAATGAATAGAAGTTAAGCCCTAATATTATCCTTGATATCCAGACGCGTCACCTGCAATCGAGTTTAAAAATCCAAATGGATAACAATAAGTTATTCCGAGGGATTTGTGTGATTCTTACGCAGGGCTAGTTTCTCCCGCTAAAATCTATATAATTTGCGCTCTTTTTTCTGAGTCAATAGCCAACGAGACCAACCTATTATGGATCAAATGATTGAATTTTTTAGTAATCATGTAATTTTATCGGGCTTATTTGTAGCCCTATTATTAGCCTTGATATACACACTAGTCGCTAGCAAGTTTTCGTCTTTACAAGAGCTAAGTACGCATGACGCCACATTGCTTATGAACAAAGACGACGCGTACATTTTAGACATTAGACCCGCAACAGAATATAAAAATGGGCATATTTTAGGTGCCAAACAAATTAAAGCAGACGCAATCACTAAAGGCGACTTTGCCTCCCTTGAAAAATATAAAAGCAAACCCATGATAGTAGTCTGCGCTATGGGCATGACGTCTAAACGCACCGCTTCTCAAATGCAAAAAGCAGGCTTTGAAAACGTGTCTGTGCTAAAAGGCGGAATGAACGCTTGGTTAGGTGCAAACCTACCCGTCAATAAATAAGTCGAAGGTGATGTTATGGCTACAGTAGATATATATACCAAAGGGCATTGCCCATATTGCCACAGAGCAAAAGCTTTGTTGGCTGATAAAGGGGTTGAATTCAACGAAATTGAAATTGATGTTAACCCAGAATTACGCAGCGGCATGATTGAACGCGCAAAGGGTGGACACACAGTACCGCAAATTTTTATCAATGATCAGCATGTAGGTGGTTGCGACGACTTATTTGCACTCGAAGCAAAAAATAAACTCGACACACTACTCGGCAAATAACCAAAATTAATAAAGGAAAGTTCATGGCTGAAGAAAACCAAGCAACCGAAGGCGCTGCACAGCAGGGACCTCAATTTAATATTCAACGCATCTACACAAAAGACATTTCTTTTGAGACGCCAAATTCACCTGCCGTTTTTCAAAAAGAATGGAAACCCGAAGTTCAGCTAGATTTAGATACAAAAAACACGCCCTTAGGCGAAGACCTATACGAAGTAGTATTAAGCGTAACGGTAACTGCTAAGCTCGGCGAAGAAACTGCATTCTTGTGTGAAGTACAACAAGCAGGGATATTTGCTATAAGTGATATTCCAGAGCAGAACATGGGTCAGATGATAGGCGCGTTTTGCCCAAACACTTTATTCCCTTACGCTCGCGAAACCATTTCGAATTTAGTTAACCGTGGCACCTTCCCTCCTTTAAACTTGGCGCCTGTTGATTTCAATCAAATATTTGCTGCTTATATGCAAAAAAGAGCGGCTCAAGCCCAAGAACAAGCTCCTCAAAAGCTTGATGCATAACTAAGTTAACATAGATGAAATCCGTCAGTGTATTAGGGGCAGGCTCGTATGGGACTGCCCTTGCTTTTTGTCTAGCCCGTAATGGCATACAAACCCACTTATGGTGCAGAGATACTGTGCAAGCTAATGCTATGCGAGCATCACGTTGTAACCAAAAATACCTACCTGACGCACACTTTCCTTCCTCTCTAGACGTTACCGATAGCATTGAACAAGCCCTACAAGCCAGCCTAGATATTTTAATCGTAGTGCCAAGCCATGCCTTTGCAGACACATTAACCCTCATTCAACCTCTGTTATCAAAGCAACACCGAATAATTTGGGCAACCAAAGGCTTAGAGCCAGAGACAGGTAGATTATTACAAGAAGTCGCAACTGAGATTCTAGGTGATGAACTACCTTTAGCGGCTTTGTCTGGCCCCACCTTTGCCAAAGAAATGGTGGCGGGCTTACCTACTGCTATTTCTATTAGTGCGACCCAAGACCAACTCGCCGAAGAGTTTGCCGCCAAGCTGCATTGCCCCAAATCATTTCGTGTGTATAAAAACGATGATTTTATTGGGATTCAATTGGGAGGAGCCGTCAAAAATGTTATCGCCATAGGCGCAGGTCTTGCCGACGGTTTAGGCTTTGGTTCAAACGCAAGAACCGCTTTAATTACCCGCGGCCTTGCAGAATTGACCCGCTTAGGCGTTAAACTAGGCGCAAAGCCAAATACCTTTATGGGCATGTCCGGATTAGGTGATTTAGTCTTAACTTGCACCGATAATCAGTCCAGAAACCGCCGTTTTGGCTTAGCTTTGGGTCGCGGATTGAGTATTGAAGACGCTATCCAAGAAATTGGTCAGGTTGTGGAAGGATATAAAAACACCAAAGAAGTTCACATTCTTGCCCAAAGACTCAATATCGAAATGCCTATTTGCGAACAAATCTTCAAAGTCTTGTACCAGCAAAAATCTGTCAAAGAAGCTGCCCTTGCACTTTTAAGCCGAGATCAAACCCACGAATAACCGTCTGTAAGATCCCGTATTCGGTATAAATATTGATTTAATCAATAGACTACTCTAGAGTGCAAAGCTAAGTCGTTGTTCTAATTTACACTTTCGGAGTGACTTTGGTAAAACTTGGTTGTGTCCAGTTGTTAAGGAAGACAAGGGGCTTATTTTTTTGGTTTGTCTGTATGTCTCTATGCCTGCCCACTGCTAGCTATGCTATGCGTGCGCAATTGGTAGTGGTAGTCAATAAAGAAAGTAACATTCAGTCATTAACCAAAAAAGAAATTGTCGATATTTACATGGGGCGGTATCAAAGCTTTCCCAATGGTTCTCCTGCACTACCGATTGATTTCCCTGCTCAAACCGAAATAAAATCTGATTTTTACGCAAAATTAGTAAATCTTTCAGAGAATAAAATACAGTCCTACTGGTCGCGTTTGCTTTTTTCTGGCCGAGCTCAGCCCCCCAAAATACTCGACAACTCACAACAGATTGTTGAACTACTTTCTGAAAATAATGCCGCAATTGCTTACATACCTGAGCAATACGTGACAGAGGAGATGAAGATTGTTTATCAATTATAAACTCTGTCTAAAGAAAGTAGGCTTATTTGTATTAGCTGTAGGTATTTCGCTTGCTGCGAATGCTGAGCGCGCAAAGGTTAAAGTCACAGGGTTTGCATCACTTGCTGCTACTCATAGTTCATCAGACGACCTAAACTTTTCATCGACCTATCTAAACGAAGAAAGAAACGGTTTTGCTCTTCAACCTGACTCCATACTAGGTTTTCAAGTTAATGCTAATCTGACTAACAAAATTCAAGCTGTAGGCCAGATTGTATTTGTAGACTCACGGCGCAGTGATTTAGAAAACAAAATAGAAATTGCCTTCTTGCGTTATCAATTTAACAGACACTGGGCGGCAAGAATCGGTAGATTAAACAATAGTGTATATTTGGTATCCGAATACAAACCAGTAGGCCATGCCTTCTTATGGGCACGTCCGCCCATGGAGTTTTATTCATCATCAACAGTCACTGACTCATTGGATGGAGTAGACATCCGTTATGCTAACGACTTGTGGGGCGGATACGCAAAATTCGGGCTCTCGTTAGGGGGCACTACAGCAAAGTTACGGAACAAAGCCAATGCAATTGACATCGACTTTTTCAACGGCATCACCTTCCATGCTGAGTGGCAAGGCATAGACTGGCGTTTTCACAGCAGTTATGTCACCACTAAAATGCGAGTACAAAACGATAACGATTTTAGCAACCTTGCCGAAGGCGTGCGTCAGAGCCCCGCCCTTATTTGGCCAAATAAAGATAGCGTTGCAGATAGGCTACTAGGGGTTAACCAAAGGGCAAAGTATGCATCCCTTGGTGCTAAATTTGATAACAGCCAGTCAATATGGATGACTGAAGTAGCCGACTATCACTCAGATTGGTTGTTGTATCCTTCGTCTTATTCTGGCTATACCACATTTGGCCAATATATAGGCGATTGGACGCCTTATGTAACATTCTCTTTCACTCGCCCCAAAGAACCGCCATTCACAGCCCAGCTGAATGCGCCACCAGCAGCTCTTCCCCCGCAAATAGCTCAACAGATTGCTTTGCTAGCCGCAACCACTGAATTAGTGACAGATATCATTAGGATTGATCAAAAGGCCATTAGCTTTGGCATTCGCTGGGACATCAAGCCCAAGTGGGCTGCAAAGCTACAGTTTAATCATGCCAGAATCAACAACCCCGGCAGCGGGTTAATTCAGGTAGACAACAATCAAGTATTAGATGAAAACAGACACATAAATATTTGGCACTTAAGTATTAATACGACCTTTTAGCTCTACACCTATTTAACCAAACCTTATTGAGGTGCCTACTCGCTCTTTTAAGGGGGCGCGTCACGTACGTAACTTTATCTCCCGAGAAGTTTGCATACAGCTGTTTGTGAGCCTCTAACGAAAAACTATCTCGTCTTGTTGCATATTGGGAGATCCAGCCAATGAGCATCTTCAAATTCTTATCTTGTAATGCTTTACTGGCATACTTGTGCGGCTCCCATGGGCGTGCTCTTGCATTTTCAATACACATTTCTATGGGTAGGTTTAAAAAAATGGCATGGGTTGCTTGGTCACATAAGATTGTCAACAAATCGGCATAGCATCCTTCTACCACCCAATTTTGTTTATTAGCAAGAGTCTGTCGGATAAGCTGCTCTGATTGCGCTATAGGCATACGCTGAGGAGGCGTCGTTGGTAGCCAAGCCAGCGTATCTAAGTCTAGATGCAAGGCGTTATCTTGCCTAGCTAATTGTTTGGCTAGGGTGGATTTTCCTGAACCAGAATTACCAAAAATAATCGTCTTTGCCATACATGCCCTCCAAAAAACTTAGTTACAGAATAAACTAAGTCGACCCTAACCTCATTCTCGTATCGCCTAAACTGTGGATAAAAAATCAGTCTATGTTTCGCCCTATCTAGATTAATTTTCAATCAACGTCTAGTCAGATATGTTTTCTAACACAAGACTGGGTCCCGCGCCTATCGCAAGCTGAATACTCATATACTGAATCAATAAACAAAGAGTATCACCACTCAAACGTTAATTTTACTGCTCAATGTAATAAGACTTAACCGAATCGATACACAAATAAATGCGAGGTATTCAAAAGAAGGAATGACTTGCTTTAACCTCTCAATATTCTATACTTTCAGAAATTACTGAAAGTTGTGAAATTATTATTATGCAAATGACACCTATGATCGAATCTTTTGTTTTTCACTTTGGAGAAATGGGCAGTCGCTGGGGCTTCAACCGTACGGTCGGACAAATATACGCCTTGTTAGTAATCAGCGAATCTGCCTTAAGTGCCAATGACATTGGCGATGCCCTTGGGGTATCTCGTGGAAATGTCAGCATGGGCTTAAAAGAGCTGCATAGCTGGCAACTAGTACAAACCACTCACAAAGCTGGGGACCGCAAAGACTACTATCGGGCTAAAGGGACAATTTGGGACATGGCAAATCGTGTATTTGAAGAGAGGCGAAAACGCGAAATGGACCCCACTCTATCTATGCTTAGAGACATACTGCTTGATGAAGCCGCTAATCCTCAAGAAGCCTATGCCCAAGAGCGTATTCATGAGATCCACGATTTACTAGAAAACATTACTCATTGGACTCAAAGCTTACAAACCTTATCCCCAGACAAGTTAAATACCTTGATGAAGTTGGGCTCTGGGGTTGGCAAAGTGCTGGACTTAAAAGATAAGCTCACCCAGCGCAAAGCGGAATAGGACAGCAAAACAGATTTCATTTTACTAGAGGTTATTCGAATGGACGTACTATTGCTATCGCGGATCCAATTTGCCGCCAATATTAGTTTTCATATCTTGTTTCCCACTATCACCATTGCCTTGGGGTGGTTGTTGTTTTACTTCAAGGTCAGGTTTGATTTATCCAAACACCCGGTATGGATGCGAGCATATCGATTTTGGGTCAAAGTATTCGCCTTAACCTTTGCCCTAGGCGTAGTTAGCGGAATTACTATGTCCTTTCAATTTGGTACCAATTGGCCGGGCTTTATGGAGAGCATAGGTAATATTGCAGGGCCGTTGCTTGCCTACGAGATCCTCACTGCGTTTTTCTTAGAAGCAACCATGTTAGGAATTATGCTATTTGGTTTTAATCGTGTGCCTCCTTGGGCCCACACCTTGGCAATCTTTTTAGTCGCCTTTGGCACGACTATGTCAGCCTTCTGGATATTAGTACTTAACTCTTGGATGCAAACCCCCGCAGGTTTTGAAATGCGTGACGGAATTGCCTACGCAACAGACTGGCTAGCCATTGTATTTAATCCATCGTTTCCTTATCGCTTATCTCATACCTTGTTAAGCTCAGCCCTAACAGTGTGCTTTTTAGTTGCAGGAATAAGTGCCTACCGAATATATCGAGGCGACAACAAGAAAGCCCCTAACCTAACCTTAAAAACCGCCCTTTTTACAGCCGCAATACTTGCACCAAGTCAAGCCTATGTAGGTGATTTACATGGGCTAAACACTCTGGAGCATCAACCTGCAAAAATTGCGGCAATGGAAGGCGTATGGCAAACCGAAAAGGGTGCACCTTTAGTGTTATTTGGACTACCGGATCAAACAACGCAAACTAACAAATACGCTATTGAAATACCCAATCTGGCCAGCCTTATTCTGACCCACGACCCGCAGGGAGAAATAAAAGGCCTGAACGAATTTACCGGCGTCCATCCTCCCGTCGCTCCAGTATTTTTCAGCTTCAGAGTTATGGTAGGTATGGGATTCTTGATGATTACTGTCGCCTGGTGGACAAGCTTGAGCTTGGCCCGAGGCCAAAGCTTATCTCGTTTCCAATTGCGTGTTCTAATGGCGATGACCTTCTCTGGGTGGCTAGCGACACTAGCAGGATGGTACGTTACAGAAATTGGTCGCCAGCCCTATTTAGTTCATGGCGTATTAAAAACCGCTGACGCAGTGACAACCATAGCCGGAGAAAACGTCGCGCTAACCTTAGCTGCCTATCTGTGTATCTATGTGGTGTTACTGGTTGCATATATTAAAACCTTATTTGGCCTGGCGCGAAAAGCAGTAGACGTTGAAGAATATGACTTAACACCGCCTGGTATATCAGCTTCACAAAATAGGCATAGCCAACGAAAGCCTCTAGGGGAAACACTATGATTGACTTTACCCACGACCAATTAGCGCTAATTTTTGCAGGTCTTACTGCACTCTCGATTTTGCTTTACGCAATACTCGACGGCTACGACCTTGGCGTTGGAATATGTTTACCTTTAGATAACGAAGCATGGCGAGATACCTCTATTGCGTCCATAGGCCCATTTTGGGACGCCAACGAAACTTGGCTGGTATTGGCTGTAGGTTTATTACTTGTCGCTTTTCCTAAGGCGCACAGCGCAATACTTAATGCACTTTACTTACCCGCAACTACCCTTTTGATCGCCCTAATTTTACGGGGTGTAGCCTTTGATTTTAGAGCCAAGGTAAACCCAGAGTATAAAATGCGCTGGGACATCACCTTTAAAGTGGGGTCAATCCTTGCTGCATTTAGTCAAGGTTTTATGCTGGGTATCTACGTGATGGGCTTAGAATATACAGTTTTAAGTAGCCTATTCGCGGTATTTAGTGGCATTTGCGTAACGGCCGCTTACGCATTAATTGGTAACACTTGGTTGGTCTTAAAAACCTCTGGCCAACTACAACGCCATGCCATAATTCGTTGTAAACAAGCCGGTACGCTATGTTTTAGTGGGATCCTCGCGGTATGTCTGGTTAATCCATTGGTTAATGCGAATGCATTGGCAGTATGGACTCAGGGGCCTTTCGCCTATCTGTATGCCGCCATCCCTTTCACCTGCTTCACTATGTTCGTACTAGGCTACATGGTGTTAAAACGCCTACCACTAGAAAACGATTTGGGCGCGGGATTGCCGTTTTTGATGACCAGTTTAATCTTCATTACGTGCTTTATTGGATTAGCCTTGAGCTTTTATCCCTATGCCGTACCCAACAAGCTAACTATTTATCAAGCTGCTAGTGCAAAGCCTTCCCTAGAGATCATTTTTTATGGCGCACTGGTCGTCGTACCAATTATCGCTGCATACACTTGCGTGGCCTATTACGCATTCAGAGGAAAAGCCGATGAGCTAAAATATTACTAGATGGAGGCATGTTGGGTTAACGCGTTAATATTAAAGCTAGTCAAGTATATAGAGGCCAATAACTACGTATGTTTATCACTAAACGCGGAGAGTGATTGGAGTTAGACAAAAGACTGAAGTTGCTTGATACTTAAAGTCCATGTCGTAGAGGAAACCTTTGATATATGAGCATTACATTTTCTGACGCTGAAAAAGAAATTTTACGCAACGTTACTATCCCTCCTCGCCCTCAAGCTTTATTGGATATTTCTGCTGAAGCCAAAAAGCCTGAACCCGACGTATCTGTAATAGCAGACATTATTAGTTCTGACATCAGTATTTCCTCATCGGTTTTACAAGTCGTCAACTCTGCGGCGTTTAGTCGAGGCAGAGAAATAGCCTCGATACAACAAGCTGTAATGATACTGGGATTTAAACGGATTTTGCCGTTAGTTAAGTCGGTCGCCTTAAAAAGTTCGATGGCGCAGAGTGATAAATTAGATAAATTCTGGCAACAAGCCAATCTGATTGCCAGCGCCTGCTCAAAAACCGCCAATGTTTTAAACAAAAAGAAGCTTGTCGATCACGTGTACATGCTGGGGCTGTTTCACAATGCAGGGATCCCCGTGATGCTCCTAGAGTTCCCAGAGTATTCAGCCATGCTAGACCAAAATGATAATTCAGACTGGCAAATATTTTGCCAGCAGGAGCAAGATACATTTGGTACCAGTCACACAACAGTTAGCTGTATTTTGGGTCAGAAGTGGGCTTTACCCAGCGTAATGACCGAAGTGATCTACTACCAACATGACGTAGAAGGTATTTTTCACAGTGGTGAACTCTCACAAACTGGCCTAGAACTACTCTCCCTTTTAAAAATCGCCCGTTACGCAGTGTTTAAACAAGCAACGCCAGAAAATGAAAGCGATGAATGGCAAAGGGTCGTTGAACCCATTTTAGAATTTTTGAAACTCGAAGACATTGATTTAGATAATGTTATTGAAGAAGTTGTCGATCAAATCAAGCATCCCTAGTGCAAATTTAAGCGCTGAATTGGAAAGACATGAAATTACCGCTAGGCCTATAAAGTGAGGATTTATATTTAAACGAAATAGCTAAAATCGGCAGGCATTTACACCAGAAAATTTACGAGTATTGCAAGAGGTACAGGATATACCGAGTCATCCATTCCAGATGAATTAGTCTAGAATTTTAGTGACGACCTACATGGATGTAGGAAGTGCAGAAAACGCAGGGATCAGCTTTTCTGCCAACACCGGCGCCAACTGTACGGCCACGTTACTCCGGGCATCCTGCCCTTCGCCTCTTCGAGGTCAGCCTTCGGCTGCGCTATTTTGTTCCCGACAAAATAGTCTCGGAGGTATAGCTGGGTCAACATAAATTGGCATAAGGAATGTGCTTAGAAAATAGTTCTTCAAGGCTACAACGTTTAGCTCTTCTGACAGCTTTGATTTGTGCCCACTTTTTCTCAATTGGATTTAGGTCTGGGCTATAAGGCGGTAAAAATTCTACAGTACATCCATGCTCTTTAATCGCGTCTAACATATCATCCCGTTTATGAAACAAAGCATTATCCATCACAATAACGACATTAGTTGATATTTTTGGCAATAGGTCTTGAGTCAGCCATGCATAAAACACATTAGAGTTAACGTAGCATGGAAAAATCAGGAGTGTATGTATGAAGATACTGATTTATTGCTTTACCCTGAGGCTCGTTGGACATTGCACTTGTCTAAAAAATTCGATCTCGACTTTAACCTCAGAAAATACATATCGGTTAATAACGAGTTCACTCCAGACAACCTATTTGTTGGCAGCTCATTGTCTTATCAATTATGATAAGACAATGGCCAATCAGCCTTCTCTAGTTTGAAATACCAAGTATTAATAACAGTAAACACTGCCCAGTAACGACCAAGGACGCCCCCCCCTATGACTTTTTACCCGATTCGCATGATTGTATGCGCTATTATTTGCATCACGCTAAGCGCCTGCGTACCAAAGCTGTCGTTTCAGCCGATGTCAGATCACATCATTGATGAGGATATCCAGAGCCTTATCCGCCGCTATCAAAATCGCGGCCAGCTGAATACTACCGAACAAGCTATTATCAGAAAAATGGCGGGCACCTTTTTCACAACGTTGAAAACCCAACTTCCCAAGCAGCAATGGGATACCTTTTACACCAGCGCTTTGAAGGAAGAGCACAGCATAGAGCGCAGCCTAATAGATGCCTATGGAGAAACCATTTATGGAATAGGCGGAAAAATGTTCTACGCCACGCCCATGCCTTACGATGCACAAACCCACTATCAAGTGTCGCAAGCCGGCTTTGCTAATATCATGTATTTCAATGAAACCTCGTTGCGAGATAAACAAGAAATCGAATATATCTTTGAGTATTCGTCAGATGCGATTCAACGGGCTTTTCTTAAAGAGCCGGATCAACAACGAGCCTTCCAAGCTAAACTCGATATGCTTAACGATGGTTACATCAACGTACTGCTAGTCAGTAATCAGGCACAGAGAGAGGCCTTTGGACTGAAAGATGGAAGGGCGCAATCAACTAGCATGTACACCTTAGGCTCTCAACACTTCAATTTCAGCAGTTGGATTCAGAGCAATTATATCAATCTACTCTATTCCGTTTCATTTTTGCATGAACTCGTACACGCATTTATGGCTATCAACGCCATCGATATCGAAGACATGCAACTCAGCCGCAACGACTATGCTAATATCAAGCACAAGCTCAGCTTAGACAGAACGCACAACATCATGCTAGAAGAGGGTTTGGCTGAGTATATCACTCGGCATTACAGCGTTTGGAGCAAGCTACCTGTATTCGAACCTGTTCTGGTTGAAATACAACATGTACACAACAGTGGCCTACCCCTACTCAACCTGGACGACATGCAGCGCTATTACTACGGCAAAGAAAGACGATCGTTTAGACACGTAAATTATGGATTACTGTCAGCTCATGCCTTAGTCGACTTTATTATTCAGCGGTACGACATAGAGACAGTGGTGAAATTGATTCATACCGCAGATCTCCATACTAACGCCAAAGCCATACTCGGTATCTCATGGGCCGAACTAGTCAAGCAATGGCATCAACAGGTATCAGCAGCTTAGGTTGAATCCATGTAGAGCAAAAAATTGGTAATCACTCACTAGCGCACTAACTGTTTAAACGGATTGTGATAGCGTGACTAGCCAGTCGCGCTATTGTGATTGCACGATTAAACGTAACGACAATACACACTGCATTTAGCAGCAGAACAAGGGTTTGCCGCCCCTTAAAACTTGTCGTTCAGTTTCATCTTGACTTGCAACACCTGCAACATTTGCTCTACCACTTCAGGGTGTGCTGCCGCGACGTTCTTGGTTTCTTTTTCAGCACTGCTAAGGTCGTATAACGCTAGGCCCTTGTCGCCGAAACGGGTTAAGCGAAAGTCCCCCATGAGCAAAGTGTGATTTCCTCGCCAATAAGCGTAGGCGGTGTGGCTTTGTTGCTTGGTACTATTCACTAGTTCTAGCACTGACTGCCCATGAGTGTGCGCTGGTAGCGGCAAGCCGACTAATCGGGCCAAGGTAGGACAAATGATTTATCTATACAGTTACCGCTGGCAATAAAAAAGGCCACCGAAGTGACCTTTTCTTAAATCAGAAACTATTATTAGTCTAGGATTTTAGCTACAACACCGGCGCCAACTGTACGGCCACGTTACTCCGGGCATCCTGCCCTTCGCCTCTTCGAGGTCAGCCTTCGGCTGCGCTATGTTGTTCCCGACAAAATAGTCACGGAGATATCCGCTTGGGGCTATACAGCAGGAGCCGGTTTTTTTAGACACAAAAAAGGCTGCATAAGTGCAGCCTTCTTAATATAAGCTTTAGATTAATCTAAAATCTTAGCAACAACACCGGCGCCAACTGTACGGCCACCTTCGCGGATTGCGAAGCGTAAACCTTCGTCCATCGCGATTGGAGCAATTAGCTCAACCTTAAACTTAAGGTTATCGCCAGGCATTACCATTTCTACGCCTTCAGGTAGCTCTACTGCACCTGTTACGTCAGTTGTACGGAAGTAGAACTGTGGACGGTAGCCTTTGAAGAATGGAGTATGACGGCCACCTTCATCTTTTGACAATACGTATACTTCGGCTTCGAAGTTAGTGTGTGGGTTGATTGAACCAGGCGCTGCCAATACTTGACCACGCTCTACTTCTTCACGCTTAGTACCACGTAACAAGGCACCAACGTTCTCTCCAGCACGACCTTCGTCTAGAAGCTTACGGAACATCTCTACACCAGTACAAGTAGACTTTTGCGTCTCTTTAATACCAACGATTTCTACTTCGTCACCTGTCTTAAGGATACCGCGCTCTACACGACCTGTTACTACCGTACCACGACCTGAAATTGAGAATACATCTTCAATTGGTAGTAGGAATGGCTTGTCAACATCACGCTCTGGCTCTGGGATATATGAATCTAGGGCTTCGCCTAGTTCAATGATTTTTGCTTCCCATTCTGCTTCGCCTTCTAGGGCTTTAAGTGCAGAACCTTGGATTAC
>CANMKA010000017.1 GCA_947498355.1 uncultured Paraglaciecola sp. | reverse complement strand
GTTCTAGAAAGAGCTAAAAGATCTTGTGAGTTATCAAGTTTCATATGAACAATAATAGTGAGCAATCCATGACAGTACTAGATCATAAATCACTACTTATTGGTATTACTTCGCTTTAAGCCTTGATTTATGTAAGAAAAGCCGCAACATTCTGTTCTATATCTGTATACCTAAATTATTTATAAGGAATTCCCTTGAGCATTAAACTTGGCATTGTCATGGACCCTATTCAGGCCATAAATATTAAAAAAGATACTAGCTTTGCCATGTTACTTGATGCACAAGCTAGAGGTTATCAGTTGTTCTATATCGAAATGGCCGACCTTTATCTAGACAATGGTAAGCCTATGTGTCGAATTCAACCCTTATCAGTAAAGCGCGATCCAACCAATTGGTATTCACTCGGCGAGGAACAGCATATTGAGCTAGGGAGTTTAGATGTAGTACTAATGCGTAAAGACCCCCCTGTAGATAACGAGTTTATTTATGCAACTCATATGTTTGAATTGGCTGAGCAGCAAGGTACGTTAATTGTTAACAAAGCGCAGAGTTTGCGCGATTTTAACGAAAAATTATTTACGTCTTGGTTTCCAGATCTCGTTGCTGATACTTTGGTCACCAGAGACGCTAAATTGATTCGAGCATTTCACGAGAAGCATCAAGATATTATATGCAAACCCCTAGATGGCATGGGGGGCACCTCTATTTTTAGAGTTAAAGAAGACGGTAATAACTTAGGTGTAATTATTGAGACTCTGACCGAAAATGGGCAACGCTACGCTATGTTTCAACGGTTTTTACCAGAAATAAGTGAAGGCGATAAGCGGATATTGATAGTTGATGGGCAAGTTGTTCCATACTGTTTAGCTCGATTACCAACTAAAGGTGAAAACAGAGGCAATCTGGCCGCTGGAGGGACGGGTCGTCCACAACCCATCTCTGAGTCAGACCTAGCCATAGCTAAGCGAATTGCGCCATTTTTAGTAGAGCGAGGCCTTATATTTGTTGGGTTAGATGTAATTGGCGATAAAGTGACCGAAATCAATGTGACTAGCCCTACGTGTGTTCAAGAAATAGAAAACGCCTATGATGTCAACATTACTGGTATGTTGTTTGATGCTATCGAAAAACGGCTTTGCGCTATAAAAGGAGGTGAATAGTCAACATGAGTGATTTGCAGAATTACTTACTTATTGCCTCGCCTACCATGGAAGACCCTTATTTCTCTAGAACTGTTGTGTACTTGTGTGAGCACAATAAAGAAGGCGCAATGGGCTTGGTTATTAATCAGCCTGTTGGAATGAAGCTAAAGGAGCTTGTTGCTCAAGCTGATGAAGAAGCCGAGGTTCTTGAAAGTCGAGCTGACGATATAGTGCTTGCCGGAGGGCCGGTTAGCCAAGACAGAGGGTTTATTCTTCATTCAACCCAAGAGGGATGGAGCTCAAGCCTAGCCATGAATTCTGAGATTATGATTACCACTTCTAAAGATATTTTATCTTTTTTAGGTACAGATTCGGGCCCCAAAAAATCATTAGCTATTTTAGGATATGCGGGTTGGTCTGCTGGGCAATTAGAAGAAGAGATTCAAAGCAATGCTTGGCTATTAGTTGAGGCCGATAGTGAGGTGCTATTCGACGTGCCTATTCATAAAAAGTGGGAAGTGGCGGTGCAGCGTTTGGGCGTTGATGTATGGCAACTTGGGCCTGACGTGGGTCACGCTTAATGGCAGACAAACCAGTTAATACCGTGTTGGCATTTGATTTTGGCACAAAAAGTATTGGTGTTGCTGTTGGGCAGTTAGTGACGGGTACCGCCTCTCCTTTAGATGCCCTCAAGGCACAGGACGGCATACCCAACTGGGATCTTCTTGCTCAAGTATTCTCTGAGTGGAACCCAGATTTAGCGGTAGTGGGCCTGCCCGTTAATATGGACGGTTCTAACCAGCAAGTGACATTTTCAGCTAAAAAGTTTGCTAATCGTTTAAACGCAAAATATAAAGTTAAGGTCGAAACCTGCGATGAACGCCTGACCACGGTCGAAGCGAAAGCAAGGTTGTTTGAGTTGGGTGGATATAAAAAACTGAACAAGCAAAAGGTTGATAGTGTTTCTGCTTGTTTGATTTTTGAGAGCTGGCTTGAGTCAACCCGTTACTGAGTATTATTGGCTTTTATAGCCTCGATTTCCTGCCATATCTTGTCCGCCTCAGCTGTCAACATCGAATAGGTTTTAATATCCCCTTTACGTTGAGCATGCATCGCCTCAGTGGACTTTTGATCGTATATCTTACGTAATTTTTTGGTTGGATCTTTAGAAAATAAACCAAACACAATTTTTCTCACTGATTAAACTATTAATGATTAACAATACTTGTTTGAGACAGTTATCGATCAGATCTTGGATTAGAACTCGGATCATTTAGATTCAGTAAAAATGAGTGCTGAAATAAAGAGAGGTAAATTCTCATACGGATAAGTACACAGCCGTAGAATTTGGTATGTGAAGTTACTTGATCAACTTCCCAAAAAAACAGCAATTCAGGATGTTGTTATAACCCTGAATTGCTATATATGATTATTTGAAAGAGTAACTAATACCTAAGGTTATCCTTTTATCAAGGATATCTGAGTTATTTAAACCCGATACTCTATCAACAAGCCTAAATCCAAGGTCAACCTTGGTTCGATTACTAATTTTCTTATCAAGGCTAATTTCAGCTGACTTAGTAATAGTATCTTGTTCATTTTGTAAAAGTTGCCTTTTAGAATAGTTGATATCTAAACCAAAATCAGTGCGCTTGCCTATTTGATAGAGAGCGGAAAAACTTGCTGTGCCATTTTCTTGTTCTCGATCACTTTCTAAAAATTCAGTTTCAAAGTAACGCAAATTTAAAGAAGTTTTAAGTCGTCCCTTGTCGTATCCAAAACTCCAATTTGCTGATTTTCCGATAAATACTTCATCTACTAAGTCACCTTCGATAGTTGATCCAGCTCGAAATTCTTCGCCTGGTTGTAACTCATAATCCTGAGTTTGCGGTTGAAAACAGCTAGCGAGATCAGAAGTACCAATCTCACAAACGAACAATTGGGGTTCTCCAAAAGTTAGATTTAAACGAGAAAATGAGGTAACACTCTCTGTGTAACTAAAAGACGACCTGAAATGACGTAAGTTATAGTTGAAGCTTGCTTGAATAGCATCCCCATAAAAACGTTTACCATAATCGACGAATAGAGCGGTTCGGGGGGAAAATGCCCAAGAAATATTAGCCCCTATGTATTCCGTTTTATTGTCATCTTCTTCTAATTGATTGTAGCTAATTTCAATGGCGCGACCCTGGCTGGGTCGCCATCTTAAACCACTGCCAAAAGATGTTGTGTCAATTAGACGACGATTCACGCTACCTTGGCCTTGCCCAAAATCGTATTCGACAACGGCCCCACTGATTGTCCAGCTAATATCCTTTATTAAACCAAACTCAACACTTGAGTTTATTGCGTGAGAATCAAAATCTCTGCTTGCTTCTCTTTGCGTGTTAATTATTTGTCCAGATAATTGGAAGTTGACCCTCTCAAATTTACGACCACTAAACACGCTTGCAATCAAGGCCGTATTTTCAGAATTCAAACTACTTGATACTGTGGATGATTCGTCTGCCTTAGTTTCAGATATGGTGGCTTCGGCGGTTGCTCCGAGCCATTGAGGGTTTGGTGTGACAAAACTTAAGGTGCTTGTGTAGTTTTGTATTTTACTTAATTCTCCGCTAAAGGCGACTGGGTCACTTAGTAAACCATTTCCTTGTTGACCAGAGCGATACGTTTGGTTGCCATTTAACGATAAACTCAATACTTGGTCGATTATGCTTAGGTTTGAGCGTAGATCTAGAGACGTAAAGCCACCACTTTCCCTATCTATCGAATTTAGAGAGCTGGTCTCGTCTTCCTGAAATACTTGAGTTCGTTTTGCGTTTAATGCACCGTTCAACTTTTTACTGGTAAATATGGCGGTAATTTCTGGTTCTATTACAGCAGCATATTGATCGCTCTCGGTTTCATCATTCAAGGTTGTCTCGTAAGCATACCCTGTCGTTTTTACTGATTTTTTAAACTCGATATCACCGGCAAAGACTGGGCTTGAAAGTAAAGCCACAGATGAAGAAACTAAGCTTAAAGTTGAACGTTTTGAGCTCATATCTAATCTGCTCCCGCGTAATAATATCCATATCCATAACCGGTACCATCTGTATTCCCTCGTGCAGATTTGTTGACAACAAATCCAATGGCCATATCGGGGTTAAGTTGATTCACAGCGTTTTCTATATCGACTAATCTTGACTTCGATTCCTCGGTAACCAAAATTGCCTGTCCTGCTAGGTTGGCGAGTATTGCTGTCTCGTTTATACCGAGCATGGGCGGGGTGTCTACAATTACCACTCGGTCAGGGTAGCGATTCGCAAATTGTTCTACTGCATCATACATTTTCTCGCTAGCCAATAGCTCGGTAGATAAGTGATGAGATTTGCCTGCAGCAATAATTCTCAAATTTTCGACATTGGTGGTATTCATTACCTCAGAAATATCTTTTTTCTCATCAAGCAAGTATTCCATTAAGCCTTCTTTATTTTTTAGCTCAAGGGTACGCATGACATTGGGTCTGAGGACGTCTGCATCCACGAGTAACACGGTTTTGTCTTTTTCAAGAGCAATACTCAGGGCTAAATTTACAGCGGTAAAAGTTTTACCTTCACTGGGTCTGGAGCTGGTGACCATTATGATATTGCTGTTATTTAACGACTTAGATAAGGGGCCAAAAGCATTGTCTAATAACTTCCTTTTAATCGCTCGGTACTCTTCATTAATCAGTTGTCGTTCAGAGTTACTGGACACGAATCCTTTTTTTCCTAAGGCTTCAACATCGATTTCTATACTTTGTTTTTTAGGCGTTGCTTTTGCCGCAACTGGGGCTTCAGACGTATGGCTTACATCTTGTGCTGATGGCGTCACTGATGTTTTTTGCTGCGCCTTTTCAATCGATGACCGAGTGTCTTTTTGTTTGTCTTGTTCTGCGTTTTGCTTTTGCAGCGCTTTTTCTATTGAGTTCATGAGAAAATCCTTGCACGTAAGTCCAACTGTAGAACTTCAGCAGTAACCAGTCCCGCATACATTCCGCAAATAATGAGGGACGACAGTATAAATACAAATAGCTTTTTACGTGATGCTCGGTTCATTATCGCTTTATCGAGATGACTAACGGTGCCGAGTACTGGGTACCCGGTTAAAACCGTGAGTTGGCTACCTCGAATTAATATCGGGTTTAATTGACTGATTAAGAACGCAATCCCTAAACCTGCAGCAAAACCAGCAAGTAACACCAAGGTGTAATTAAATATACGATTAGGTCCCGAAGCTGTTTGTGGTGCGATGGGTGGGTCGATAACGCGAAACTGAACATCTTCGTTGGATACGTCAGCTTTCACCGCTATATCTGAGGCTTCTTTTCGACCTAGCAATTCTTCATATTTACGTTTTAAAATTCCGTAATCTCGATTTAATGAGGTTTGTTCTGCTTCTGCTTGAGGAACCATATCGATTTTTTGGCGTAATTCGTCAAGTTTGGTAGAAAATCGAGTTTCTCGCACTTTAAGTGATGCAACTAAACCTTCTAGGCGACTTATTTCTAAACGTATTTCATTATTTAGTGAACCAACTCTATCATCTGTTGCATCGCCAGAAGCATCAGAACTCATGTACTCTTCAATTTCTTTATCTCGAGCTTTTTGTAAAGACTCCAGCAAATTAGATGTCTCTATTACATCAGGGTGGAGTTCAGTGTATCTGAGCATTAACTCGTCAAGTTTTTCCTCTAAATTGGTTATTCTGGAATCATAACGGGTTGTCAAAGCAGGTTCTTCGTTTGCAGAGCGAACAGAAAACCCGTCTTTTTGAGCTTTTTTATCGCTGAGTTTAGCTGTCAAAGCGATAATCTGTTGCTCTGTTTCTTTGATACTTAGTTCTGTTTGCTCTAGTTGCTCTTCAAGTTGGCGATAGTTGGAATGAAATGAACCTTGATTGGGCAATAAGTCAGAGTGTTTCCGTTTAAAATTAGCTAGCTTTTGTTCAGCAGCAGCTAGTCGGTTCTCATAGTCACTTATTTGTTCATCAATAAACTGACTCGCACCGTCAGACTCTCGCCTGTTGTTGCCTTTCGTCCCTTCCACAAAAAGGTCTAGCGTTTCTTGAACTACTGTCCTTGCCATCTCGGGATTACGGTGACTATAAGAAATTGTATAAATAAACTCTCTGCCGACGGGTTTGATTTTAATGTTTTTGGTTAGGGACGTTATCAAGTTTTCATATTGAACAGGCGTCTTTGCGGTAATATCCAGGTCAGACTCCCGAGCAATAATTTCTACGTTTGGGCGGCTCAACAAGGTTTTTACGTTCGTTCTGATTTCTAAGCGGGAGTCTTGCTGGATGGCTATACCTGTCAACAAAGGCTGCAATTTTGAACGTGTATCTACATAAACCCTCGCTGAGGATTGATAGACATCGGGCATGGACGCCACGTATATAAACCCTAGGGGGCATATTAACCACGTACAAATTATAATGTACCGCTTTTTAACCCAAACGCCTTTTATGTAATTTAAAAGAAGTTCGAACGTTTTCTGAAAATCTTGCATTATGTGTGTATCCGTCCCTGAATCAGCTTAGAACCATGCTTCTGGTATGATAATGATATCGCCTGGTAGCATGTCGACATTCTCTTCGATTACGCCATTGGAGATTAAATCTTCAATTCTCAAGCTGAACGTTTTTTGTTGCCCGTCTACTATTCTAACAAGCTTTGCGTTGTTTCCTGAGGCAAATTCAGTTAACCCACCGACTTGAATCATCAAATCTAGCAGAGTCATTTTCTCAGTGTAACTAATTGCACTTGGATTTGTAGCTTCTCCAATGACTCTTACTTGCTCACTGAGAGGGCCGCGAAAGTTGTTAACGCTGACTGTTACCCTGGGGTTGTTAATGAACTTACCCAAGGCTTCTTCTATTTGTCTAGCCAGTTCTGTAGGGGTTTTTCCTGATACGTCCAAATCTTCCACTAGAGAAGTGGTAACTTTACCATCCGGTCTGACGATGAAAGAACCTGAGATATCAGGATTTCGCCAAACAAATATGGATAAACTGTCACCAGGCCCAATTAAGTATTTATAGTTATCGACTGAGGTTGTGTCTGAGGAGTAGGTGGTCGCACTAGGCAATTTCCCTGCATTATTCGCACAGCCAGTTAAGAATAAAAAAGTAAAAAATATCAAATTTGACCATGCTATTTTGTTAGTCTTCATGTAAATTACCGTCCCATATGTTTGAATTCACAAGCGCTCAATGTAACAAGTTTTAGACTTGCTACACAACCTTAATATGTTTAATAGACAGAAAAAATGACTAGGGATTATGATCAAATATTGTGTCGGTTTATCAAAAGGTATTTTTCAACCAATTTTCATCGGAGAATTAAATGAGTTTTGGTAGTAAAAAGGAAATACGTCGCTCTAACATTTTGATGGCGCTAGAAATTCTTATTGTTGGCTACGTTGGTTACGTTTCAGCACTTTTGATTAAACATTTTTTTGGCGACTCTTATATTGAGTTGAGTTTTACTGAGTTTGCCACCCAAATCAGTTTGTTTACTGTATTAGTGGTTATTTCCGCTTTATCAGTCGGTTTGTATGAGTCTAAGCTCAGAGAGACTTATCGAGGGATTATTCGGCGTATTTTTGTGAGTGTGGCGATAAGTTATTTTCTCGTGGAAGTGCTGACCAGTAGCTTTTTTACCGAACTGGTAGTCAGCCAATACTATTTACCTATCTATGCCGCGAGCTCAATACTTGCTTTATCTATTTTTCGTTACTTCGTTAACCGGTTAGGCATTCTTGGCTTAGGCCAATCTAAAATTATTGTTATAGGTGCTGGTGAGCGTGCATCTATCATTGAAAAACGAATGCGCCGAGAAGTTGATAGATATGGTTTCGAGTTATTAGGGTTTGTACCCATTCCCGGCGATAACCGAGAAGAAGGTATTCAGAATGAACGTCTAGTACATGTAAAAATTGACGAAAACTTCAGAAACTTCATTACAGATAATGATATTGACGAAGTTGTAATTGCCTGTGACCAAAGGCGTGGTACCTTGCCCGTTGAAGTTTTGTTCGACTGCCGTCTTAGAGGCGTAGAAGTCACAGACCTCCTTGACTTTATGGAACGCGAAACCGGACAAATAGTGGTAAACCTTATGTATCCGAGTTGGGTCATTTACTCCAATGGTTTTAGCTCTCAAAATTACCTTAGAGACGCCCTCGACTATTCAATTAATTGCCTTTTTGCCACATTAATTTTGTTGCTGATGTGGCCTGTTATGCTGATAACTGCAGCAATTATTTACTTCGATGATATAAAAGTAAAAGGTGCCTCTGTTTTTTATAAGCAAGAGCGTGTTGGCTTGAACGGTAAGCTATTCAAAATTATTAAGTTTCGCAGTATGAAATTAGACGCTGAAAAAGACGGCGCTAAATGGGCAACAACGAATGATTCAAGGGTTACGCGAATTGGACATTTTATTCGCAAATACCGAATTGATGAGCTTCCCCAATTATTAAATGTATTTCGTGGTGAGATGTCGTTTATTGGGCCTAGGCCTGAAAGGCCGCAATTTGTTGAGCAATTGATTAAAGATATTCCTTATTACAATCAAAGACACAATGTTAAACCTGGCTTAGCTGGGTGGGCGCAATTAAATTATCCTTATGGTGCGAGTGTCGAAGACTCAATGGAAAAGCTTAAATTCGATTTATACTATGTTAAGCACCAGAGCATGATGTTGGATATATTGATCTTAATACGGACTGTTGAAGTGGTACTTTTTGGTAAAGGTAGATAGATATGAACAGTAACGTACTTAATGCAATGACAGTAGACGTGGAAGACTTTTTTCATGTGTCAGCTTTTGATGGAGTGATTTCTCCTGATAATTGGCATGAGTACAAGCCCAGAGTCGATAAGAACACTCGCAGACTTCTTGAGTTATTCGACTCTCATCAAGTAAAAGCTACATTTTTTGTTTTAGGTTGGGTTGCTGAGCGTTATCCTGAGTTGATTCAAGAAATACATCAACAAGGCCATGAGATCGCCAGCCATGGTTATGCTCATAGGCGAGCCAGTGAACAGTCTCCTGAAGTATTTAAAGAAGATGTATTGCGTTCTAAGAATCACTTGGAGTCGTTATTAGGTGAAGAGGTGATTGGTTATCGCGCTCCGAGCTTCTCTATTGGTTATACAAACGAATGGGCGTTTCAGGTTTTAGCAGATTTAGGATTTAAATACAGTTCAAGTACCTACCCGGTTAAGCATGACTTATACGGAACACCCGATTGGCCAAGGTTTGCTTATCAAAGAAAAGAGAATATTACAGAAATCCCCATTCCAACTCACAAAGTGTTTGGCAGACAAACCCCTATAGGCGGAGGCGGGTATTTCAGGTTGTATCCTTACGCCTTGACTAAGTTTTTAGTTAATAGCTACCTCAAGAAAGAACAGCAGCCCTACTCTTTTTATTTTCACCCGTGGGAAATTGATGAAGATCAGCCAAGAGTAGAAGGTGCTTCTGCTAAGTCAAATTTCAGACATTATATTAACTTGAAAAAAACCTATGGAAAGCTCGACAAGTTACTGCACGACTTTTCTTGGGGAACAATGAAAGACGTTTACAATATACCAAGTGCCTAAGGGGATAATTGGCCGTGACTCATGCAGTGAAGCGCACCGTTTTTGACGACAAGAAAGTTGTTCTGTCTTGTTCAGGTTTATTTATCTCATGGGTTATTGTTTTTTTTCAAGGAATTACAACCGCACTTGATATCTGGATCGAATCAGATATTTTTAATCATTGTTTGCTTGTTATCCCTGGTGCTTTCTATCTTATTTACCTCAAAAAAAAGCAGCTTGATGCGAATTTAGTTAAACCCAATTACTGGTTGTTACCTATATTGGTTGGCTGTCTTTTTGTTTACGCTGTGGGCATTGCTGGTGATGTTCAGCTATTTTTGCATCTTGCCGCTTTCTTTTACCTCCCTATTGCTATTTGGATGCTTATCGGTAATCGGCTTGCCTATCGAATAATGTTCCCCCTCTGTTTTATTCTTTTTTCGATACCTTTTGGCGAAGAGTTTGTGCCTTTTTTACAAGAGCTGACTGCAGATTGGTCTGTGGCAATGCTTAACTGGACTGGCATACCCATATATCGAAATGGCTTGTATATTGAAATTCCTCAAGGCCGATTTTTAGTCGCCGAAGCCTGTTCTGGCATTAGCTTTTTTATCGCCTCGGTTGTCATAGGCTCTTTGTATGCTTACATAAATATGCATAGCTGGAAACGAAAGCTACTGTTTGTGACGATTGCGATTCTTTTCCCGGTGATAGCCAATGCAGTGCGAGTTTATGGGATCATTTTGACTGGCTATTTAACAGACATGGAGCATGCAGTGGGTGCTGACCATCTTATCTATGGTTGGGTGTTTTTTGCACTGGTTATAATGTGTTTATTGGGTTTAGGTGAACTGATCCGTGAAAAGCAAGAGCCGGCCAGTATTCCTGGTAATACTATTTACCCAGCACTTAATTCCCACGCATCAGTGATTAAATTTACGTGGATTAATAGCTCGGTTTTATGTTTGTTCTTTGTTTGGTTTTTGCTAATTAAAGGACAACTTCAGCCAAACTCGGCTTCTCCAGATTTAAACGTAGACCTTAATGTTTTGTCTGAGCCTAAACCTAACTTAGTGTGGGCGCCGCAGTTCAGACAGCCTTATTATGAGTACTCTGGCTCATTGGTTACTATACCCAATATAGATGTATATATGGCTTGGTATCCAAAAGGGCAGGGGGAGCTTATATCTTCTTTGAATCGCTTTTATCAAGAAGATAATTGGTCGTTAGATACCAGAGAGCCCTTGCCTTTAGATAACCTTGAAGGAGTGAATTTAACAACCATAGTCAACCTTGATAGAAAACGGTTACTTACCCATTGGTATGTGATTGACGGCAAACTTATAGCTGATAATCGTGTCGCGAAGTTGACCGAAACGTGGAATATCCTGTTAGGAAAGCATACAGATAGTGCTGTGATAGCTTTATCTATGCCTACTGAGCCGTTGAGTTATCAGAGCGACAAAATTGAGTTTAGGCAGCAAGTAAATAGCTATATAGCTAACCTATCAGCGCAATTTGGCTATGAATAGATCTGTCAATTCTGATGTCAATTTTCATCGGTTTAATCGAATAGCTAACGCCTGCCTAGCTAGTCTTCAAAAATACGACTGGCCGGGTAAACATAGGCTCTATCTCTGGTTATGTGCTAAATATACAGATGCACTCATAGCTCATGAGCTAAATAGATCGCCCTTTTATGTGCCTCTCGATGAGTGGTGTTTTTGGTTAGAAAAAGGGCCGCAAAATTATTATTTAGACGAGTTCGTCCCTTTCTTTGATAAGATCAAGCATACTGAGCAGGATGTCTCATTTTTTGATTTAGGCGCTGATATAGGTACTGTCAGCGCATTAGCTAATCAATATTGCCCTAATATTAAACAGATTTTTGCGTTTGAACCCAACCCTAAGTCCTTCGCTATTTTAACCAAAAACCTTGCGGCCTTGCCGCATCACGCTTTTTGCTATAACTCGGCTGTGTCTAATTTCGATGGTTTGGTTGGTTTTTCTTCTGATGCTAAGCGTACAGTAGATCATGAAGGCGCTATCAATCCAAATATTGCCGGAGATACTCAGGTTGTTAGCCTTGATTCATGGCTGTCTATAAAGGGTTATCAAACTCACCCTGTTGTAGTGTTGAAAGTGGACGTTGAAGGTCAAGAAATTCAGGCGATTGAAGGGGCTAAGGACTTAATTACAAGCTCTAAAGCAGTAATTGTTTTATTAGAAATACATCCGCAAGTGCTCGCTAAAACGCAATCTACTCCAGAGGATTTACTAAATTGCTTGGACAGCATACGCAGCTTTGATTGGTACGTGCCTTTGTTGAATAATCAAGTTGTTGATCGTCAGCGAGAATTTTTCGAACAATTTCCTACTCAGCAATACGACCTTATCGCTGTATCCAAAACCATCCTTTAGTTTGAGTATTCACACCCAGGGCAAGGCTGCTGAGGGGTTAGTTTAAATATTTGGCCCAACGCTGATATTCGTCTGCCGATAACAAATCTTTAAGATGGGTTATTGCTCTATTGTCTCTAAGCTCGGCTTGTCCTCCATTGCGGCTAACAATCCCTTTATTTACCCAATTATTCGCGATAAAAACGTTTTTCGTTTGTTTGAATCGGTATTCAATAGCATTAGGGTAATCGTGTTTAAAGTAAATGCGGTTATTGGTGACTTGGGTCCCTCGGCTCTCTTCTAGAGCTATGCCCGTGTCTGCATTTGGATGGTCTCGGTCACCATGTAATATTAGGTTCTGATTAATCGTGCCACCGAAATTTGGTCGATTAGGCATACCAAAACCAATACCACGATCACAGTTAACAATAGTGTTGTTCTCAATCGTAATATTTTTTGTCTCAGTCCAAAAGTGAATGGCGTGCTCAGCAACTTTCTTGCCTGGGCTGGCGATACCGAAAAAGGTATTATCTGTAACTATCCAATCTTGGCCGCCGTGTACGTCAATGCCACCAATATAGTATTGAGGGCCGATACCCGCCGAGTAGCTAAAATGACAATTCTCGATTCGACCAAAATCACTGGCAATCCCTGTATTTTGGTTGTAACTGACCTTAACCAATTGTTCATATGCATCTTTTAAAATACAGTTTCGCAGTGTTGGATAATCGGCATTTTGCTCGCCTGCTATTTGCACAAGGTGATTACCACTCTCAGCTAGGGTTATTCCATCAAGAATAAAATGGCTACCAGACACCCGAATTATGTTATTGACTCCTTTAGTTGGCTGCATGCCTTTTCCAAGCAATACGACAGTTTTTGGGTTGCCTGATTGGGAGCGAAGGGTAATGTGTGAGCCTGCCACATCTAGAGTGTTATCGAGTTGGTAGGTGCCCTCATGTAAAATTATGTCTGTATGGTGGTTGGCGTTGGCTTTATTTAGGGCTTGATGAAGTTCGGGCACGTCACTGACTTCAATAGACAAACGTTTGGGGAGCATATGCGCTAAGCTCGGGTTACCAACCACTAGGCACACAAATATACTGAATAGTTTAATGTTAATTGGTTTGTACTCTGCTTTTGACAATTTTAGCCGGATTGCCCGCTACTATGGCATAGTCGGGCACGTCTTGGGTCACAACTGAACCTGCTGCTACCACGCATTTTTTACCTATATTAGCCATGATCAGTGCGCCATTGCCCACCCAGCTATCCTCACCTATGGATACTTGAGTAAACACGCCTCCTTGTTCTTTAACTGGGGTATCTATATCGGTAAAGTTATGCTGGCCCTTGCCACTCATGATATGTACTCCGCTCCCTAGCAAGCAGTTTTTTTCTATTCGGCATTTACCTATATTAGATTGAGGGCCAATATAAACCCCTTCATACACACGGGTATCTTGCTGAGAGAACAAGGTGCTAAAGCCAACTACAACGTCCTTGTCACAATGGGACAAGGTTACATGGTAAAACGCAGCCCTCAAATAGACGCCTAGCTTCCCCGGAAATAAACTGAGCCACTGTGAAAATGAACGAATTAGGCTGTCTTTGTCAACAAACAGCGCCAAGCTAAAATAAATCACAAAATGCGGAATGTTTAATAGGGTAAAGGCAAACTGTAAAATCGCTTTAACTGCGCTCTTCATGTACCGACTTTCCTTGAGTGAGTTTAAGTAGAGGCTGAAGTATGCTATCCCAGCTGTAATGAGTTTTAATTGTGTTCAACGCATTTCGTCCGATGGATCCATAAAAGGATGGATCTTCTATTAAACGTTCAACGTGTTGAATAAAGTCATGGGGGGTGTTCGCTGTCAGTATGTCTTCGCCATCTTGGCATCTAATGCCCTCAGCTCCCATTGGAGTAGCTATCACGGGTAGTTCACAGGCAAAGGCTTGCAAAACCTTATTTTGAACCCCTCTTGCAATACGAAAAGGGGCGACAAAAATATTGGCCTGATCAAAATAAGGCTTAATATCCTCTACAAATCCTGTGACTTGAATACCTGTTTTTTGCTCATATTGGCGAATTTTTTCAGTTGGATTCATCCCTGCAATAACAAACTTAGCGTGTGGCCAACGAGCAAGAATTTGGTCCCAA
This sequence comes from uncultured Paraglaciecola sp., assembly GCA_947498355.1. Taxonomy (GTDB): domain Bacteria; phylum Pseudomonadota; class Gammaproteobacteria; order Enterobacterales; family Alteromonadaceae; genus Paraglaciecola. The sequence goes on along the minus strand of CANMKA010000017.1, from coordinate 71,388 downwards.
ACCTTGTCTATAAACCAAGCTACTGCATCGATATTGGGGGGGTAATCCATAACACCTGCAAATAGAAATGATGGGTCGGCCACTTCTCTAGGTTGACTAGGAGGAAAGAACAACTTGCTGTCTATCCCGTTTTCGATTGCATATATATTAGTGTCGTTCGGGTGGCTAGTCTTATATAAGTTAACTTCGGCCTGAGTGATAAAAAAGCAGGCGTCAAACGCCTTGGCGATATGGCCCTCATATTGACTTAACAGTCTTTGTTCCCTTTGGTACACCTGCTTCATGATTAGATTGCTATTTTGAGCATACTGAGCCCACTTATCTGAATCTACATCCATGAAATCCATAATTAACTTAGGTTGTTTGGGCATAGATTTTAGCGTAGCAGATTTGAATATATATTCGGCCATACTTGAGGCTGAGCACATAATGGTATCAAAGTGCTTTGATGAGATAAGCTGGTCAAAATCAGATTGCAGTGCTTTGCTGTAAAAATTTGCGACACTCAGCGGTTGATTTTTGAGTAGTCCTAAGGGCAGAGAAATGGCTTTGGAGGATAATTTTTTAGTAGCAACATACTCGCAATAATCCTGTTTTAACGTGGCGAAATAAAGTTTTTCGTCGTCAGATACATGGGGGGCGAGTACGCTGATTTGTGCCCCATTTTTTTGTAAGAACTCTAATTGATGAAAAGTTCTAAGTTTTTCACCTTTATTTGGAGGATAAGGCACTCGTTGGGCAAGAATAAGTATGCGCATAGATGGGTTTAAGCCTTCGCGGCAGCTAACCAATTGATGTAAAAAGTAACGAGGAGCATATCTGAAATGCCTCCCGAAATAAAATTTTCATAATTAATACCAATTAAGTTTCATCCATAACTAGATCGGTTTTATTGCTGGTATAGTGTAGACTTTGCCCAGTTTAATAATTGTTTTAAAACAACGTGATGTTGAGAATACTTTGACTACATTATTGATTACGGAAAATTTTCCTCCAAAGCCTGGTGGAAGTGGGAGATGGTTTTGGGAGCTTTATTCTAGGCTCTCTGAAGATAGATACCAAGTAATGGCTGGGCACGACGATTCCGCTAAACAGTTCGATGAAAATGCTAAGCTAAATATTACTCGTGTCAATTTATCGTCTAGTGAATGGGGCTTCGCAAGTTTGCAAGGCTTAAGATTTTACTGGCGCTCAGCGCGAATGGTCAGGCGTTTTATCCAGCAAAAAAACATAACTGAATTACACTGTGGCAGAGTCTTACCCGAAGGGGTCATTGCTTGGTTGTTGAATATATTTACTGGGATCCCTTATGTTTGTTATGTTCATGGTGAAGATTTAGAAACGGCAAAAAGCAGTAGAGAACAATATTTTATTTGCGGCCAGGTCATTAAACGGGCGAAAATGATTGTGTGTAACAGTCAAAATAGCGCCAATATAGTGGCTGAGTTTGGTGATTCAGCAAAAGCTAAAGCTAGGGTGATGCATCCTGGTGTTGATAAAAATATATTCTTCCCCGCACCTGTTAATCAACAAACCAAAGACGCTTTAGGGTGGAGTAAGAGGCGAGTGGCCTTAACAGTGGGTCGCCTTCAAGCACGCAAAGGCCAAGATATGATGATTAAGGCTGTACCTAAAATTGTCGAAAAATATCCAGACTTTCTTTATGCAATTGTTGGGGGTGGAGAGCAAAAACAAGAACTGCTTTCACTCGTTGCAGATCTAAATTTGACTGAACATGTGATGTTTATGTCTGAAATCTCAGACGAGCAGATGATTCAGTGCTATCAACAGTGTGACGTGTTTATTTTACCCAATCGCACCATAGGTCAAGATATTGAGGGATTTGGTATGGTCCTTGTTGAGGCTCAAAGTTGTGGTAAAGCGGTAATAGCTGGAGACTCAGGGGGCACAAAAGAAACTATGTTGGATGGTCAAACAGGCTATGTAATTGATGCAACCTCGGTTTCAACGATTTCTGCTAAAGTGTGTGCCATGCTCGATGATGATGACACTTTGCAGTCAATGGGGATCGCTGCGAGAGAACATGTGGTTGCAAACCTTGATTGGACAGCCTTAAGCTCCCAAGCTAAGGCATTGTTCGAACGTAGTCGATTTTAGTAATAATTTGCGGGTTTAATTTTAATGAATTTGTTTGTTGCTGCGTTCCCTCGTTCTGGAACCACTTTTCTAGGTAAGGTTTTGGTAAACGAGCTAGGTTTATATTCATCGCCAGAAAGCCATTTTTTGTTTCATTTATACCGGGCTATTGAAAGTGCAGGAGAGATTAATAAGCAACAGCTTTCGGCAATTCTCTCAAGAAACTTTAAGTATCAAGTGTGGAATATTTCCCCAGAGCTCCCAGAGGTGCTCAATATTAGTAATTTTGTTGCTTTTTATGAAGAGCTTATCGCTTGCTTTAATAATGTTTCTCGTCAGCGTGTGCGAGATAATGTTACGTTAGATCACACTCCAGAAAACATGATTAACCAAGGGTATATTAATCAGTTTTTCCCCGATTCTATCCAGTTACATTTGATTAGAGATCCCCGCGCGGTATTTGCCTCGATCAAGCATGTTAAATGGGGTCCTAATACTGCCCTGTCATTTATACAGGAATGGGAAAGGGCTGAGAGAGATTGGCATGCGCGCCCTAAGAACACCAAAGTGATTGATGTTAAGTTCGAGGGCTTTGTTCAAGATCCAGAACCAGTCATACAAGAACTCAAGGGAGTGCTTGGTGATTATCAGGCCGATAGTAACGCGCAATTTATTTTACCTGGGTATACACAGAAACAGCATAAACTAGTATCAAGCGGCAAAGGTGATACGAGTCGTATCCAAGCTTGGAAAGATATTTTAACCAAACGCGATATCGAATTAATTGAGGGGAGCGAAGTCGCCAAAGCTTATTTTGATAGGCATGGCTATCAAGCTATGAGTTCGGGTAGAACGAGTGGAATTATTGAGCGGATAACTAATCGAACACTCAATAAAGGGCTAAAAGCTGTTAACCGTTTAAAGCGGCAGGCTGACGGTGATGGTTATTAACAAGGAAGTCATGTAGTGACCGAAGCGAATAAAGTATTAAAAGCATCGTCTATTCTCGTTGTTTCAAGAGTGTCTGAGCGATTACTTGGACTAATTAGTACTCTTATTTTAGCGAGGTTGCTCGTCCCCGAAGATTTTGGAGTGGTTGCCGTTTCTTTGTTGGTGATTACTTTGTTGGGAGTGATGTCGCGTACCGGCAGCGTTCAGTACATTATTCAAAAAGACTCAGTTAGTGACGATGATCTAAATACTGCGTGGACCCTAGACATCCTCCTAAAATGCTTATTGGTCATGGTACTGTTTGTTATTGCGCCGTTTGTTGCAGATTTTTATGAAGATCAGCGCTTGACTAACGTGATCAGGGTGCTGTCGACTATGACAATTCTGGCCGCATTGGCGAATCCTGAACTACATATTCATAAACGAGAGCAAAATTATGTGACTATTTTCAAAATTGATATTTTGAAAAAAGTCATTTCTATTGCCAGTATGGTCGCCCTAGCTCTTTATCTTCAAAACTACTGGGCAATGATTATAGGTCACTTGGTTTCAAACTTTGTGCAGCTAGTCGCCTCATACGTAGTGTTGAAATATAAGCCCCGATTTTCTCTTCGTAGCTTAAGTGAGCAATGGGCGTTTTCAAAGTGGGTATTGTCTAAAGGATTATTAGGATATTTTAGAGGGCAAGCTGATACTTTTATGGTGAGCTATTATTTAGGCCTAGGGTCTACTGGTAGCTATCATGTGATGAAATATATATCTAGCATGCCTGCGTCGCAGTTTATTCAGCCAGCGCTAGAGCCACTCCTAGCTACTTTTTCTCGTAACAAACACGACAATCAAAGTTTAATGTATCAAGTTAGGTTAGTTTTTTTGGTTTTATCTTTACTGGCCCTACCATTAACGGTTTTCCTTTATCAATTTAGTTTACCTATCGTTGACCTCTTGTTAGGCGATAATTGGATTGAATATCACGAATTGTTTGGGGTGATTTCTTTACTGACAGTAAGCACCGCGATAGGCACCATAACCTCAACTGTTATTATGGCTAAATCAAAAGTTAAAAGTCTTTTTTATTATGACTTGGTGAGTTTAGGCGCAACGGTTGCCGTTTTATGGTCGGTGCGAGAAGAGACTGTGACCGTATTTGCTATGTGCAAGGTGGCGATAGAGTTGCTTTGTGTCGTGTGCCTTTCGGTTTATGGTTTTTGGGGATTAAAATTAATTAAAGACTTAGGCTTTTTTATCTCTATAACGAGTCTTTCGTTGGGCAGTGCTATTTTATTATCTGAATTGTTGTTGAATAGCTTTGCTTGGATCGATAACGCTTTTGTCCTGCTTGTCGTAACATTTTCCTCGTATTTGGTGGGTCTCAGTGTAGTTTCGTATGTAGCATACGTTACCTATTTCAATAGGCGACAAGAAGCGAGACGTATCGGTGAGTTAATCGTTTCTGGGTGGAGCAGATTACGTCAGGCTGTAAACCGATGAATATTAAGCATTGAGGGGTGAGTTCCCCTCTTAATAGATTTGTGATGAATTAACGCTCACTCAATTGCTCTTAATGCGCTTAACTATATGTATGATATAAGCACGCACCTCACCTTTCATTAGAGATAAAGAACGCTTAAATGATTTTTCATTCTTAATGTAGTCAAAAACATGTTTATTTGATGAAAATACGGGATGAAAGATCCTTCTGCCGTTATTTTTACTCAGATTTTTTGCAATAATTGCAAAGTCAATTTCGTGCCCCACAGCTACTAGGTTACGTTTTTTCAATGAATGGTAGTATTTGTGTTGTTCTGAATACCAAAATGGCGTGAATTGTTCGTCTTGTATTACTGGAATCGACATGGCCATTAAGATACTAGGGATCTTGTACTCCAGAAAAGGTTCGAACGGGTAACTATGCTGCTGATAAAACGCCAAAAATTTTCTAGGTAACAGTGCCACAATAAACAAACAAGCATAAAGAGGTCCAGTATAGTTAAACGTACTGGATAAATAGTCATTCAAAATCGTATTTTTTTCTGGGTTATACCAAGGCCAAAAATCTTTGACTTCGTCCAAGGGGCGATGTCCAGATAGAATAGCTTGATCTTTTTTGACTTTACCTAAAAGCTCATGCAATGGGGCAAACAGCAGCATGTCCCATTGCAATACGAATACTGAATCAAAGTTATGCTTGTGACCTTCTTCACGAAACCAGTCAATAATCATTTCATCGCCGTGCTCCCACTTCCAATGTTTTGACTGGCTTTCTTTGAAGTGATAAAAGCTGGTTGAGACGTCGTTTGAGCAAGACTTAGCGTGTTCAATATCTTTCGCTTCTCCCCCAAACAAACAATGGATGTCAGCGTTTGGATTAAGCTTTTTAAAAAAGTTAAGCCGCTCCTTACAGATTTCGAATTCTTTATAAAACCAAAATAGTACGGCAATCTTTGGTTTATCTGAGCCAGCCTTAGGCATAATCGTTTTTCCTTAAAGTTATACTTTATGTGCGGCTTTGTCTGTGCGGATCCAGCCTAGGTAAGATACGAGCTTTGCATGCCACTCTTGAATTCTCGTTTTTAACGTTGCTGACTGAGTTGAAGGTGAATAGTCTTGAATAATACCAAAGCTTTCCAGTAATGACTGGGTAACGGGTAGGCCGGAGTCACCTCCATTCTTACCTGAATGGTTTTCCCCCGTATTCAATATCCAACAGATAGATTTGAATGGAAGCGGGCTAAATGTGACGCCTTGTTTGGCAAAGTGAGCAAATTGATACCTATGATTGCCTAAAATATTTAACAGCTCAAATTCATCTACTGTTTCGATTATCTGTTCTCGAGTGAAATTGACATTGTTTTCAGAGGAGAGTTTGAGCATATCCATAAACAATTTGTAGTCGTATATAAAGGCTGTTCCGCAATAGCGGCACAGACCGTACTTACGAATGTAGGTTTTGTCAGAGTAATTAAGTAAATAACCTGTATCTGCATACCAGAATTTTTGTTGGTCATTAGACATAACATGCTCAACAATCTTGTTGCTTATCCAGTCGTCTGCATCAATTATAAACACGCTCTTAGGGTTAAACTGCTTGGCGTAAATCAGGCCTGAGGCAAGCTTTGTGCCCTTGTCTAACTGCATGTTGTACAAGGTTTGTTCGCTGGCTTTTTCTTTACCTGGCGGTGGAAAATCGACAACATGGAAATGTACTTTATCTGGATCAACATCTAAAGCTGGCTTTTCGTTACAGACAATAACCAGCTTAAAGTCAAAGCTGGTTTTTTGATTCATTACCGAATCTATTGTGTGATTAAGTAGCGCTAGAATAGTGTCAAAATTTTTAGCGTTACTTGGGTGTCTAATCGTTGTTATAAATAAAAACATAGGTAATCCATTTGTTTAAAGTGTAGTCAGCAAATTAAGTAATTTGTCCGATTCATTATTTCTTTCAAATTCGGTTTCGACTTTTTGACGTCCATTTTTGGTAAAGGTTGGCCACAATTCTGACTGGTCGATTATCTTTTGTAGCATTTTAAGCAAGGCTTCCTTGTTATATTCTGTGGCGATTAGGCCAGACTGCATGTGTGTCACCAATTCAGGTACACCTGTATGGCTAGTCGATACAACGGGTAAACCCAAAGCTAGCGCTTCCATGATAGAGCCAGGTATGCCCTCTTCGTCGCCATCTGGTGCGGTTACACAGTTGAGTACAAATATGTCTGACTGTTTTAAATTCTCACGCACTTGCTGATGCTGTAATGCGCCCATTAACTTAACCCTGCTGGTGACTCCCAATGCCTGAATAAGCGTATCGAGAGCTTGATAATCTGGACCAGACCCAACAACCTTTAAGTTTAGCGTTAGGTTCGGGTTAGCTTGAATAAGTTGTGCAAAGACTTCTATTAAAGAAGCATGGTCTTTTTTTGCAGTCAGGCGTCCAACGGTAATAAAGTTAAATGTTTGATTATTTGGGTAGCTTCTTGGTGAAAACTCAAACAGCTCGCAATCTATTGCGGTATGTACTACGGCAGTTTTATCTTTGGCGCAACCTAATGCAATGGCTTTATCACAAAAATATTGACTGACAAAAATCAATTTTTCGGCTTGAGAGAAAAGTAAATCGTAAACTTGATTACCTTCTGATTGCAGGGTGCGAGACATGTCGTAACCGTGAAAGCTTGTTACTAATTTATGCTTAATAAGCCCATAATATTTGAGAGATGCGCCTAGGTTACCAAGAGGCCCAAAATGACAGAACAAAATATCAGATTGGGGATGACAAGTTTCTAGTTGGTAGGCGATTCTGAGCAGGTGGAACCTTGGATAAATACCGAACTGACTTTTATCTTTGAATAGTTTGGTTACCGATGATAAGCGGCCCTTCAATACCAGCCTGAGCAGCCAAAATATGGTTAAAAATAGATGACTTTTTTCATTACTGTAATTTTTGGCGTAACGAATAATATGCTCAAAACCAAATTTCTTAGGTATTTCAGAAAACCTATCTGTTTGTGGCTCGGCCAAGCTTAAGACTTTGACGTCAACCTTACGTTTTAGCAGTCCTTGTATTTCGTAAATAATAAAGTTCTCGGTCAAAATCGGGAACTCGTTCATCAAGTATGTCACTTTCATTTTATTTACTGCCTTGTCCTTGCTCTTTAAATTCGAATAAATAGCCCCTGATATGATTACGTGTCCATAGTAATCGATAATAGTTTTCACTCTTTGACCATGAGTGCGCCCACAACTTAATAGTCAGTTGGGCATACCTAGCGACCGCCCACCTAGGGTATCCAAATAATATTGAAACATTATTTTGTTGCTGTTGGTTGCTATGATGGTTGACTAGGGAGCGTCCCGCTTTATAGGCTCTAGATGCCAGCCACTTAGGCGTAAACTGGACGGGACGAATAATATGTTGAACACTTAGCTCTGGACAGAAATAGGCCTTGCATTGTTTGGCTTTTAATCGATATAGGATATCAGTTTCGCTACCCATAACGTAATTCCCGCCGTTTGGACCTATGTCTTCATTAAACCTAAGCCCTTGCTCAAACAACGTTTTCCTGACAGCCATGTTTGGGCCGTGGAGCTTGATAGGGTCGATCTCGCCTGCACTGTAACCCGCTGACTCAGGTGTAGTTGCAAATGCGACGACAGCATCAATACCGTTTAACATTTCTGGTCTGGGCTCGGAGGGCCATTTGGCTATGACTTTCCCACCGAAGATAGAAAAATCAGTATGGTCACGAGCTAAGGTTAAATAACGCTCAAAATAAAACTCAGGATAAATAACATCGTCATCACTGAAAATAATTAACTGGCCTAATTCAATGCCTGAATTTAATGCCGTATTCAGAGCAACGTTTTTCCCAGGCTTTTTCTCATGTAAGTAGTGAAACTCAAATTCACAGTTAAATGAAGTCAACAACTCCGAGGTTTTGTCTGAGCTATTATTATCGACAAAAATAATGTTGATGGAGGCGGATTCTGGCACTTGTAGACGTTGAATGCTGTCAAGCTGTTGGGGGAGAGTGGTTTCGCCATTATAAGTGGCTATGATTAACGAAATATCCATATGGCTCATTTAACATGCTCTTGTTTGGCTAATGACTGATATACCCTTGAGGTTTGTTCAGCGCAGGTTTGCCAAGTGAACTTGGCTATCTGTTTTTGGCTATTCGCGATTAATGTGTTTCTTGTTTCTGGCTGCGAGAATAATGCTTGGAGTGCCTGAGCTAAGGTTTCAGGTTTTTCTGCGTCGCAATACAAAGCAGCATCTCCCGCAGCTTCTGGTAAGGCACTATTATCTGCGGTAATGACGGGTAAGTTATACGACATAGCTTCGAGTAATACTAAGCCAAATCCTTCATATTTACTTGGATAGACAAAAACGTCTGCGTGGCGATATAAATTATCTCGCTCTTCGTCTGAGATGTAGCCGAGTAGGGTTACTCTATCGTTCAACCCTAATTCTGTAATTAGCTTCTCGGCATTTTCCGATGAATCACCTGGAGCACCCGCTAAAATGAGTTGATGGGGGTAGTGCTCGCTGACCTGCTTAAACGCCTTGATGATATATTCTATATTCTTACGAGGCTGGATAGTACCGATAAACAAAATATAAGGTTGAGAACTCATGGTAGGTTTTGGCTCTATGTGTAAGGCTTCGGGAACACCTTCAAAGCCTTGATATATCACCTCAATTTTATTTGCTGGAACCCCTTCTCTTATACAATCATTGGCAGTAGATTGAGACACAGCAATTACTTTGTTGGCTACCGCCATGGCGAGGTTGGTGGTGTGTTGTAAATATCGGTCAAAGCCTTCGCCATGGACTTCCATATAGTAATAAGCTAAATCATGTATGGTCACAACTTTGGGGCATTTACCTCTTAAAGGAATTGCGTGATTTGCGCCATGAAATACATCTATTTTGTCTTTCCATAGATGAAATGGCAGATAGTGTTTCCACCATAAAGATGGGCGTTCTGATAGCCAATTCTTCGGAAACCTGAGCCCCCTATGGGTTACATTTTGCTGGGTATTTAGCCAATTTAAATGCGTCTGGCCTAATAGATCGGCTTGATAGTAAAGGTAGTAGTGCGTGTCGTGATTTAAATTGACTAAGGCTTCGACTAGCCCAATGATATGGCGACTGATACCGGTTTTCGCTGATACTTTAACCGGCTCAATGTAGATCCCAACTCTTAAGGTCACGCTTTTCTTCCTAACAAAAATGCTAAGCCTAGCCCCAATAAGGGAATGGCCCACTTGGCTATATAAGATAAGGATTCGAAGTAATATTTTTTAGTCACAAAGTGTTGAACGCCATCCCATCTTTGATATTCGCCAATGAACACACTTTGCACTCCTACAGCTTCTCGTTCTGAGTAGCCTGCTTGTGCATAATACGGCGTGACGATTGCAGGGTTATTAGCAATATCTGCAATAGTATGAGGAATGAATACGCCATAATCGGGATCGAGTGTGACTTCTTGGTTGTTTTCCGTTTTGGCCGCCACTACTACGTGAGTAGCAAATGAAACAATCTGATTAGGAATCGACCTTTTATCGAGTATTTGCGAGCTAACCATAGACGCGTCGCCACACAAGCCGATTCCTCTTTCTAAACTGCGCTTGTAGTGAGTAAAGTGATACTTCTTGTATTCAGGAATACCACTGAATTTGCCCATTAAAAATAGTATGTAGTTTTCCCATATGGGGATCAGTTGATTAAATTTTGTTGGGTCTGGTTCTTCATTCCAATGGATATGGGCGAGGGCAGTCGAAACGAGTTTTGGTAATTCACTTAAGGTGTCTTGAGTGCCTTCAGGTAGATTGGATAGTTTATCCATTACTTTGGAGAAACTGATGGGGGCATCGTTTTCAAAACGTAAGTCTGCGTTGTCTAAATTATCTGGCCGGATATTTTGAAATAATCCATATACATTAATAGCAAGTAATATCAGTGATATACCTGTAATTGAACGTGTGAGTAAAGACTTTACCTGCATGGTTTATTTTCCTTGAATAACAGATAAATTGTCTGTGGATATGCGTAAGGATGCAATGTTTTTGTTGCCAACTTTATCTTCGATGCTGACCGAGACTAAGATGTATTGTTCTTCGTCGATGTGCTTTTTGGGTATGCTTAAAGATAAAACATGGTGTTTGTCTATGTGCTGGCCAAGGGCAGATTTAGAAAAAAGGACTTTACCTACTTTGGCTTCAGAGAAGAGATCAGTGAGTTTGGCAAACAGACTTGGTTCTTTGTCTGGTATGCTGACAGCATTTATTGATATTGCTGCACTGGCTAAGTCTAGCCCCGATCCTACGTCGATAAATCCTGCAGTAATAACTAAGTTACTCTCAGCATCTGCCTCTGGTGGCAATAAATTAATTACCGGTAGCATTACGTCTTCTGTGTACCCGAAACCATCGGTTGGGGTTAGGTTTCTAGCGCCACCAAGATCAATCCATCTGGCGACTAAACGTTTTTCATCCTCACTTAGGTTGAGAACTGGATGATTCTCTGGATAATCGATATCGCCTTTTCGGGTATCATTGGTTCGACCATCTAGACGTTCCCCATAGATTATCCAAGTGAGTAGGCTTTGTCTGGCTTGCGGAGAACGTATATACCGGCTAATTTGTGGAATTCGATACTTTTCTCTAGGCTTTACACCTTTTCCCCTTGCCAAGGTTAAATAAGGCGAAAACCCATTGGACCCGTCAAGTACTAGGGATGAGGCGCTGCCATTTTTCGTATGACAGTCTACGCAGTGTTTATTCAGTATAGGTACGATATCGCGAGTGAACTCCACCCCAAAGCTTGTTCCTGGCACGAACTCTACTTGTCCGTTATTATCAAGCAGAGGGACTGAGCCCTGAGTTAGATCCCATAAAGCATTTTGAATTCTAGGGTCGTCATCTGTGACACCGGCTACGTTTTTAATTGGGGCCTGTTTACCTGCCTCCGTTTGTTCAAACTTAACGGATTCAATCGAGTGTGAGTGACATCCTCCGCAATCCGCACGTTTTTCTCCAGATTTTAGGGCGCGCCAAGTTAGTTCACTGTTTAAGGTCATTCCTTTACGATCAATTGCTTGAATAAATAGCGGAGTTTCTGCTGGAACTTTTGCTAGCCAGGAGCTATCGGGATTTCCTTGTGGATCGAGCTTGTGTTTATAAGTGAGCGGGAACTCTCCCAAAATTTCCCATCTTTCATTATGGAAAGATGTATATCTTGCTACCACTCGCTCCAAACGTTGGTCTTGAAGGTAAGGCCTTGACGCTTTCCAGTCTTGTTTGTTTTCGCCATATTTGCTCAATGGATTGGTGTAAGGTTTGGCGGGCGAACTGACTATTCTTACGGCATAAATATCTGAGTTAGTGAACACCCCAGCTTCAGCGCCTTGAATCGTCCAATTACCGTCATGAATTTCACGTCTGCTGCTCCTTGCTTGAAATATATCCCCTCCATCGAGTTCTTCTCGGTTATACATAGAAGAGGTACCCATTAGGGCTGCTGCCTCACCTTTTTTAAGCCGTTCGTCTTGGCTATTTTGTATCGATGTTGGGGGAATTAAATCAGGTGTATCTTGACCATATATGTCTTTATATGGCACTACGGCTCTTGGCCATATTTCGTTGTAGGCGATGTCGTCTTTTATCATGATTAAGTCTTTTGGATCGTTAATCATATTTGTGGGGGCATCAGGAATGAGATAAATACCTGAGCGAAGAGGTTCACATTGATTTTTCTTTCCGCAGACTGCTCCAAAATGATTAACTGACCCTTTTGAGTAGGCAACAAGTAAATCCCCATTGGGTCCCGCAGAGGGCATGGAATACTTTCCTGATAGGTTAGGTGCGGGTATGTCGCGTGGTGTGGTGTGTGGCGTTATGGTTAGCGCCCCTTTTCTATCAAATTCTCTAAAACTGACTTTTGCGCCATAGGTGTATCTCTGCTCAATTGAGCCTCTTATCCAATCGGGTCCTGGAGGATCAATTGGATACCGCATTAAGATGCCATATCCATAGTCAAATGATGGGTAATAAATCCCAGAGATAACTTGCTCGTCGGATAACTGAGTAATGAAGTGCTCGACCATTTTATGATGGTCGTGAGGTTCGGTAAATTGAGTTAAATTTGAACCATCTGGGTTAACTAACATTAAGTTGGTCATGGCGTAGTGATATTTATGACCAACATCTTGCCAGCTAGAAAATAAAATTCGCCCGTCTTTAAGTTGAATCGGGTGTTGAGCCAGATGAATTGTACCTGCCTCTAGGCGGGTTAAGTTGGCTAGTTTACCCGTGATTAATTCACCGTCGTGGTCGTCCATGACGTATAGTTGTTGAACGCTTGCGCCTATTACAGCATTTGTTCCTGGATTTAACGCAGTTAAAGCCGAGCGGTTTGAGGTAAACATCAATCTTCCATCGGCTAACGGGACGGGGGCCATGTCTCGTATGGAGCGATAAAACTGTTGATCATACTTTTTTGACTGGTTTCGGTTTCCTGCATATAGCGTGCTATCAAAGCCGTCGTCAAAAGTTAGCTGAATTGGTAAGTAATCAGGGTCATCTAATTTGATTTTAAATATCCAACTAGCCGAAGACTTTTTGGGTTCTTCGATTAGGCTGTAATATACAGTTTTCCCATCGTAAGAGATAAATGGGTCCATCACACTGCATTTGTCGCAATCTACCAATATCCTTTCGCTACCGTCTGCGTGTAAAAGCATAAGGTCAGCGCCAGGCGCAATAGGGTATGCTCTTTCTCCTTGAGGAATAGAGACGTACTTCTGATGATTTCGTTTAGCGGTATCGACGATAGGATATCTGACATATACCAGGTCATAATTTAGGGTCGTTGAAACAGCAGGCATTGCGCTAAAAACAGCGATGGCCCAGCTGATAACTGCGCACACTTTAACAATGATGTTCGCTTGTTTGATTTTAGGAACTCCGATTAGATGAGCAATCATGAATACAAATCAAACTATAACCTGATAGGAAGGGCTTTTACATATGTGACAGACTAAAACCTGTAAATTGTTTGGTGATTATAGATACTTATGCTGGTATGTGTTCAAATTGCGAGTCGCGGTGTTTTTTAGCGCCAGATTATTTAAAAAAATACAATATTGGGTTTGTATCAGTTGTAAACTCGTTATGAGTTTAAGCGCTGCATTTTATAACCATATCAAGGAGATGGCGTGGGCGTAACAATTTTATTACTACTACTTTGTGCGACAACAGTCACATCGTTCAAAAAGCCAGAAGTAGGAGTTTACGCTTATTTTTTAATGTCTATTATGGCGCCGCAATATATTTGGCCGTGGGTTTTTGAAGGGATCCCTGCCTTTACGGTCGTGGCGGGCTCAACTATTGCAGCCGCTGGATTAGCGATTTTGTTTGGTAAAGTTGATTTATCGGTTTTTAAACGTAAGCAAAATATTTTATTAATTATTCTATTCATCAGTTTCAATTTATCGGATATTTTTAGCCCCTTTGGGGCATACAAGGCTCTGACCTCTTCTGAGTTAGTAATTAGCACCTTTAATACGATCATTTTAATGTACTTTGTTTCGTTACCTTTTTTGGCTAAGGAGAGGCATTTAGAAATTATGATGTACTGTTTCATGGGTATGATCGCGTATTATATCTATTGGAGTAACGAGGCATATTTTAATTTTGATGCGAGTCGTTTTGGATATGGTGGCCGCTTGTATGGTCCCCTGAGAAGTCCTTATCGCGACCAAAATGTGTTTGCCACTTTATTTGTGGTAGGCATGCCTTTTATGTTGATGGGAGTGTTTTATTTTAAGTCGCTGGTTATTAGAGGGGCACTCGGATTTCTATTTATCTTTTCACTGCATAGTATTATTTTAACCGGCTCTCGAGGTGCTTTAGTGGGGGCGTCTGTTGTTGTTATCTTCTCTTATTTTTTGATTAAGTCTAGGGCAATGGGGATTCTTCTATTAGTTGGGTTTATTTCTGCCATTATTTATCAGGGCGGACAACTTATGGATCGAACCACAGAGACCATAGAGTCGGCGCGAGAAGAACAAGATAAACCTATCGACCCCAGAGTTCAGTCTTGGGAAGTTGGCTTTGAATTAATTAAAACCTATCCGTTACTTGGGGTAGGAGTGCAGAGGTTTCAGCAAGCGACTCGTGTGCATTTTCCTGAGCGAAATCCTTATGTTGCCCATAATACTTTTTTAAATTTTTCGGCAAATACAGGTCTGCTGAGTGGCATCATTTTTCTCTATTTTTATTATATGCATTTCCGATATTTTCGCTATGCATCAAAAAACGGTGTGGAAAAATATCCTTTCCTCGAGTTTGCAAATAAGGTCTTGTTTGTTAGTTTGAGCGGGTTTTATGTGTGCTCGCTATTTTTAGACTTGATTATTTTCGAAGCGTTTTATTTTCTGTTAATGCTCAACTTAGCCAAAGATATTATATTTAGGGCAAAAAAAGACAGCGAAAATGCAGTTGTTGAACAACCGATAGTACGTAACAAAAATGGTATGCGTATCCATCCTAAACGATTAAAAGAGGGATAGAGTTTGACCTTAGCTAGTCAGTACTCAGTTGTGATGTTTGCGCACAACGAAGAGCAAAATATTAAGCAGTCAGTGTTGAGTGTGCTTGAAAATAGTGACGAGCGGTTACATGCATTGAAAGTCATAGCTAATGGCTGCAGTGATCAGACCGTGCCTATTTTAAATGAGTTAGCACAGCATAATAAAAAAATACAAGTGATTGATTTGTCTATCGGAGACAAGTGCAACGCTTGGAACCAATATGTTCATGAGTTTTCGGAAGATGAAGGCGTTCACTTTTTTACCGATGCTGACGTGCGTTTTACCAAAAATGCTTTCCCTAGGCTGAATGACACGCTGCGCGAAAACGCTTATGCAAATGGGGTGGCGGGTTTGCCTTTCTCAGGAAGAAACATAGAGCAATATAAAGACTTGGTCCAAAATAATTATTGTTTGTTTGGAAATTGTTATGGCCTAAAAGGCGAGTTTTTACAGCGTCTTCAATCTACAGGTTTCCGTTTGCCAATAGGGCTAGGTTGGATAGATTCCGCTATTACCAAAGTGGTAAATAGTAATGTGGGAGAAGTGCCTCACCCCAAGCCTGGTAAGGTGATCTTTAATGAAGAGTGCGGTTACGAATTCGATAGTTTATCTTTACTGAAGTGGTCTGATTGGCGCTTATATATCAATCGTATTACTCGCTACAGGCTAGGTAAGTTGCAGGAAAAGTATTTAGAAAAAATCGATTTTGTTAATTGGCCTGAAAACCTATTGGAGATCAATCAAAAGGTTTTAGCAGATATTGAGAGCAAGCAAAGCATCTTTCATTTTCAAGATCGGTATTTGGTTAAAAAGCGCATCTTAGGTTTTGCGAAGAAAATGCAACATCGCCCTTAGGACTATTTCTCACGTTTATATGCTGCTGTAATACTTGGTAAGAGGAAGGGCGATTTTAGCGCGCGCACTTGCCATGTCTAGAATTTCATTGCCTTACTTCTTAACCCTTGCCTAACGACTTTTTGTGGGTAGGCTTTACTTTCTTTTTATTCATAAAAAACAATGAAGTGACTTTTATCTGTCATTATTTAGTCAAAAATACGTCATCTGTTCATCACCTAACTGTCAAATATCCTGCCTAGACTGCTCGGATTGGAATTAAAGGTCAAAGACACTCCTAGACATTTAACCCAGCATTCACTTCTAGAAATTTAACATGTTAGGAAAAACATATGGCTACTCAATTGGCTAAAACATTCAGTTTATCGGCGTTAACCCTATCTGTAATTTTTGCTCTTTCTGCCTGTAATGGCGATGACGGCGAGGTAGGACCAGTTGGACCCGCTGGTCAAATTGGCGCAACAGGACAAGAGGGAGCGCCCGGGCAAAATGGTGCACAAGGAGAGCAAGGAGCGCCTGGTTTAGACGGCGCAGCAACTAAAACTCCGGGCTTGACCCGTATCGCGACTGTACCAGAAGGGGCAGAAGTAACGGGAATATTCTTGAACGACGAAGGTGATTTGTTTTTTAACGTTCAGCACCCTTCAGACGCAAATTCAGAAGTCGACAGCGTAAACAATAAGCCAATTAATACTGGGACAGTGGGCGTATTAAGAGGTGTTGATTTTAATAATCTACCAAATTCGATTATCGACTCTCCTGTACCGAAAACCGCAAATGAACGCCAAACGGTTATGGCTGCTTTGGGCGAATATCAAGTGTTAGGGCAAACCGGTGATACTTTTGATGGTGCTTTACCTCAAGGTTTAGGCCTAATCTACAATCTAGATGGTAGCAGCCTGATTTTAGAGAACGACATGCCAGACTTTAACGGTTATGTGTCTACTGGCGCAGGACAAGGCTATTTATTTTCTAACTGGGAGGAATTACCCGGTGGTATGAGCCGCCTAGCAATAGAGAAAGATGCATTTGGTTCGTGGTCTGTGACTGACTCTATGATGATTAGTTTTAGTGATGTTTGGGGCACAGCGGCCAATTGTTTTGGATCGATTTCACCCTGGGGAACGCCTTTGACTTCTGAAGAATGGGTAGTTGATTCAAATGTAAGCTCTACAACTGATAGTGACTGGAACGACCCTGCGGAAATTGCGAGTAATAGTCGCTTAGGCAGAATGTGGGACTTAGTTGCACCGGATACTGCGAATCCTTATAACTATGGCTATATTGTCGAGATTGCCCTGCCATTAAGTGATACGCCAACCCCAGTTAAGCATTATGCAATGGGGCGTAAAGAAAACGAAAACTCAGTAGTGATGCCTGACAGACGTACTGTGTATATTTCTCAAGATGATACCGGTGGCGTGTTCTTCAAGTTTGTGGCAGATACAGCAGAAGACTTAAGTGCGGGTACTTTATATGGTGCTAAGTTAACTCAAGATGCTGGCAGTACTGAACCTGCTACCACAGGGTTTGACGTGACTTGGGTTGAACTAGCTAGGGGCGATAACACGACAATTCGCGGTTGGATCGATCAGTACAATGGGATTTCTAGTGCAGATTATGTTGAAGGAAAGACCAGCTACCTTTCTGTTGCTGACGTTCAAGCTTGGGTTGACGGTGATGCCACTTATCCTACAGAAGAAAACGGTGGTGGCCCAGTTACTGCGGGTCAACCTATGGATGACCGCGTCGCTTTCTTGGAATCCCGAGCTGCGGCAAGGCTAAAAGGGGCAACAGCTGAATGGCGCAAGCTTGAAGGGATCAGCATTAATCACGACCGTGCCTTAGAAGCCGTAACCGGAACCGATGTCATTGCCGACGAAATTGTCACCGAGGCCTATTTGTACATTGGCATTGCAGATTTAGATAACACTATGACAGATGACGAGGGAGATATTCGTTTGTCTGCTCGAGTGAAAGACTGCGGTGGCGTATATCGCGCCAAACTTGAAGCAAATTACGATATCGCCAGAATTGAACCCGTGTTAATGGGAGGTACTTATCGTTCAAGTTTGACTGGTGCTGAGCGTTGTGATGTTAATCAACTTTCCCAGCCCGATAACGTTATCGTGATGAAAGACGGCCGCATATTGATTGGTGAAGATGGCTTCCAAGAGAACAACACTTTATGGATGTACGATCCTAAAGCTCAATAGTTTTTCTTGTAGTTAGGGCTCAAACCGTTTGAGCCCTTTTCATTAGGTACCAATCTATGCATTTTACTCAACGTATTCTAACAATTAGCTTAGTGCTTTTAATCTCTGGTTGTTTTGACAAAGGCAATACAGAGCGGGCAATGCCTGAAATTGAAATTCAGTCGCTCTCAGGAAAATTAGCGAATACCCAAAGCTATCCTTACCAAGAAGGCCAAGATATTCCAGCCTTAGCCTATATTGAGCATAATGAGGTGTACAACCCAGAATCTGTTATTCCTCCTCAGTGTTACACTAAGACCCAAGGCAATAAAAATCCCTGTTATGCTTGTCATCAGTCTTATACCCATGACAAAGCCCGGCCAAACATGATGGGAGACGGTGGTTTGCAGGGTGAATATCAGTTCTCTGAGTTGGGTGAGACCAATCACTGGAAAAATTTATTTGTTGATAGGCGAGACATGATAGCGCTGATTTCTGATGAAGAAATAAAGCAGTGGATACAAACCGATAATTATACTGAATTTACCCAAAGGCAAAAGGCTGATACGGACTGGCAAGGTGAAGTCACACCGATAAAAAATCTAGCGTTTCCGCGTCAAGCATTCGATGAATATGGGGTGGCAAAAGATAATAGCCATTGGATTGCTTACAATTACAAACCCTTTCCTAGTACGTTCTGGCCGACTAACGGCTCAACGGGCGACGCTATGATCAGACTGCCTAATCTTTTTAGAGAGAAAAATGGTCAGTTTTCTAAAGATGTGTATTTTGCAAATTTGGGGTTAGTCGAAATGGCCCTTAAACAAACTCAATCCGTGAGTATTCCTCCGGTGTCTGAAATTGTTATTGGGGTTGACTTGAATGGCGATGGTGCATTGAGTCAAAACGTTCGTGAAATTCATTATCGAGATCATTACTTAGGTGACGCAAACCATACCCCTTTGGCTTATATGCTTTATCCAGAGGATACTGAGTTTTTGCATACAGTGCGCTACATAGGCGTTGATGAAAGGGGCGAAATTTATAATGCCCCGCGTATGAAAGAAGTCAGATATATGCGCAAACATAGCTTTAAATCTAAAGCCCGTTTGTCTACCGCCTATTACCGAGAAGCAAAAGAAAAGCACTTCGAGAAAATGCCGCAAACCCGCTTGATGGCAGATAAAGGATTTAACAATAACTTTGGTTGGACCATTAATGCCTACATTGAAGATGAGCAAGGGCAACTTAGGCAGCAACATGGCCAAGAATTGGCATTTTGCAATGGTTGTCACAAGTCTGTGGGGGCAACGTTTGACCAAACTTTTTCTTTTCCGCGCAAAGTTGATGGTCTCGCTGGGTGGGGCTATATCAATTTGAAAGACCAACACGACGCCCCGAATATAGGTGAAAAACAGGGAGAGTTTTTAACCTACATGCAGCGAGTAGGAGGAGGAGACGAATTCAGGCAAAACCGCGAAATGTTAAGTAGATGGTTTAAGCAAGACGGAACCCTTGACCCAGATAAGGTCGCTCAAGCATCAAATGTTTATGATTTGATTACCCCTTCCCCGCGCCGAGCGTTAGATTTGAATAAGGCCTACTTGACCATAGTCAAAGAGCAAAGCTATTTGTTTGGGCGAGACGCTACCTTGACTGAGGCAAGCAATGTATTACAACAGATTGATGACAGTGTTGAGCCGCTTGAAGCTGATTTTCGTTATCAGTGGGATATGCGTCTAGATTGGCACAAGGGAGCAAACGTTAAATTAGCCAAAGCGGAGGTTGCACCATGAGTTATCCGCTATTGGATTTTATGTTAGCCAGTTTGCTTATGGGACTGGGGATTGGCGCCGATGTGGCGGGAGCAACCTTTGCTCGCGCTAATCAACTCAGGACCTTGCGCCTTGCATTCATCTGGATTGTGGGGGTGTCTCTGACTCATACGCTTTTTCCCATGCTAGGTTATTTAATGACTTATTTTAGTATTCAGTTACTACCTGAGCTTACTCCTGTGGTAGGTGTTATCGCGTTTAGTTGTATCTTTTGGTATTTAAAGGGGGAGTTTTCAGGGTTTTCGCAGGTTAGTAATCAAGCCGAAAGTCGCCAGTTATTGGTCACCTTTGGTTTAATTCTGGCGGTGAGCTGGGATGCCTTGTGGTCTGGCCCAGCTAAATCTGCTCAAGTGATTGGTTGGCCAGAGCTATTAGTTTGGTTATCTTTTGTCTTAGTTGGCGTTTTTGTTTCCATGTTAGCGATTTTGAGTCTCAAGTGTGGCCTTAAGTTTCAAAGCCGGCATTCAACTAATGGGCCTTTGGTATGGTTAGGAAATTGGATGCAGTTCTCGATTGTCGGGTATTTTGGTTTACTCGCGTTATTGCAGTACACCTTAGGGATTAATCTAGCGTGGTG
The DNA here is from genome assembly GCA_947498355.1 of uncultured Paraglaciecola sp. Lineage (GTDB taxonomy): Bacteria > Pseudomonadota > Gammaproteobacteria > Enterobacterales > Alteromonadaceae > Paraglaciecola. The sequence continues at coordinate 50,777 of CANMKA010000017.1, read as the reverse complement.
GCAGGTAATGCTGATGTCTAGTGGATTAGTTGGAATTGCCTTGCTGCGGTGTATCCCAGTTTCACAGCAGAGCTCGGCTAGTACTTAAGCCATTTGTTTGAACTATGGCTTAAGATGCATTATCAATTTGATCTCTGAATCATATTCAGAGATCAGGTTTTAGCGTAAAGACTGATAAATCTCTTCGAACCGGGAGCACATACTCGAATTGGAGAAGAGTTTGTCAAAACGAACTTTTGACGCTTTACCCATTCTATCTTGAGCTTCTGGGTCTGTGCCCAATGCCAACATTGCCTCAGAAAACGCCTGCATATCGTCGTTCGGGGTAACTAAGCCGTTCACTTGGTCTTGAATAATTTCTGGATTACCCCCAGCGTCTGTCACAATACAAGGTTTTGAGAGAGACATAGCCTCTAGCAATGTCATAGAGGTACCTTCGCTCAGTGACGAGAGTAAGTAAATATCGAATAGCGCAATATAGGGGGCAGGTTTAGCCTCATAGCCAGTAAAAATTACTGCATGCTCTATTTGTAGTGTACTCACTAGGGCTGTTAATTTGGGCATTTCTTCGCCGTCACCGACAATAATTAATTTAGCTTTTAAGTTGTTTTTAAGCGCCTTATCAAAGCTTTTAATCATTAAGGTTTGGTTTTTTATTGGATCGAGGCGTGCCACTGTCCCAAAACACACCTCATCGTTTTGTACGCCAAGCTTGGTTCTGAGAGCAGGCAAGCAGTCTGATGACTGGGCTAGGCCTTGAATACCGTTGTACAATACTTCTATGCTAGATGCTGGGATATTTTCAAACTCGACTAGTGCTTGCTTGGTGGCTTTTGATATCGCAGTCACGGCATGTGTAAAGCGATTTAATAGGGGGTTAACCAGTTTACGTTTCCAGCTTCCTGAATCTGGGTAGAACCTACCATGCTCGGTAAATATGACTTTGGCTGGGCCCATCAATGCCGCGAAAACACCGTATATATAAGGTGTGTACTGATGACAGTGCACAATATCGATTTTATGTTGTTTGATATGCTGACGGATCTGGCTGATCAAGGAGGTATCAAAACCGGGTTGTCTCGACAGGGCTGTGATTGTTACCCCGGAAGCCAGTAAATCGTCGGCAAATGGTCCAAGGGGCGATTCGATGCACAAAATCGACATATCGAACTGCTCTGAGTTGCTGCCTTTGAACAGGTTAACTATCACCTGCTCTGTGCCGCCAATGCGCATATCAAAGGTAATGTGTAAGACTTTTATTTTTTTTGTCATCTTAACTCGACTTGGTCAAAGCGTTTAATGTGCTGAAGCTGACTGAGTGTTGGTTTGCATGTATGTAAACCACCACATCTGAAACATCAACATACTCCATAGCACGGTTGCATGGTCGGCTTTACCAGATTGATGCTGCTGCCATAATTCTTTCACTACTTGCATGTCAAAATACTGCTGTATCCCTTCTGATTTAACAAATAGGTATTCTTGAGCTAGCTCTTTAATTTCTCCCCTTAACCAGCTAGCGAGGGGTACAGAAAAGCCCATCTTTTTGCGGTACAAGATGTCGTGCGGCAGGTCGGGTTTGAAGGCCTCTTTGAGTATGTATTTTTTCTCGCCTTTGTTGAACTTCAGTGAAGAGGGTAAGGTTGCGGCAAACTCAATGACGTCTTTATCGAGTAAGGGGGCGCGAACTTCTAACGAGTTAGCCATACTCATGCGATCCACTTTTACTAATATTCCGCCTGGTAAGTAGGTTTTCATATCTGTGTAAAGTATTTTAGATAAGTGATCAGGTCCGTCGGACTTATTATAGGCGGCGACGGTAATTTTAGATGGATGGTAGCTCCCCAATTTATCTTGGGTGTCTTTAGTCGCGAGCTTTTCCCACAAACGATCTTCAATTTGTGAATTGGTTACATAAAACCCCATGGCAGGATCTAAGCTCAAGCTATAAAACAATGACTTAGCTTTTCTGAATAATACAAATTCGCTTTTGGCAAAAAAATTAGCGAGGTGAGGGAATACGTTTTTGCGCAAAAACACCGGGAACTTAGCACGTAATTTATTTTCAATGTCGTCTGTGTTGTATTTTTCGTAACCAGCGAACACTTCATCACCACCATCTCCAGCAATGGCGACTGTCACCTTAGAGCGAGCGAGTTCAGAAACAAAAAAGGTTGGGACTAATGAGGGGTCGGCAAAAGGCTCATCAAAAAATGACACTATATGTTCTAAATTATCTTTGACGTTTTGATGAACTGTAAATTCGTGATGTTCTGTTTGATATTGTTCGGCGACGACTTTGGCAAACTCAGTTTCGTTATACTTTTTATCATCAAAGCCTATAGAGCAGGTTTTTACTGGTTTATCAGAGTCTTGCGCCATCATGGCGACTACACCGCTACTGTCTATCCCACCACTTAAAAATGCCCCAAGAGGCACATCACTTACCATGCGGGTTTTGGTTTTAGCTTTCGCTAGTTCATGCAATTCGTTAGTAAGTGTTTGCTCACTATCAACGCGGGTATCAGAGAAGCTAACATCCCAATATTGCTTGATTTGGCATCCAGTCTTGTCGATTGTCATCGAATGACCAGGCGGCAACTTATGAATATGGCTGAAAATAGTTTTTGGGTCAGGCACGTATTGATAAGCAAAAAAGTCGTGGACAGCATCAAGACGAATATCTTTAGGCACATTGGGTAAAGTGAGAATGGCTTTTATTTCTGACGCAAAGGCGAACTGAGAATCGGTCTGCAAATAATATAATGGCTTCTTGCCTACTCTATCTCTGGCAATAAATAAGGACTGTTTTTCTATATCCCAAAGGGCAAAGGTAAACATACCATTGATCTTATCGAGGAGTTTTTCGCCTTCACTTGCGTATAAAGCTAAGATCACTTCGGTATCTGTGTGGGTTTTAAATGGGTATCCGGCTTCGCTCAGCTCTGCGCGCAGCTCGAGGTAATTATAAATCTCACCGTTAAACACAATCACAAACTTATTGTCATGACTATGCATGGGTTGCACGCCTGCTTCGGACAAATCTATGATTGCAAGACGTCTATGGGCTAAGCCCACATGCTCATCTAGGTATTCGCCGCCTGCATCAGGTCCTCTGTGATAAATACTGTCTCCCATGGCTTTGAGAGTTTGCTTATCGCCCATGTTACCTAAAAAATGCGTAAATCCAGCAATTCCACACATGCTATATATGTCCTAAATAAAGTTATTTTTATAAGCTAATATGCCGACGAATGATTGGCCCTAGACGGGTTGTCATACCTAACGGCAATTTAGTCCATAGATTTTCTACTATGGGTCTTATTTTGCTTGGCTGACTGCCAGCGAGATCGGCTTCTGCCATAGTCGGGTTGGCGAGATCATCCCACTTTAAGGGAATGGCTTGTGCGCCCCACTGCTTTTTGAATTTAAACGTACCTTCGCCAAATGATGAGCGACCAAAGTCAAACTCATCGCAGCCGATATCGCTAGCGTGTTTTAACAAAGACCAATACAGCATCATGTTCGGTGCAAGGCGGTTATACTCAGCTACGGTTGATGCCCAAGGAATGCAGGCTTTTTGTCCACTGCGTAGCACAATTCCGGCCCCAACTGGGGTGCTATCGCTGTACACAACCGACAAAATAATATGTTCAGCATAGTTTTCGAACAGACAAGTAAACCATTTTTTACTGTGCACAGGCGAGCCAAGCTTACGCATATTAATGGCAAATATTTGATAAAAGTCGTCTATTTGTTGGCGATTATTGGACACTGTGTAGGTCAGACCGTTTTTTTCCGCTTTGCGGATTTGGCTACGCAACTTTGACTTAAAGCTTGCCATCAATTCGTCGCTTGAGCTGGGTAGGGGCAGTACCATGCGGACCTTGCTACCTTGGGGAATGTCTGGGTTATCTGAAGGTTCTGTCTGTAAGCTACCACGATATTCAAAGCTGGTATGCTCAATCGATTCAGTAGCCTGTTTTTGCAGGGCTGCAATGATTTTTTCGTCGTCGGCTAGCGCATGACCTAAGTCACAAAAGGGTAAGGAACAGAGTTTAGTGCTAGCAAAGGGCCGTTTCATTTGTACACAAGGTAACACGCCCACGACTTGGTCTTGCTGAAAAGCCATGAGACTGACGTTTTGATGCTGGTAGGCCTGTTCAACAGATTCAACCCAAGCGGCCCTGTGATATGGCGTGCCTTGCTTGTGCTCACCCACGTATTCGTCCCAAGCATGGCTATTTTGCTTGGTTAGTCTGACAATTTTATAGGTCATAGGTTCTCATAATTATGATGATAACTTTTTAGACGCTTCAGAGATGGTGCAAAACTCTATTGGATAGCGAGCCTGAAGATAATTTATTACTTGTTGTATCGCACCACAAACATGGTTAAATGCATTATCTTTGCCGAGCAAGCTATTATTATTATTTAGCAGGCTTGAGCTGTGCATATACATGTGCAGTATAGGAAACCCTTTACCTATGGCTGTGTCACATAAATTCTGCATGTCTGCCACAGAGGTAAGTTCGGGGCATAGGTAATTTTTGCGCATGATATTGGTATGCCAAGCTATCCCGTTAAAGCGTGTCCAGCTCAATTTAGGCGATGCAAAAAGGGTATGGATTTGATTCCATAGAGCGAAGTTTGTTCGGTTGAAGCCCACTGTAACGGGTATTTCGTGCATGGTTTTGTGCTTTGATACCAAAAGCGGGTTATCTAGGTCAGCCCAGTAAGGGATAGAAGGTGCACCTAAACAACTAAAATATTCGTTTTGATAAAATGGATAGACGCTAGAGTCCACGTTAAACCCTTGCTTTTCTAGTAAACGCATGACTTTACCGTCAATGCCCCATCTACCAGAGCGAAAGGATTTTGGTTGCACATCTAAACGTGTTTGAATTTTTTCGACCAAAGCGTGTAGTTTTTGCTCAACTTGCTCCTCGGGTAAATTAACAACGTGAGACTCGGCTTCTCCTACGTGCTCAAAATACGGCGGGTTACACCAAGGATGTAAATGTGCGCCAATTTCGCTATTACCTTGTTTAATCACATGACGCATATTGTTTATAGAGTCAGTGCTTTCTAAAATGGCATAGTCTACAAAATAGGTAGGTCTTATTCCTAGTTGGCTGATGGTTTGATGAAATTCGGGAATATACTGGATGTTATTTACATCAGCTTGTTTTTGTGGGAAAGGCCCAGACCAATCCCACTCTTCCTCGGTATCAATCGATAACACGAATAAAATAGGCTGTTGCTCCTTGACTGCCTGATTCATTAACCTTGTCCTAGGCTCTTGGTAAATAACGCTTGGTATTCGTCGGCCATTCTGTTTGCTGAATAATGCTGGTAAACATACTCTTTAGCTTGGTTGGCAAGGGTTGATGCGTGTTGAGAGTCAAATAATAGGGTTTCCCAGTGGGCTTGTAGTGTTTGTTTTTCGCCCAACGGTGCCAGTAAACCGGTTTCTTGGTGCTTGATGATTTGGTCTATACCTGGAATATCGTATGCGGCCACAGGGATATTGGCTGCGGCAGCTTCCATTAAGCAACGGGGGATGCCTTCTAGGGTGGAGGTCATAGCAAACAAATCAAAGGATTTCAGTAGACTTAATCGATCATCTCTAAAGCCTAAAAACTCGATAAAGTCTTTACTAGCAAGTGATTGAGCATACTCTTCTAAGCCTTGGCGTGCATCACCATCGCCTAACAGAATTAAGCGGGTGTTAGGGTGTTTTTTATGCACGCTATCAAACACGTCAAGTAAGTCGTAAATGTTTTTACGGCTGATCATCTGTCCAACAAAACCAATACGCTTTTCTTCGGGATTTTGTCTAGCCGGAACGGGTGTTCCTTCCACTTCTGAAAGGTCAACGCCATTTTGGATATATACGGTTTTCTCTTGCTTGACCTTCATGCGCTTGCAATCAGCCATGAGTTGCTGTGAAAGAGGTACGACGTAGTCGCCATATTTCATAGCTTGGCAGCCAGCCCAGATAAATAGTCTAAGTTTAATGTCCTTTGCATTTTCAAAGCCATGTGGCGTGACAATACACTTGATACCTGCTTTGCGCGCGGCCATCACGCCTAGTATGTCTGACTTGTAGCCATGGGTGTGAATAATGTCTATTTTTTGGTCTTTGATAAGTGTCACTAAACGATTAATCGTAGATAGGTCAAACTTATTTTTCATGGGTACAATATGGCAAGGCAGAGACAGCTTTTTGTATTCTTTGACTAACTCTAAGTCTTTTTGATTGGGCTCCATAGTCACTGCAAGCTCGCAGTTAACCTGTTGTGGATCTAGGTGCTTTGCTAGTGCAAGTACCCACCTTTCCGCTCCGTAAAAACCCGTTGGGCAGATAAATTGGAGTACATTGATTTTTTTTATCATTCTAGTCTGTCTTACTTCACTGTAATTTGTTTAAACGCACCAACGAACGTGCCGATTGCACGGGCGGGAAAGTAGCTGATATAAAATACCAGTATATTGAACAGGGATACATCACTTTTAGCGATCCGCCATAATCTTAAGCTGTAAGCTAAAACAGGTATTAACGCAAACACGATAAAAAGCGCACCCAGCCCAACCAGATTTAAGCTAAACATAATAATTCCTAGCAGCAAACAGAATGCAATTGCTGGAGGAACAACCAGACTGGGCCATTCGCGCAAAGGTACACGCCGACCTTGCAAAGATTGTAAATTAGACTGGCCACGCCAAATCTCCTTTTTAAACATAGGGCCTAACTGTTTATCTTCGCCTAAATGAACATAGGTTGCTTTAGATGAGTAGTGCAGAGCGCCTAATGCGGCAGCTTTATCGGTGAAGTAATAGTCTTCGCAGGTCACCAAGTGTTCTGGGAATCCTCCTATCTCGTAAAACGATGCCTTAGACATAAAAAGGTTTCGACCTGGTAAAAAGTTTACGTCAACATCAATTTCGGCATTGCTCAAGTTGGTGCGAATTTTTTCGAGAGGGGGGGCATCGTCTGAGCAAATTTGCATGGCGCTAGTAATAATTCGCTCAGGGGTTTCGTTGAGTAGGCTTAACATGGTTTCTGCCCAGTTTTTAGACAAGAATACATCTGCATCTAAAAACGCTAGATGATCACCACTTGATTGGGTCACGCCAAAATTACGTAAGGCTGAAATAGTATCGGTCTCGGGTCGGGTAATGATTTTTAGCTTAACCTCCCCAGATGGCAGCTTAATTTGGTTAATTTCTGGGGTTTGGCTAACCACCACCACTTCTAACTTTTTCGCGTCAAAGTCTAGCTGAGTAACAGATTCAATAGTTTGGATGAGCATGTCGAATCTCCCCTTGTGGGGAATGATGAAAGAGATAGTTGCCACCGATATCGATCCTGTATATGAAAAAATTAGCGTGTTGGCTAGGTGCAAACACTTACTGGAACTTGTTTATATATGATTGAAATAGCTAAGTAAACCTTCACTAGGGCAGCAAAGGTATTCGCTATTAAACTTACATGGTTGCCGCTCTTAGTTTAGAGCTAATTAATTACTTAATTTAGGCGTTTTTTTAACCAGTCCAGTTCGGCTTTGACAGATAAAGACAATAGCCTTTTAATGCCTTGTGAAAGTAAGCCCTTAATATTGGAATGTTTAACATATTTGGGGGCTGGCCAAGTGTAAGATTGGGGTTTGAATTCAACTGATGCTTTGTTTTGGTATATCCCTACATAGCCATAATTTTGCATCATTAAGACCAATATTCGGGTGTAAGTTTGCTCGTTTGAATGACGTAAACGTTCGAAAATAGCGTGTTCAAACGTCTTGGCTTTATCTAAAAATATCTCGTGAGGTGATGCACTATAGTAGTGAGCCGCTGCAAATATTTGAACTTTACGTAAGTCTTGGGCGGTCCATGTGTCGTTCGGATATTCCAATATCTCTGGCTTATCTAGGTATAAGTTCTCATGCATAATCATCCATCTTGCGTAGTTTAGTAAGGTATCTCGGCAGAAATAGAAGGTATTGTCTAGTTGCTGAATATCTTGTTTGATCGCTAAATATTTGCAAATTGATTGAAGAAGTACAGTATAAAACCAGGTCCCCTCAACATCGGCAAGATTACGCTGACTGACGTCCTCATTTGGATGAAAGGTATGTGTAAACACATGTTCGGCTTTAATTAAGTATTGCTGATCTAAGGTAAGTTCATAGCTGTCGAGTAAGGCATTAATATAGTTCGCAGTTCCCCTATCGAGGGGGTACTGGCCGGTAAAGTGATTTTTAAAACCTGCAAGGTGGCGATTTTTAAATGCCAGTAAGAGTTCCAAACAGGTACCCGAGCCTTCGTATACATGGTTTATCCAATTCGTTAAGATGAGTACGGCGTGTTTAGATGGTTCGTATCCGGTTAATGCATAGTGCAGAGCTAAGCCTGATGTATAGCAATGCTGGCCTCCAGGGCCTCCTCCGCCTGCATGATCTTGATAAACATCACTAGGTTGTAGCTTTGAGTAAGAGCGATGAGAAGAGGTATAAGCTTGAACATAGTGATCTGTGTGCCAAAATAGCCCCCCGTTGTATTCAGCCTTATCTTGTTGAGTATGATAAATATCTATATCTGTTACATGTTTAGCTAGATCGTCAGCTAGTTCAAACCACTCATTTTCTCCAGACAAGATGTATTGCTTTAAAAAACCAAGAATAGGATCGTATTGGTTGTTGTAGTGGGAGACGAACAAGTCATCACCTTTATGCTCTGCCGTTTCGTGGTCGGCGTAAATGTCACCAAAATTACGCCAGCCATATTCGTCTAGTTTTTCTCTTTTGCTGAAAAAATCGTTATCACCATCAATACCTAAATCAAATAAAGCCTGCCATTGTGATTGAGGCTGAGTGAAATCGGTAAAATGATTGACAAAGGTTTTGGTTAGCCAGTCTTGGGGGAGAATACCAAGATTATCTGCATTGTTAATCCAGTTAAGAGGTGTTTGGCCATCTTGGCCAAATCCTAGATAGAGTGTTTGGCTGGTTTTTTCCCCTCCTTGAAGTTCGTGGTCTTGATTTGCTAGCTTAGGAAACCAATCTAGTGTTAGCGACTTTTTTGAGAGGCTCAGCTGATTGGGGAAACGCTGCCAAAATTGTTGGGGGGCAATATGCAAATTGTGCCCTAACCGCACATGAGGATCGGCTCTGAGTCCACTAGAAATAAGTTGCTCAGCACTGGTGACTTGATAGCCACGATGTTCGAACCTAACTTGATTTTGAGCGTTTACATGAACTGGACTTTGCCAGTTGCTGCCTCCACTGCTGTGTTGCAGCAACGACAATTCGGTTTGTTCTTGCGTTAGGCTGTCTGAATCGAACTGCTGCCCCTCTAAACTGAGACTGAATGGACAGGTTTGAGTGTGCTCAAGATGCAGGGCTAAATTTTCAATGTAAAGCGAATTTGGATCGCCTAAGTCCCAATGTCCATTAGTGTGCTCTGCTCGATTGGGGTTATGCAAGGTATAGCTAATTTTACTGATGCGGCCGCTGGCGAAAAAGGTGAATATAAGGGAGTAATTGGCGACAACTTGCTCGTCTTGATTGCGATAGGCTCCATCTATAGTAATTTCGACACCACTGAAACATGCGCCAGACAAAGCAGTTAATGGCAAAACCTCAGAGGCCAAAACTGAGTTGGTTAAGTTTAGGGCATGCGCTGTTTTTAAGGTTATTTGTCCTTGATGGCTTATTTGATATTTAGGGTCGGTAAAGGTGAAGGTTTGATCCGCAAACTGGTAGCTAAATTCGACGTATTCACTTTTGTAGCAAATATGCTCTGCCGATTCGGTAACATCGTTAGACCCATCTTTGACCTGATTAGTTGATTTGGATACCGAAACTATAATGGTTTTTGGGATTTCTAAATCTTGTTCGATATACAAAAATAATACGCATGATTTGACACTATTGTCGGGCCATATCGCGGTGATTTTTGCATTGGATTCAATAGTTTGTTCGCCTAGTTTACACTTGAGTTGTTGTAACGATTGAACTGCTCCTTGGGGGAAAGGCAGACCAAATTGAACTAATCCAGAGGTAAAATTGGGATGAAGGCGAATGGGGATGTCATCTATGTGCAAGGTCGTTCTCTTTTTTTATTCAAGTTTTAGAAGAAAGCGCAAGTTTACGCTTTATCTTGCTCAGGCCCGTAATTAAACGATAACGCCAAGCAGAGCGGTAAAAACAGGTCATGTATTGTGTAGGCTCTGTCACATTACTTAACGAGGCCTTGTACCTAGCGTAACCCGCTAAAAAGCTATATTTTCTTATGCCTTGTTGAATTGCTTGTTCAATAATTAAACTGTGCATTAACAAACCATACTTTATCCGGTTATCTGTGTGAGTCTGTATACCTGATAAGTAAAAATACCAAGTCTCAGGCGATTTCAATATATAAGCTAAGGCGACTAGCTCACCGTCAATGGATAAGCCAAACAACTCAGTGTAATAATTGAGAGGGTCTTCAAATATGAGTTTTCGATGAAAATTCACAAATATCGGATTGTCGAAACCGCTGCCTAAATCAGTTTCTCGCCACTTACTAACGTGATGCGCTTGTATGCTATCGAAGAATCGATTTTTTTGTGGCTCTGAAGTCGCTCTCACCAGCGAAATGTTTGCGGTTTGTTGTAATAGTTTTAGGCTGCGCTTGATTTGAGCTCGGGTGTTTTTCGATAGGGTCTTTAAATAATCATCTAGCGATCTAAAGTTAGACAAGTCTACCGAGTAATCAGGAGACGCCAAGAGCTTTCGAGCGTATGGATATTCGGCTAAGAACCTTTGAGTCGTATTGTCAGTCGCCATGCCCAAGTAAAGCTCATCCCATGTCAAATGCTGGTGGATATAGTTGAGCATTGCGGCTCTTATAGCGTCTGCATTCTGGCTATCTAGCAAAAAGTCGTTGTGCTCAATCCACATTTGGTCTTCTTGGTGTTGACCAGTTTTGTGTAACCATAGCTGTTTGGTACTAAAGCCCTTACATAGACGGGGCACTTGGTGTTGATTGAATACAGCTAAACCTACGACTTGAGTATTGTGGCGCGCTTCCACAACCAACAAAGAGTCAGGTGCCTGGGCAATCCAAGCCTCAAGCCATGTGGGTGCCAGAAATACATTTGTTTTCGCCCGCGCAAACAAGTCCGTCCAATTTTCTATAAGAGACGGATAAGTTTTGATGGGGTATTGATTGACGTGAATTGTCACTTGGATAGAAGATTGACAACTCACAGAGTGATGATTTCTGTGAGTTGGATAGGCTTATAATGTAGCTTTAATATCGGCCAGCAGATCTTTTTCGATTTTAGTCACAGGTTTTACTCTATTGATTAAAATTTTCGCTCTGTTGACTTGGTTATCAGCAAGCAAGGTTTCGGCTAAATGCAATTGAATTTCAGCATTTTGTGGAAAGGCTTGGTGTGCTTTTTCGGCATAGAATAAGGCTTCTTTAATTTTGCCTTGCTTGAAAAATACTCGCCCCAGGGTATCCATTGCATAGGGAGAGGCGGGCTGAAGTCTAAGACCAACGGTTGCAAGCTGCTCTGCTTTATCTAATTCCCCGACTCTTGTTAGCAAAGCCGCGTAGTTATTAACTGTTATAAAATCTAACGGGTGATCTTTAAATAATTGGTCATAATATTCAGTTGCCCTTTCGAGCATTTTGTTATTGACCATATATTCTGCGATTCTGTGTCTTTCGATGAAGGGTTTATATAACTTGGAAACCTCTAGCTTTAAAAGTGTAAGCCCCTCTTCAGCCTTGCCTAACCCTTCTAAGGCCCGAGATAGCTGGGTTGCCGTTTCAAAATTTGGCTCGACGTTATAATATTTTTGAAGCAACGAGTAGGCTTGTTGGTACTTACCGTCTTCTAGGGCGATATAGCCGTTGTAGTAATCGATGATGGGAAGTTTTTCTTGGTAGCCATCTAGGTCTTGTATCACATATTTAGCATCTTCAACCTTCCCGTTTCGAGTAAGAAAATAGGCATGCAACCCTATTAATCTCGGGTCGTTTGGAAAATGCTGTAAAGCCTCCTTAACTACTCTTAAGCCTTTTTTTGCGACTCCTTGATCTTGTACCGCTTGTATTTTCTTAAACCATGCAATGGGATTTTTGACATCTTTTTTGAGCCAACTATCATATTCATTTATTGCTTCGTCAAAACGTAACAAAAAGCTATATAGGTCGCCCTTAACCCTTAGAACATCTTCGTTTGTTGGGTTGCCATTTTTAGAAATGTATTCTAAGGCTTCTTCAGGTTTTTTATTTCGAGCCATAAGCATGGTTCTGGCTATAATGGCAGCTTGGTTGTTAGGATTTTTCTCAATTTGTTGTAATAAAATCTTCTCGGCGGCTTCAGCGTCATTTGATCCTAAATACAGATTGACTAAGCTGCCTAAGTTGATTAAGTTCTCAGGGTTTTGTTTTACTAGTATTTCAGCGTAACTTTTTGCCTCTGAAAACTCCTGCCTTTGAGCATGTGCCAACATCAAGTAGCGGCTGGCACCGCTGTGCTCAGGCTCTTCTTTTAAAATACTTCTAAAAATATCCATAGCTTGTTCGGTTTGTTCCATTTTTAGACGCAGATACCCTTCTAAATTCAAGCCATCTATCTTGTTACGTTCTTGCCACTTTTTTGCTACGGAAATTGCTGCATCATGCTCGCCATTTCTCAAATAGGTTTCCGCTAACAAAAGCCAAGATTCGTCTAAGCTCGGATCGTATTCAATCGACTTCGTTAAGCTGTCTATCCCAGATAAATCGTTCGAGCTGAGTTTGATTAGCCCCTCTTGCAACATAAGTACAGGATCTTCTGGAGAACGTTCTGTGGCTTGCTCGATAAACTCCGTCGCTTGAGCGAAATTGCCAAGTTGAAATTGATTGATAGCCGCTGCAGACAGAACAATAGACTGATTCGATGGCTTTAACTTGAGCTCTCCCAATTGTGAAATGACATCCATTGAGTAACCCAATTTTAAGCTTACTTCGGCCAAAATCTTATTATTGAGATGGTTGCTCGGCACTCTGTTTTTGTTTTTACTTAAAAAATTATAAGCACTTTCTATTTTACCTGTTTTATATGCACTCACACCTGCTACGAAATACAGCTCTATGTCATTAATATTGCCTGACGCCGCCATAGTTGCAGATTGAAAAGCTCGTTCAAAATCATTTTTTTTGAAGTCAACGATTGCTGAGTAATAGTGGGTAAGTGGACTATCAGGCTTTATTTCGAACATAAAATTCAAGTTTTGATGAGCCTCATCTAGTAGTTCTAGGGCGATAAGTGTTTCTACGAGTTGGAATCTCGCAAAATAATAATGCGGGAATATGTCTACAACCCTTTGGTAGGACTCTTTCGCTTCTGCGGCTCGTCCTAATGACATTAGAGCTATACCCCTAATAATATTTAGCTCGACTATTTCAGACGAGCTGGATCCGGATACAGACTCAGTCAAATCGAGTGTTCTAGTTGGGCGCCGCTCCATCAATGCTTGGTTTGCTTGCGCGATAATTAACGCATTTCCTTTGAGCTCCAGTGGTAGCTGTGGGGGCGTATCGTCTATCCGAATGGCAGACAAGTAGCCGTATAGGTTAGCTATACTTATTAATTCTGGATCTGCACCTGTATAAGTTTCGCTGGTCAAGTAGGCTTCATCAAAATTGTTTTGATAGTATTGAGAGGTGAGCAGAAATAAAAAATAACGCTCTTCATTTGCCCCCAAATCCTTTGCGGTCTCGAGCTCTTTTTCGGCATTTGCAAATTGACTGAGCTGATAATAGGTCTTTCCAAGCAGTAATCGAGATTCAATATCTCTTGGCGCATTCACTATTGCACTTTTCAATTCAATGACGGCCCTTTCAACTTCTTCATTGGCGAGATAGGCTTGCGCGTCCGAAATGTATTGTTCAGTGCTCTTTTTCGAGCAAGCAGTGATGACTGAAGTTAGGACAATCGAGATAAGTAATATAGCTACCTTTGATAAAGACACATGTTTCTCCATTTATACACGTACTACTATTTAATATTGAAATTGTTACTTGAGAATTCGTTAGCGCGTTCTCGAATTTGTTTCGCTAATATAAACAACTTTGGGTAACTCAGTATTTCTCTAAATAATCGTCCTAACATTTGTCCAGAGGATACCCCTTGGCTATAGGTGTCGATTAACGTCTTACCTTGACCACCATAGTTGTCGAACTTATCGGGGAAAAAGATATTGTTAATAAAAGGAAGGGTTTTCCTGAGCTTAACAATTTCGACTTCTCTTTTGCCTAATATGCTCGAAGCGTTCGGGTAAGTTGGTGTACATACCCAGTTTACATTTAGATTCACTTCACCTAGAGAGTGAACCTCATGGTACCAGTATCTGGGCAGAAATAAAATTTCTCCCGGATTTGTCTCGAATTCCATAAAATCATGTTTTTCTTCAGAATAATTGAAGTTTTTCCCGACTAAACCGGCAAACATAAACGGGATATTAGGTAGGGGGGTGTTTGGCGAGGTGATGATCCAACGTTTTTTACCTACAACTTGCTGATTAAAGCCGTGCAAACTATTACCGTCGTAGTGGGGCAGGGTAACATGACCTCCTGGCTGCATGAATAAACGCATCGGAGCGGCCCTTACTGCCATGTCTTGTCTATCCATTACATTACGCACTATCTCAGGGATAGTAATACAGCCTTCATCTACTATATTGGCATCGTACCAGCCTGCCTCCCTTTTTGACTCGTCGGCGAAGTTTTGTTTGACGTATTCGGGTGTCAAAATTTCGGTATCTATATTGGATAAACCTGTCAGTAATACAGGTTTTTCGGGTTTTAAGTATTCATCCACGAATTTTTCGGGGGAGAGTGTATCAATTGAAACTTTACTAATTTGTAATTTCATAATGGTGACTCCGGTTAGTATTCAGGTATGGGTTGGATCATCTGCCGACATGCAGATTGCATCTGAATAGCCAATATTGACCAACATAAGGGATTAAGTTCATGGATTATATCGCCATGGGCAAAGAATATTATGTGGGTCGAGTGTCTGCTTAATTTTAGCTGTAGTTTTCCAAAAAATATGATTTTTATCCAGCTTTTGCTGTTGTTTCGTATCTAGGCGGTAAGGAACATATCCATATTTTGCCCCTTCATTAATAAGTTCATTTAGGCAAGCGTGAGCGTTTTTTACTTCTTCAGGATTCTCTAGGTCAAATACTAAAGGAATAGTTGAGTCAACACAGTCGTGCTTTAAATTGGTAAAAGTGATAAGCGGGTCGATGTTATATTTAGGGGTAACTTGCCTGACAAACTGGGTAAATCCATGCAATGCAGATGGGGTCATTGGAATAAGGGGGGCATACCAGAGTAACCCGCACTTATCTTTGGACGGAGAAAGTGTTTGGTTTTTGTCTGCTTTTATTCTTGGGTTACGCCAATAGGGTAAAGGCAATGCAACCTGATTAGGTTTACCCAACATGACATCTGTGCTTTCTGCCAGAGAGTTGAGTTGCGATAAGGCGTTGTTAGCTGATTCGATATTAATAGGCAACTTACTGAGTATGGTTTTCGCCATTTTAAGTAAGTTGGAGTCAGAAAATATAATTTTTCCTAATCCTTTGCTTCTTTTGACTAAGGCTTTCTTTATCGGTTTAACCAGTTCCGCCTCGCTATAAATTGAGCCAACAATCATCCATTGTGGGAGCTTGTTTTTTTTGGCTAGATGGCTAACTTGCTGGTCTGTAAGGACTTTGTTTGCGCTGTTCATGTTTGGATTGTCGCAGGTAATCGAAATTAAACGTCTTATATCCATTAAATTCACTGACGCAACGATTCCCGCATAATCTTTAAGAACACTTTGCACAAAGGTAACGGCTTGGTTGAAATGGGCTTCTTCCTCAACTCTAAGGTAAAAAGAGGTAAAGTGTTGTGGTTTAGGTGCAAGGCGAATGGTCATTTCAGTGACCACCCCTAAATTGCTTTGAGTGAATAGTCCATCTAGGTAGGGGCCTAGACCCCACTTGTAAGATTTATCGACAAAATCTTGATTGCTTTTATCTATGGCAGACACTGCTGATTCGTATAACGTATCGCAAAGCTCTGGGTGAGGTAAATATCCCTTTATTGCGGTACACGCGTAAAAATGGTCGTTATGAGGAGTAATACCATATCCTCTTTCCACTGCGTTGCTCAAAATACTACAGTGGGGCCCTGCACCTGTTACGGGCACCATGTAGGGCCATTCATTGTCTGATAAGTAGTCGTATAGTTGTTGTTGGGTTACCCCAGGCCCAAGGGTAATCAGGCCCATCTCTTTGCTTGTTGGTTCAATTTTGTTTAGTGATTTTAAATCAAGTACAAAAATTGGACGTTCGTCGCCTTGCTCTAGTGAACCATAGCCCCAATTGTTATTAGTTGATATTGGATTGACTTGAATCTTGACTTGATTGGCTACCTTCAGACATTCACTTACATCCTGTTCTGAAGAGACGATTAACGCCCCATCTAACTGTATTGGAGTGGTGAGGGTATTGGGTCCATAGGCTTGGGTTGCTTGTTGGTGTCCCAGGACTTTTATTCCTGAGCAGTGTTCGAGTGCATGCTTAATTGTTTGTAACGTGTCCATCACTTTATACTTATTTGCCAAACATTGTTACCACTCTATCGCAAAATATCAGAGGTTCCCATGCCTCCTTTTGATATTGTGTGTAAGTCCCTAAAAGAAAGGCTTCTTACCATGGGGTGGGTTCCTATTTTTTACACAGACTAAGGTCAAAAATGGTAAAATCTAGGCCTTTAAGTAATTGATAGTATTCCTAGGCGCATTTGTGCACAAGGTGAGTAAAGAATGAAGTTTGTAATTGGAAAGTTTAGTGGTGGTGCATTACATGCAATTGACCGCCGGCAGTTAGCCTTGTTGTTCAAAACGTTACCAAAAGAGTGGCTAACAGATGTAAATAAGGTGGTGTTGAGTGCTAAAATTATCACTAATAAAAAGAAAGAATCCAATGTTTTGTATGACGCTAATAGTCAAACGTTAACTTTATTTTCTCGAGGAGAAGATAAAGATCAAATCGTCACAAACATTGTGCGCACCCTAGCCCTATTAAATACGGAGCCCGAACTTGTTGAGGTCGATTTGAGTAAAAGCCAACTTAAAAATGTAGACTCTCAAGTTGCACCTTATCTAAAAAAGTTCAAACGTATAAATAGAGGCTAGGTAGCTCAGGCCAAGCTTAACCAATAGGCTAGTCAATCAGTCTGGCTGATGTGACGTGCTCTAATTGACGAATCGCACTAATAACCCCGTCCGCATTAGTCCGTTCTATGTCGAGTATGTTGTAAGCCAAATCCCCACGACTTTTATTCATCATATCTAAGACGTTGATATTGTGATCGGCTAACACAGATAACACGCTGCCCAACACTTTGGGTACGTTTTCGTTAGAGAATATTATTCTTTGACCATCGACTCTAGCCATGCTCACTGCGGGAAAATTGACCGAGTTTGTAATATTGCCATTTTCGATGAAGTCAATTATTTGCTCAGCCGCCATTATCGCACAATTCTCCTCGGCTTCAGCGGTTGAGGCACCTATATGAGGCATGGCAATTACGTCGTCACGACCAAAAAATATTGGCTCTGGGAAGTCACACACATAAGTTCGCAAAGTGCCTTTGTCCAGTGCTTTAGCTATCGCATCTGGTTGAACAATAGATTCTCTGGCGAAGTTAAGTAGTATTAATCCTGGTTTTGCATGGGATAACGCCTCTTGGTTTATCATGTGTATGGTTGGCTTTATGGCAGGTACATGAATACTGACGAAGTCACATTTTGCCAGCAGAGCTTGCATATTTTCTGCTCGCTGCACATCACTAGATAGGCGCCAAGCGGCTTCTATAGAAAGTGCAGGGTCAAAGCCTACTACTTGCATCCCAAGAGCTAAGGCCATATCGGCAACCATTGAGCCTATTGCACCTAAACCTATTACACCCAAGGTTTTACCTTTTAGCTCAATGCCTGCAAATTGTTTCTTTTGTGCTTCGAGAGTTTTATGAAGCTCGGCAGGGTCATCCATAGCGTGCAAGGTTGTTACATGGTCTATACCAGCTTTTATGCCTCTACAGCTTAATAACATACCAGCCAAAACCAGCTCTTTCACCGCATTAGCATTGGCGCCGGGCGTGTTAAACACGACTACGCCTTTAGCGCTATATTCATCGATAGGAATATTATTAACACCCGCACCGGCTCTACCTATGGCTAAAACTGAATCGGGAAGTACTAAATTATGTAATTTATGGCTGCGCAAAAGTATGGCATCAGGATGTCCAATGTCTGAGCCAATTTCGTATTTTTCTCGACTAAAACGTTCGAGCCCTTTAACTGAAATTTGATTAAAGGTTTTAATTTTATACATAGTCTTCCCTTTCTGTATTAATGTTAGTGACTCGCGTTAACTTGCTGGTAAGCCCAATCTATCCAAGGCAGTAAGGCTTTTAGATTGGTGTGCTCTATGGTTGCGCCGCACCATATACGCAATCCTGCAGGGGCATCTCGATAAGCGCCAATATCGTAGGCAACGTCATGTTCGGCCAACAAATTAATGACTTGATTAACTTCTTCAGGTGAGAGTGTCAGGCGTAAACACACACTCGTATTAGATCTAATGTTTTTGTCGGTAGCGAGAAAGTCTATCCAATCTCTTTGTGTAACAAATTCCTCAATTAACCTTAGGTTTTTATTACACCTTTCAATCGTGGCGGGAACGCCCCCAACAGATTCTACCCAAGATAGGGCATCTAAATAATCGACCACACATAACATTGAGGGAGTATTAATCGTGGCGCCTGTGAACAGGCTTTCTATTAACTTTCCGCCCTTGGTCATTCTAAAAATTTTTGGTAATGGGCGAGGCGGAGTGTAACTTTCGAGCCTAGCGACCGCTCTTGGGCTTAAAATCAACATGCCATGTCCACCTTCGCCGCCTAACACTTTTTGCCAGCTGTATGTTATGACGTCTAATTTCTCCCATGCTAATTCTTGAGCAAATACCGCTGATGTTGCGTCGCAAAATGTTAAGCCCTGCCTGTCATCAGGAATCCAATCTGCATTAGGAACACGAGCGCCGGATGTGGTGCCATTCCAAGTAAATACTACGTCATTATCACAATTAACCTGAGATAAATCGGGGATCTGGCCATAGTCAGCGTCTAAGACACGAGTATTATCAAGTTTTAGTTGCTTGGTGATATCGGTCGCCCAACCTTGACCAAAAGATTCCCAAAACAAAACATCAACTGGGCGCTCGCCTAACATCGACCACATAGCCATTTCCATCGCCCCGGTGTCTGACGCAGGAACGACAGCAACGCGATAACCTTCAGGCAGTCCGAGTATTTTTGCGGTATCTAGGCAGGCACTTTTCAATGCTTTTTTACCTATTGCAGCACGATGAGAGCGGCCGAGTACGCTAAGATCTAGCTCGCTAACGTTATAGCCAGGACGTTTGGCGCAGGGGCCAGATGAAAAGTTTGGATTGGCGGGCTTCAAGCTTGGCTGCATACGAGATCTCTAAGTTAAGTAAATGTAAAATCGATGAATTAGGATACAGCGAAAGTGGAATATAGCCAATAATCAGTTAACAGATTGGGACAAAAATTTTTTAAATTTAGTGACTAATTCTTGCGATTAAAATGATGCATATTATGGGAGCAGCAAACTGTCGTCATTCTACTTCCCATGATTTTTACTTATATTTAACTTAACTGAGTGTAAACGTTTACAAGTGTAAATAATTAAAACACAATATGTTTTCAGTTAATAACTATAAAAATAAGGAAAACATCTTGTCTACCAATACAGATAATATGCTATTTATCGTGTTAGTCAGTTGTGTCGCAACTATAGGCGGGTTTTTGTTTGGCTTTGATTCTGGCGTCATTAATGGCACAGTCGACGGTCTGCGTAGTGCGTTTAACTCCGACAGCATGGGAACCGGATTCAATGTTGCGAGTATGCTACTTGGGTGTGCGGTGGGGGCTTTTACTGCCGGTAGGCTCGCAGATAAATATGGTCGTAAGTCCTTGCTTATCGTTACGGCCGTACTGTTTATCGTTAGCGCTTGGGGCTCGGGTATTGCCAGTTCTTCTATTGAGTTTATTATTTATCGAATTTTAGGAGGGCTTGCCGTTGGTGCTGCATCTGTAATGGCCCCCGCATACATTAGTGAAATTGCTCCTGCGAGATTACGAGGGCGATTATCGTCTATCCAGCAGATCGCTATCATTTTTGGATTATTTTCTGCCTTCGTCAGTAATTACTTGTTAGCAGATTATGCTGGCGCGTCGACTCAGGAGTTTTGGCTAGGATATGAAGCATGGCGCTGGATGTTTTGGATTGAGTTAGTACCTGCCGTCTTGTTTCTGCTTTTATTATTACTTATTCCTGAAAGTCCGCGGTATCTGGTTTTAACGGCACAAAATGAGCAAGCCCTAACGGTATTAAACAAGCTTTACGGTGCGTCTGGTACACAAAAGTTAACTGAAATTCAGCAATCCTTGGCAGGCGATAAACACACGCCAAGACTTTCGGATTTAGTTGACAAAACTTCGGGCAAAGTACGCAGTATTGTTTGGGTTGGGATTGGACTGGCCTGTTTCCAGCAGCTAGTGGGCATCAATGTGGTTTTTTATTATGGGGCGGTTCTATGGCAAGCGGTAGGTTTTTCTGAGGGTGACGCTTTGTTAATTAACATTATTAGTGGGGCTGTAAGTATAGCAGCGTGTTTTATCACTATGTATTTAATTGATAGGTTAGGTCGCAAGCCGTTTTTAATGATTGGCTCTATCGGTATGGCTGTGACCCTGAGTATTATGGTTTTTGCGTTCGTTAATTCTGTAGTGGATAGTTCAGGGAATTTAGAGCTGGGTGATTATGGTACCTTGGCCTTGATTGCTGCTAACGCCTATGTATTCTTCTTTAACTTGTCTTGGGGCCCAGTGATGTGGGTAATGCTGGGAGAAATGTTCCCTAACCAAATCCGAGGCTCAGGATTAGCGATTGCAGGCTTGTTCCAATGGGGAGCTAATTTCCTGATTACTATTAGTTTCCCTATAATGTTGGCTGGTATTGGTTTAGCTGGGGCCTATGGTTTCTATTCGGTATGTGCATTTTTATCGATTGGTTTTGTAGCCGTATTTGTATACGAGACCAAGGGCAAAGAATTGGAAGAAATGCAGGGCTAATAGCCTTTGGGTAGAGCAAAACGCCTAGCCCTTTGACACAAAGTGTAAAAGGGCTTTTTTATATCTCCCCCGTACTCAAGCATTAGTTCTCGTCGCTCTATTTTACTTATCTGCCTTACGTCTTTTTACTGATGCTCAATTCTGTTGCCGTTTAGTCTTAAGGATTAAATGTAAGGCAAACGCTTTTTTTTCGAAACATCATTCGCATTCCATATGGTTCGAATTCTATTTAGCATTAAAAATTCTAGTAATTGACACGGGTCGTTTAGTTAAAAGGTGGCTCTTAAAGTACCTTAAGCCAGATTGATGTAAGTGTCTCAAATGGTGATGGCTGGGAGTGGTGCGCGAAGGCAGGTATCGAAACTCTTCTATTGCGGGAGAATACAAATAAGTATAAAGGTCACTTAGTTGTGTGCGTTTCTATTCGGATATCAGGCTTTAATGAAGAGACTTGGTTTGATTTTAGTATGAATAATGCTGTTTTTTGATTAAGTGTTCGTCAGGATTTTTTACACTAAATTGAGTTAACACAAACATACATGATTAATAAAGGTTGAAGAAAATAGGCGAAGGATTGATTTACACTAGGCAAAAAAAAGCCGATAGAATAATCTATCGGCTTTTTGTAAGAACAATCTTATTTTTTAAGACGTTTTCTCAACCCTAGTGCTACTAGACCTAAGCCTAGGAAGGCCAAACCAGCTGGAGCAGGTACGGCTGTAGTTGGTCTGTTTTGTAAACCAATTACAATATTATCGAACTCACCAGCAACACGAGTAGATGTGATTCTTACTCTGTCAAACGCTTCTGCAAGTGAGAAATCAAGAGCTACGTACAAGTTAGAACCAGGACCTTCTTGGTCACCAGACTGGCCACCAGCTTCGCTTAATAATGATGACCCTGTAATAGTTTGGATTACATCGTTACCTGAGAAGAAGGTAAAGTCATTAAAAACATCAATAGAGCCCCAGTAAAAGCCTAAGAATGTAATGCCTACGTCACCATTTAGCGCAAGGAAGTTTGAATAATCAACTTCTACGAATGATGGCAAGCTAGCTTTTTCTCTGGGTGTAAAGCCAAAGCAGGTTTCGTCGCCAGCAGGTGCCGCAGCGCGCTGGACAACCGAGCCAGTACGGACACCAAAAGAGCCAACACCGCTGGTATTTACGTTGATACCACTACCTGTACCATTTACGGCACAACCATCGAAAGGTCCGCCTACAGTATCGTTATATACTTGAGTACCTGCTTCGAATGCTGTTCCAGCTTTTAAATCTGGAGTTACACCATCAGGTAAGAATGCAGGCTCAGTTTGACGCAAAGTCTGAGTTGCTGTGTCAAAAGTCTCAACGAAGAATCCGTTTAAACCGTTTGTTAAGTTATCAGCAGGAACGTTAACGCTGGTTAAACCAGAGCCGTCAGCTGCAATTTGCGCTACGCCGTTTAGATCAGCTGCTGAGCCAAAGCTTACGGTTGCGGCATTAACTGAACCAGCCGTTGCTAGAACAAGACTAGCTGCAATCATTTTTACTTTACTAGAAATAGTTTTCATTGTTTTCGTCCTTTAATAAAATTTGGAGAACTTACTGCTACGATTTCTAATAGCATACTCTGTGCCAAAAAAATAAATCCTTTTTAAATCAATGCTATAATGTTTATTGGTGAGCTCGGCTTTATATCTATGTAAAGTATTCTGACAAAAAAATTAGGTGTTTTCTTGGTTCTCTTTAAACTGTTGCTCTATTTTTTTATCTATGTTTTTTAGCATATTTTTAAACCCAGGGCTTAAACCTGTCATGAGTAGTTCTTGGCTGATATAAAATGGCGCTCGTTTACCATGATACTCCACCACAGGGCCAACTTGCTCAAAAGGGATCCCAACAAAACGTAAGCTGCGCGCGAGTCTAGGCTCCATCATAACAAAACAGTGTTTAATGCCACTACGTAAACAAATAGATGCGGCAGACAGGTATAGTCCTACTGCGATAAAAGGGAAACAACGAAGTTCGCGCTCAGAGTAAACATTTTCGTTAATCACACCGGTAGCTGAACCCGTATATTTATCTGTTTGACGTTTTCTGAATTGAGCGGGAACAGCTAATCGAGATATTTCGCATATTTCGTGTCGCGGAAAGTCATTGGGATGGACATTGTTGTCATCTATAGAACTAATACAATATTTTTCTATGGGTAACAGTTCTGATTCATTACTTGACCTGACTATTCTGACTGTTCCTGCGTAATCTCCAGTAGGATTATGTTTGATGAGGCAGTGGATGGATTGTTCATCGAAATCATCTGTTTCTTGCCCGCTTTCTTTTAGCGCTTCGAATTTGAGTTCTTCGCAATATACATTGTGTCTAATTTTGAATGATTCAGATTTTAAGGGGGGCTTAAATGCGACAACTGGGCCTAGATACTCTGAGAAGTGATTGGATATTTTCCCAGCTTGGCGACTAATTTCAAAATTCATGACTTTTTTGATAATAGGACCAATGAGCGGTTTGTCGGCATATTTTCTTAAATTTTTCACATTCATTCCGTTATCTTCTCGAGGGCTTTAGCTTGGCTCTCTCTATCTATCCTGTTAGGGATAAACTTATAAGCTGTTTCATAGCCTATCGAATAAAGCTGCTCTTTCTGTTCAAGGGTGATATTAAAATCTACCGGAGAAAGTTGGCCTGTATTGATGACTATAGTGTTTTTCCAATATTGGTCATGTACATATTCTCTGGACATGGCCGTCATAAATGTTCTTACTAGCATCATCACATATTGCTTTAACGGGAACCAACTTTTTTTAAACTTGCGGTCAGCAACCTGCTCACTTTTTAATCTAAAACAGATCACTTGAGAGCCGTCGTTGGCCCAGTCTTTGTACAAAGCGTCTTCTGATAAAATTGCCCCGTCAACTAATATGTGGTGCTTATAGGATTTAAAGCTAAATATTAACGGAATTGACATAGAAAACCGTACGGCTTTCGAAATTTTTAAGTTTGGGGAAAACTCGCGATTAAATATTACAGGGCCACCGCCATTAACGTCCGTAGCTAAAATATTTAAAGCGTAAGGGATATCTGAAAATGTTTTGCCTTGTAAATGCTTGTCCATCCAGCATTCGAATTTATCGCCATTACTCAGCCCTCCCTGAAACAGTAATTTTGT
This sequence comes from uncultured Paraglaciecola sp., assembly GCA_947498355.1. Classification (GTDB taxonomy): domain Bacteria; phylum Pseudomonadota; class Gammaproteobacteria; order Enterobacterales; family Alteromonadaceae; genus Paraglaciecola. The sequence continues at coordinate 26,348 of CANMKA010000017.1, read as the reverse complement.
TAGGCTAAATCCTCTAAATCGCTTGAAATCAGTCGTTTCGGCGAGCTGTTTTATTTGTTTTGAAGACATGCCTGAGCAATATAGAGAAGACACAATAGAACCGCCAGATACGCCTACTATGTGGTTGAAGGTTAACCCTAGCTTGTTGATTGCATCGAGGATCCCAATATGTGCTGATAGCCTAGTTCCGCCTCCAGAAAAAATAGGCACAATGGAGTTGGTCATATGTGGTCCTCAATAATTAAATACATCTATTGATCCTTAGAAGTTAAATCAATTTAAGGCAATTTATTGGAGATAGTTTTGATAAAAAAGTCCAAGGTATTCGTGAATTGCTCGCTCACTTCTATACAAATTTAACGCACTTGGTAGACCAATTTCAAATGACACGTCTATGCGGCTTAAATGCTCTACGGGTATTGGAATAACGTTAACGTCATAATTTTGCATATAGCCCATGGCTCGTCGCATATGGCTTGCTGAGGTAACAAGGGCAACGGTTTTATTTGAAAAATAGGGAGCCATGGCTGCAACTTCGGTTTTGGTATTTCGGCCGATAGGGACAGTGGTGATGTGCTGATCCGCAACGCCTAGGGTCTGGAAAAAATAGCGGTTATGTTCGGCTTGAGCCTGGGTGTCGTTTTTGCCAAGTACTTGGCCTGCTAGAAGGATGGGCAGAGGTTTAGTACGATGCATTAGGGCAGCCTGCAAATTGCGCTGGATAGAGCAATTAGGCCATCTAGAAACAAAGGGTAGGCCATCATCCTCAAAGTAATTGCAGGCTAATACAACTATTATATCGGCTTTGCGCCATTCCTTGGAGGCTAGATGAATAACCGGATAATCGTTCTCAAGTGGTTGTATCATCTTGATGCTTGGATACATCAAACTACACATTAATAGCCATATAACGGGCAATGCATATAGCCATTTAATAACTCGGGGGATAATACCCAAATAAGCTAAGATTCTCAGCAAACCCAGCATAACAGGTACGTGAACCAAAGGTGACGTGAGCAAGTTTGCTAGGTATGAGAGAGTCAAAGTAGTTACGTTTCCTTATTAATTACCAAGTGCAAGATTAGGCATAGTAGCTTTTGTACCAATCCACAAAGTTCTGGATACCTACATCTATCTGGGTTTGAGGGGCATACCCAGTGTCTGCGGCCAAAGCAGACACATCGGCATACGTATCTGGGACATCGCCGGCTTGCATGGGCAGCATTTCTTTTATTGCTTTTTTACCTAGGGCAGATTCTAACGACTCAATAAACTTGAGTAGGTTAACTGGAGTCTGTGCGCCAATATTGTAAATTTGATAAGGCCCTTTACTTGAACTTGGATCTGGGTTTTTACCGTCCCAATTTTCATTGCCAGCAGGTACCTTATCGAGTGATTTCATTATGCCGTCAGCAATATCATCGATGTAAGTAAAATCTCTATGGTGATTTCCGTAATTAAATACTGAGATTGGCTCGTCGTTTAAAATAGCTTTGGTAAATTTAAACAAAGCCATATCGGGACGGCCCCATGGCCCGTAAACCGTAAAAAAGCGCAAGCCTGTGGTCGGCAGCTGATAGAGGTGGCTATATGTATGAGCCATCAACTCATTAGCTTTTTTACTTGCAGCGTAAAGTGATACTGGATGATCTACGTTGTCGGTGACAGCAAAAGGCGTGGTTTCGTTTGAGCCATATACCGAGCTTGATGAGGCATAAACTAAGTGCTTAATTTTATGATGACGACAGCCTTCTAAAATATTCATGAAACCAACTAGGTTACTTTCGACATAAGCATGGGGGTTTTCAATAGAGTATCTGACGCCTGCTTGGGCGGCTAAATGGATCACTTGGTCAAACTTTTGTTTAGTAAACAAATCTTCCATGGCAGGACGATCTGCTACATCTAATTTCACAAATGAAAAAAGGTGAGTTTGTGGGTGAGCTGCGAGCTCGTCTAACCGGCCGGTTTTTAATGCTGTGTCGTAATAATCATTGATGTTATCTATACCAATTACTTGATCGCCCCGCTCGATGAGTAGCTTAGCTACGTGAAATCCAATAAAACCGGCGGCGCCCGTCACTAACACTTTCATAATCCATACCTTTTGCCAAAATTAACAGTAAAAATCGCCAATATGATGGAACATAGGCAATCGATTTGGGATTATAACCACATACTCAAAAAATACAGTACCTAATAATGAAACTCAGTTTTAAAAAGCTAGGCCTACTAATGATGTATGTTGTCAGTATGTGCAGTGCCAACGCCCACCCTGTTAAGGAAATAATAGCTAACGTTAAGCCATCTGTGGTAGGTGTTGGCTTGTATGACGCGTTAGGAGCACAAGTTCACCGGCTAAGAGGAACAGGTTTTGTTATTGGTGATGGAACCCTAGTGGCAACTAATCACCATGTTGTGGATCAACCTCTTGATCCAGATAGGGTGCAATATTTGATTGTTTTTTCAGGAAGTGGCCGACAGCCTCAAATTCATAAAGCTGAAATTGTTGCGAAGGATCCATCACGTGATTTAGCTATTTTGAAAATTCCTGTTGCTCTAACGCCTGCAAATTTAGCTAACGCCAATTATGTAGATGATGGCACAGAAGTATTATTAACTGGATTTCCCATAGGTGCTGTTTTAGGTTTGTATCCAGCCACGCATCAAGGCATTGTTGCTGCGACTACGCCAGATGTGATCCCATCACAGCACTCTAGTCAATTGTCTGTCGAGGTACTCAATCGGTTAAAAGACAGCTTTATGATTTACCAATTAGACATTACTGCTTATCCCGGAAATAGCGGTAGTCCACTATACGATGCATACACCGGAGAAATCATTGGTGTGCTGAACAAAGTCTTTGTTAAAGAAAGTAAAGAAACGGTTTTAGAAAATCCTTCAGGAATAAGTTACGCCATTCCAATTCGATATCTACACGATTTAATTAAAAAAGTGCCATAGTCTGGCCTTGCTCAGCGTCTAAATTGCCTCTTCTATGGCTACTTGACTAATTAAGCGTCTGAACCAAATGTGGCCTGGGTCATGTTGGAGTAGTGCACTCCATGCCATTTTAAGGGGGAACTTAGGGATGGCAAAAGGCGGGTTAATTATGTGCAAATCTTGCTCGCCTTGGTACAGTTCAGCGACTCGTCTGGGTAAGGTGGCCACCAAGTTTTGCTGCTTAGCTAACTGCAAGGCAACATGATAATGGCGAGTAAAAACTTTAATTTCTCGCTGTTTTCCTTGTTTGGTTAATTCTGCATCTACCCACCCTAATTTTTGGATTTGATTGGGATCAATGCCTACTCCCACGCCAAATCCTGTTTTACTGACCCAAATATGCTTTGCTGCTAAATAGGTTTCTAAATCAAAAGTTTGAACATCTAGATATCGTTTGTTGATCACACAGGCGAACTCGTCGTGCCAAATAACTTTTTGATGAAAAGATTGAGGTAATTCTTCGAAACGGTTAATTGCCATATCGACTTTGCCTTGTTCAACATCGTAGAAGGTCACATCACTTGGGGTAATAAGGTCTAAGCTTACATTAGGGGCGTGCGTGCTCAGCTGCATGATAACTCTGGTTAATAAAGTGGACTCGGCGTAGTCACTTGCCATTACTCTAAACGTTCGGTTACTACTCAAAGGGCAAAACTGGGTTTTGGTTTGAATGGTTTCTTCAAGCTTAGTCAACACATCTCTGATTGTTGGATGCACTTCTATAGCTCTTTGCGTTGGCGTCATGCCATTACTGGTTCTTACAAGAAGGGGATCTTTAAATATATCTCTGAGGCGTTTTAAGCTATTACTCATAGCTGGTTGAGTAATGCCTAATTGGCTCGCAGCCTTGGTGACATTTCTCTCACGCAATAATACGTCTAGGTAAACCAATAAGTTTAAATCTATTTTGGCTATGTTCACGGTTAAACCCTTGCGCGTTGTGTAATAGGTATTGATCCGAACGGGATTGAATAATACTACGTAAATCAGCAATTTGTTAATTGGCTTGGCTTAATTTATTGCGCGTCCTGCCGATACTATTTTCTGGACCGGTAAATCCTAATATACCTAGCTCAGTTATCTGTTTTTACCTGAGTTGATAGGCGATATTAAATAGCCACCTTTAATTTGTGTACTAGGCTATTCTTGTATAATCTTGTTAAACGCCAGAACTTTGTAGAGAGAGTGCATGTCTGAATTAATGTCATCAGTTAACCAAAGAACCCAGCTTGTTGGTGAGAACCGACTTGAGTTGCTGATGTTCAAATTGGGCACCAGACATACTTTTGCTTTGAACGTATTTAAGGTAAGAGAAGTCATCACTGTTCCCAAATTAAATCAAATGATCGGCTCTCACAATCATCTAAAAGGAGTGACCAATTACCGCGGTAAGTCCATTCCTGTTATCGATTTACGTTCTGCCATTAAAATAACCTCAGGTCAGGCGGATTACGAAGCGGGTAACGTTATTATTACCGAATATAACCGCAGTGTTCAGGGATTTTTGATTGGTCAAATCATGAATATCATCAACACGTCATGGAGTGAAATTCAGCCGCCACCCACAGCAGCTGGGCGCAATAACTACCTTACTGCGATTACACAAGTCGATATTGATGGTAAAAAAGAGTTGGTAGAGATCATCGACGTTGAAAAGGTTTTGGCAGAGATAGTTGAATACGACACTACTATTTCCAAAGATGTCTTAGACGAGGAAGTGATTGAGCACCTTAAAGGGCAAAAAGTCCTTATTGTGGATGACTCATCTACGGCACGTTGGCAAATTAAAGAGACGCTTCAGCAGTTAGGTATAGAAATCATTGAACAAAGAGATGGTCTGAAAGCACTGAATTTACTTCGGCAGTGGGCAGATGAGGGTAAAACAGTAACAGACGAAATCTTGATGATGTTTACCGATGCCGAAATGCCAGAAATGGATGGGTATCGGCTAACTGCAGAAGTCCGTCAAGACCCACGAATGAGCGATTTATTTATTGCCCTAAACACGTCGTTAAGCGGCAGTTTTAACGAAAGCCTAGTAGAAAAAGTAGGCTGTAATCGTTTTATTTCTAAATTCCAACCCGACCTCTTGGTAGATGTAGTTCAGCAACGTATGCGAGAAAAATTAGAAGGCTAGTTGACCCCACACATCTTTTTGATTGGTAAATATACTTAGATGTTTGGACCGTTTTAGTGTTTGGATTTTTGAGTACGTCATATAACAGAGAGTTTTATTTTTAGCCCTAGCTTACTTTTTCGTCACACAACCTTTACAAAAATTGTCATAAACTCTGCGCTTTAATCGGGTAGTATTTACTCAGTTATACTCATCTTACCACTTTTCTAGATAATGCTTCTAAAGGCAACTCTGGGTTTTTGCCATAAAAGATAAAGTCAATCAGAGAGTGTTCCGGTGGATAGAAAGAGTTTTGAGGTATAAACGTTTGTTATTATTTGTTTGGAGAGATTATGAAGTACGCGGGTAAGGGGTTGTTGTGCTCAATCGTGTTAAGCGGGGTATTTGCCGGGGGCGCGTATTCAGCCAGTACGTCTGATACGTCTAAGCCGAAAAACATTATATTTGTGGTAGGTGACGGTATGGGGCCTGCTTTTACCACAGCATATAGAATGTTTGCCGATGACCCGACTACAGATAATGTCGAAAACACAGTCTTTGACAGAATCCTAGTGGGAATGGCCAGTACTCACCCAGATTATGCGACAGGTTATGTTACCGATTCAGCTGCCAGTGCAACAGCTTTGGCAACGGGGATTAAAACCTACAATGGGGCGATTGGCGTCGACGTCAACAAGCAGCAAGTTTTAACGGTTTTGGAACGGGCCAAACAAAACGGCATGAAAACCGGAGTTGCCGTGACATCTCAAATTAATCATGCGACACCAGCGGGTTTTAGTGTCAAAAATGTAGACAGAGAAGAGTATGACCAAATTGCTGACAGCTATTTTGACCATAAGATAAATGGCAAATTTGTATTAGATGTTATGTTGGGCGGCGGCTGGAAATATTTTAAACGCAAAGATAGAGACTTAACCAGAGAGTTTCAAACGGCGGGCTATCAATATGTTGATAGCCTCAAGCAACTAAGCACAGTTGCGCCAAACAAACCCCTACTAGGCTTGTTTGCTGATGTGGCTATGCCTTGGGCCTTAGACAGCCCAGCTAAAATGCGCTTACCTATTTTAGCTAAGGCTGCAGTGAAACAGCTTGAAGGAGATGAGGGGTTTTTCTTGCTTGTAGAGGCTAGTTTAGTAGATTGGGCTGGGCATGCTAACGATATTGGTGCAGCTATGACAGAAATGCACGATTTAGCCCTTACCATGGAATGGCTAGAAGGTTACGTTGAACAAAATCCCGATACATTAGTTGTGTTGACAGCCGATCACAGCACAGGTGGGCTAACCATAGGTAAAGACGCTAAGTATGCTTGGTCTCCTGAGTATCTTCGCGGTCTATCTGTGTCGCCTTGGACTATGGCCGAGCAACTCGTTAACTCCGATGATCGTGCCACCTTGGCATCGGCTCTACTGGGTTTTGAATTATCAAAGGCTGAATCGTCTAAATTAAGTAAAGCGAAAGGCGAAAAAGATTTGTATACCGCTTTGCGTCATATTCTAAATGAGCGTAGTCGAACAGGTTGGACAACCAGAGGACATACGGGGGTTGATGTACAAGTTTTTGCTATGGGCAAGGGCGCGGCTAAATTTTCAGGCTACTCTGACAATACAGACTTAGCTAAAAAGGTATTTTCCCTATTGGATTAGCTATGGTATTTAAAATATGAAAACCTAAAAAAGCCCTATCTGGTAACAGATAGGGCTTTTTCGTTAGATAGTTTTGCTTATAGGAGAACGACTAAGGCAGGTATTTACTGGTAAGTACTAAACATTCGCTAAGAAGTTCTCTAAGTCTTCACCCGTTAATTTTTTAATTTGCGTAAACAAGTACCACAGGGCGCCTAGAAGCATGATCATGCTTGGGATCACTATTACTGGGTAACTCAAGGCCGTCATTTTTCCTAACTCTTCTGTATATTCTGTGGTTCCGGGGGGACTGACCAAAATAACTTTAGCTAACACATAGTTTAGGGTGGCGGATAAGAAAAACGAACCAGCAACTATATATGAGCTGATTGCCATTTTTTCTTCGAAGGCTTCTGTGGCACCCGCTTTAGCCAAAGAGGTCCGCAAGTTTTCCCAATTAATCACTTGCTCGTTCAATACAAATACTTTGAGTAAGGGTTTGCTTGTTCTTTGGGTTAATAGCACTGCTATGCCAATAATGCCGGGTATGGCCGCTTCTTTAATTGCAATATATTCTGCAGGAAGCTCGAGTAAGCTGATGCCACCTGTTAAAAATACACTAACAATACCCAAGATAGAAAAAGGGTTTAATTTGCCAGACTGTTTTAGGTCCCATAGTCCATAGCCAATTGGGAAAATTAAGGCGGCGACAATACTCCAGGCAGGGCCTAAGTACTCATCTGAGCTTAATTTAGACAGAATCAGAACGGGGATAACTATATTAAATGCAAGGTTGGCTAAAAGCCCACCTTGCTTGGTAGGGCTAGAGTCAGACATAAAAATTCTATTTATCAATCAATAAGCTGTGGATTATATTCAATAAAGTGACTGGCGGCTAACACTAATACAAAACAGTTGGAATATTAAGTCGCTTAGCAAAGTGATAAAACGGCTAGAGTAAACCCCAACCCTAAAAAATTAGACTCGGAAATTGTGGGCGCTAACTTTCTGTCCAAAGTTCAGGCTTAACACTTACCACTTACCACTTAATCAAGAGGGCACTTGCTTAAATACCGCTAGCTTTTTTTCTCGTTTTGGAAAATCGATAAGCACTCCAGAGGCCCACAACTAAACCGAATAAATGAGATTCCCAAGAAATAAATCGAGCAGTCGGCAGCACACCCCAAATTAATCCACCGTAAAAAAACGCGATAATTACCGATATTAAAATAAGTTTAAATTTACCACTCATAAATCCAGCAAGGACTAAAAAACCAAAATACCCATAAACTAGGCCACTTGCGCCTATATGTGATGCCGGTCGCGCCAGCAACCAAACCAATAAACCACTGAATAAAATGATACTAACTGATACCCATACATACTGTTTAAAACCATATTGCATGAGTAAATAACTAAACAAGCATAAAGGTAAAATATTAGATAGGTAATGAGCAATACTGCCGTGTAAAAACGGGCTCAGGCCTATACCGATTAAGCCATTTAGGGTCCGGGGAATATTACCGAATTGGTTTAATGTGCGCCCAGTAAGCAAATTTATCAGCTCAATAGCCGTGAGTAACACGAATAAACCAAAAACAAATTTGAGATGTTGCTTATGGGTGAAATGCATAGATAACCTATTCAGCTTATATTGATGGGTTGTGTGCCTAAGTATCGATTGTACCTAAATTAAAACATGAAAGGCGAGTAGACCCTAACCTTTTACCTACTCGATGAATTGAACTTAGGTGTATACTTTTAATCTTTGCTGTTTGCTAACTATTGAGGAGTCGTTTTGTCGATTCAAGTGCCTAATAATTTATTGTCTATTGATGACATTTTGCCGGATGAACCTTTATTAATGATGGGGGCAGGGCCTGTACCTATTCCTGCAAAAGTGGCTGCGGCAAATGGTATTGTCATTAATCACTTAGGTGACACTATGGCGCAAGTGATCGATCAAGTTAAGCAAATGGCACGTTATGTCTTTCAAACAGATAAAGGGCATATTCTTGGGGTTGCTGGCCCAGGTTCTGCGGCTATGGAAATGGCTATTGCCAATTTGGTTACACCAACCAGTAAAGTGTTGAGTGTGTGCAACGGCTTTTTTAGTGGTCGGTTAGCGGACATGGCACAGCGAATTGGCGCAAACGTTCAACGCCTATCTATCGATGAAGGGCTAAGTGCTTGTCCACAACGCGTTCGCGAAAGCATTTTACAGTTTAACCCAGATGTGCTCACTATAGTCCAAGGTGAGACCTCCAATACAACCTGTAATCACCAATTGGCTGAGATAGTGAAGATTGCCAAAGAGCACAATTGTTTAGTCATAGTTGATGCTGTTTGTACCCTTAGCACTATGCCATTTTATATGGATGATTGGGGAGTCGACGCGGTCATTACTGGCGGCCAAAAAGGTCTGTCTTGCATACCTGGAGTGTCTCTAATTAGTTTTTCTGAACAAGCTTGGCAATTTATATTGTCTCGAAAAGACCAACTCAAACACTGGTGTTTAGATGCCAAGTTGGCGGATCAATTTTGGTATAAAAAGTCTTACCATTACACAGCGCCTGTCTCAGGAATATTGGCAATACATGAGGCTTTGCGTTTGGTTTGCACGGAAACCTTAGAAACACGTTTTGCGCGTCATCAAACCAGCTCCCAAGCTTTGCAAGCGGGTATCGAAGGTATGGGCCTAGATTTATACGTTCAACCCCCAAATCGACTAAATTCTGTGGTGGGTATTGCAGTGCCTGAGCGAATTAATGCTAAAGCGTTATTAAGTTGCATGTCGGCTCGACATAAAGTCGAAATATCCGGATCGTTCGGCGCAAACATTGTGCGTATTGGGCAAATGGGTGAGCAATGCCGTGCTCATAACTTATTTCGAACTTTGCATGCTTTGGGTACTAGCATGAACGCTTTGGGACAAAGGTTAGATCTACCGCTGGGTATGGCAGCCTTAGAGGCCCGCTTAGCTAATCTCGAACAGCCCATATTGAGTTAGCTAGTTGAGTACAGGTTAAGTGCTAGTTGTTACACATTGCTATGGACTACGCTGGGTTTGGTCAAATTTTTGCGAGCCTTATTAAAACAAAAAAGCGGTAGGAGCTTCCTACCGCTTTTTATTCGTCATATGAGTGAGTGTACTTTAGCTGTTCTCACCGAAACACGAAAGCTAGCAATTGGGCATGTTGCTAAGGTAAGGCAATGCCCTCTTTAGCAAATCGAGCCATTAAGCGTTGTTGCATTTTGGGGCCTAAGGACATGCCATGTTGTTGACCTTTTTGCATAGCTTCTTGGGTAATTTGAGGTAAGTTTGCCGCAAGTTTATTGCCTACCTCAGTTTTATAAAACGCGACAATTTTTTCTAATTCCGCCAGCGTAAAGTGCTTGTGATATATGTCGTACGACAAGTTTTGCATAAAGCCGTTGGCAATAAACTCTTCATGCATCAAGCTAGACATTTCATCTTTGATGACATTAACTGTTTTTGCATCCACGGTTTTACTTTGTGCTCGTAAGGCATTGACCATTTGACCGGCTGCCGCATTACCCATCATTTCAGCCATTCTCAATGCTCCAGTTATTTCGAGCATTTCATCAATAACTTTCTTTTTTGCTGGGCTTAACTCTTCTGCATACGAAATATGGGAAGCTAACAATATGCAGATCAACGATAAAACTTTAATCATAATTTATTCCTTTAAGATTATAGTTGGGTTAAACGTCACCATGATGTAGCGGCACAGCTATTAACCCGTCTCGCGTGACGATTTATTTAGTGACTAACCATATGGCATGGATCACGCCCGGTACAAAAAAGATGAGGCAAAGTAATATATTAATTAGCAAGTCTTTGCCTACACCTTTACTTAAAAATACTGCGACTGGGGGCAGTAAGATAGCCAAAATAATTAATATTAGTTTATTCATAGTTAACACTCCGAAAGTTGTTGGTATATGCGAATACTACGTTAATTTAGTTTTTTGTAACAGATACTCGTTTTTTAAAGTTCGAGCATAGCTTGATATTAACGTTTCGGTATATACTACGCGGCCTATTTTTCTATTGTAATTGCTTTTAGAGGTCGTCTTCTATGCGCACAAATTATTGTGGCAACATCAACTCTTCTTATATTGGTCAAACCGTAACACTTTGCGGTTGGGTTAACCGCCGTCGCGATTTAGGTGGGGTTATTTTTATCGATTTAAGAGACAGAGAAGGCGTTGTCCAAGTTGTCTTCGATCCTGATTTGGCTGATGTATTTAGTACAGCTAACAGTTTACGAAACGAGTTTTGTGTCCAATTGACAGGATTAGTTAGGTCCAGACCTGAAGGTCAAATTAACCAAGATATGTCGACGGGTGAGATAGAAATGCTAGGTAAGTCGCTCACTGTCTTAAACAAAGCAGACGCCTTACCCCTTGATTGGAATCAAGAAAACTCAGAAGAGCAAAGACTTAAATATCGCTACCTGGACTTACGACGTCCCGTTATGAGTGAGCGTTTGAAGTTTCGCGCTAAGGTCACCAGTGCTGTGCGCAGTTACTTAGAGAGTGACGGCTTTCTCGATATTGAAACCCCTATACTGACAAAAGCGACACCAGAAGGTGCGCGAGATTATTTAGTTCCAAGCCGTACCCATAAAGGTCAATTTTTTGCCTTGCCCCAGTCTCCTCAATTATTTAAGCAATTGCTTATGATGTCGGGCATGGATAAGTACTATCAAATCGTTAAATGCTTTAGAGACGAAGATTTACGTGCCGATCGTCAACCAGAATTTACTCAAATTGATATTGAGACGACTTTCTTAAGCGCAGAAGGCGTTATGTCGATTACCGAAGGGTTAATACGCGACTTGTTCCAAAAAATGTTGAATGTCGACTTGGGTGAATTTCCGAGTATGACCTACCAAGATGCAATGCGTCGCTTTGGTAGTGACAAGCCCGATTTACGCAACCCATTAGAACTTACAGACGTTGCAGATTTACTTAAAGATGTAGAGTTTAAAGTATTTGCTGGTCCAGCTAACGATCCTAAAGGTCGGGTGGCTGTGATCCGCGTACCCGGTGGTGCTAAATTATCTCGTAAAGAAATTGACGAATATGGCAAGTTTGTAGGGATATATGGCGCTAAAGGTTTAGCTTGGATGAAAGTGAATGACCATCAAGCTGGTATGGATGGACTGCAATCGCCTATCTTAAAATTCCTCGATGAAAATGTGGCAAACGCTTTGTTAGAGCGTACAGCTGCACAAAGTGGCGACATTCTATTATTTGGCGCAGATACCTATCAAGTTGTAACAGAAGCATTGGGTGCTTTGCGCCTTAAAGTGGGTGACGATCTCGACCTGTTACAAGGCGACTGGAAGCCACTATGGGTGGTTGATTTCCCAATGTTTGAAGAAATAGATGGCCAATTCCATGCCCTCCATCACCCATTTACTGCACCAAGAAATATGACCCCAGATGAGCTTGCAGCAGATCCTGCTGGGGCATTATCAGATGCCTACGATATGGTCTTAAATGGCGTCGAATTAGGTGGCGGGTCAGTACGTATTCATCAGCAAGATATGCAGGCTAAAGTGTTCTCATTGTTGGGTATCAGTGACGAAGAAGCCGAAATTAAGTTTGGCTTTTTGCTTGATGCTCTTAAGTTTGGTGCACCACCTCATGCTGGTCTCGCCTTTGGTTTAGATAGATTAGTTATGTTGATGACAGGAGCAACCTCTATCCGTGATGTGATGGCGTTCCCTAAAACGACTACAGCTGCTTGCCCCCTGACTAATGCGCCAGGAGAAGCTAACCCTCAGCAATTAAAAGAGCTTTCGGTGCAAACTGTTATTCAAGACAAGTCAGAATAGCTAAGACTGCTGCCCTGTGACCGAGACTTATCGCATCCCAAAATCTGCTTTGATTGTTGTTTACAATCAAGCCTTGCAGGTTTTGGTGATGCAGCGTAACGACGACCCAAATTTTTGGCAATCGGTGACGGGTACCTTAGAACCCGGTGAGTTACCCATACAAACCGCCATGCGTGAAGTACAAGAAGAGACTGGCATTGATATTACTGCTTTGGGTTATCAATTGGTTAATTGTGAGCAGGTCAATACCTACGAAATCCGTGAAATGTGGCGATATAGATATCCACCAGATGTTACCCACAATCAAGAGCATGTTTTTTGTGTACAAGTGAATAAAGATCAACCGATTAAACTGACAGAACACAGTGCTTACCTTTGGCTGAGTAAGCAAGATGCGATGAATAAGGTATGGTCCGAAACCAACAGGCAAGCCATAGAGCATTATGTACCCAACCGCTGATTTGCCTTATCTCGTGTTTTTTGAGTGGTCTGTAGGTGCGGATTTACACCTATGTCGATAATTCTAGGTATTGATCCTGGCTCTCGTATAACTGGCTATGGGGTAATTAAAAAGATTGCGAGTCGTTCCGAGTATGTAGCCAGTGGTTGTATTCGAACTCAGGGCAGTGAACTTGCTCCGCGGCTCAAGCAAATATTTGATGGTGTAAGAGAAATTATTCATCAATTTAAGCCAGACGAGTTTGCTATAGAGCAAGTTTTCATGGCAAAAAATCCAGACTCAGCCCTTAAACTGGGGCAAGCAAGAGGCGCAGCGATTGTTGCAGCCACCACTTTCGATTTACCAGTGGCCGAATATTCAGCCCGGCAAATCAAACAGTCTGTGGTCGGTAAGGGCGGGGCCGATAAAACCCAAGTACAACATATGGTAACGCACCTGCTTAAATTAAGCTCCAGCCCACAAGCTGATGCTGCAGATGCGTTAGCGGTAGCACTTTGCCATAATCATACCCAACAAAGCTTAATCAAGATGTCGGGGCAAGCTTCAAAAACGGTGCGCGGACGACTTAGGTAAACGCGTTAAAGGATGTATTATGATTGGAAATATTCGCGGTACCTTACTTGAAAAGCAACCTCCCGAAATATTAATTGAAGCGGGTGGTGTGGGCTATGAAGTGCAAGTCCCCATGACAAGTTTTTATGAACTACCAGAAATAGGGCAAGAAGCTAATTTAGTGATTCACTTTGTGGTGCGTGAAGATGCTCAACTTTTGTTTGGATTTGCGAACAAAAAAGAGCGCGCTGTATTCCGAGAACTTATTAAAGCTAGCGGTGTAGGGCCTAAGTTAGCACTTGCTATTTTGTCTGGTATGAACGCAGAACAATTTATGCAGTGTGTTAGCCGTGAAGATGTGACGGCTCTCACTAAACTGCCAGGTGTAGGTAAAAAGACAGCCGAGCGTTTAGTGATTGAAATGCGCGACCGACTTAGTAAGCTTGCTAAGGATCAAGGCTATGCCGAGACCGTACATCTTACTCCTGACTTACCGGTAGAAAACACATTTGTACAAAGAACTGATGCCAAAGAAGAAGCTCTGAGTGCGTTGTTGGCATTAGGTTATAAAGGGCCGCAGGCCAGTAAAGTTATTCAAGCCGTTTTCAACGATGGTATGAGCAGCGAACAGCTGATCCGTGAGGCTTTGAGAGCAATGGCATAGCGACTATGCGTTGGTATGCAAAGGGATATCTGTTACTGTATAAAAAAACACATCTAGAGCAAAAGTACTGCCCCCATCATGATTGAAGCTGACCGCCTTATCCAGCCCACGGCAAGTCACGAAGACGAAGCCGTAGACCGCGCTATTCGCCCCAAAATGCTTAGTGACTATACAGGTCAAAAGCATGTTTGTTCGCAAATGGAAATTTTTATCGAGGCGGCTCGCAAACGCCAAGATGCCCTAGATCACTTATTAATCTTTGGTCCTCCCGGGCTAGGTAAAACGACCTTAGCCAACATAGTCGCCAATGAAATGGGCGTTAACATCAAAACGACTTCTGGGCCAGTCCTAGAAAAAGCCGGTGATCTTGCCGCTTTACTTACCAACTTAGAAGAACATGATGTGTTGTTTATCGATGAAATTCATCGATTGAGTCCAGTAGTCGAAGAGATCTTGTACCCTGCAATGGAAGACTATCAACTTGACATTATGATAGGCGAAGGGCCGGCTGCGCGCTCAATAAAATTAGAGTTGCCGCCTTTCACCTTAATTGGCGCAACCACTCGTGCAGGCTCGCTAACGTCTCCTTTGAGAGACAGATTTGGCATAGTACAACGTCTAGAATTTTATAATATAAAAGATTTAACCAAAATAGCTAAACGTTCAGCCAGTTATTTAGACTTACCCATGCAAGAAGACGGTGCCCTCGAAATTGCTAAACGTTCGAGGGGGACACCGAGGATCTGTAACCGTTTACTAAGGCGAGTGCGCGATTATGCTGAAGTTAAAGGTAACGGTAGCATAGATCTAGATATTGCTAGTCAGGCTCTGGATATGTTGGATGTAGATGCAGAAGGTTTTGATTACATGGACCGAAAATTGCTTTTAGCCATTATTGAGAAATTTATGGGCGGCCCAGTCGGTCTAGATAACTTAGCCGCTGCAATAGGCGAAGAGCGTGACACCATAGAAGATGTGATTGAACCTTTTCTCATTCAACAAGGGTTCTTACAACGCACTCCAAGAGGGCGAATTGCCTCTGAGCGGGCATTTTTACATTTTAGTAAGGAATATGCGCCTAGATAGGCGGGTTAAAAAGACCTAATTTAATGACTCAACATTCTCACTCGGTACGTGTGTATTACGAAGATACGGACGCCGGAGGCATAGTCTACTATGCCAATTATTTAAAGTTTTTGGAGCGCGCTCGAACCGAGTGGTTACGAAGTTTAGGCGTAGAACAGGATATTTTGTTGGAACAATCTGTCGGTTTTGTCGTCAAAACCGTCGAGATGCATAATCACAGGCCAGCGCTGTTTAACCAACTATTGAGTATTCAATCCGAAATAGTAGAATTAAAACGCGCGAGCTTAGTATTTAAACAAACAATAATAAACGCTGACCAAAGCTTATTGGTGAGTGCAACGATTAAGGTGGCGTGTGTCAATCTCAGTAATATGAGGCCACAGGCTATTCCAAAGTCAATTTTAGGGGAACTTTCCATTGTCATCTGAATTATCTTTTATCGACCTTATCCTTGAGGCCAGTTTATTGGTGCAGTTGGTAATGTTGACCTTATTGGCCGCATCTGTCACTTCGTGGGCCTTTATCTTCGAAAGAAACAGGGTCCTTAAAGCCGCTAATAATGAGATGAAAAAGTTCGAAGACAAGTTTTGGTCAGGGGTTGATCTAAATCGCTTCTATCAAGAACTTGCAGCACGTCAAAGTACACAAGGTATGGCGAGTATTTTCTGTGCTGGCTTCAAAGAATTTGTTCGTTTACGTAAAACTCCGTTTACGCCAGCCGATGCCATTGTTGATGGTACATCCCGGGCGATGCGAGTGTCTTTATCGCGGGAAATTGATCAACTAGAAAACCGTTTACCGTTTTTGGCGACAACTGGCTCCATTAGCCCTTACATAGGTTTGTTTGGCACGGTTTGGGGTATTATGAATTCGTTTATTGCCTTGGGAGGTCAACAACAAGCCACCCTAGCTATGGTTGCGCCAGGTATCGCTGAAGCACTGATTGCCACTGCTATTGGCTTATTTGCGGCTATTCCAGCGGTTATTGCCTACAACCGATTCAGTCACAGCGTCGAGAAGTTAGAAAATAACTACGGAAACTTTATGGAAGAGTTTTCGAGTATTTTGCATAGGCAAGCGTTAGCGGCTAATCAAGATCCTGCTCGTCAGCAGCAAGAAGGCTAAGGCATGTACGTACGAAAGCGTCGCCGACCCGTATCTGAAATTAATGTTGTGCCATACATAGATGTTATGTTGGTACTCTTGATTATATTTATGGTGACTGCGCCCCTAGTCACTCAAGGTGTTAAGGTTGATTTACCTAAAGCAGAAGCTGAGGCGTTGGACTCAGAAGCAAAACCGCCCTTGATTGCGTCTGTGGATGCACAGGGCCAATATTTTCTAAATGTGGGGGATAGTCAGGAGCAAGCATTACAAGCTGCAGACCTTGCTACCTTGGTTGCAGCGCATTTACAAGTAGAGCCAGATACACCTGTAGTGGTTAAAGGTGATGGTGCTGTGGCTTACAGCGAAGTTGTACAATTAATGGTTTTGTTACAACGAGCAGGCGTGCCGTCTGTTGGTTTGATGACTGCACCACCAGAGAATTAGCCAATACATGTCTAAATTGAAGCTCGCACTTTTATTATCGTTCAGCTTACACCTAGTGGTGTTGGTTGGCTTAGTGTTGAGTCAAGGCATGACAAGAAAGCCGCTACAGCCTCAGGTTAGTCAGGCTCAACCAATTATTGAGGCGGTTGTTGTTGACCAAGCTCAATTACAAAAACAAATCGATAAAGTCGCAGCTCAAAAACAGCAGGCTCGCCTGAAAGAGGAGCAAAGAGTTAAAGAGTTAGAAAAGCGAGCCAAAGATGCTGAAACAGCCCGTAAAAAGCAAGAAGCCGAAGTGCGTGCGCTAAAAAAGAAAACAGAACAACAACGCTTAGATAAGAAAAAGGCTGAGCAGGCCGCAGCAGCTGCCAGAGCTAAGCAACAACAAGAAAAAGCTAAGGCTCAAGCGTTAGAAGCCGAGAGAAAACGTAAAGAACAAGAAAAGAAAAAAGCAGAAGCGCTTGCTAAGCAAGCTAAAGAAAAACGTGAAAGAGAAGAAAAGGCGTTAAAAGAAGCACAACGTAAAAAACAAGAAGCGGCAGAAAAGGCCGCTCAAGAAAGAGCCCTTCAAGAGCAACTGCAAGCAGAGCAGGCGGTGCGCCAGCAAGCGAGAAATAAGCAAGTGCTGAGTGAAGTACAAAAGTATCAGGCCTTGATTAGACAAACTATCCAACGTAATTTGATCGTAGATGATGCAATGAAAGGACGAAATTGTCGTCTAAGTATACGTCTAGCGTCGAATGGTTTGGTTACTCAAGTTCAAGAGTTGGGTGGAGACCCGATTTTATGCCGTGCAGCCAAAGCGGCTGTGTTTAAAGCCGATACTTTACCTGTATCTCAAGAGGCCGACGTCTTTGAAAAATTGCGCAATATTAATTTAACTGTAGAGCCAGAACTATAATGCTAAAAAACTGTTTGTTTGCTGCCACCTTATTGTTGATAAGTTTTAAAAGTTTAGCTGTGTTGGAAATTGTCATCACAGAAGGGGTCGACACTTCTAGGCCCATAGCGGTTGTGCCCTTTAAATGGGTAGGCCAGGGCGCATTACCCGGGAATCTCACAGATGTCATTGCTGCGGACTTATTACGAAGCGGTAAATTCAATCCAATTGCCAGCTCGGCTATGCCTCAATATCCAAATAGTGACAAAGACATCGACTACAGTGCATGGGCGTCGAAAGGCGTTGAAGCTGTGCTAGTTGGAAAGATAGAGGCCAGCGGAATTGACCAGTTTAGAGTCAGTTACGAGTTAATAGATGTGTTGCGTGGACAAATTACTGGAGGCCAATCTCAAGCATTAAGTGGCGGGCGGCTAATTAGCAGCAATGACCATATTCTTGAAAGTCGCAGCTCAGTGATCACCAGTTCGGGTTTCCGTCAATACGCCCACAGAATTAGCGATGTAGTTTACGAACGCTTAACCGGTGAAAAAGGCGCCTTTTTAACCCGCATTGCCTATGTTGTGGTGCGAGACAGAAACAAATACGACTTTCCATTCCAAATGGTAGTAGCAGACTACGATGGTGCGAACGAGACTATCTTATTACGTTCAAAAGAACCGCTTATGTCGCCAAATTGGTCTCCAGATGGCAGCAAGCTTGCCTATGTGAGTTTCGAAAATCGTCGTCCACAAATATTTATCCAAGACATTTATACTATGACTCGGACCCAGATGACAGATTTTCCGGGGATAAATGGCTCGCCTAAGTTCTCTCCCGACGGAAAACAGTTAGCGCTAGTTTTGTCTAAAGATGGCAACCCAGAATTGTATGTTATGAACATTGCGAGTAAGCAATTACGCAGAGTCACTAGAAATAGAGCCATAGACACTGAACCAAGTTGGACTCCAGACAGTAAAGGCTTAATATTTAGCTCAGAACGGGGTGGTAAACCTCAGATATATCGCGTAAATTTAGACAATATGAAGGTTCGCCGCGTAACGTTTGACGGAGAAATGAACCTAGGTGGTACCATTACCCCAGATGGTAAACATATGGTGATGGTCAATCGCACACGAGGCAAATACCAAATTGCCAAACAAGATTTAACCAGTGGTCGTTTGCAAGTTTTGACGAAAACCGAACTTGACGAATCGCCCAGTATCGCCCCCAATGGCAGTATGATAATTTACAGTACCTTGCATCAAGGTAAACAAGTACTTTCATTAGTGTCGTTGGATGGCAGATTTAAAGCCCTTTTGCCTGCGGCAGATGGGCAAGTTAAAGCTCCAAATTGGTCACCATTTTTGTTGTAACCATTACTTTTAATCTAACTCGAATAAATACAGGAATAGAAGCATGCAATTTAACAAAATTTTTAAAGGGTTGGTAATCGCTCTTCCAGTCGTCACTATGGTCGCGTGTTCTTCTGGCCCTTCAGAAGCGGAAGCAGAAGCTGAACGTAACCGCGCAGCTGCACAAGCTGAAGCTGATCGCAGAGCCCAAGATGCCCAGACGCAAACGGGTTCTATCGGCAGAGTGCTTAGCCCTGTAGAAGAGAAGAAACAACAACTTGAAGCGGTACAAAGCAATCAAGTGGTATATTTCGATTTTGATCGCGCGTCAATTAGCTCTCAGTACTTTGATGTACTTGATCAGCATGCCGCATTTTTGACTAAATACCCAGAGCAATCTGTTGTCGTTGAAGGGCATTGTGATAGTCGCGGTACACCTGAGTATAATATTGCTTTAGGTGAGTCTCGTGCTAAGTCAGTACAAACCTATTTGTTAAATGCTGGCGTTAGTCCATCGCAAATATCGGTTGTTTCATACGGCGAAGAAAAGCCAGTTAACACTAGCAACACGGAAGCAGCTTATGCTGAAAACCGCCGTGGTGTACTAGTTTATCGCTAATTGATTATACTATGATTAAACATACCTTAGTGATGGGTTTACTAGGGCTTTTTGGAACCGCAGTTTTTGCGGTTCCTGCCCCTGTGACAGACGTAACTGCACCAAGCAGTAATCAACGCCTAGACGACGTTGAAAGACTCCTCAAAGCGCGTACAGCAGCTCAGCATAGGCAGCAGCAACAGCTTGATATTTTACAAGATGAAGTCAATCAGCTTCGTGGGGCCGTTGAGGTTCAAAATCATCAGCTCGAAAAAGTACTACAAAGACAGCGCGAACTATATTTAGAAATAGACAAGCGTATGGAGAGCCTTGCAGCAGCACCGACTAACGTCACGCCAGCCGTAGTTGAGCCGCCAGCTCAAGTCTTATCTGGTAACGAAAATGAAGCTTACGACAAAGCGGTCAATCTGATTTTAAAAGACAAACTTTACGATCAGGCCATTCCTGAGTTTAGAGCGTTTTTACAAAATTACCCACAATCTAGTTACGTACCGAATGCTAGGTACTGGCTGGGGCAGCTTTTGTTTAACAAACAAGATTGGGCAGGCGCGGGGCAGCAATTTTCAGCGTTAGTCAGTCAATATCCAGATTCGAGTAAGCGAGCAGATGCTATGCTCAAATTAGGTGTGACAGAACAGGAACGCTCAAACACTGCCAGAGCAAAACAATTATGGCAGCAGCTCATTTCTGAGTACCCAGATTCGTCGTCAAGCAAGTTAGCAGCACGTCGTTTACAGGATTTATAAGGCCGATGCTAGCTTAGGCTTCAACTAAACTTCGTGACAAATGCATACAAATCCAGCAAATACGCAATGATTTGTATGCTTTTTCGGCAAACAGTTAAGATATTAAAAATAATTCATTTTTAAGCTTGCACAGAATTCTCAATTGAGTATTATATGCCGCCTTCGCAGTGAGGCGAACAGAAAAAGGGTCGTTAGCTCAGTTGGTAGAGCAGTTGACTTTTAATCAATTGGTCGCTGGTTCGAATCCAGCACGACCCACCACTTTTTCTAATATCACTCATTGCAAGTATCCAAAAGATGGGTCGTTAGCTCAGTTGGTAGAGCAGTTGACTTTTAATCAATTGGTCGCTGGTTCGAATCCAGCACGACCCACCATCTTTCATGTATATCCCAAACACTCAATAAATTTTAAACATATAAGTATGTGACTTATGTCGTGCCGGATGAGAACCAGCGTGGTTCGACAACTTGTAGGGAACAAGTTGTACAGCCGAAGGCTGGCTGCCCGAAGGGCGAATATCAGGGACGATATGAGTAAATCCAGCACGTTTCGAGCGTATGTATTAGGCAGTTTATAGCATACCCATTAAGCAGTTATATACACGTCCATAATGATCGGCACCCAACCTCAACATCCATGTTGAGCTGTTCCGTCAGGCGGCGCATGCGCCTAAAGATACTGACTTCACCCCACCATCTCACGAAAAATTAATGCAGCACATTGCAGAGCGAAGCGAATTCAAATTTTCCAGTTAACTTTTTCGTAATCCCGATTTTTACCGAATAGTAAATCAAATATAGATTGTCTAGCGACACCCTGAGTTAGATCTGATTTCTAAACAATCTAAAATACACCAAAATAGAACATGCGAAGCATGGCCCGAAGGGCGTAAGGCAGGATGCCTGAAGTAATCCAGTGTATCTTGTCAGCAGTTATATACACATCCATGATGATCGGCACCCAATCTCAACATCCATGTTGAGCTGTTCCGTCAGGCGGCGCATGCGCCTAAAAATACTGACTACATCCCACCATCTCACGAAAAATTAATGCAGCGCATTGCAGAGGGGCGCGAATTCAAATTTTCCAGTTAACTTTTTCGTAATTCCGACTTTTACTGAATAGTAAATCAAATATAGGTTGTCTAGCGACAACCGGATTCTGATCTGATTTTTAAGCAATCTCAAATACATCTGAATAGAGCATCGCCTAGCAGGACCTGAAGGGTGTAAGGCATCTGTAATTTTACTACTACCTATAAAACTATAGGATTGGAGTACTAACTTTAAGGGCAGGCTCTGAGGTGGCCCTTTGAGCCTGCAGATGGGTTTTATGCTAACTAGCCTCTTTAAGGAGATCACGCGGGTTAATTGAAGTCTTGCACCACCTTTTTAATTTCTTGTCGCTCTAGTACATAATCTATACTTCTGACCAATAAGGGTTTAGACAACTCTGATTTGTTTATTACGTCTACCACTGCAAGATGTAAAAACTCACTGTCCATATTGGCTTCGTCTTGGTCCGACAATAGTAGAATAGGCAAATCAATACCGGATGGATTGAGTTGTTGGTAAAACTCAACAGCTGATTGGCCTTTCAGATTATAGTCAAGCAAGCATAAATCGATGTTCACTCGTTTGACTATATCCAATCCAGCTTGAATTTCACTGGCTTCGATAACGGTATAATTACGATCTTTTGCGTTACTTAGATATTTTTTTATCAATTTTCTATCCGTTTCAGAATCTTCTAATAACAAGATAGTGAGGTCTCCATTTGGGTTGATTCTTTGATCTAACTTTTCAGAGCGAACTTTCAAAATACTCTTAAATTGTTTATGTGCTTGAACCAAGGCCTCTTCTACAAATTTTAGTCTGGAGACATTGGTAATGGTTAATAACACTCCCTGTTGACCAGGCTGTATTTTGTCATTTTGAGTATAAGGAACAATTCTCAATAGTGCGGCTTGCCCTGAGCGGGTCAACACATCTTTTTCGACAGGAGAGCCTGTGGCACTGACTTGACTAATTTTTTCGACTAAATCATCGAGATCCAATTCGTGAGATATATGGTGTATGGGCCTGCCGATATCACTTGTTAAAATATTAATGTAGTTGGTTGAGTGCGGGGTGAATTTGCGTATGGTAAGCTTTTCATCCAAGAATATGATACCAATATCCGTAGAATTGATAACGTTATCTAAATCAGCATTGGCCTCGGTCAATTGGTAAATTTTTTCTTGGTATTCACTGTTAACCGTATATAACTCTTCATTTACGGATTGTAATTCTTCATTGGTGCTTTGCATTTCTTCGTTGGCAGACATCAGCTCTTCGTTAGTAGATTGAAGTTCTTCGTTAGTCGTTTCCAACTCTTCTACTGTGACTTGCAAGTGTTCTTGTTTCTTAATCAACTCTTGTTCAAGGTCAAAAATGCGTTGTTTAGATTGTTCGCTGGCATCGAAGGTAACAGACTTACTCTTGCTAATCTTTTTGACGGCCCCTAAATGTTCAACAAATTGTACTATGTAGCTTTTACTCGCGCTTTGTAGGTTCCCTTGTTTAACAACAAAAATAGCCAAGTCGGTTGTGATTTTTTCAGGCCCATTTGAGAAAACAATATCTTTATAAAAAACATCCTCTACTTCTTTTTCACAGCGGTATAAGGCTGTAGAGATCGGAATACTGAGCTCAGGGTGAATAATATCGGAAATTTTGGTACTGACTCTACCTTTTGAGAGGGATCGAGTATATTTGGATACATCCCCATAAATATGGATAGCATCAAACTGTTCGTTCAGCACAATACAGTCAGGTGCGTAATGATCTACTAGCTTTTCCATAGCTGGAACTAGGGGGTTAGTGGGGACGTTTCCAGATTTTGAGATAAGTGGCGCAGGTCGCGGAAGGCTATTAAATTTATCAGGTATATTCTGCGATATAGGCATGCGCATGGAGCTGACTTTTTGGAAAAGACGATTACGTTCATCAAGGGTTTGAAAATGATGGCTCATTTCCCCCAAAGATTCAGAATTACCTAAAAATAATATGCCATTTTGCTGCAAGGAGAAGTAAAACGACGCGAAGACTTTTTGCTGGGCTGAGGGCTGAAAGTAAATGAGTGCGTTTCGGCAGCTAACCAAATTAATATTGGAGAAAGGCGGATCTTCAATCATGTTGTGCTGGGCAAAAATCACCATCTGCCTTAATGAACCTTTGACCACGTATTTGTCTTCTACCTGATCAAAATACTTATGTAAACGCTCTGCTGAGATGTCTTGCACAATTTCGGCTGAATAGACGCCTGCACTGGCTTCAGCAATGGCTTCGCTGTCTACGTCGGTGGCAAATATTTTTACTTGTCGTTTGTGTTCTTGTTCGCCTTGGGCCTCATCAACTAACATAGCGATGGAATAAGCCTCTTCACCTGACGAGCATCCTGCTACCCACAATCGGATTGGATCGTTAAAGCTGCCAGAAGATAACACTTCTTTTATGACTGCGCCGTTAAGCTTTTCAAAGGCCTCTTCATCGCGAAAAAATCGGGTGACGCCTATGAGCAGTTCTTTGCTAAGAATTTGCACTTCTCTCGGTGATTCGGACAAGAGTAATTTGTATGCCTCTAGGGTAGTGAGTTGGTTGACCCCTAGCCTACGTTCGATTCGTCTAGCAACAGTTGATGGCTTGTATTGAGAGAAATTGATAGAGGACTGCCGCTTTAGCATTTGAAATATTTCTGCCAGAACGGGATTGTTCTCATCGGTATTATTTTGTTGATGTACCGTATGAAGCTGCCCTTTAATTGATGGCCGATTCATAAAGTTGACCAAGCTAGGGCCCATTTCGTTAGCAGGCATTACTAAATCAGCTAATCCTGTGTTGTAGGCACTATTTGGCATACCATCAAATTTAGCTGATTCGGGTTTTTGCACCACAACTAAGCCGCCAGACTCTTTCATGGCGCGAATTCCTCTGGTGCCATCACTGCCGGTGCCAGACAAAATTATCCCAATCCCTAGATGTTGTTGGTCTTCGGCTAATGAGCGTAAGAACACATCGATAGACATATGAGGGTGGGTGTCGGGCATTTGATCAGAGAGTAGCAACTTACCTTCTGTGATAAGCATGTTTTTACGTGGGGGCATTAAATAAATGGTATCTGCTTCAATAGAAATACTGTCGCTCACTTCTAATATGGGCATATCAGTATGCTTAGTCAGTAATTCAGACATCATGCTTTTATAGTCTGGAGATAAGTGTTGGACCACCACATAGGCTGCCCCTGTATTACTTGGTAAACCACCAAAGAATTGCTGAAGGGCTTCAAGCCCTCCGGCTGATGCGCCAATTCCAACTATATGGGAAGGCGTTGGTTTTTGGATTTCCTTGGTTTTTTTTACCATCTAGTTTATCTCTTATAAATTGATTGAATCTTTCAGCATAAATTCGCTAAATCACCTATAAAGTCGAATTTAACTGCGTTAACTCGGCCATTTTTCAACATAATTAAGGCGCGCTAATTTACCTTGAAAACAAGGTTTTGTAATGATAATTGTGATGTTAATTATAGGCTTATAAATAATTAAACAAATGTTTATTACTGCTTTCTATAGTAAACCTTAAAACAGATTAAAGCGTAAATATTGCTTAATACTTTTGTTGTACATCACATAGCAGATATTTAAGCTATGTTTTGAGAACTGATATACTCAAACTTTGCATTGTATATTCGCAATGCAGTTGGGCTAAAACTTGGCAAAGGAAAGTAGATTGCACAGAGAATACATAGAAGACCTTTTTATAGGTAAAAACGCCCAAGTTTTAGTGGTGGATGACGACGAGATCAACATTCAAATAATCAAAGCTGCCATCGATAAATACTCTATTCATGCAATAGACAATGGCAATGATGCAATAGAGTATTGCCAAACTTCTCCCCCTGATTTAGTTTTACTCGATATCGAAATGCCAAATATGGATGGGTTCGAAGTGTGTCACGCATTAAAGTCTGACGAAGTGACGGCAGATATTCCAGTAATTTTCATTACATCTCATACTAGCCGTGATATAGAAGACAAAGGTTGGAAAGCTGGGTGCGTTGATTTTATTCGTAAACCTATATCAATTGGCGCGACGGTTAATCGCATAAATGCCCAATTAACCCTAAAATTTATGTCTGACAAATTGAAAAGTTTTGCTTATCAAGACGGTTTGACTGCTCTAAATAACAGGCGTCATTTCGATATGTTTTTAGATACTCAAATTAAATTAGCTAAACGTAATCAAACCCCTTTAGGGTTATTGATGATTGATATCGATAAATTTAAGCAGTTTAACGACACCTACGGCCATTTGGCAGGAGACGATTGCTTAAAGGAAGTTGCTAAGGCAATTAAACACTCTGCCAATCGGCCAACCGATTTTTCATCTCGTTACGGAGGAGAAGAGTTCTCTGTTGTGTTACCCAGCACCGATAGAGAGGGGGTGGCGAAAGTAGCGAATGCCATCTCTACTAACGTTAGAGAAATAGACTTAAAGGCTACTATAGGGATTAATGGGTCTATATCTGTGAGTATTGGTGCAGTCATGTTGTGTTGTGATAGCCACGATACGCCAGCATCTATGATTGAAGTAGCTGATGATTTGCTATACCAAGCAAAAGCGAATGGCAGGGATTGTATTGTCTTCGCTGATCCTGTCGAAGACAATATTCCCGGGGTTAGAGGCTGAGGGATCCCCACGAATTTAATTTTACAGCCCTCCGAGCCACGCCTCGTCTACGCTCGTGTTGAACCACTTTATT
>CANMKA010000016.1 GCA_947498355.1 uncultured Paraglaciecola sp. | reverse complement strand
GTGTATTCATCTAGTGCTTTTTTGACTTTTCTTTCAATAACTGCGGTGGCTTCTTCTATGCCTTTATCGACTTTGGGCAGTATGTCAGCCAGTTGTTGAGATTGAAGGCTGAGGTTCTCTAGGGTTTCTTTTTCTAATGCCCATTTGACGCTACTGCTATTGAGGATAGCGTTCAGGGCCTCTCGCATCACCATGATTTTTTCTTTGATTAATTCAGCGCCTTGTTTGCCTAGGTCTTTCCAATCAATATTTTTGATGTAGGCAATAGGGTCGCCTTTGCCGAGTTTACGCAAAGCGGCAGCCGCTAAAGAAATCGATTGCTTAGGGTTTTTAACGATGATTTTTCCGACGCCTTTTACGGCAGAGCCCAGTACTGGAATAAAGCCAATACCTGTAAGCGTCAGGGCTATCCAGCCATCGGTATCATTGGCTTCTTTATCATCAACCAGTAAAAAGATGTTGGCGCAGACGTCGCGGCAATCCATCACTTGGTCAACGACAGGTATCATCGAGATGATGGTGCCCACCACAATCTGGCTAGTACTGGGGTTTTCGTTGAAGTCGCCTTGCAAGGTACCCCATAGCCAATCGCCTGCTTGGGACGCTAAATCGCCTGCTTCATCGAGTAGGCTGGTATCGTCATTTTCGACCATAGTAGCAGCGACTTGCGGAGTGATTTTACCAAACAGAGGGTTGGGCTTTGTGGTGTCTAGGGGTTGGTACTCTCGGGTGTCTTCACCCAATTGCACCGTGTATTGTCCGGTAGGTGCACCTTCAATAGTGGCTTTACCGCTGTTATCAAGTTCGCCTTCTATTTTTGTGCCATCGGCCAGTTCAACTATGTAAGGGGCGTTTTGTACAGCCTCGCCATCTTGATAGGTATATTCAAGTTCGATGACATGTTGTGAAACGTCTAACTGGATGTTGCCTGCCAAGTTTAGGTCAGCTATGCGGCTAATGTTGCTTGGCGAGGCGGCATTTGGCTCAGATGCAGTTTGAGGCGAAGCATTTTTATAGGTCACTTCACCGTCTAAGGTAATCATTTTACCGTTAAGGGTGAGGACGTCTTTGCCAATTAATTCAACGTTGCCACGGCTATCGAGTTTAATCATGCCGCCTTGATTAAACAGGGTGATATTGCCACTGCCTGAGCCTTTAATACTGATATTGCCTTGGGCATTGACTATGGTCGCCCCTTGCGAAGCGTTAATTGCCATGTTGCCTTGTGCGGATTGCCACAGTATTTTGCTGTTAGCTTGGGTCTTGATACTGCGTCCAGAGAGTAAGCTTGTTTGTTTTTTGGACGACAAATTGACTTTTTGTGCCGTATGATGGAGGTGTGTCGCACTTTGCAGACTCATTGTGTCATCTTTGGCGGTACTATCGGCTTTCACCTCAATAGCCACGCTGTGTTTAGCGTCTATGTGCTGATGACCGTCAACCTGAAAATAAATATTGCCCTCGCTGTTTTCCAACAATAACTTGCCTGCTGCGTGCAAGCTGATGTTGCCTAATCGCGACACCCACTCGATATAGTGCTTGCCTGCAGTGTTAGCATTAAGTTCAAAGTAATGTTCACTGCCTAGGGTTTGCAAAATAATGGTCGGTGTTTGTTCGTCGTCGTCAAAGCGCAGTTCGTGGCCCGAGCGAGATAATATACGGTTTTGCGAAGCATTGCTGCTGTTGACTACCGCAGGCTGGGCTTGGTTCATATCAAAGCCGATTATGTAGGCCTGTGACGGGTCGTTGTTCACGCAGCCCAACAGTACCTGTGAGTCATGGGCCAGTGGAAAATGCCAGCCCGTGGCATGGGGCTGGTTAGCACAGGCATAGCTAACCAATTTTTTTAATGGCTGGGTACTACTCAAAGGCCCTTGCGCGGTATCGTCAAAGCGGATCTTGGCATAGTATTCGCCCGTTTCGGTTAAGGTAGGCGCGGGCTGAATAGACTCTACGCTTGCCGAAAACACCATAGGTAAGGGCGAAAATGCCTCGTAGGGCAGTTTAAACGCAGTGCCTCTGGGTATAGCTACCACTTCGCAATGATATTGGCTTAAACCGTCTTGACTGGTCTCGTCGCTTGGCTGCTGACTTTTGTGCTTCACGCTTACGCACAAGTAGTCGCCGCTGGCGTTAACAGCACTTTGGTCGTTCAGTGAAAACGAGCATCCTGCGAAAATATCTGGCACGTTACCCGTTAAAGTAATGACCTGTGCAAACCTATGTGTGGCAAGGGTTTGGTCTTCGCCCACTTGTGCTGCTTGGGCGAGGCTGGTAGACACTGGCTGAGCCAGGTTGTAGTCAGCGAGTTCATCCTGCGCAGCGTGTTCATCAATCGCCATCGCCTTGGTCAAGCCTCGCTGATATTGATGCTTGACTTGGCAGTGGCTAAAACCGACAAAATTAGGGCGACCATTACTGTTTTCGAGGGCCGATTCGGCCAATTGGCTATTGAAGCCACTGGCGTAGTGCACCTCGATCAATCCCCTTGCTAAATAGGGGCTAGAGAGGTTGTTGTCGGTGATCATTATACCAGCATCGGCCCCCGTTGAGGTGACCCGGTAATACAAACCGTATTGGCTCAGCAGGCGCTTAAAAAACGCGGCATTTGACTCCATGGCTTGCACAATTTGCGGCGCAGCGGGCAGGGGCTTGGCCAACGAAAACTCAATTTGCGCACCGTGATAGCCAGCGCCTGCTAATACCGTATACAACACGTCTTTTAAGTCGGTGTCGACAAACACGCGAGAGTGTTCGGTTTGCTCAAGCAGTGATAATCGGGTGCCTAGGGTTAATTGATAACGCCGCTTCAATCCATCGGCTTGTTTTGGGTTGGCGCCAATCACGCCTTTATCTTTAATTGACAACAAACAGGCATTAAGCACTCGGCTGTGATCGTCGTCGGCGATGAAGGTCAAAGATACGGTTTGGCCCAAGCCATTTTGCAGTGGGGCAAGGTCGAGTGTGTCTACCTCGACTAGGTATTCGCTGTGACCGTTTAAGTCGTCAACGCCCTGTAAAAAAATGACTTGATAATGAGTGTTGTTAACGCTAATCAGTAACCGAGGAGAAGCCAAAGTCGTTATCCTTAACGATAGTAAATTGTCCAAAAACTGAGTGCATATTAGCGATAAAAAAAACAGGTGCAAGTACTTTTTAAAATGAGTGTTAAACGCAGTGCAATAGTTAAAGCTGCGGAGGGAGAGGCCGAAAATAAAGGGGTGTATGCAAATTGATACAATATAACACCGAGAACTATGTGCGAATTTTACGTTATTAAAAACCGTTTTATTTGGCAAATAAATTGAGCGTATAGTAAAAAGCAATTCACGGCAGTAAGCCAATTTTCAAGGTCAAAATTAACGCCGGATTTATGGTAAACAAATTACCTTAAAAAATAATTTGACAAGTTGGTTTTTTGTACTACCATGGCGGTCGTGAATCACGGAGCGCGAATTTAAATGGGCTTAAACCAGCACCTTTTAAGTTTGCAATGATTAAATGTAGTTATTGAGTTCCACTCAGTATAAGTGAAAAGAAAATGGACTTTGTCAATCAAAATAATGTAAATCCTCTACAGTCAGGTTCTGCTGATTCTTATGACGAGAACAGTTTTAAGCGCTGCTTGTTATCTTCGGTCTGGTCTCAGTGTCGTTTGGTCGCATCTTTGCTCGACCAAGTAGGTGTTACTTACCATCGCGTATTCGACCAGCAAGCCCACGAACTATTTTTATTACTTATTAACACCGAACTCACAGTGTGCTACCACCTCGACAATTTTAATCCCTCGTCTCTGTCGGCGTTAAATCGCGACTTACTGGCTATTCAATCCAAACTCATTTCATCTATGGATTTATTTGTGGTGGCGACCCTAGAGCACCAGCGTCAGCAGTCAAAGTCTGTGTCACCCTTTGCTAAATTATTAGGTAAGCACAAAACCTGGGAAGCCAGCGCCAAAGCGCGATTTGAGCAGGTTATATGTTCTATTTTAGAGAAAAAATTAGTTAAAAAGTAACGCTAGTAAACAGTTAATTTACGTTAGTTAATCGCAAGGTAGTCAATATGAAATTTGTAAAGTTAATGGTGGTAGGTGCGCTTGTCCTGTCTGTGTTGTCGTGTAGCTCTACCCAAGTGAAATTAGATGTCACCGCTACCGACAACCTCAACCTTAATCAGTTTGATGAGGCGTTGCCAGTGGTGATCCGTATTTACCAACTGTCAGACGTACAGAGCTTTCAATCCGCGACCTTCGAGCAACTTTGGAAGTCCGATAAATCGGTGCTAGCCAATGCCCTAATTACCGTTGAAGAGCGCACAGTTAACCCTTCAGACAGCCTCAATATTAAGTTTGACCAAGCCGAAGAAGCCCGTTACGTGGCCGTGTTCGCATTGTTTAGAGAGCGCGCCAATGAAAACTGGCGGGTAACCCACGAGCTCGATACCGGTACGGTGCAATTGTCCACATCCCTCGATGTGCTGTTGACTAGCAATGCTATATCGCTACCCAAAGTGAAACAAAAGGCGAACTAGTGTCCATGTCTGTAGCTAAAAAACCAATTTGGGCCGAAGGCGTTTTGTTAGGTCAACAGCATTTTCAGCTGTTCGACCAATATCAAGAGCAAATGCACGCCCAGCGACAGTTGATGCAGTCGCCTTGTGCCTATGGTTTTAAGCGCATTAATTTAGACACCAGTGCTTTGGCTCGGGGTGATCTGCGGGTACTCGGGGTAGACTTTGTATTGGAGTCGGGTCGTTATTTAACATTTAGTCGTACGGCTACCACTGAGCTTAACCTTACCCTCCCCCAAGACCAGGAAAGTTGTACGGTTTACGTAGGTATGGCGGCAAATCAGGTGAGCTCAGGGATTAGCGGTTACAACAATACAGGCCAGTTGTCGGCTTATCAGGCCCAATTTAGCGATATTAGCGACATTCACGATCCCTCTCGCACTCGAGAGGTGATGGTTGCCGAGCCCAAATTAGTTCTGTTTACCGATGCTGACTCTAAGACTTATTTTGAAGTATTACCGCTGTGCAAGGTGGTGCGCGGCGAAGACGGCCACTTTGTCATTGACGACACCTTTGTGCCGCCGCTCTTGGATATCAGCGCGTCGACCTATTTGAGCGAATTGCTCAATCGCACCGACAATTTAGTTAATGCAAAAGCCAATGTGTTACTCAACCGACGACAAGGATTAGGCGCCGTCAACGACTTTGGGCCTAACGAAATGAACAGCTTTTTGTTGTTAAGTGCCTTGCAGCCCAGTGCCAAGATTTTATCTCATTTAAAACAGTTGCACTGCGTGCATCCAGAGCGTTTATACAGCGAGTTTATTCAGTTGCTGAGTCGCATTTCGTTGTTTGAGCACAGCCAGCTAATTGAGGCACTGCCAGCCTACCAACACCAAAACTTGTCAGAGGTCTTTGTGCAGTTTGACCGCTTAGTTACTCAGCTGCTCGAAGGTGTGGTACCTAAGAAAATGTCGGGGCTGAGGTTAGAAAAAATCTCTGACGCCTTGTACCAAATTGCCACTATTGATTCGGCGCAGCTGGCCCATAACGATTTTTACTTAGCCGTATACTTCGAGTCTTCGGACAGTAAGTGGATTGATACCTTTGGCGAACAAGTCAAAGTGTGCTCGGTTGAAAAAATCGACATGATTGTATCTTCGGCACTCAATGGATTGCCGGTTAGCCATTGCCAGCGCACGCCAAATAAGCTGGCAGTCAAAAGTGGTTATGAATATTTTCGCCTTGAGCCCCATGGCGATATTTGGCAACAAATTATAGATGAGCAGAGCCTAGCTGTGTTTATCCCGTTTAGCTTACAACAAGCCAATGTTGAAATTGTGATTGTTGATAGGCAGTAAGTAACAAATTAGTAGTAGGACATTAATAAATGGATGTTAATCAAAAATCTCCCGACTTACTCGCTTGTATTGCACCTGTAATACACGCCTTGATGCCATTAAAGGTTAGGGAAGATATCAGCCAGATTTCAGCCAATTTTCGCGACCAAATTATTGAGTGCTTCGATGTGTTTGAACGCAAGTGTTACGAAAACCAAATTCCTACTTCTCAGATGCAAGAAGCCAAGTTTGCCCTAACCGCCACCTGCGACGAGCTAGTGATGAGCTCTGGTGCGTCATTTCGAATGGAGTGGATGAGCCGACCTTTGCAGTTAGAGTTTTATGGTAATAACCGTGCTGGCGAAGAGTTTTTTGAGCGCATGGACAAACTGCGCATGGGCAACGAAGACAAGCTTAAAGTACTCGAAGTGTATTATATATGCCTACAGTTAGGGTTCGAAGGCGCCTACAAAATTAAAGGCTTAGAGCAGCTTAAAGCGTTAATGGTCGATATAAGAGCCCAGTTAGAAGACGCCTCTGGCAGTACCAATATGCAGTTGTCTAGCGATGGCGTACCACAAGAAGGATTTGTGATGAAAGTCGGACGCAATTTGCCCTATTGGGTCATTTTCAGTATTGGTCTTAGCCTCATTATGTTCTTGTTTATGGGCTTTCATTACGTGATCAGCAGCGACGCTAAAAATAGTAATCAAGTGATTGAAACCCAGCTTGCAGTGATGCAACAGATGCAGCAATCAAATAGTAGTAATGTGTTCGAAGGAGCGGGTGAATAACATGGCAGGACGCGCGAATACCAGTGGTTTAATTCACTTTCTCTTGGGCCTGGCTTCATCCAGAGCATCGGGGCAAATTGTTGGCTTAATTGCTGTGCTTACTATCGTTTGGTTCGCTGGTCATTTGGTGGGCTTAGACACGGCAGATAAAAAGCTGTTAGCCATGCTCAGCGTGTTTGGTGCATTTGTGGTGTATTTGATTGCCAGATGGATGTGGACTAAACGCTCTGGCGACAAGTTAGTGGCAGAGCTAGCCACGCACAACGCCGGCTCTCAAGCTGAAATTGACGAAATTCAGCACAAAATGACCGAGGTATTACAGTCCCTCAAAACGTCTCATTTAGGTGCAGGCCATCGCGGCAACGCTGCTTTGTATGCCTTGCCTTGGTACATGATTATTGGCCCCTCAGCGACGGGGAAAAGCACCTTGTTTGCCAACTCAGGTTTGCACTTTCCTTATGCCAATTCTAACGAGTTACACGTGCAAGGCTTTGGTGGCACGCGCAATTGCGACTGGTGGTTCTCAGACCAAGCGGTCCTGATCGACACCGCAGGCCGTTACACCACCGAATCATCAGACAATAAAGAATGGCTGTCATTTTTAGACTTACTCAAAAAGCACCGTCCTAAATTGCCGATTAATGGCGTGATTGTTGCCATCAGTGTGGCCGATATTTTAACCAGCGACAGCGATGGCATTCGCCAGCACGTAAAAATGGTACGCGAGCGTATTCAAGAGTTGATTACTCAGCTTGGCGTGATCTTTCCCGTTCACATTACCTTTACCAAGAGTGATTTAATCAGCGGGTTTGAGCCTTTCTTTGCTGACTTATCAGAAAAAGAGCGCGACCAAGTGTGGGGCACCTATTTGCTCGATGAAAGTGAAGACCAGAGCCAAGACCCAGCCGAATTGTTTGAGGTGCGCATGGAAGCGCTATACGAGCGTTTGTGTGAGCAGCGCCTGAGCAAATTAGCCCGTGAGCGCAACTTGCATCGAAAAGGCTTGATTTTCGATTTTCCCAACCAGTTTCAGGCCGCGTCTATTAAACTAACTGAGTTTGTCAATCTGTTGTTTAAAGAGAACCCGTATCAAGAAGTACCTTGGTTTGCGGGAGTGTACTTTACTTCTGGTACCCAAGAGGGGTCGCCCGTCGAGCGCATTATGACCGGTGCGCGCGAGCAGTTTCTTTCGGTGGCGTTGGAGCAAAATCAAGAAACTATCACAAAGAGCTATTTTATTAATCGCTTCTTTAATGATGTGGTGTTCAAACTGCAAGATTTGACCCGAGGCAATCGCCGCGAACGCAAAATTCAGCGCTGGCTCAAAGGTTTATCTGTATCGGCAACACTCGCGAGTATTGCTGGTGTGGTCGCCCTGCTAACCACTTCTTATACTATGAATTCATTGCTGATTGCCAGCGGCCAAAATAAGGTTGAGCAGTTGTCGGAGTTGGCTGCTACTACGTCTCACCCAGCGGACCGAATCGAAGCCTTTATCGAGGTATTCAACCATCAGCAAGTGTTATTAGATTACGAGCAAGATTTGCCTTGGACCTTTATCTTTGGCATTTACGAGGGTGACAAAACCCTCGATTCGGTGTCGGCTGTTGTGCTACACGAAATGGAATCGCTGTTGTCTCAACCGGTTCAGTCGGTGGTAAGTCAAAAGCTTACTGAGCTGGCAACCAACTGGGAGAGCATGGCAGATATGGACAGCCGCAATGCCCTTAGGCAAGAGTATTATGCCTTGCTTAAGCTGCAACTCATGTTCTCTATTCGCCCCGACAAAATGGATCCAGAGTTTGCGATTAATCAGTTAAAGCAGCTGTGGCAACCTATTTTAGGCGTCGACCTGTCACTAGAAGAGATGCAGGATTTTAGCCAGCAAATAGACACTGTGCTCGCGGCATACGTGGCACAAATTGGTCACACGGCTGAAAATCCGGGTAATGCCAGCTTTTGGCAAGTGGACCAAAGCACAATCGACATTGCACGAACGCACTTGGATACGCAACCAGAGCCAGAGCCTTTGTATCGGCAGATCATCGCTAGCAAAGCAGCTAAGAAAAAGCCAACCTCTATCAAGAGTATGCTCAACAGTAAGAACGAAAAACTGTTTGCCGGCGACTACCGCATTCCATTTGCTTATACCCAGCAAGGCTGGCAGGGGTATTTTTTCCCAGAAATGCAGCGCGTTGTTACAGTGGCCAGTTCAGGTGATTGGGTAATGGGTACAGCGAATGAAAAAGGTGAAAACCGAGTCGACAAAGTCAAAGCTGACGCGCTTGAGGCGGCCATCCGTGCCATGTACTTTAAAGACTATGCTGCTCATTGGTTAACCCTGTTATCGCAAACAGAAGTCAGACCGTTTAAAGGGTTAGCTGATGCCAGTATTTCCCTTGCGACCTTGAGCACAGTTGACGGGCCCTTTGCTGAATTGATGAAGCAAATTAACCTAAATATTAACCTTGCTGACAAGCCCATCATTGACCCGACACCTGTCAGTGAAGACGTGAGTAAGTTAGCGGCCCAAGCCAAGTTGACCCTCCCTAAGGTCATAGTCAAGCGCGTGCCTGAGCTGGAAAGTCGCTTTGCCGACTTACGCCGGTTTAGTCAAAGCAGCGAGCAAGGCCAAGCCAGTGACTTTTTACAACAGTACATTACTACCTTGAGCATGGTCCACAGCGACGTGAAATCTTTGATGAGTAGCAATGAGTCGGATGCGCAGGCCATGGAGTTTGCCCAGAGTTTACTCAACGGTGAAGACTCAGATAGCGGGTTGCAAGGCGCATGGATTGTTGCCGAAAGTCAACTGCGCGCCCTCGAACCTTCTACCAAAGGCGCTTTAGAAGGATTGCTCAAGAGTCCGTTGCGCGCGAGCTTTAGTGCGATTAGCGTGGTGTTTCGTCGCCAGTTGGACAACGAGTGGCAAGATCAGGTTTACGCCCTGTATTCGGCAGGTGTACGCGGGAAGTTTCCGTTTAACCCCAAAGGTGCAGATGCAGCCGTGGCTGATGTAGCTGAGCTACTCAATGGTCGCTCGGGTTTACTCTGGGCTTTCGTTGACGAGCAATTAGACTCGTTCTTGAAAAAGCGTAAAGGCAAGTGGGAAGAGCGCAAGTGGAATGGCATGGGCATTGGTTTTAGTGAGGGCTTTTTAAATAGCTTATACCGCGCAAATCAAGTCACCCGTTCGCTGTTTTCTAAAGGCAGTGAGAGTTCACAATTTCAATTCCAAGCCTTACCTGTCGCCCAGCGCGGCGTACGAGAGAGCTACATAGGCTTTAGTGAGCAAGCGTATCGCTATCGCAATGAGCCCGAAGAGTGGCGCAAGTTTTCATGGCCAGGCGCGGGCACCACAGAAATCGCCAGAGTATACGCAGTTGACCGCTCAGGTAAGCGCGTAGGCATTGAAAAGTCAGGCCCTTGGGCGTTGCTTCGGGTACTAAACGAAGCGCAAATTAAATGGATAAAAGGCACCGAATACGCAGTCAATTGGCCGTTCACAGCAGAAAACGAAGGGCAAGACTTTAATGTCACCGCCAAGTTTATGCTCAAGTCTGGACGTAGCAACGGTATCTTTAATAAGAGCACAATGACGTCATTTTACTTGCCGCAAACACTGTTTGTTGAGCAACAGATGGCAACGTCATTGGCACAGGCAAATTAGGATCTGTCATGTTTGGGTTATTTAAGCGCACAGTCGACACTAAGCCGGATATCACTCGCCAAGACGAGTATGGATTTCTGGGTAAAACCGCGTTGCGTCCTGACTTTATTAAGTTTCAGGTCAATGCTCGGGAGTCGATAGGCTTGGACCATTGGATTAAAGAAGGCTTTGCTTACGCTTCGCGCAACCCTGTGACTAACAGTAGTGATAACTTATTTGGCTTGAGCAATTTATTTTTTATGGCGGGTAATGACAACGAAGCCAACTTGGTGGGGAGTATTTCACCCAGTGTAGACAGCAGTGGCCGCCACTATCCCTTTGTGAGTTTTGTGCACGCGGGACAAGCCCTGTATCGACGCCATCCGGCTGCGCTGTTTTTAAATCAACACAATGACTTTCATCAGTTACAACACACCGCTGAGCAGGTTTTTGCCGCTGAGTCTATCGATGATATGCAAAGTCATGCGAGTCAGTTACAGCAGATGTGCGATGGTTTTAGACAGCCCACTAATATCAATCAATTGCTGGAAGCCTTTAGACATATTCCGATGCAAACCCTGTGGCGAGCAATCGATATTGACGACTGTCAGCAGCGTGCCTTGATTATCCAAGAGTCGTCACTGATTTTACAATCGATGGCCAACCGCGGATGTTTGCGCAGCCAGCAAGGCTTGCGTTTCCCAATGCCTAGCTTGGGGAATGGCTTTGAGATAATCGCCGCGTTTTGGCTGCATTTGGTGACTGTGTTAGTGGCAGATCACAACTGGCGACCTTGGGTGTTTTTCCAAATTGGCGGTCAAGACCAAGCCGCGAGTTTGACGATTTTCACGACCCCTGTACCACCATCGTATTTTAGTTGCGTGTGGTCTCCCGAGGTCAACCATCAGTCGATTATTGACTTTGCCAGTCTCAGTGCCTCTCAACCTTTGTCAGATAAGGTGTTGTCGCTGGCTAAGACGGACAATGTCAGTATGTACGATGCGTTGCGTCGTTGGTGTAAGGCTTAGCACCATGAGCGAACTTCACACCCACAGTGATTGGCAAGCTTGGTTTGATGCGTTATCGGCGCCGCTTAGTGGCGCGATTTGCGGAGAAGACCAAAAGTACGAAGAGGACTTTAAATTCCTCAAGTCGAGCTTTTCTGGGGTAGGGGAGCTTGACACTAAACACATTTTTATCTTGGGGACTCAGCTATTAGCTGACAACACAAAAGATTTGCGGGTGGCCAGTTATTTGGTGTTTGCCGCCGCAAGCGAATACGGCGTAATTGGCGCCACTTATGGCTTGCAACTGTTTAATCATTTTGTTGCAGAGTTTTTAGCAGATGTACACCCGTTATCGAACAAGGCCCGTAAAGCTGTGCATGTGTGGTTGTTGAGTCAGCAAGCCAGAATGATTGCGCTAATCGAGTTACGAGCAGAGTGGCGCCCTGAGCAGATTCAGGCACTGCAGCAGCAACTGGCGGTATATGGCGAACACACCGTGCGCCAGTTAGATGAAGATGCCGGGCCACTATCAGACATGCTGGATTGGCTAGACAAGCTGGCGCAAAAGCACCCTGTAATCGAGGTTACATCAGCGCCCAAGCCAAAAGCAGAGGTTGAGGGAAAAGTCGCGCCAAACGCGCCAGCTCCTCAGCCTGAAATGGCGGCGCTGTCGCATGCTGGGCTCAGCGTACAAATTGATTCGGAAACGAACTACGCCAAAGGCCTGCGCAAATTGCTCGAATTTGACCGAGAGCAGACAAACTTTGCGCGGCTGATAGGCACAGCGCGTGCAGCTCGTTGGTCTGATCTT
The DNA here is from genome assembly GCA_947498355.1 of uncultured Paraglaciecola sp. GTDB lineage: Bacteria > Pseudomonadota > Gammaproteobacteria > Enterobacterales > Alteromonadaceae > Paraglaciecola. The sequence goes on along the minus strand of CANMKA010000016.1, from coordinate 77,970 downwards.
AGCTTGCCGCCAAATGAGCAGGGTAAAACCCGTTTGCCCGCGCCGCGCGCCACGGCCTTTGCGCCGATTAAGAACGCGCTGAGCACGGATAATTTTCACGATGCGCTGCTGGCAGGCGAAGCCTTGTTTATGGAAGGCGCGATGCATTTCAATATGGATTTGCAAGCACTGCAACTCAGTGCCCTAAAAGGGTTAGCCGAGCCGGCCAGAGTTCAGCAGTTAGAGCTGAGCCTATTACAATTGGTGATCCGGTTTCCGCAATTGGCCAATTTAACCTATGAAGACGGCACGCCATTTTGCAGTGCCAAAAGTAAAGATCTGCTCACAGATTTGGTCGCGAAATACGCGCCCAGTGAGCCAGCGTCAGGGCAGGCTGATGCCGAATACGACACAGCAGAGCAGCAAGCCAAGGCGCTGGTCGAAGAGGGAAAATTGAATCAGGCCTTAGGGGTATTGAATCAATTGCCAGCCCATTCGCAGTTTCAACAAGCCAATGTGCAATTGCTCAAGGCCAGAATGTGTTTACACGCCGAGCGTTTTGACTTTGCTCAGCCGATTTTGCTGACTTTGGTCGAAGCGATTGAGCAACACCAGTTGGGACAATGGCAACCAAGTTTTGCCATGCAGGTCTGGCGCAGCAGTTTGCTGTGTTTTGAAACACTGGTCGCAAGTGGCAATAAGGCGCTTGCGGAGCAGTGCCAAAGGCTGAAAGACAACATGATTTTAACTCAACCCGAAACTGCTTTGGGTTGGATTTAATGTGTACTCAAGAGTGGTTATTGGGTACTGAATAGTTCGCGCTCGTTGCGCGTTGGATAAATTGAAATATTAAAGGGAAAGATATGTCTGACACATTTCAAAAAGAGATTCCGAGAGCCCGCGTGAATATATCGTTGGAGCTTGATACTGATGGCGCCTCAACAAGCAAAGAGCTGCCGTTAAAAATGCTAGTGGTAGGCGACTACTCAAATGGCAACAACCAGCAAGAGCTAAGCGAGCGCGAACGTATCTCTATTAGTAAAAACAACTTGGATCAAGTACTAGAAAGCACTGCACCCACTGCGAACTTTATGGTTGATAACAAAATTTCTGGTGAAGGCAGCATTGGCGTTGACCTTAAATTTGACTCGTTTAAATCATTCGACCCCGAGCAAGTGGCGGCGCAGATCCCAGAGCTAAACAAAATGATGGCAATGCGCAATTTGTTGAAAGACTTAAAGTCTAACTTGTTAGACAACGCGTCACTGCGCAAAGAGTTAGAGCGAGTGTTACAAAATCAGCCCGAACTTGACGAACTAAAAGCCAAGCTGGATGACCTTGCGCCTTTGATTGAAGCAGAAAAGTCAGCTGAAGCAGAACAAGCAGCAGAATAAAAGGAGTGTACCCATGTCTATGCAAGAACAAATGAATGTCGCGGCTAAAGTCGAAGATGCCGTGGTCAAAAGCACCTATGAGAGCTTGTGCGACTTAGTCGATATTGCCCCCGTTGAAGAGCAAGTGGCTATTGAGTCGTTTCGCGATGCCGGAAGTTTAGCCGAAACCAACGCCGATCAGCGTTTAACTGCGGCGATTAATGTCTTTTTAGAGATGGCCAGTGATTCTGACGTTACTCGAATTGACAAAGGGCTGCTTGATAATTACGTAGCAAAAATCGACAGCGCAATTTCTCAGCAGCTCGACCAAGTGTTACACCACGAAGAGTTTCAAAAAATCGAATCGGCTTGGCGTTCTTTGCAGTATTTAGTGAACCGCAGCCCAAGCAACTCTAATATCAAGATTGAGTTACTAGACGTAGACAAAGAGACCTTACGCGAAGATTTTGACGAAGCACCAGACACCACCCAGTCGTCTTTGTACAAGCATGTTTACACAGCAGAGTTCGATACCCCAGGGGGCGAGCCCATTTCAAACATAGTGTCTAACTATGAGTTTGATTGCAGTGCCGCCGACGTTGCCTTGCTACAAGAGATTTCGCGTGTGTCTTCTGCCGCGCACTGCCCGTTCTTGGCCAGTGCTGGCGCTAAGTTCTTCTTGAAAGATTCACTGGAAGACGTGGCTAAAATTCAAGACTTGGGTTCGTACATGGACCGCGCAGAGTTTTTGCGTTGGAAGAATTTTAGAAACTCAGAAGACTCTCGTTACATCGGCTTGACCTTCCCCCGTTATTTGCAGCGCTTGCCATACGGCGAAGCTAACCCAGTGCGTAACTTTAACTATCAAGAAGATGTCAACGGTGAAAATCACGACAAATACTTGTGGGGCAATGCATCTTTTACCTTTGCAGCCAATGTGATTCAAAGCTTCCACAAGCATGGTTGGGCGGTCAATATTCGCGGTCCTCAATCAGGCGGCAAAGTGGAGAGCTTGCCTTTGCATTCGTTCGAAGCGGGTAACGGCTTAGAAACCAAAATCCCGACTGAGGTGTTAGTGTCTGAAACCAAAGAATTGGAGTTTGCTAACCAAGGGTTTATTCCTTTGAGTTACTACAAAAACTCTGATTACGCGTGTTTCTTCTCGGCTAACAGTGCCCAGCGTCCTACTGAGTTCGATACCCCAGAAGCTACGGCTAACGCTCGAATCAATTCGCGCTTACCATACATCTTCTTGGTCTCGCGTATCGCCCATTACATGAAAGTGTTACAGCGTGAGAACATAGGGTCGAGTAAACCTCGTCACGAGTTAGAGCAGCAACTCAATGATTGGTTGGGCTCATTGGTTACCAAAATGAACAACCCAGGTGAAGACTTGATTGCGACGCATCCGTTAAAAGATGCCAACGTTACAGTGGCCGAAATCCCTGGGAATCCCGGTTACTACAGAGTGAATACCTATGTGGTACCGCACTTCCAAGTGGAAGGCGTTGATGTACGTTTGGCATTGGTTGGACAAATGCCTGGCGAAAAGTAATCAGTAGATTGGCGCTAGTAGATATGACGAATAATAGACTGGGTTGGAAGGTGTTGTTTGTATCGCTATTAATAGTGAATATGTGGGCGACTTATACCTCAACAACACTACCAGATTCTTTGTTACCGGTTCATCCGGCGTGGTTGTCGTTATCTTTAGCGCCATTAGAACTGTTGATTTTATTGGCGGCATTCTGTGCGGCATTTAGTAAGAAATACATAACCAATGTATCCATCTGGTGGTTCGTGTTAGTCAGTCATTTTTTGATAAACACACTGGTTTACTATTACGAGTTTCAAGCGGGTGGTTACACCTCAACCGAAATGGTTGATTTTATATTTGTTAGCGTCGTTTTGTATTTTTTATTTATATCGCCAGTGTTTAAGTACATTTCAGACATCCAAAGGTGCAATAGTCGTAGTGATATTCAGCATTATTTATAGCACTGAATTGACAGACGCGAGCATAAAAAGGGAGTTAAAAATGACAGCCAACAATGTTGATAGGACTGAAACATAGTTATATAGAAAAAAACAAATTTTGACCGTTGCGATTTTTTCGCTAGGTCACAAAAATTGCCCCGAGCTGGTTGCCGCCGGCTCGGGACATGTAACCCCTTGGCATAAAGCGGAGCGCTTCTTGGGGCACCTGTATACGATAGCACTTTATTGTATGTAGGTGTATGCCATCAATTAGGACAATTATTAATTTAAACTTAAAAGGAAAATATTAAATGGCTATTCCAGCGTACATGTGGTTAAAAGATGATCAAGCAAACGATATCAATGGTTCAGTAACCGTGGCAGGTCGTGAGAATTCTATTGAAATCTTACATTTCGACCACGAATTACGTATCCCTATTGATAACGACACAGGTGAACTAACAGGTACTCGTAAGCACGAACCTTTTGTTATTACAAAAGCCGTTGACGCGTCTACGCCTTACCTTTACAAAGCTTGTGCGAATGGTCAGACCCTTAAGCAACTTGAGCTTAAGTGGTACCGCATTGACGATACAGGTACTGAGAAAGAGTACTTTTGTCAAAAACTAGAAGATGTGAAGATCACCTCTATTGCACCTACTATGCACAACGTTAAAGATCTAGACAAGGAGCGTTACCCGCACCTTGAGACAGTATCTCTTCGCTACAAGAAAATCACGTGGACATACGTCGATGGCAACATCGAGTTCGCAGATTCTTGGACTGAAGGCAGATAATTAGTCGTTAGTAAGCAGTGCCACTTGTTGTGAGTGGCACTGCATTACCCCCTATGTCATACCTGCATTACATCTACTGTAGGCGGAATGGCTAGATATTAATTAGCAAACGGAATTCGCCCAATGGCTTTGTTTGACAAGTTGGCTGAGCCAGTTACTTATCAATCGATTACATCAGAGAAAAAAGTAGAAATTGAAAGTGTCTGCCAACACCTCAATTACTTGCTTAACTCTCGACGTGGCGTGCTCTCGCATATGGGTGACTATGGCTTGTCAGATGTAGAAGACATCTACGAAGGTTTGCCTTATTCACAAAAGACCTTGGCATTAGAAGTCAAAAAATTAATAGAGAAATACGAACCTAGGGTTCGCAGTGTCAATGTAGTTGCCAAAGACATCAACCAAGGCGATTGCGTTATTACCCTAGATATCCAGGCATTTTTGGTGAGTGGCTTGTCGTTACAGCTCAGTACAAAATTCGCCACGCGCGGTAAAGCCAGCGTGCAGCGCAAAGAGACTGAAGCATGAACTACCAGCTATTGACTAAACATGACTTGTCCACGGGATGGGCTAATCAACTAGAGAGTGAGTATGCAGCAGTATTTTGATGCTCAGATGCGTCTGTTAACCCAAGCGGGTAAACAATTCGCCGAAAACTATCCCGAGCACGCGGGGCAATTGAATATTGATTCAATCAAAGAGCGCGATCCTCATGTGGAACGGCTACTTGAGGGAGTGGCTTATCTCAACGCCAACATTCAAAAGCGCTTAGACGATTCTCTGCCTGAAGTGTCTGAACAGGTGTTGCGCCAGCTGTGTCCAGCATTACTAAACTTCTATCCGTCGACTACCGTGTTTCAGTTTCATCCCAAGTTTTCGATGCAAGAGTCATTACTGGTCAACAAAGGGCTCGAAATTGCCACCCAACAAGCTGTGGAGCGAGTGACCTGCAAGTTTACCACCTGTCACGACATCAGTATCGCGCCCTTAGAAATTGTCGATGCCCAGTGCCGCGACACCTTTGCAGGGTCGGAGTTGACGCTAAAAATCAAGTGGTTGTGCCACGGCGACAAGCAGCACTACGACCTGAGCAAGTTACGGTTATATTTAGACGGTGATACACCACTGGTCAGCGGCTTGTATCACTTTTTGATGACCCACTCAGGCGAGGTGTCGCTGGCATTTGGCCCAGCGCACAAGGCGTATAATTGCGCTTTACCCGAGACGTCCATTCATCCAGCGAACTTAAACCAACACAGCGCCTTGTTGCCCAATGCTTCGACAAGCCATCCGGGCTATTCACTGCTGCACGACTATTTTAACGGCAAAGAGCGATTTAATTTTGTCGACCTAGTTTTTCATCGTCAATTGGACTTACCCGAACACATCGATACCTTTGAATTGAGCATTAAGTCAGAGGTCAAATTGCCCCCGGGACACAGCCTGAGTGCGGTGAATATTAAGCTCAATTGCGTGGTGGGGATCAACTTATTTCAGCAAGATGCTGAGGCTATTCGCCTATCTTTGAGTCAAACCGATTACTTGGTTGTACCCGATCGCGATCAGCGTCAAAGCGTGTTTACCTACTCGGTAGACAAGGTCGAAGGACGCGAGCGGCTTACCTCGCAAGCTCACCAATACTTACCCCGTTATCAAAGTGTGTTTGGTGACGAAAAAAGGCTGTATACCCTGATGTTAAAAGACATCGGCGATGCTGTGCCCACTCATTATGTGTCTTTACCCATTGAGCAAAACAGCATAGATGAGACCGTTTCCCTAGAAATTACCGCATACAACGGTCGCTGGCCAAAACAAACCATACGCGAAGGGCAACTCAATCGCGGTGGCAAGACTATGTCGTCACTGTTGCATGTGCAAAATATCGCGCGGCCAAGTAATTACAAAACCAGTCCAAATAGTGCCAAGCACTGGCAACTGATCAGTTTGCTCAACGTAAAGTTTGCGTCCTTGGCCGATGCCAACGAACTCAAGCGTTTACTGGCAATGTTCGATTGGTCACAGCGCTCTGAAAACAGACTGCGAATTGAGTCTATTTTAAGCGTCACCACCAACAAGGTAAATCAAGTTAAGCGTGGGGTATTTGTGCAAGGCGTTGAACTACATATTACCTTAGACGAAACCAAGTTTGTGTGTGCCTCTGATGTGTATCATTTTGCCTCGGTATTGCATCAGTTTTTTGTGATGTACGCGCCAATTAATCAAAGTATGCAAACACGGATTGAATGCGTCCCTAGTTATCAAGAATACGTGTGGGCTATCGAACTAGGGCAGAGCGGCCACATATGACCGAGCTAATGCAACAGCCCAGTTGGAGCAAGCTTTCAGCGAATTTGAATACGCTGATTGAGCAGCCGTGGAAATTCGGCTTGTTTAAAGCCCTTAACCTACTTGAAAGCGAGTGGGCAGAGCGCGATGAATTGCAAGACGGCTTAAGCCGCAGGGTACTGATTACCCCTAACAAAGAGTTAGGGTATCCGGTTTCCGATATTAAGCAGGCTCAGCTGGTGGCTGAAGAGCGCGGACTGATCCATGTACAAACCAACTATTCTGGTTTGTATGGCGCCGATGCAGCTATGCCACATTACGTATTAGAGCAAGCAGGAGAGGACTCGGAGCCTGGGGCCAGAACCCGAGCCTTTTTAGATATTTTCAATCACCTTTACTATTGCCAGCTATACCAGTCTTGGAAGAAATCCCAGTTGAATATAAAAGGGCTGGGGGCAGAGCAATTTGATTTAGTTTTGGATTCTATTCTTCCAGACCGTCAAGACATCAGCTCCAATGCTGGCGTGGCGGTGCTTAAATCCTCGAGCGCCTGCGGTATGGAAAAACTGTTGAATGATGAATTTGCCAGTGAGCAAATTCGCGTCGACGATTCAAGACCGCACTGGCAGCCCATTGCCGAAGGTGCCCGCTTAGGTGACTCGCAGACGACCGTGTTGGGTGAGTCACTCATTTTAGGCTCGCAGGTGTTAGTGTCTGGGGGCCGAGTCATTATTGAGTTGGGCTGCTTGGCGCAGCAGTACGCCCGTTCGTTTTTCCCTGGAGCCAAGCACGGAGACAAGCTGTACAAGCTGGTGCAATCTCAGCTGCCTAGCGATTTGCCTTGGGAGTGTCATATGTCAATCGAACACGATTTTAAGCCCAGCCAGCGCTTGGGTGATGAGCATTTGGTGCTAGGCGTGAGCAGTCACATAGGTGATGTATCACGCACCACAGAACTACAAAAATTTAAAGACAGCCAATATCAACAACGAATGGCGTCAATAACTTAAGCGTTAACAAGGAAATTACCATGGATGTAAAAGGCATTAAACAACTGATCGATAAGCTTAATGGGCACACAGCTACTGCGTTAGAAAACGCAGCGGGCTTTTCGAGTAGCCGCACCCATTTTGAAGTGCTGCCGGAGCATTTACTGATCAAATTGATGGAAGAGGGGGCCAATGGCGACCTTGAGCGTATATTTCACTTTTTTGATGTTGACCAAGATGCCATTTGGCAAGCCTTGTTAGCCCATTTAACCACTCAGCCTGCGGGCAGTAAAAGCAAGCCGGTATTTTCGCGGCGCTTGTACGAGTGGTTGGAAAAGTCTTGGCTGTCGAGCAATATGAATTACGGTGGCGATTGGATCTCTGGTGTTGCCTTAGTCGATGCCTTAGTCGAAATCTCACCCTTTAGCCCAGTGCTGGTTTTACCCGAGTTGATCGAAAAAATTGATTTACGCTTTTTGCGCGAAAATCAGCATAAAATTTGTGCAGGCTCTTGCGAACGCTTTGCTGCAAAGCCCGCAGCAGATAAAACGGCTGAATCTGCAAATGATACCCAGGCCCAAACTGGACAAGCCCTGCAAAATTTTTGTGAAGATTTAACCGCTAAAGCCGAGCAAGGCAAAATAGATCCAGTGTTGGGTCGCAACGACGAAATTCGAATGATGGTAGACGTACTCTGTCGTCGTCGTAAAAATAACCCCATTATGGTCGGTGAGCCGGGCGTGGGTAAAACGGCTGTGGTTGAGGGGATGGCCCAGCGTATTGTCGATGGCCAAGTGCCCGACGAGCTAAAAAACGTGCGCTTGTTAACCTTAGATATGGGGCTATTGCAAGCGGGCGCGGGCGTAAAAGGTGAATTTGAACGCCGGTTAAAACAGGTCATTGACGAAGTTAAAAGTTCAGACACGCCTATTATTGTATTTATCGACGAAGCTCACACCTTAATTGGCGCGGGTGGCGATGCCGGTATGAGCGACGCTGCCAATTTGTTAAAGCCGGCCTTGGCCCGCGGCGAATTACGCACAGTAGCAGCTACGACTTGGTCTGAATACAAAAAGTATTTCGAACGCGACGCCGCACTAGAGCGACGCTTTCAGCTTATTAAAGTAGAAGAGCCATCAGAGCAAGCAGCTAAATTGATGCTGTCGGGCTTAAAACACAGCTATCAAACCCATCACAATATTCAGATCACTGACGATGCAATAGAAGCAGCTGTGACCTTGTCGGCGCGCTATATCACTGGACGTTATTTACCCGACAAAGCCATAGATGTCTTAGATACGGCCGCAGCCAGAGTCAGAATGTCGAGCGCCACCGAGCCCGCAGCGATCGAAGCTGAGGTTGAGCATTTGGCTTACTTAGAGCGTCGCATTACCACGCTTCAAGCTGAGATGTCTCAGGGCTTAGAGGTCAGCACTGGTTTGATTGAGCAATTACAGTCTGAAAAAGCCCTGTCTAACGCGAATCTAGAGCAAATGCTGGGAGATCGCAGTAATCAAAAAGCCACTCTACAAGGGATTAATCAATTAAAAGCGGCACAGCGTGAAGGCGAAGATATTGGTCAACAATTACTGGCCATGCGCAGCCAACTAAAACAACAAAATGCCGAGGGCAACGGTTTGTTTTCGGAGGTCGACGCAGATTCGGTGGCAGAAATCATCGCTGAGTGGACCGGGATCCCCGCTGGCTCTATGGTCAAAGACGAAATCAATACGCTGATCTCACTCGAACATGCCTTGAGCGGTGCAGTCATTGGTCAAAATGACGGACTGGCAAAATTGGCTCAGTCCCTGCGCGTGAGCAAAGCAGGGGTAAGCGCTTCAGAAGGGCCGTTGGGCGTATTTTTGTTGGTGGGCCCTTCGGGCATTGGTAAAACAGAAACGGCCCGTTCATTGGCGAGTGAAATGTTTGGTGGCGAAAAGTTCTTAACCACAATCAATATGAGTGAATATCAAGAGGCTCACACCGTGTCTCAACTCAAAGGTTCACCTCCAGGCTATGTGGGTTATGGCGAGGGTGGCGTGTTGACCGAAGCGGTTAGACAGCGGCCGTACTCTGTGGTTTTGCTTGATGAAGTCGAAAAAGCCCACCCAGACGTGATGAATTTGTTTTATCAGGTATTTGAGCGCGGCTTTATGCGCGACGGTGAGGGCCGCGAAATCGACTTCAGAAATACCATTATCTTAATGACCTCTAACTTAGGGTCGCAAACTTTGATTGATTTGTGCACCCCGCCAGAATCAGAGGAAGATGACTCGCCAGATGACGAGTTAGCGCAGACGATTGACGCTCAGGCGTTGGCGACAGGCGCCGCGCAAGAGGGCAGCGTTGTTTCTAACCTCGCGTCTGATGTTACCTCAGATATCGGCTCTGAACTGAACTCTGATATTGCGACTGACATCGCAGCTTGGCAACGGCCTAAGTTGTCGGCTTTAATTGAAGATATCAAGCCAGAGCTATTGAGCTTTTTTGCTCCAGCACTGTTGGCTCGTATGCAAGTGATCCCGTTTTTACCCCTCGACCAACAAGCGCTTAGCGCGATTGTGTCGCTAAAGCTAGAGGCAGTGGCGAGGCGACTGATGGACAACCATCAGATGGTGTTACGGGTAGATGCCGAAGTGGTGCAATTTATAGCGGGTCAGTGTCAAATGTCTGATTCGGGGGCGCGCATGGTCAATGCCATGATTGAGCAGCAAATTCTGCCGGGCATTGCCCGTTCGGTTTTAGAGTTTATGGCAGAAGACGATATGCCAGATACCCTGACCCTCACCTTGGATGAAGAAGGCAAAATTGAAGCTGTATTCGCTGACAATGTTTCTGCCGAAGTCGCAGCCTAGTGTTGATAGTAGCAGGGAGATAAGCAATGAGTGTGTTTGATTTACGACATGACATCGATGCCAGCGAAAGCCAATACCAGTTAGATATAACTGGCATCCCGCCGGGCTTAATTGCGGTAACCGATATGGCATCGGTTACCGATGCCCTGTGCGCCGATTATTGTTTTACCGTAGACCTATTGGCGCTAGACAATTTAGCGGCGGATTTGATCATAGGTAAAGACACCACCTTGTCAATTTTGTGGGGCATGGCCGATCGCACCATCAGTGGTATTGCCACTGAATTATTGGCAAGAGGCAGCGACCATCAAGGTATTCACTACACGCTTACGATTCACTCCCATTTACATCTGCTTAAACACAAGCGCTCGAATCGGGTTTACACCGCTATGTCAGTAGACAGTGTTATCAGCAGTGTGTTTGAAAAAGCCGGTTTTCCGATGGCCAGACTCGACATGGCCGCAACAGGGCCCGAACTTGAGATGGTGGTGCAATACAACGAAACCGACTACCAATTTGTTGATCGCTTAATGCGCAAGCACGGTTTTGTGTACGGCGTCATCGAAGAAGACGGTTTTGCAAAAGTGGTGGTGTGCAACTCCAGTGCTGACTTGGCAAGTCATGCCATGACCTTAGACATAGTGTTTCAAGCGCCTTCGGGCACAGTGCGAGCCAGCGAAAGCATTTTTGCCATTAGCCGTAAGTCGACCTTGTTGACCCAAAGTGTGGAGCTAAATGACTACAATTATCAGCAACCGAGTAATTTAAATGTGTTGCAAAACTCGTCTTCGGATATAGCAGGATTTGGCAGCAACAGTGTCTACGGCGAAAACTACCAAGACTCAGGTCAGGGAAAAACCTTGGCCAGTGTTAGACAACAAGCGTTTGATTGCCAGCGAGACCAATTGATTATCGACAGTGACTGCCGCGCCATTCGCCCAGGTTGCGTAGTCAATATTTTACAGCACAGTGATCACAATGGCGCGTACTTGGTGACCGAAGTTGCGCACAAAGGCAGTCAAGCGGGTGGCGTTGAGTACGGCAGCCGAGTCAACAACTTACACTACAAAAACCAAGCGCATTTAATTCCTCTTGCCACGCCATACCAAGCTCCCGTGCCAGACAGTGCCAAGGTTTTCACTACCTTTAATGCCAAAATTGAGCAAGGGGTGGACGACCAAGGCCGGTACATTGTGAAATTGCCCTTTAACCAAGACGGCGAAGGGCAGCAGAGTAAACCCGCTCGCATGGTACAGCCTTATGGCGGGGCGGGTCATGGCATGAACTTCCCGTTGACCCAAGGTACCGAAGTGATTGTGTGCGGCGAGAATGGCGACTTAGATCGCCCAATTATTTTAGGCGCGGTATATAACAACGAAGCGCCAAGCCCGGTCACCGCTACAAACAGTCATGAAAACCTGATTGTGACTCGAGCTGGCCATCAGTTGCTAATGGATGACAAGTTAAACAACGAAAAGATTGAGCTTAGCACCCCAGAAAAAAGCACGACCTTCGCCATGCACGCACCCAAAGACGGCGGGCATTTGGCCGAACTAAAGTCGAGCCAAGGCGACATTAAAATTCAGGCCCAGCAGGATTTGCTGTTTACGAGTGGCGGCGATCACGTGGTCAGCACCAATCACATTATGCGCACTGTGGTTCGCGATCACATAAAAATTGAAACCCGCGAAAATGACATTTCGCTTACCGCTGGCAAAGACATCAATGTCAAAGCGGGGACGGGACTCAAATTTGAAGCCACTGATAACAATGTAGATATCAGTGCCGACACCGATTTACTAATGCAGGCCAAACAAGACACCTCTCTCTATGCAGAAGAGGGCAATGTTGAGTTAAAGGCTGCTCAAGGCGACCTGACGTTAACGTCGGGTGCAAATATAACCATAAAAAGTACCGGCAACGGCAGTATTCATTTGTCACAGGGTGGCGGCTCTATTGAGATAGACGCAGGCGGTAACCTCAACATTGATGCTAATGCCATCACCCTTAGTGCCAGCAACATTGTTATTAAAGGCAGTGCGGTGTCGAATAACTAGATATGAGCACGGTTAATTTTATACATGACGGAAAAATATTATGACAGCGTCCATCACTTCTCTTGCTGCTGAGCAAAATCAACGCGTACAGCGGCGCGAACTAGGTAAGCCAGAGGGCTCTATTCAAGCTCAGCCGCGCTTGGCTATTGTCGCGCAAGTTGACCCGCTAGGTCGAATCAAGGCGGTGTTATTTGACCAGCAGACACAACCAGTGGAGGTGGTGGCTCAAGCTCAGCATATTACACCAACTAAGGCTGACGATTCGGTGCTGGTGCAGCACACCAGCCATGGCTGGGTCGTGCTGGCTGTAATGGCAGGTGCCGATGAATCTCCTGCCGCAGTGGTCACTAATAATAAGGGCCACGTGCAGGTAAAAGGGGCTAAAAGTGTCACTTTGATGACGGCAAAAGGCTGTATCGAAGTCCACCAAGACGGGCAAATCGTGCTCGATGCCACTGAGTTAACTGCCAATAGCGAGCGAGATCTGACCTTAGCAGGCTGGCCTATTCGGCTAAATTAAGTGGGTTGGTGAGTTATGGAGACCGTTTTTAATGTTTGAGCCAGTGGCTCGCGCCAATATTCATCAACAGCAGCTGTTAAATCTACTTAAACAGCGCGCGCGCTTGCACCAAAACTGCCTGTATCCAGCACAGCGGATGGTCACCTTAGAACAACAGGTGTTTGCCCATTTGTACGCGTTGCAGGATGCACCACAAGACAGTCTCAAGCCAGAGGTGGCGATGTTGATTGAGGTATTACAGTTTTATACTGCTGCACAACTGAGTGAGCAACAAACCATTGAGCCAGAACAGAGCATAGAGCCACAATGTTGGCTTGAGCAGCTACTTGAATATTATCAGCAGGCCCTTGATGATCAAGACCTAAAAAGGGTTAAGGCGATACAGTTAGTCCAAGGCTTGTTACCTATCGCCTATTTGCACAAGCGTTTTAGTATGAAGGCTGAACGCCCATTTTTAGAGTCCTTGATGTATCAGCGCAGCGCGTTACTTGAGGTGATACCACCATTTTGCCTTGATTGGCCTGAAGAACTATTGCAAATTGCCCGTCAGTCGGCTTTAGCGGGGCAGTTTATCCCTAGCCGAACTGCGGCGTGCTTGCTCTTTAGTGGAGCCAAGATTACCAACAGCGACTTGGCGCTGGGCTATGCCCACTCACACTTTGCGATAGCCATGGCCAGTTTGCTTAAGGGCCTAGTACAGGACCCGAATAATGCGCAGCAGGCCTTATTTAGTCGCTTTGCCATCACCACAGATGTAACAGAGAAGGTGAGGTTATTGGGCTTGGCTGGCAATACCGCCGATAGCCGTTGGGTTGACCCTTGCTACGCGTTTTGCTCTGGGCACCCTGAACATTGTTTTGAAGTACTCAGTCAGTTTCAACACAAAGTATTTTTGCCCATGATTATCGACATTATGGCTCTGCCACAGTGTACCGAACAGGCTTATCGCGCTTGGTTATTACTCACCGATGCCGAATTGCAGCAAAAGCCGCTGTTACAAGACGTGGCTGATCAGCACAGGCAAGCAGGGGCGCACTGTGTACCCAACCCACACCACGCTGAGCATGTTCGCCAAGCTTTATTGGGTCAACCGGGCGATTGTGTGCTAGCAGGGGTGAGTTTTTACGGATGGATGCCAGCTAATGATGGCACTCAGTCTAAAGCGGGATTCAACACGCAGCAATACAGCGAGCTGGCCATGAAACTGCGAGATATTCAGGGCAGGGCGGTGCAAGCTTCATTAGGCCTGAGTTGCGTGGCAAATTACCGCGACCAAACAACGGTTTATCAGGTATTAGCAGGGTATCACCAACCGCTATCCGCGGGGCATTTTCAAGCACTGCTTGGGCCAATGACTCAGCAAAAGTCGGTTTTACAACAAGCAAGCAACGCCAACATTGGCGTGACAGGTGGCCTTGGCCCTCAGCAAGGAGCGACCCGCTATGCTTAATCTATACAACGACACATCTTGGCAAGCCAATGTGGTGGAAAACTGGCAACAAGACAAGCAAAAATGTTTGACCTTAGTGGTGAAACAGTCGTTTGAATACGATGACCAAGGCAAGGTATTTGCCATGCAAGATGCACCTGAAATAGTGGTAGCCGATGACATGTTGGACGAACCCACTACCTCAAGTTTAGTCGCTGCAAACGAAACCATGCCATTTAAACAGGGATTTGAATGGTACGGTAACCTCACAGCTTATCCGCCCAAGGGCCAGCAAGTTAAGGTGATAGAAGTCAACGTAGCGTTGCAGCAGGGCGATGCCATTGCGTCGAGTAAAACGTTGCGGGTCACGGGGCAACGGGTGTGGAAGTCGTCGTTGCTGGGCACTAAAGCCTCGCAGCCCTCCTCATTGCTGCCCACAGCTCTCAATTATGAGCATACTTACGGCGGGGTTGACGCGCATAAACCAGACAAGCTCTACGAGCATAATCCCGCTGGTGTGGGCTACCGAGTTAAGCATACTAAAGGCGCGCCTCTGCCTTTGGTCGAGTATCCTGCACAAACACTTAGTCATCCGAAGTCACGTATTCCGCCCGCTAGCTATGGGCCGGTTCCGCAGTTTTGGCAACCAAGATTATCAAGAGTACCGCAAATCGATCAGCAGGCACTTATGGCTAGTCAATACCCGTACAAAAGCGCGTTAGATCCTCAAATGTACAATTATGCACCGCAAGATCAGCAATTGGATATTGCCTTTGATGACAGCGTTCAGTTGTTGTTAAAAGGCGTCTCTCCAAACAAAGACTACCTTGATGTGACCCGCATATCGCTGCCGTTTTTGCCGCCAAGGGTGGCCATAGGAGTTGACGAACACGCTGAGCAAATTCAGCTAGCACTAGTATGTGATACTTTGGTACTCGATACCGACGCCAATGCCTTTCATTTATTGTGGCGCAAAAGTATCGATATCAATAGTGTGAGCCCGTTACACTATGTGCTCGTTACGGCCAGTGCTATCGCTAAATCGTCTCAGGCAGCAACTGCGGGTGGCTCGTGATGCACAACTTGAGCCAAAAGCTTGTGACTGCTCAAGCATTCACGGCACAGCCGTTAACGGTATTGCCACTTGCCAGTATCAATGCCTCTGGCACGTCAACTCGTGCTTTGTACAGTGCGCTGGCAACTCACATGTTTTTTGGCCAACAATCCGACTTAGAAATACGCGTACATCAAGATGCAGTGCAGCCTTATTTTACCGTTGAATTACCCGAGTTGGCTGGGCTGAGCGGCGAGACTAAAAAAGCCTTGTTATTTGACGCCTGCTTGGCGCAAACCGCCGAGCAATGGCTGAATATTGAGCCAGAACTGCCACTGAATCAAATTGAGCAATTGCTGGTGGCTACCTCGATAATGGCGCCCGACCAAGCACAGCGCGCCATTGCTCAGCAGCAATGGGAGCAGCAGGTTAGTCAAAGTGTTGCTGAATCTTGGCCTCAGCTAGTCGATAAGCTGCGCTTTGAGTATGTGTACGAGCCGGCAGCGGATGCCTTGATTGCATCCTATATTCAAACGCCAGATGCATCAGCTATCACTCTGATGATGTGTGTAGATTCGTTGGTGGACTACTCCAGCGTAAAGCAGCTCAATCAACACCTTGCTATTCAGTGTCGGCAGGGCGACGCTGGTGTGATGCCTGCAGAGGGTGCAACCAGCACCTTGTTGCTGCCAAGTAATACCACGCTAGCGCGCAATACTGTATTACCAACAAAGACATCGCCGTCAATCAATAGGCCTTTAGCCGTTACCACCCAAGCACCGAGTCATGTAAACATGCTGCAACTCGAAGCACTGTATTTAAACCCTACAGAAGGTCCCCACCCATCCTGTCAACAACAGCTTGAACAGGCGGGGTTCACTTTGCCCGAAGTGGTACTACACGTTGGCACAAATAGCGAACACTGGCACAAACATTGGTATGCTCAAACACAGGGGTTTTATCACAATGAGAGCAACCAGCAAGGCGTTGACGCACGGCTGAGCGGCGAGGCTAGCGATGAGTTTAGTCAGCAAGCTAGTCAAGAATCTAACTTCGAGCTGGCAGATAAAACCATTGAAGTGCATGACCAAACCCAAGTACTAGGGTATCTAGGTGTTGCCAATTTACCTACGGCATTGGCGAGTGCTGCGGGTTTATTGGGCTGTCCACTGTATGGGCATTTATCTCAGTCTTTATCTCAACAAAACACACAGCAAAGAGTGTGGATAGTCGAGCATCAGGTAGACCCCAACAGTGCTGGGGACGATTGCATACGTGCGTACCGTGTAACAGCTAACGCCACTCAAGAAAGTACCAACCAAACAACTGCTTACGCAGAGCAAAAAGGATGATGTTTTAGTGTTTATACGTCAAAAGCACAGCGCACAAAAAGGAAGTAATCATGGCCTCATACATTAACGCACAAGCAGGCAACCAGGCGCTAAGTATTCAATACGATATTGACCGATTAACGGCAGACATAAGAAGCGACGGCAATCAAGCATGGCGTCATAACAATGTTGCACTATTGCCGTTTAACATTTCAGCGCGGCAGCATGGAGCAATTGGCAGTGCCTTTGGCCTCGCGATATTTGCAGACAAAGCTGATAGCCAAGACGCCTTTATAACTGAATGCCAAAGGCCTAAATATACAGGGTGGACCTTAGGTGAAATGATTAATCAGTTTATTCCTGATTATATTATTCCACCTCCCGAGTGGGATGAGCAAAACAATCAGGCCATATTACCTTGGATTGAGCCAACTACTGGCTTAGATGTAAATGCCGAGCTTAGTGATTACGATGCCTTACTGTCCCTAGTCGAACATCATCTTGGTTGGCAGGCTGGCAGTACAGAAACCTTAGAAAAAGACCATGAGGCTGAAGCGCCAACTGTTAGTACCGTTAGTGGTAACAACGTACTCATAAATGGCAAAACGGCAGTGCATAAGGGCAGTGGTGGCACCCTGCAAACCATAGACGTGTGCTGGACCAAAATTGGGACATCAGTGGTGCCCATTCCTTATAGCAATATCGCCAAATCAAAAGACGCCGCCAGCACCGCCAGTTCGGTCAAAATTAACGGCAATCCGGCGTGTAATATCAAGAGTAACTTTTCAAAAAGTACAGGCGATCAGCCCGGCAAAAAGAAAGGCATTGCCAGTGGCACCATTAAAGGCAAAGCCGAATTTATTTTGGGCTCATTCAACGTGCTCATCGAGGGCAAACCCGCAGTGAGGCAGGGCGACTTGATGATATCCAACAATAAAAACACCCCCCCCATGCCTCTGAGCCAAAGGGGGGGACCCAAACCTAGGGGATTAAGCATAAGCGACAAAAGTGACTTGCAGGATAAGGCGGCAGGCAAGCAGATTAGAGTTAAAATATCGGGCAGTGAGAAACTTGACCACGATATAATTGTTAGAGGTTAAGGAAAACATATGAGCATCATTACTGCAGATAAAGTAGAACAACAGCCTAAACATCGTTCACTTATTTTTGAGAATGTTGGTTCGAATCAAGAAAATTTATCTTTGTATATTTACGATAGAAGTAATCCGAAAAATAAAGAAGGGGCCTATAAAATTCCTCTATATCAAGCTCAGCCTCAGGAGGTTGATTCAGATGTTGCCGACATAGAGTTGGTTCATACACATCCATTAATATTTGATACAAAGGATGAAAGTAATGAGTATATATCGCCTTTATCTGACGGCTATGTGTATGTATTTGTTGACGGGTATTTGTGGCGAGAGTTAAAGGTAATTGTTGGTGAAAAGGATTTACGGCTATTTAGTGATGTCAATCTTGCTTTCCAAAAAGGGTTTCTAGTCTGGAAGACCCGCAAAAATAAAGAATATGCCAATCAGGGCAGAAGAGAGGCGACCTGCGAGCAGTTAACATCCATTATCGTCCCGAATAAAATAAGAGGGAAGCAATGTAAAGTTGAAATGGCCTATTCTGAAGTTCAATGGTCATGGACACAAATACTAAAGCTAGGTGGAATGAATCCAGAAGATCCTAGATTAAACCAAGGGCAAGCTTTATCAGAGAACGAAAGAACATGTCCTGATAGGACTATCGCTGCCAAGGCTAGAACGAAGAGGATGCAGTTACTAGATAACCTTTCTGATTTTGAACGAGGATTTACGAATAAAGGTCTGATTAAAAACGAACAGGCTGTTAATCAAAATATTTCACACTTTGCGTCAGAAAAGTTAGCACCGGTTGTATTAAGTCATGGGTTACATGTTGCACGTAATCACATTGATGCCATATTAAAAATTCAGATTGAAATAGCGCGCGTTTTACATGAAATCAAAGGTGTAAAGACAGGATCTCAGGGGCAAGAGGTTATTGTTGATTCAGTCAAAAAAGCCAAGTTTGAATTAGCTGAAAAAATGATCAACCATTTTTATCAAATGAATGACGCCATTATCGATGGTGAGATTGAAGTTACGGGCGATGAAAAAGCAGAAAAATTACAAAAAGAACAACTCAAATTTGCAAACAAAATTAAAAAATGGCGCGATAACGGCATTGATCAACAAAAATTAAAAAAATATTTGCGGTACGACCATTTATTAGAATTGTCTGAAGAAATTAAAGCACAGCAGCTCACTTTAGTTGAGCTTATTAATAAAGATACCAATGTCGTAAAGTTAGCCCACTGTATGGAAGACTTTGCTTACCATAATAACGGCCATTACGCGTCGGGCATTGATGCTATAAAAGATTTAGCGTTGGTATTAAAAATTCATCCCGCCCATCAGTACCCCACTATTATCTTAGCAAAACAAGACTGGGATAACTTAACTACAGATGCCACCACCTCGCCTACATTATTAGCCTTGGTTGGAGAACACCCTGATCAAGCGCCTCACCCAATAGCCGAGTTGTTTTTTGGCAAGCCTAAGAAACCTGCGACACATAATAAGCCGGCAGGTATTGAGCTTGATACAACTGATCACAAAGATCCATTTAACCCTAAATTTAGTCTCGAACGTGTCCAAATGGTTGCCGCAGATGAGTCGTTTGATGATATGGACCAACAAGCGGTAGAGCAAATTGGTCGTCGTCTCAGCCAAGCTTTAATGGGCATGTCGACTGGGTATTTAGATCTATCTTTGATTGCCAGTGCAAAGGAAGGTCAGGCGCAAACAACTGCGGCATATAATCAGCAAGTACAAGGCGAAAAAGCTGATAGCATTGCGACAAAAAAGCAGTTAGAAACAGAACTTAATACTCAAACAATTAAACGTGAAAAACTACAGGCACAGTTAAAAAATGCGGAACAAAGTCTTGCTAAAAAAGTGCAAGGACTAGATACCAAGGAAGCGGAATATCAAAAGCAGCATCGTTTGGCGGAGCCTGAAATAAAAAAGCTTAAAGCTGAACTTGGTGCCATTGATAAAAAATTTAATAAAGCACAAAAATCTCTACGTAGTATTAATAATCAACTTGCTCATATCGAAAGTAAAATAAAACACTTGGGCAGTGCCCACCTAAGCAAAAATAAAGGCTTAATGGCAGCATTACGTATTATTAATCAGTTAGAAAATGGACAGTTCACTGTGCTAGAAATGACGGCTCAAGACTATCACAACGGCAAATTCTCTGAGGGGTTTATTGCCCTTAATGCGCGTTCACGCGCAGAAATCGCCCGAGAGCTGAGTGAAGAAATAAGAAATTTGTTACGTGGACAAAATAACAGTCGAACTAGTTTAGTCACGTCTACAGGCATAACAGTTGATACCGTTGAAGATGTAATGCATTTACGTAGTAAAGTGAATCAGTTGCTCGAAATGGCTGAAAAAGCCCAAGGAGTCATGGCGGGGGAGGGAGCTAGTCAACTAAAGTTAGACGTCATTGCCTTAAAAGAAGTGGCCGATGCTCAACAATTTAAAACCACCTCTTTGGCCCATGAAATCGAACAGCTCAGGCAAGCTAATGTAAAACTAAATGCAGATATCAGCAAAAATACGATTGCCAATGAAAAACTTGCCGACTTTGCCGAAGCCACCGAAAAACTCGCCAATCAAAAGTTTTTGTCCAATGTCACGGTAGATACCTTAACCAAAGGCAATATTGGTATTTTAGGCGCAGTGGGTTTATTTGAGGTAATTAATTTAACTCGCAGTTGGGAACAATTTGAGCTCAGTAACCCGGGTACCTATAAAGAGTTTGTGGGCGGTATAGCCGATTTTTCTGCTGTGGTTATGACCTTGGCTCGTGAAGCTTATGTGATGAAAACAGGACACCCAAGTAAGCTACAGTTAGAGCATTTAAGAATAGGCGAAGTAAATGTTCCAGCACAAGTTAAAGGTTGGTTTACTTTAACCACATGGATGTATCGAGCTAATATTGCCGCCTCAGTATTTAGTGCTGTCACTAGTTTTTTTGATGCTTATACAGCAATTAGACGTGGCGACAACGATGCCGCCTTTGGTTTAGCCACCATGGGCGTGGGCTTTGGCTTAATGATATATGCCGACGCCAAAGCCTTAACCCTTTTAATGCGCAGTTTGATTATAAGCTCACGTGCCGGTTGGATAGGGCTATTAATTGTATTGGTGGGTGCGGTAATTTATTTTTGTTTTGTTGATGAAGAGTTAGAGCGCTGGTTAAAAGTGAATCCGTGGGGAACAGACGCATACGGTGATGGCAAAAAAGATTGGATAGGGGATAATCCTTACTACTGTTGGCAGCAACGCCCAGACTACGCGTACCATGACCTAGCCCAAAAACTCATGGCGCCCCAAGTGCATAGTGACAATGTAGAAAAGTTATACGACACCTATACCCTTGCCGCCACAGATGGCATGGTCAGTACTTATGAAGACCCAACAGAAGCCTATTTTATTTTGTCATGCCCAAGCAATACTGCGCCTAATTTTATTAATGTGGAGTTTGCAATCAAACCCCGTGCTGGCTTATTTGACTTTGGCGGTAACGATGAAGAATATCAAAACATTATCTTAGGTAAGGCCCTTGGTCGAGGGCAGCAGTGGCTACAGCAGTTTTGGGATAATGTATCAATTACGACTATCTCAGGTGGGCAAGGTTTACGGATTGACCTCAATCAATATGTATGTGCATCACTTTTTAAAAAGCTGAATACCACTAGGCTAACCTTTCGTATGCGCGTGAAAAGTTATCCAAAAGGAAGGGGGCGACCTGTTAGTGCTGCCTTTGCCGATAATGAATTTAGGTTGCCTGTTAGTGAGCGAGACGAAGAGGGTATTCTTGAAGATAATACCGAGTGGCAAAGCACAGAGGTGAATTTGGTATTGCTCAATCAGGCCTTAAAAATACAATTAGGAATAGACTAATATTTATGATTAACACCGAACACGTTACCCAAGACCTTAGACCTCCTAAAAAGTCCGCAGCAAAGGCCTTAGGTAAATACTTTCGTAAAGTCGAAATAGATTACGAGGATATTATTGGTTTTCATGATCGCTCATTAAGCACCGATGGCCGCCATATTTCACTGTTGATGATGGGCTCATTTAAAGATACTGCTCAATGGGCTAATGGTGCCATGGGCATGACCTTTTTTGGTATGATTGCTTTTATGCAGCTGACGGCATTGATTAAATTTGGTGAGTTAGGGCCTTATTTAACTCAGCCTTACACGTGGGGCACACAGCTTTTATTACTGATATATGCAGCAATACAGTTTAAAAAATCGAAGAAAAAACAAAATCTTGCTGTAGTGTGTGATCGTAAAACCGGTAATGTGTATTTTCCTGCGTTTGCCAGCCATCCAGAGTTGGTTATTCCCTTTGAACAAGTGGAGATGTATACAGGCTCAGTTGGTTATAGCCGTGGTTCCGGTATGGCTGTAGAGTGTGTGGTTCCTAAAATTTACCATGCATCTGCCAAGCGTGATTCTCAGTATGCCGTGTTATTCGCAGACAATTACGACCAAGCGTGTAAACGTTGGACCTTACTGACTGAATTTATGGATAAAAATAAACCTATCCCTTATGGGTTGATGAAGTCTATCCAGTTCCGTATCGACAGGGATAGTGCGGCAATTTGGCGAGGGACCGATGTGAAGGACCGTTACCCCCTAGATCCTGAAATTAAAAATAATTACAGATATGTTTATCATACTAACTATGAAGAAACGGTTGAGTACCCATTTGATGAAATTCAACACGTAATAGCGCCCTTTAGTGATGATCCTGAATTACTGAAGAAAAACATCGAACGTGCCTACGACCTAAACCTTCTGCTGTTTTAATGATTAACACCGAACACGTTACCCAAGACCTTAGACCTCCTAAAAAGTCCGCAGCAAAGGCCTTAGGTAAATACTTTCGTAAAGTCGAAATAGATTACGAGGATATTATGGGTTTTCACGATAGAACGTTAAGTATTGATGGACGGTATGCTTCGCTAATGATGACCGGTTCATTAAAGGACTCAGATCACTGGGCTAACGGGGCAATGGGTATGACATTTTTTGGCATAGTTGTTTTTATGCAGCTGGCGGCATTGATTAAATTTGGCGAGTTGGGGCCTTATTTAACCCAGCCTTACACGTGGGGCACACAGCTTTTATTACTGATATATTCGGCGGTACAGTTTAAAAAATCGAAGAAAAAGCAAGCCCTTGCGGTGGTCTGTGATCGTAAAACCGGTAATGTGTATTTTCCTGCGTTTGCCAGCCATCCAGAGTTGGTTATTCCCTTTGAACAAGTGGAGATGTATACAGGCTCAGTTGGTTATAGCCGTGGTTCCGGTATGGCTGTAGAGTGTGTGGTTCCTAAAATTTACCATGCATCTGCCAAGCGTGATTCCCAGTATGCGGTTTTATGTGCTGACAATTATGACCAAGCATGTAAATTTTGGACCTTACTGACTGAATTTATGGATAAAAATAAACCTATCCCTTATGGGTTACTTCAATCTGTCCAGTTTCGTATCGACAGAGATGTTGCGTCGATTTGGCCCGGTACTGATGTTAGGAATGCATATCCACTCGACCCTGAAATTAAAAACAACTATCAATATGTTTATCATACTAACTATGAAGAAACGGTTGAGTACCCATTTGATGAAATTCAACACGTAATAGCGCCCTTTAGTGATGATCCTGAATTACTGAAGAAAAACATCGAGCGTGCCTACGACCTAAACCTTCTGCTGTTTTAATGATTAACACCGAACACGTTACCCAAGACCTTAGACCTCCTAAAAAGTCCGCAGCAAAGGCCTTAGGCAAATACTTTCGTAAAGTCGAAATAGATTACGAGGATATTATTGGTTTTCATGATCGTTCATTAAGCACCGATGGCCGCTATATTTCACTATTGATGATGGGCTCATTTAAAGATACTGCTCAATGGGCTAATGGTGCCATGGGCATGACCTTTTTTGGCATAGTTGTTTTTATGCAGCTGACGGCATTGATTAAATTTGGCGAGTTGGGGCCTTATTTAACTCAGCCTTACACGTGGGGCACACAGCTTTTATTACTGATATATGCAGCAATACAGTTTAAAAAATCGAAGAAAAAACAAAATCTTGCTGTAGTGTGTGATCGTAAAACCGGTAATGTGTATTTTCCGGCGTTTGCCAGCCATCCAGAGTTGGTTATTCCCTTTGAACAAGTGGATATGTATCGAGGTTCGATTGGTTATAGCCGAGGCTCCGGGATGGCGGTTAATACCCTAGTGCCTAAAATCTACCATGCATCTGCCAAGCGTGATTCTCAGTATGCCGTGTTATTCGCAGACAATTACGACCAAGCGTGTAAACGTTGGACCTTACTGACTGAATTTATGGATAAAAATAAACCTATCCCTTATGGGTTGTTACAATCTGTCCAGTTTCATATTGATATAGACGAAGCATCGATATGGCCTGACACTGATGTTAGGAATGCATATCCACTCGACCCTGAAATAAAAAATAATTACAGATATGTTTATCATACTAACTATGAAGAAACGGTTGAGTACCCATTTGATGAAATTCAACACGTAATAGCGCCCTTTAGTGATGATCCTGAATTACTGAAGAAAAACATCGAACGTGCCTACGACCTAAACCTTCTATTGTTTTAATGATTAACACCGAACACGTTACCCAAGACCTTAGATCCCCTAAAAAGCCTACAGCAAAGGCCTTAGGCAAATACTTTCGTAAAGTCGAAATAGATTACGACGATATTATGGGTTTTCACGATAGAACGTTAAGTATTGATGGACGGTATGCTTCGCTAATGATGACCGGTTCATTAAGAGACTCAGATCACTGGGCTAACGGGGCAATGGGTATGACATTTTTTGTTTTTATTGTCATTGGACAAATTATTTCTGGTCTATCTCACGGTATATGGCAAATGTTTGATAGCCCAATTGAATATTTTATCCAGCTTTTATTACTGATATATTCGGCGGTACAGTTTAAAAAATCGAAGAAAAAGCAAGCCCTTGCGGTGGTCTGTGATCGTAAAACCGGTAATGTGTATTTTCCTGCGTTTGCCAGCCATCCAGAGTTGGTTATTCCCTTTGAACAAGTGGATATGTATCGAGGTTCGATTGGTTATAGCCGAGGCTCCGGGATGGCGGTTAATACCCTAGTGCCTAAAATCTACCATGCATCTGCCAAGCGTGACTCTCAGTATGCGGTTTTGTGTGCTGATAATTATGATCAAGCATGTAAATTTTGGACCTTACTGACTGAATTTATGGATAAAAATAAACCTATCCCTTATGGGTTACTTCAATCTGTCCAGTTTCGTATCGACAGAGATGTTGCGTCGATTTGGCCCGGTACTGATGTTAGGAATGCATATCCACTCGACCCTGAAATTAAAAACAACTATCAATATGTTTATCATACTAACTATGAAGAAACGGTTGAGTACCCATTTGATGAAATTCAACACGTAATAGCGCCCTTTAGTGATGATCCTGAATTACTGAAGAAAAACATCGAGCGTGCCTACGACCTAAACCTTCTGCTGTTTTAATGATTAACACCGAACACGTTACCCAAGACCTTAGACCTCCTAAAAAGCCTACAGCAAAGGCCTTAGGCAAATACTTTCGTAAAGTCGAAATAGATTACGGGGATATTATTGGCTTTCACGATAGAACGTTAAGTATTGATGGACGGTATGCTTCGCTAATGATGACCGGTTCATTAAAGGACTCAGATCACTGGGCTAACGGGGCAATGGGTATGACATTTTTTGGCATAGTTGTTTTTATGCAGCTGGCGGCATTGATTAAATTTGGCGAGTTGGGGCCTTATTTAACCCAGCCTTACACGTGGGGCACACAGCTTTTATTACTGATATATTCGGCGGTACAGTTTAAAAAATCGAAGAAAAAGCAAGCCCTTGCGGTGGTCTGTGATCGTAAAACCGGTAATGTGTATTTTCCTGCGTTTGCCAGCCATCCAGAGTTGGTCATTCCCTTTGAACAAGTGGATATGTATCGAGGTTCGATCGGTTATAGCCGAGGCTCCGGGATGGCGGTTAATACCCTAGTGCCTAAAATCTACCATGCATCTGCCAAACGTGATTCCCAGTATGCGGTTTTATGTGCTGACAATTATGACCAAGCATGTAAATTTTGGACCTTACTGACTGAATTTATGGATAAAAATAAACCTATCCCTTATGGGTTACTTCAATCTGTCCAGTTTCGTATCGACAGAGATGTTGCGTCGATTTGGCCCGGTACTGATGTTAGGAATGCATATCCACTCGACCCTGAAATAAAAAACAACTATCAATA
Organism: uncultured Paraglaciecola sp.; assembly: GCA_947498355.1. Lineage (GTDB taxonomy): Bacteria > Pseudomonadota > Gammaproteobacteria > Enterobacterales > Alteromonadaceae > Paraglaciecola. The sequence goes on along the minus strand of CANMKA010000016.1, from coordinate 51,892 downwards.
TGTTTATCATACTAACTATGAAGAAACGGTTGAGTACCCATTTGATGAAATTCAACACGTAATAGCGCCCTTTAGTGATGATCCTGAATTACTGAAGAAAAACATCGAACGTGCCTACGACCTAAACCTTCTGCTGTTTTAATGATTAACACCGAACATGTTACCCAAGACCTTAGACCTCCTAAAAAGCCTACAGCAAAGGCCTTAGGCAAATACTTTCGTAAAGTCGAAATAGATTACGAGGATATTATTGGTTCTCATGACCGTTCATTAAGCACTAGATACACGCACTACCTTGCCTTATGTCGATATAGAAGAGCGCGAGAAACGGGAACAAGGCGAAAGTCCCGATAATGCATGGCTGATTAAGGAAATAGACTATGACGATTAATGGAAATACAGAAAATACAGACAAGCCAACAGTTACGCCTTATGCAGATACAGCTTACAAAGGTAAAGCCAACCCTTATTTTAGAAAAAATATAGCGCCGCCCGAACAACGTAGCAGGCATTTAGCCAAGGGACAGTGCCAGATGGGCGTGTTTCCTCGAGTCAAAATCACGGGTATATGCTGGGACAATCGGCGAAAATTGGGCGACCATTTGGGGTTAAAAGATAGTGTCCAGGACGTGGATAAAATGTTAAACCTCAGTATTGAACACTACTTTACTATCGATAAAAATGTCCTTGAGACGGGTCCCTTCCCAGAGGTGATGAAAGTTTATCTCGACCCTGAAGACAAGCAGGTTAATCGCCTAGAGGTGTGGTAGGCAACGAGTCTTAGTTGAGGTCTGAATAGACACCTTGGTAGCAATATCTATCGGTCTGACGCACCTTGAAATAGGGTTGTTAGCCATCACCCCTAGTGCTACTTCGTTTTTGGATGATATTTTCGAAAGAAGAAAAGCCATTAATAATTGAGAATTTTAACCGTTGTATTCCAAGTTAAAATGCATAGTGGTTTCGTTTAACCAAGACAGGTCTTTTAGTCTCAATTTATGTACAGACAATGACATCTGTTAAACGCCAGTGCGAAAGAAGGGTCGGTTAAGAGTCCACAAGATGTATTTTGGGATGGCGTGAATATTGTGCTTAATCAAGGTAATACTGGGTTTCAATTATCTTTTCAAGAGGCTGCTCTTTATCCTTATTTTGATAAATTTAAGTGTGAGACAATTGAGGTTAGGATGCGTTACCGTAGCTACCCTAAAGGCAAGGGAGCAACTATTACGCCAACGTCTAACCAAGAACTACGTTTGCCAATAGGTGACAGGGATGAAGAGGGTGAGCTGCAAGACCTCAATGTATGGGCCCAAGATACAATTAGCTTGCATATTCATGATTTTGGGAAAGGAATGGCGAGTTGGTTAGCTGGAGCAATGCACAAACATGAAAAAACAGCATATTAAAAGGAGCGGTTAGTATGGGTGAAGAAAATTTTGGCGCCATGATTATGATTCTGTCATTGATTGGTGGTATGTATTGGCTTTTTAATTTCTTCGGTGAAGGTAAAGATTCAGTTAAACCTATAATCGACAATACAATTTTGGACGACACAAACAGCAAGGTGAGAAGCTTCCGTATTGGTAAAGGGATGCGGAAGGTCGAGCCATTAGCTGAGCTGACTTACGAGCAGAATAACGGTCAGTTGTACGCCAATCCAAACTATCTATCGATGGGCGCAATGAACATGAGCTATATAGGGAAAACATCTTGGTCAGTGCCTTTAGCCATTATATTTGTCGCGAGTATAGGTGTAATGTTTTCCCACTTTGAAAACCCAGATGTTTACGCCTTATATGGGGGTGGGGGACTAAGTTTGTTTACTGGTTTATGGTTGGCGTATTTAGTCAGACTCAAATATACCTGCAGTATTTTCGAATTCATTCGTTTTGAGCGCAAAACTGGCTTGGTGATTTTTCCCATTGGTAATGGCGATCAACACTTTTCGGTATCTATTGATGATGTTGAGTTGTACACCAGCAAAGTCTCTTCAGGTAAAGGGGTGAGGCACCGCGTTGCATTTTTAGCTCCTAAAAAGTTCCCTAAAAGGATGTGGTGGCAACGACTTTATACGGTCAATTTTCTGCCGCGCACCCCACAAATGGCTCAGGTTTTATGGACAGAAGTGAATCACTATATGGACAAGTCACGACCCATTCCCAAAGCGTTTTATCAAAATTGGCAAGAACTAATGGATGATCGCGAATCAACCATAGAGGAAAAAAAGCAATCTTTAACCCCAGAGCTTTACGAGCAAGCCCCATTTTATGACAAGAAAAACGGATGTTATTTAGATAAAGAATTTTGGTGAACACCCAATCTAAATGGACAAGGATTTACGGCTACTTAGTGATGTCAATCTTGCTTTCCAAAAAGGGTTTCTAGTCTGGAAGACCCGCAAAAATAAAGAATATGCCAATCAGGACAGAAGCCGATAATGAAACCATACATTGACGATGATGATATTCAAATCAACCGCGAGCATGTTTGGTAATACCGCTAACAATGTCATCGGCTTAAGTTTGAGCTGCTTTCTTGCCTTTAAGTTTATTAAGTTATTAGTTTACAGATTTATTGGCTTCTACAATTTGCTCGGCTAGGCGCTCTACTGTTGCTACTAATTGGGTGACCCCATGGTGATAACCGTCTGCGCTTAGGGCTTGTTGAATATGAAATGGGTATTGGGTTGGATTGTCGCTTCCAGAGATAGTAGAAAACCAAAACAGGCCTGACGCTACAACCGTAGATTGGTCTGAAATATAAAAATGCTCTAATGCCACATGTACCTTGGATGCTGGTTGGTCTTGCTGTGTTTGTTGATTTGAGACATGTTGGTTTAACGCTTGTTGTAAGGTTTTTTTGTACGCTGTGTTCAACGATTCAGCCCATAAGTCTTGGGGCGAGTAATACAATTGGTGGCTGTCTATTTTCATCACTAAGCTAGGTTGTTGTAGGTATTCTGACACCAATACGTCGCCCACTGTTATTGTGCTGCTTTGGTGTGTGTGTAGTTGCGACGCGGGCATATGCAAACTGTAGTAATTAAGTTGAATTTGCGGGCTAGTGCAACCGAGTAGCGAGCTTACGATTAGGCTCGTCAGAAGGGTTTTTATGCTGAGGTTATTTATCATTGCTTGACGCTGCCTTAGGGACGTATTTTGCGGGTTGTTGCTCAGAAAAGATTAAGCTATTTGGCTTACTGTTAACCTGTTGCAATATAGGTTGCAGAGACTTCATGGTTTGTTGAAGTATTACTAAGGTGTTTTGTAACTCGTTGTGGGTTTGTGAGTCACCTGAATACGCTTGCGTTAGGGCCGAGATACTATCCAAGGTGTTGGCAAGTTTACTGCTCAGCTCGTTTTGGTTGACCGAGGCTAAAACCTGTTCGAGGTTGGTGTTGGTCGCTCTCAAGTCGCCCACCATACTGGCAATTTGAATCAGTACTTGGTTGGTATTATTGGATAAAGCCTGTAAATCGACGCGATTAATGTTGTCTAAAATCGTACTGATTTTTGCAGTGATTTGTGAAAACTCGCCGCTGATTGTGGGGATAACGGGATAAGCTACCTGATGAGAGGCGGGTATCTCAGCCGCATCAGGGTAGTGCTGTAAATCAACAAATAATGAGCCTGTGATGAGATTTCCGCTTTCTAATCGGGCGCGCAAACCTTGCTTGATCCAGATATCAATTTGTTTGCGCACAAAGTCGACGCCAGCAGGGGTATCGGGTTGTTGAACTCTGCCAGGTTGTATGCCGATTAACACCGGGATGTCGTAACCAGCCGCAAGCAAGCCTATTTGATTGGTTTCGACAGTGTTGATTGATAGTACATTACCTATTACTAAACCTCGGTATTCAACGGGAGCACCCACTTTTAACCCTCGCACGGTTTCTTGAACAAAGATCACATACTCAGCGCTTTGGGCGTATCGTCCTTCGGTCGCCTCCTCGTAGGTAGTGTGAATAGTAAATTGACTATTTTCTTGGACGGGTGTACCTCTGGGTAAGTCGTCGGGAATGCCAAAGGTTACGCCGTTAGTTAACATGCTTTCTAGGCTCCCACTGGTAAAGTCTATGCCCTCAGAGTTTAGTTCAATGCTGACCCCACTGATATCCCAGAACTTGGTATTGTTAGTGATTAACTCGTGATAAGGGGCTTGGATAAAGGTGTCGTATAAAATTTCTCGCTCGTCGAAGTTAAAACTGATGTCTTCAAACTCGCCAACTTTAATGCCCTTGTATATCACTGAGTCGCCTTTCGCATAAGAGAATTGACTTTTACTGCGCAAAACCAGTTTTAAGCCGGGAGTACCAGCTTTAGTTGTGGGCGGAGAGTCGAGGGCTACAAATTTGTTTGCTTGCTTTTTTGCACTGCCTAACTCCATATTAATGAAAGGCCCAGAGAGTAGGGTGCTAAGACCAGATATACCATTAAGAGATACCCGGGGTGACACAATCCAAAATTGGTTGTCTTTGTGCAGAAGTTGCTGGGTGTCACTGTTGAGTCTAGCGGTGACAATAACACTGCTTAAGTCATCGCTAAGCTCCACCTTTTTGACTATGCCTATTTCAAGATCACGGGTTTTAATTTTGGTTTTACCGGCTTCGACGCCTTCAACATTGGTGAATTGAATCTCGATTAATGGCCCTTGGTCCTGCCATTGTTTATACACCATCCAGCCGCCAACCAGCAGCGCCAAAATGGGTAATAACCATACTTTAGACACTCCTTTAACTGGCTTGATAACCGCTTGTTGGGTGTCTGGAGAATGGCTAATATTTGATTCCGTGTTTTGAGGAGTGGTCATACTTGACCCACCGTATTTCGCCGCATGCTAGAGGTTTTCCATATTAATTTAGTATCAAATGATAGCGCCGCAATCATGGTCATAATGACGACTGCACAAAAAGCAATCACTGCGTAACCTGGCACTATGCTGACTAGGTTACCAGACTGGATCAGGCTTACCAATACGGCAACGACAAACACATCTATCATTGACCAGCGTCCGATAAATTCTGTTATGCGATAAAGTTTGATTTTTCGTTTAAGTTGACCGTCTATATTGTGCATAACTGAGTAGTTTAGCCAAGCTAATATCACTAACTTGGCAACGGGAATAACAATACTTGCCACAAAAATAACTATAGCGATTGGATAGGAACCCATTCCCCAAAGTAAGATAACGCCCCCCATAATAGTGCTGGGTTCAGTGTCGCCGAGTAGTTGGGTATGCATCATAGGCAGCACGTTTGCCGGAACGTATAGCATACAAGCAGTGAGCAAATAGGCCCAAGTGGCTTGAATGCTTTTATGCTTGGGTATGTCTTCAACTGGCTTTATATCTAGTTGGAAATGGACTTCTAGCTGATGTCTATCTAAGTAGGCTAAGCAGCAGACAAGGCTAACGACAAATAAAATATACGCATAAAACGACATCCCTAAGCTTATATCAGCCATAGAAACCACTTTGATTAGGCTCACCAATACACCGACCAAAAACACCTCGGCCATGGCCCAAGGTAAAATCTTAAACAATAAGTTGATAGTTTTTCGGGTGGGTATGACCAGCCATTTAATATGTTCAGATAGCAGCATAGTGATAACCAGTAGCACCACTGTAAGGGGAATAATTAGCATAAATATCCCCTGTAAAATGGCTAAAATGAGATAATTTTTCTCAACTAAAACCGACAGACTACCGAGTAGAGTAATGGACTGTTGTTGGCCATTAATACTAAAACTCAAAAAGGTAAAAGTCAGAGAAATTACAAAAAATACGAATGCTGTACAGGCATAAGCCAACAGGTTTTGAATGGCATGGTTGTGATAAGCAGTAAAATGAGCCGAACATCGTGGGCAATGAGCCGACTGTTTATGGTCTAGTGCGGGCAGGGTAAAGTGCAGTCCACAATCATGACATCGCACCGGCTGCTCCTTTAACTTTGGTCCATTTTTGGGCATTAGTGTGGTTGGTCCCGTGAGAGAGTCGTTAATCGAACTGTATATTTGTTACCAATGAGAGCTTGTGATAGCCATACCTATGCTTCAATATAAAGCCATATGGGGCTTTTTTACAATGATTAACGCGTGGGTTAGTGGTCAGTCGATTAAAAATTATACCAATGTTTATGTTCTTGTTATGTCTTTGGTCCGAATGGAGTAGGGCGGGACATGCGCAAGTGGCGGTAGCGTCAAACTTTATTCCAACTATGAGAGCCTTGGTTAAGGATTTTGAAGCTAACTCGACCCATACTATTGGTGTGTCATTTGGTTCCTCGGGTAAACTCTATGCACAGATTATTCATGGTGCGCCTTTCGATGTGTTTTTTTCTGCAGATCAAATTAAACCTCTACAACTAATCGCAAATACTAAGTTAACAGAAGGTGAGGGCATTATTTACGCCACAGGGCGTTTAGTGCTTTGGTCGGCTAGCGCTGATTTATTCAGCGATAAAATGCCTAGGGCGCATAGTGTAGAGACCTCTACATTTAACAATAGTGAATACCCAAAAAGTACATTGCAAGACAATGAACAAAATATCCATGACTATCAAAAACGATTGAAAGGCTTCAAATTTAGTCGTTTGGCCATAGCTAATCCAAGGCTAGCACCTTATGGACAGGCGTCGGTTGAGGTTTTAGACAGCTTGGCGATAACTGCGCAAACGCGATCTAGTTGGATAATGGCAGAAAATATCTCACAAACCTTTCAATTTGTGCGCTCTGGTAATGTTGATTTAGGCTTTATTGCGCTGTCTCAATTAACCCTCAACCCGAGTGGCTTAAATGGTTCATATTGGTTGCTTCCAGAACACTTGCATGGCCCCATATTACAAATGGCTGTTATGCTAAAGCGCGGCGCGGCTAACCCTGCAGCTCAAGCGTTTTTGCGTTTTATCCAAACTGAAGAGGCTCGCACCATTATTCGTGAATATGGTTACAGCACCTCTTCATCTGCTCTCAAGTAGACCTTTATGACACTATCCGAATCTGATTTACAAACTCTTTTGTTAACTCTAAAACTAGCCACGACTGTGACGCTGTTGCTGTTAATTGTATGCACGCCTTTAAGTTGGTGGTTAGCTAAAACAACGTCTCGATTAAAAGGCCCAGTAAGCGCCATAGTGGCTTTACCCTTGGTATTACCTCCCACAGTGTTAGGTTTTTACTTACTTGTGGCTATGGGGCCAAACGGGATAATTGGCGAAGTTACTACCCAATTAGGTTTAGGCACCTTACCTTTTACTTACTCGGGTTTAGTGATTGCGTCTATGTTGTATTCTTTGCCGTTTGTGGTGCAGCCAATACAAAATGCTATTGAGAGCATAGGAGAGCGCCCAATAGAAGTAGCAGCAACTTTGGGCGCTGGCCCTATCGATCGCTTTTTTAGTGTTGTTTTACCCTTAGCCAAGCCTGGGTTTATAACGGCTGCTGTATTGGGGTTTGCCCATACGGTTGGGGAATTTGGCATAGTGTTAATGATTGGGGGGAATATCCCTGGGGAGACCAAAGTGGTATCGGTGCAAATATATGACCATGTAGAAGCCTTGGACTATGCCAACGCCCATAGTTTGTCTCTGCTGATGCTAGTGTTTTCGTTTGTCGTGTTACTCGGACTATACGGTGTGACGGGCAATCGAAATACGACACGCTTGTTCAATCGCGCTAAGCAGGACAGGGGATGACGGTGACAGATTTGCTACTAGACATAAGGTTCAGTATATCCCAGCCCTCAAACGCTGCGTTTGCTTTGGCTGTAAAGTGTAGTTTGCCTGCCAAGGGAGTGACGGCAATTATCGGTCATTCTGGTTCGGGGAAAACCAGTTTACTGCGTTGCATTGCTGGGCTCGAAACTAAGGTAACGGGATCCATACAGTTTGCAGGACAAGCTTGGTTAAACGGCACACACTCTGTGCCTACCCATAAGCGCAATATAGGCTATGTATTTCAAGAGCCAAGCTTATTTGAGCATTTAACTGTGAAGGGCAACCTAGAGTACGGACGCAAGCGCAGCTTATTGAAGTCAACATCTGGGCAGTTCAGCAAAGTTCTGTCTGTGTTGGGTATTGAGCATAAATTACAGCAACTACCCAGTGAGTTGTCTGGAGGAGAGCGTCAACGTGTGGCGATTGCCAGAGCTTTATTAACTCAGCCTCAGTTATTACTGATGGATGAACCTTTGTCTTCTCTAGATGGGCCTCGCAAGCAAGAAATTCTGCCTTATTTAGAGAGTTTAGCCAGTGAGTTTTCGATCCCCATTTTGTACGTTACCCACTCGGTAGACGAAGTGGTTTCGTTAGCAGATCGCGCAATAGTGCTTGAGCAAGGTGAAATTACTGCGCAAGGAAGTTTGTCTGAGTTATCGTCGACCTTAGACAGTAAATTGGTTTCAACCCATGGCATGGGTAGCATATTGACCGCTAAAGTGATTGAAAAGCAAACCAATTATCATCTGGTCAAGGTTCAGTGTAATGGCTGCTTTTTATGGATTACAGATTTAGGTTATGAACTTGGTCAGTTTTTAACGTTAAGGGTGTTGGCCTCTGATGTGAGCTTGAGTGACGTTAAGCCCCAAGGTTCGAGTATGCTTAATCATATGCCTGTAGAGGTGATTGATTTTGGTTCAGGTAGTCATCCGGCCCTGCGATTGGTTCGGGTTAAGGCCGGAGATGAAACCTTGTTGGTTAGCGTGACGTTAAGGTCGTTGCATGAACTCAATATTCAGCCCAGACGTAGCCTTTGGGCATCGGTTAAGTCTGTCGCCATTGTTAATTAAATCAACCTTTACAAAGATATTATTTTTGAAGGAGTAAATGTAAATGCAGACAAGTATTAGCTGTTTGTTACTAGCTATGGCTTTAGGTATGAGCTCCCTTGTTTTTAGCCAGAACATCAATCACGAAGTGACAAACGAAACCTCTTCACAGAGCTTTCCCCGAATTTGGGTAAATGGTCACGATAAAAAGCGAATTTTGGATAATATTCAGCGGTATCAATGGGCAAAATCCTTAAAACAACAATTAGAAAAACGTGTTAATCCATATAGCGAGCGGCATAAACATACACCTGAATTTTTGCTATCACGCATTCCGCGCACATGGAATGGTAATCACTACACGGATGTGACTATTGGTCAAAATCCCGACCATGACGCTAATGATTTGCCACAAGGCGCACCTTTTAGGACGAGTGGCCGTGCGCCTATTCCGACTTTACACCGTAGTTTTGATTTTGCTATTCGTTCGAAAACCGGTAAGCCTTTTGTGGCACCCAAAATCGACGACCTACCGCCGTATAATGCCGATCCCTTTTACGGAATGACACTAAAAGTTGCAGGCACGCAATCTACAGAATATGTCCCTTACTTAGCCCGACATTTACGCACTGTGTACACAGATATTTTAGCCTTGGGTACAGATTCAGCGGTCTTGTATTACCTCACAGGTAAACAAGAATATGCTCAGCTCGCTGCGGATATTTTGTGGGCCTTTGTTGAGCCTTTGCATTACATGAATTCGGTGCGCACACCAAGATCACATGCCAGCGGTATAATCATTACCAACTATTTACGTGATGCACGTATCACTATGCCTTTATTCCCTGTGATATACGATTTGATCCACGACTATCTCAATCATGAGCAGACTCGGGTATTTGATGCAGTATCAAAAACACGCAAGCCTTTTGATGATCACCTGGCTCAAGAGGTGTTTGCGAAATTGGCCAAAATTACGTTGGATAAAGGCATAGTCGAAACCAATTGGTCGATTCTTGAAGGCGATGCCATTTTAAATAATTTATTGGTGATTAAGGATAAAGCTAAGCGAGAAGCCTTGTTTGAGCAGTTCTTCGTTAAAGGAACCGCTAATCATGATGCGTTTCTATGGTCATTAGATAATTTTACCTCAGAGAATATCTGGCCAGAGTCAATTTTATATGCGTTTGATGTGTCAAAACGAATACTCAGCATGATGGATACCTTAGGGCGCAATCAAGCATTGCTTGGGGTTGATGTGTTTAGCATCAAACCTAGTATGCTTGATGGGCCGTTTGTATTTCATAATATGGAATACCCCAACCAAAAAATGATGACGTTTGGTGACTCCGTTCGGACTGTACCTGCCTACTACGACTTGTTCCAAGTGTTAGCCAGTGCAGCCATTAGTGCCAAACGCCCTGACTATGTAAGGCGAGCCAAGAATTTTATGGCTTACATTCAGCAAAAAGGTGGAGATCACAGGCCCAGTATTCAGACTACTCGATTGGGCTACACCTCTCCCTTAAATTTGCTCCGTGGTGTGGATCTGGGTGAAGTTAACGCAGAGGAAAAAGGAAAAAAACAGACCGCAAGAAATGCTGAGCCACTTGCTCCTGAAAAACTAACAAGCTTGCATATTTCGCATGGGGGGATTGTCATGCAGCGTAATTACCATACGCCTAATGTCATACAAAACGGACTCATGTATTACACAGGCGGTGCGACCTACGTACATGCCCATGCGTCTGGTTTGGATATGGAGCTGTATGGTGCGGGGATGGTAATGGCACCAGATTTTGGATCGGGCGGATACGGCAAACCTGTCCATAATACCTATGCCGTTAACCCCGCTTCTCATAATACCGTTATCATTAATGGTCAAGCTAAGTGGGGAGATAGAAGTAAAAGCTGGAAGGGGGTGATGAATAACACCCAATTATTGGCATTGGAGCCTAAGCCCAATCAACAGCCACTTTCTGACAAAGTGAGTTTTAGTTGTCAAAGCCTTAACGATACCTACAACAAAGGGCAACATCAACGCTGCGTAACTATGATAAGAACCGGGCCAGATTCGGGGTACTATTTAGATGTATTTAGAGCGCAATCCACAGACGCTACGCAATACAGCGATTATCTTTATCACAACTTAGGAGACCATCTTCAGGTCACTAAGTTAGATGGACAGCCCGTTACCCTAAAATCAGCCCCTCAGCGCTATCAATCGCGGACTCAAGACAAATATCAAGAGCCGGGTTGGCACTGGTTTAAACAAGTTCAACTGACTGAGCCTAATTCGGACGGGTTTAAAGTAAGGTTTTCGTTAGATGACCCAAACGTATCTATGTTTGCTTATGTACCCGCTAGTCATACACCATTAGAGTTGAGTGTCGCTAAAGGGCCTAGTACACCAGGCGTGTCTTTTGGGTATGATAAAAAGCCCACGCAAGTAATGACTTTACGTCGATATGGCTCAACATGGCAACAGCCTTATGCTGTGGTGTATGAGCCCACTGTAGGCGCAGGATCCAAGGTGCTCAGTACCTACAACCTTGAGCAAGGAGAACAATACCTAGGAACTGTGATTAATAGTCAAACAGCGGATGGCTACATTCAAGATATTATTATTGTGAGTGACGAGGCCAACAGCAAAACGCATATTGAGGCGCTGGGCATAAGCTTTACAGGCCGTATGGCTATGGTTAGACGTATTTCTAAGCACGCATTCGCTAGTCATCACAGCCAAGATGGCCTAGGTCAAGACGATTCTCTTCAAGGCTCCTCACCCGAAATGACTAAGGTGCTTTTATATATAGGGGACGGGAAGAAACTAGGTTATCAAGGCCATACCCTAGAAACGGGAACAAGGTCTTCAGCCATAATGGAAAGATAAGGATAGCTCATGAGATAGCATTTAATTTGTCTATTTAGACTAGGGCGTGCCCTAAATAGTAACTGGCACGATAATTATTTAAGGCTATATTTAGGGCCGACAGGATCCGCTTTATTAATAACCTTAACTCTCGATTAGACGTTAGCTAGCTCAAAAAACTTTCAAGTTTAAGGTTTCATTGAGGCGCTAGTTTGGTTTTTTTTAGCGCAAAGCAGATTTTTGAGTCAATAGTGAGTCTGCTGCAAACGAAGCTAATCCAGTAAATTTAACTTAGTGATTTTAACCCAGTAATAATGAAAAATAGCCATTAGAACGTAACTTGTTATCCAATTAGGGGTAAATATTGAATATCAGAGAGCAATTTGTATGACCAACACTGCTACATCGATAAATCCCCAAGCTGATAACCCACGAGTATTACTTGCGAGGCAATCTATTCTTGATGAGCACAGCCAACTTTATGGTTTCGAGGTGTTGTATCGGGGCACGACTTACGATATTACCCAAAGCCAGGACGGCATGGGGGCAACCCAAGAGTTATTAAGTAATGTCTACACCAGTATTCTCGATGAAGTGGCATTAGCTAACCGGAAAATTTTTATTAATGTTGATGAACAATTTATTCATTCTCCGAGTTTTTTTCCCAGTCATTCCACTCAGATTGTTTTAGAAATTTTAGAAACTGTGCCCGCCACCCCCAAAGTACTCGAAAAAATTAAATCACTGCGTACCCAAGGGTTTGACTTTGCCCTAGATGACTACGTGTTTGAGCCAGAACGCGAGGCGTTTCTGCCTCTTGTGTCTTACGTGAAAATAGATGTTTTGGAGTGTTCAATAGAAAAAGTTGAAGAGCAGATTAAGCATTTAAGGAATTTTCCGTTTAGGTTATTGGCTGAAAAGGTCGAAAATCAGCAGGTCTTCGATCAATACAAAGCCTTGGGCTTTGAATTGTTTCAAGGCTACTTTATAGAGCGGCCCAAACTTGTACACGGCACGAAAGTCCCAGCCAGTCAGCAGGTTACTTTAAAATTGCTGTCAGAACTCACTCGTGATGATATCTCAGTTGACGAGGTGACAGATCTTATTATCTGTGATCCGCGCATGGCAATGAAGATTTTATTGTTGGTGAATAGCTCTTTGTTTGCGTTTGTTAGAAAAATTTCCAACGTCCGAGAAGCTGTGGTGTTACTGGGTATTGAAGCGGTCAAAAAGTGGGCGATCGTACTTTTGCTTACTTCAGATTCACAACAGCCTATTGAGCTATTTAGAACCTTGTTGAGCCGAGCTAAAGCGTTAGAGTTGTATGCAGTGAGTGCAGGGAAGAATAATCCAAACGATTATTTTTCATTGGGGTTATTTTCTGGCATAGATGCGGCCCTTGGGATCGAAATGGGTCAAGTTACCGCTTGCTTGCATTTGGATCCTGCGTTAATTGATGCACTTAATTTTCATTCTGGTGAAATGGGGGAGTTGCTGAGTACCTTGCAAATGTTAGAGCGACAAACCTTAGATGATAGTGTTTGCGCTATTAATAGGCACCTTTTAGACAGTACCTACTGGCAAGGCTTGGTTTGGGCAGATGAATTACTTGATTCAGTGCTCTAGTTTGAATATACAAGGGATGACTTGCTGTAAGAAGTTTTAAAAAAAGCAGGATCTCCTGACACTTGGCCCAAGGGATCCTCCTTGCTTTATTTGCGAATTGAGCCTGCTATCCAGAACTAGTTTTGGGTTAAATCAAAACGTACTATGCGTCCGGTTTTATTCCACTCTGTGACAAATAAATTGCCTTGATGATCAAAGGTAATACCATGAGGAGCAGTAAACACACCCTCTTGCCATTGATGGGGTTTACTAACATTGGTATTAATTTCGTCTTTGTTGTCGTTAGTGCCCAGAGTGTCGACTGTGTTTCCGGCTCTGTCGAGTAAACTCACGCGACCACTAATTTCCGCTACGGCGGCGATACCTCCAAAAAAGTCGACTGCACTAGGGCGACGCAAGTTGCGGGCGTAATCACCGATCAAGGCCCCATTTAAGGTCATATGCACAATTCTGCCGTTCGAGCGATCGGTGCACAGTAAGCGGTTAGGGGTGTACCTAGGATCTATACGGATTTTGTGACAGGTATTAAATTTGTACGGGCTGTCCTGTCCGCCAAAGGTCGATATATATTGACCAGATTGATTAAATTTATGAATGTAATCAAGGTTATAACCATCTACTACATACATATTGCCATCTTGGTCGACGTCAATGGCTGTGAGTTTCAGTTTTGACGAAGACACATCATTGGTTTGGGCTAAGTGATATTTACCTGGAATAGCATTAGCTGCATCTACCTCTAAGATTATCTCGCCATCAAGGGTCATTTTTATCAGCTTTTTATGTCTTAACGATGCACCATACAAATATTCTTTACCATTTGGATCTTGGTGGATCACGAAGCCATGAAAGTCATCGGGGGCATTTTCTACTTCCCCCACTTTTTTCCCTTGGGCTGAGTATAAGTGAAGTCCCCCTTTGATTTGGGGCGTACTCATCAAACTCAAATAAAAAGTGCCGTCTTTGGCTACATCAATTTCACCATGAGATTTACCAATTGAGGTTTTACCAGAAGATAAATCGCGCCAATGTTTGGAGACCTGATAGTTACCTTGATCGTGCCCGCCATCATGGGCAAATACGGAAATTGATGTCAGGCTAATAAGACTTGAGACTAGCCATGCGATTTTATTTTGTGTAGGCATTTAAAGTTTCCTTATATTCTTATATTTAAGTCACTCAATAGGGGAACTTAGGTCATCTATATGGTGTGTAAACTAGCCTGACTGAATTATTCAATAGCGGGTTTTCCATAGCCCTAAGGTTGAGTCATCTCATCTATAATGCGCTGCAATCCTTGCATGGATGCTGCTACAGTTTCGAGAGGTGTTAAGGCTTGAGGATATTCCTCTTGTTCAATTACAATCCATTGAGTTCCGCCCACCGAGATATTGGTTTTAATCATTTTTGTCCAATTAAAATCGTCGAGCCCTATGATCACAGGCTTCGGGCCTTCGTCTTTCTTAGTACGAATTTTGTAGTGGGTGGTTAAGGTTCTATTCGGATAACGCTTCACATAATCAATGGGGTTAGCGTCTGCATAGTTTGCCCAGCCAACATCTAACTGCAACACGAAGTTATCGGGTGTATTTTGAGCTAAATAATCCCAGAAAGTAGATTCTGAATAGCCAGCAAATTCCTTGGCATGATTATGGTAGCCGAGCATTAATCCAAAAGACTCAACTACTTTTGTTAGGGCTCTAAATTCTTCAACCATAGGCGCTAATTCGTCTGGTTGGTCTACACGGGCATCGTGAGGAATGATAACAAGTTCTACACCTATGGCTTTTAGAAACATTAGGTTTTTCTTGCCTAGTTCCCCTCTTAGTTGTTTTGTACCTAAATGGGCGCCACTAGCTTTAAGGTTGAGTGAGGCTAAAAACGCTTTTAGTCCTTCAGGGTCGTTTGCATAAGGGCCATAATTACCCGCAAACTCTACGCCAGCAAAGCCCATTTCAGATAGTGCGGTTAAGGTACCTTTAAAATCAGCTTTCACTGCGTGTTTTACTGAATGCAATTGCACGCTCAAAGGAGGAACGGCAGCGGCTGGCACTTTAGGCGATGATGCACACCCAGTTAAAGTAGTAAATACAAGGGTGGCAGCGAATAGCTTGAACAAATATTTTGATAGCATCTGATTAACTAATAAATGATAATGACGTAAATTGATTGTAAATGAAATTCGAATAAGATGCTTTAAATTTGCTTCGAATTTTAGACATTCTATTTAAATATATGGACAAACCAAATATCGTAAAAGTTCATTAACATTTATCAAGCGTTTTTGGCTTAACAAACCATTAATATGTTCCGCTACACTTTGGTAGCAATGACAACACTAGGAATACAATGAAACTTCGAATAATCAGCCAATTCGTTACATTATTTGCGTGTTCAGCAGGTTTAATGGGTTGTCAGTTTTCTTCTCAGACTGATTCTAACAGCCAACCTCAGGCTGCTCTGTCAGGCGACAGGTTAGCCGTAAATGCCCAGTTCAAGGGAAATAATCAAGAACAGAAACCCAACATATTGTGGATTGTACTTGAAGACATGAGCCCCATATTGCCTGACTTTGGTGACACAACCATAGCCACACCGAATATTTCCTCTTTGGCCAAAGAAGGGGTGAAATATACTAATGTTTATTCGACGTCTGGTGTGTGCGCACCAAGTCGAGCTGCTCTCGCTTTGGGTATGTACCCATCAGCGATAGGGGCCAATCACATGCGCACAACGTCGAATACAGATGTGACTGGTTTGCCTAAATATGCTGCCGTACCACCGCCAGAAGCTAAAATGCTAAGCCAATATATGCGTCAGCAAGGTTACTATGCGACTAATAATTTAAAGACAGATTACCAATTTAGGGCGCCTAAGAATGCTTGGGATGAGAGTGGGCCATATGCTCATTGGCGTAACCGGGCAAATGGGCAACCTTTTTATGCGGTAGTAAATTTTACTACAACCCATGAGTCAGGTTTGTTTGAACCATACGGGGTACGCCATATTGAGTCGAGACATTACTTCTCGGACGATGCTGCGCGTATTGCGAGTTTGCCTCAGCATCACTCACAAAAGACCAGTGAGCAACAAACCCCTATTCATGTTGACCCTAATTTAGACTTTCCTATTCCGCCATATTTGCCAGACACCCCAACAGTGCGCCGTGATTTGTGGAAAATGTATAACAACCTAGCAGAAGCCGACAGACAGGTTGGGGCGGTATTAGAGCAATTAAAGCAAGACGGGTTATACGATCAAACGATAATCGTATTTTACTCTGATCATGGCGGTCCGTTGCCCAGACAAAAACGCCTAATTTATGACAGTGGCTTAAAAGTGCCTATGATTATTCGTTTTCCAAATGCCGAAGGGGCAGGGAAGGTAGATGATCAGTTAATTAGTTTTATAGACTTTGCGCCTACTACCTTAGATATGGTTGAGGCCGATATTCCTCAGCATATGCATGGTGAAAGTTTTGTTGATGAAATAGAGCGCGAATATATCCATGCTGCTGGTGACCGATTTGATGAATACACAGATGTGATCCGTGCGGTTAAAAATTCTCGGTTTAAATACATTCGCAATTATAGGCCTGAACAGGGTTACTATTTACCACTGGCTTATCGTGAAAAAATTCCGACTATGCAAGAATTATTGAAGTTGCGTGATGCGGGTCAATTAACCCCTCATCAGGCTCAGTGGTTTAGGCAGAGCAAACCCAAAGAAGAATTATTTGATACCTTAAGTGATCCCCATGAGCTGAACAATCTAGCGACAGAGCCAAAATATCAGCAGGTTTTAGCCAACTTAAGTGCCGAAATGGATCGTTGGTTAGCCGAGGTGGGTGATCAACCTGAGCTCGCTGAAGCTGATTTAATAAACACCTTATGGGGAGGTAAAGACACTAAGCCAGTTACCGCTCCTATTAAACTTGAGGTTAAAAACGGTTTCGCCCATATCAGTAGTCAAACCAAAGGTGCATCAATTAGTTACAAAGTCATATCAAATAATTACGAGCCTATGGCGTGGCAGATTTATGATGAACCCTTTGCAGTGAGTGCGGGTCAGAGTGTTAAGGCGATAGCGCATCGAATTGGTTTTGAAGAAAGTGCGATTAAGCAGGTAACAGTTAAATAAAGTGGGCATTGATATGCCTTGGTTTTCAAATAATAAATGGAGTATTTATGTCATTTAGACGAAATACCGTAAGTAAATTAATGGCTGTGTCAGTCGTGGCGCTTATGGGTGCATCTTGCGGACAGTCCCAGCAAGATAGTAAGCCAACAGCGGAAGCTTCGATTATGTTAGGCGCCGCCCCTGTAAGCTTGTTTGTGGGTGAAGGCTTTGATAATCCATTGGGATATTATGAGTCGGCCCCGCGTTTTTCTTGGAAAATGGATCCTAATGCCAAAGCAAATATGCAGACGGCTTATCAGATCCAAGTAGCCAGCTCAGAGGAACAACTCAATCAATCTCCCGACTTATGGGACAGCAGTAAAATACAATCAGACCAAACGTCTTGGATCGAATACCAAGGAAAGGCTTTATCTTCAAGGCAGCAGCTCGTTTGGCGGGTAAAAACATGGGATGGTGGAGATCATGCGTCAGCTTGGAGTGAACCAAAAACCATTGAACTTGGGTTACTTGCTAATAACGATTGGCAAGCTAGTTGGATTGGTCACCCAGAGACTCAATTAGAAAAGCAGCCCTCTCAAGCTTTGCTAGCTACACCTCAATACTTACGTAAAACCTTTGAGGTTAAGGGTGAGGTAAAACAAGCGAGGTTGTACATCACCTCTAAAGGTTTATTTAAACCCTTTATTAATGGTTTGTCTGTTGCCGGTAATGATGTCATGACCCCTGGCTGGACACCCTACGCCAAGCGTATTGAGTCACTTACTTATGATGTGACATCAGCCTTGAAAGGCGGGCAAAATGCAATAAGTGCGAGTCTCGCAGGGGGCTGGTATGCTGGACGTACTTTCGACCAATTTGAAAAAGATCATAGAAAGCCTGCGCGCCTAATTGCTCAGCTCGAAATAACCTATACAGATGGTCGTACCCAAACGGTCGCTACAGATGAAAGCTGGCAAGTGACGCAAGCTGGACCTATTCGTTTTGCAAGTATTTACGATGGCGAACGTTATGAACAAGCGGCTGAAATGCCGGGTTGGAACACCGCTGATTTTGTAGCTTCAGACTGGGAAAGTGCCATCAGTGAGGCCATAGATAATAAGGTTTATCTTGAACCTAAACGCCATGCGCCAATTCGTATTACCGAAGAAATGCCCGTTGAGAGCATTGTAAGTAATGAAGGCGGGGTAGTGATTTTTGATTTTGGTCAAAATATGGTGGGTGTGCCTAAATTGACTATTCCAGTTGTTGCTGGGCAAGAAGTCAAAGTACGTTATGCCGAAGCATTACACAAAGGTGAGTTTTACACAGACAACTACCGAACGGCTGAGTCGACTAATTACTATTTACCGAGTGAAACTGGGACGATTACCTATCAGCCTACTTTTACTTATCACGGTTACCGCTACATCGAGATTTCGGGTTTTGATGCATCTAAGACTCCAAATAAAGAGTGGGCTTTGGCAATGATTCAACATTCCGATATGGATGTTCATGCAAACTTTGAAAGCTCTCACCCTAAGTTAAACAAACTATCACAAAATATTATTTGGGGAATGCGCAGTAACTTTTACGATATCCCGTTAGATTGTCCGCAACGTGACGAACGCTTAGGCTGGACAGGAGACGCCCAAGTATTCGCCACGCCTTCTATGTATATGGCTGATGTATATGGTTTTTGGTCTGCTTGGTTACAGAGTATTCGTGAAGAGCAAAAAGATGACGGTGAAATTCCGCTATTTATTCCTCATGTGGAGTGGAAAGTGAAATGGACCTCTTCTGGCTGGGGGGATGCTGTGACGATCATTCCGTGGGAGCTATACCAGTTAACGGGTGACCCGCGGATCTTGTCCGACAATTACCAAATGATGAAAGGCTGGTTAAGCTATCACCAAAAGAAAAGTAACAATTTAATCTCTAACATGATGACCTTTGGTGATTGGTTGCAGCCCTTCCCAACTAATTTAAAAGAAGGGGATAATGGCAATCGCGGAAACACAGACTTCAACCTAATAGGCACAGCATATTTTGCGCGTTCGGTTCAATTAACCATGCTGTCAGCTGAAGTACTCAATAAACCTGAAGATGTTAAGGCCTTAGGTGAGCTACATAGTCGAATTAAAGCCGCTTATTTAGCTAAATTTTATGACGATGAACTCAATGTGTTAGCCGGTCAACCTACTCAAACAGGGTATTTATTGGGGCTGGCATATGATTTGTTCCCTAAAGAAAAGCGCGGCTTGGCAGTAGATAAGTTGGTTGAATTGGTTAAAGTAGCTGACAATCATTTACGCACTGGATTCTTGGGTACACCTTTGTTGTCACAGGTGTTACAGGCTGAAGGCAGGAGTGATTTGATTTACGAATTACTCTTTAAAGAAACCTACCCGTCTTGGTTTTATTCGATTAACAATGGCGCGACCACCACTTGGGAACGTTGGAATTCGTATTCGATTGAAGATGGGTTTAACCCTCAAGGTATGAACTCACTTAATCACTATGCCTATGGCACAATTTCGAGATGGTTTTATGAAGGCATATTAGGGATTACCCCTGCCCAACCAGGATTTAAGCATATTCGTATTGAGCCGCAATTTGGTCAGCAGCTCACCCAAGCTAAAGGTGGTTATGACACACCTCAAGGTAAAGTTGCTGTTGCTTGGACCATTGCTGGTGGACAGTTGTCGTTAGAGCTAACCGTGCCAAAAAATACCACTGCAGATTTAGTCTTACCGAAAGTTGATGGTCAAAGCTTATTACTAAATGGCAAAAAAGTGGGAATGAATAAAGCTGTTAATCTTGCCCCAGGTAACTACAAGGTGACTGGAGCCATTACTCTGTAGCTTGTACGTATAATTAATTTGTTATGCAGTTATTTATACGGATTAGTATTAGCAAAAGCCGTTAACCGAAAGGTTAACGGCTTTTTTGTTAAAAAACATAATGGAAAAACTTATTGGTGTAAAAAGTTGTTACATTTGAGCAAGTTTGATTTAAAATGATGCATATTGAATAACATTTTGTTCAATTTTTTACTTTTACTGGCGAGCAGAAGGTTCTGCTTTGCTCCGACTTTCTATTAGGAAATAACCCATGAGTTACCCTTCAATTAGTACACTTTTTAATACGAGAAAAATTCGCTCTCTTATGATTGGTTCGGTTATCGCGACAGTGGTATCAGCGTGTTCGAGTCAGTCTGAATCGACTCAAGCATCGATAGACAATAAACCATCGCCCCCCAACATTTTACTGATCTTGTCTGATGATCATGCTTGGAATGACTACAGTTTTATGGGCCATGAAATTGTTAAAACCCCAGCGCTTGATCAGCTTGCCAATGAAGGTGTGACCTTTAAACGTGGCTATGTGCCAACGTCTTTATGTCGTCCTTCTTTAGCGACCATAGCAACCGGATTATATGCAAATCAGCATGGTATTACTGGTAACGATCCGTCTCGTGAGTTACCAGGGGGCAAAAAAGGCGCAGCTTATCAGCAGCAACGTGCTGAAATTATCTCAAAAATTGATAATTTAGAAACATTACCTAACATGCTCAGAGAACAGGGTTATGTTTCGTTACAAACAGGTAAATGGTGGGAAGGGAGTTTCTCTAGGGGTGGTTTTGACCAGGGTATGACCCGAGGGTTTCCTCAGCCGGGCGGTCGCCACGGTGACGATGGCCTTAAAATTGGCCGTAAAGGCCTGACGACTATTACTAACTTTATGGATAAAACTTCAGCTGAAGGTAAGCCATTTTTAGTTTGGTATGCGCCTTTTATGCCTCACACCCCACACACGCCACCAGAGCGTTTGTTAAAGAAGTACCAAAATCGCGGCTTATCTGATCCTATTGCTCGCTATTACGCCATGATCGAATGGTTTGATGAGACAAACGGTGAATTATTCGAGCATCTAGAAAAAACAGGATTAAAAGATAATACCTTAATCGTTTATGTATCTGACAACGGTTGGATCACTAACCCAAATCAAAGAGATCGCTTTTTGCCGCGTTCTAAGCAAAGCCCAGGTGAAAGTGGTGTACGTACTCCAATAATGTTCTCTTTGCCCAATAGCTTTAAACCACAAATGCGTCCAGAAGTAGTAAGCAGTATTGATATTGTGCCAACTATTTTGGGAGCAGCTGGCCTAGAAGTCCCAGAGACACTGCCTGGGTTAAATTTGTTTGACAACATGGCTAATCAAACGCCGATTGCGCGAGATACGATTTTTGGTGAAGGCTTTGCTCATGACATGGATGATTTGAATGATCCTGAATCTACCTTGATGTACCGTTGGGTTATAGAAGATAAGTGGAAGCTTATCTTAAGTTATGATGGAAAAAATGTGAGTTACCAATCATTCCACAAAGGGGTGTTAGCGGGCCCACGTTTGTATAACGTACTTGAAGACGAGTACGAAAAAGTGAATTTAGCGGATAAGCACCCTGAATTGGTAGCGCGTTTATCGGGGAAATTGGAGGATTGGTACCCTGTTAAAACTAGAAGTATTCTAAAATAACAGCTTAGATAACTGATTAATACTAGCCCTAATTACCGCGGTAATTAGGGCTTTTTTGTTTGTAATAGTGCGTCAAGATTAGATTGATAATCTTAGATTCTGATTTACTTCGTTTAATAATAGTGTGGGTACGCCATGCTCTCGGGCTAAAGTTGGCCACTGGGCGAACTGCTCTATGGTGTTATCCAGAATGTCGTTGATTTTTCGCTTACTAAAGATCGGGCTTAACGCCTCGAATGTATAAAAATCCTCTCGGGTAAACGTGTCTTGTTTACCATTAAGTGTCATCCAATGTTGACTCACCCAATGACTGTCTGGTTTGTAGCTATAGGCTAGGTCATAGGCTGGTGCGAGCTGCCATTGATGGTCTTGGTTTAGCATGAAGGCAAAGTTTTTAGCATGGTCATCATGGTTTCGGCCAATAACGTTGAACACCATACGCTTAAATAGTTGTAAGGCATCTTCTGCTGAGAGCCTGAGCTTTCTGGCAGTAGCAAATAGCTCTGCGTATGAGTACGAGCCGATTTGTTTGTAACTCACATGCTCTAGGCCGTTTAACGTTTGAATATGACGTTTGGCATTGCCAATGCGATCAAACCTTTGGGTAACAAAGTGCCGCCGATTTCCCTCGTCGAGTAAATGACAGGGCATCATGTCAATGCCGCACTGTTTTGCCATTAAATGATAAACGTACTCCATTGTGCCAAACCCTAGGGGATCACCAAAAATCTCTTGATGCTTATTTTGTTCGCTGACCCCATCAAATTTCATTAAGTAATGAGTAAACCCCTGAGGCGCGTCAGTTTGGCCTGAGCGCACTTGGGTAAAGTCCTCGTTAAACGCCAACACGGCTTTGGGCCTCGCGCCGCCAGCACTCATACCAACAGATAATAAAGACAACATAGCTTGGGTATCTTGTTGACTTGGGTGATGTAAATTAACGGAGAATTGCTGGCGGTTGTGCAAAATCGTTTGGGCAATATCCACCAAAGATTCAATTTGAATAGCTTGTGAAGCATTGAGGTTTTTACGTTTGTAGGCTGGAGCATAGGTGAGGGCACCCATGCCTCGCGTACCCGTATATTGCAGGCGTTGTAAGGGGCTGATGTCTTGAGGTGACTTACCTTGGCTGGCAATCCAAGCGTTCATTACGGCGTTTCCAAAGTCGTCAGGTAATGAATCAGCGATTAAGCCCGGTAAGCCCTTGAAGGTTTGATAATCAATTTCTGGGAATTGATATATCCTATCGCTCAAAGGCATTTTGATAGGTGATAACTGGATACCGCTTTCGATAAAACTAGGCAGGTATTCAAATGCACCTTGTCTGGTTTCTGGATCATAGCTTACGGCACCTACTGCGTGCTGATTAAAGTTTACTGAGATAACCTCTACCATGATGGCGTTTCCTTTGACTGAGCAGCAGACTTGCCTGATGCACGTTTACGAGCATTGCCTTGGGCTTTTGCGAGTTGCAAAGGGGAGATAACAGGCTTGGGTAAAAACAGATTAAGTTGTTCAACTAAATTGAGTGCTAATAAAATTGCCACAAAAGATTCGATATTAGCTTTGCCCTTTTCACTGTTGACCACAGCTTTGATAGATACACCAGCGCGTACTGCAAGTTGCTTTTGTGTAAGATCAGCGTTAAGCCTTGCCACTCTCAGGCGATTACCCAGCTCTATAGTAATTGCCTGAGGAGTCATAGTTGAGTTTATCATAACCATCCTTTTAGGTGTGTTATTGATTAATTTAGGCTTTAAATACCCTTAAAGGTATTGTAGTTGTATTATCTTTATATATAAAGGGATTATTTTTAATCGTTCTTTTAAGGAGGTTTGAAGGTTTTTTTGTGCTTTATTGCTCCTTAAAGGATTTTTGTGTTTGTATACTTTTTGGGCTCTTTACTTCAATGGGGGGAGCTGCTTGTGATCTGTGTCCGGATATGTGGTAAAAAGACTCAATTATTTTTATACATGGACTATTTTATGCGATATCTAGTGCTTATTACCTTAAGCTGCCTGACGTTGTTAGGGTGTGGCTCTTCTAAAACTCAGGTTGTTAGCTATGGGTTGGATGGACAAGCGATTCCCCTAGAACAACTCTATACACAGGATAGGGCTGACAAGTCGTTTACTGAAGTACTGGCATCAGACGCCTTGAAACCTCACGGAACATTTACTACTAAGGGGGTGCTTGGTGCAAAAGTATCTGTCAATACTCAGCTAATTGAAACGGGTCCTTACGGACAAAACCCCATAAACAGTGCCAAGCGGGATATGCGTATTCATACTATTGCTCATCCAGCTATTCACTACGATGATTTTTACAAGTGGACTCGGTGGTATCAAGAACAAGGTAATACCCAAATATTTCGCTTATTCAAGGATGAAGTTAATGTCTCTAATAAGCGTGCCAACGCAGCGCGGGTAGAGGCCTTTATTCCAAGTCAAAAATGGCTACCAGAGCCAGGTGTTTGGCGCGAATTTGGCGCGAGATTTACCATAGTAAAATCAGCCGGCTGTATTGGTTTTCATCACTGCTCAATATTTCAAGCAAAAGGCAATAACGTTGATCATTGGTCAGTCATGCTTAGAGTCGATGATAAAGGTACCTTGTGGTACCACCCTAGGCGAGGTATGGCCGAAGAGAATAACCGAGACCGTCAGCTAATCGCAGAGCAGGTCCTTGGCAAACCCTTTGACCTAAAAGTATTAGATAATGGGTTGGATTATCAGATGTTTATCGATGGTCGTTTGGTTGGTACAGATAGATGGCCTCGCACTAAAGAAATAGGCTTTAGATGGGGCATATATGTGGGGGAATCTGAAGTAGTCGATGATGTGGTTGTTTTAGTGACAGGGGCAAGTATGCGTTGAACCGAGATGCAAGTGTTAGCTTAGCTGTGTTGAGTGTTAACGCGGCTTCCCTCTTATTTTAAATTCGCCAGCTTTGCTGGCGTTTTTCGTTTTAGTCATTATTGTGACGAATGTCTAAAATAGACGTATTTCACATGCAATCTAAAGTTTGGGTAAAGTTATTAAACTTTATACCCATGGATTAACCTTTATAATCACTTTCACTTGAAAAAGTTAAATTTAGGTTATTTTAAAGTAAATTTCGCAATTACATAGTGTTAACAATCTCTTTAATATTTCAACATCTGTCAAATTCAATCATTTAAGATCGTGATGATTGAAAAGATTGATATACCGAATTATTTAGGGCTTCTGACACGTGGCATTTCCACCTATCAAGAAGCGGAACATGCTAGGGGACAGCAAAATACGTTCTTTAACTAATTAGCTTATTGATTTAAAAAATTGTTTTATGTGGGAGAGCAATATGAATTTACGAACCGCAGCTTTTGGGATTTCGTGTTTAGTATCTTTGAACATTCATGCCGGTGTTATCAACAACGGTGATTTTGAAACCGGTGATTTTAGTGGTTGGAATACAGATATTGATTTTGGTGATTTTGGCGGGAACGATTTTTCTGTCCTAAATGCTGAGGGCAATAATATAGCCGCAATTCAAATTGACGCTTTTTCGACTCCAGGAGATTTTAGCAGTACGCCGTTAACCGATGGTTTTTTTGTTAATACTTTGTCTCAGGGCTTAGATTTATCTGGCGCTTTGGGTAGTACATTCGAACTAAGTTTTGATTTAGCTGGCTTAAGCGAAGCAACGAGTGCGGTCGATGGTTTTTTTGCTGAATCTTACTTAGTGGGATTATCTAATGCTGCTGGTGAATTTTTTGGAGCAGATGGAAGCTTTGGTAGCTTTTTAACAGAAGGTGAAATTGATGGGCTATTTGAAGAATCCTTTTCTTTTGATTTAGCCGAGAGTTTTACTAACGCCAGCGATTGGACTTTAGAAATCCAACTATTTTCTGGAGCCGACCCTCTTACAGGTTTTACTGACTCGTTTTTCTCTACCCTGTTTGTTGACAACGTGGCGTTGACTGAAGTTGCTTTGGATACTCCTCCAACTAACGTATCGGCACCTTCAGCTTTCGCATTGTTAGGCCTTGGCTTAGCGGGTTTAGCTTTTCGCAGAAACACATCAAAATAAGAGAGTGTATTATGAAAAATATTAATCATTTTATAAAAGGTGCTGGATGCAGTTTAGCCTTGTTATCTTCGGGTGCATTTGCCGAGTGGCAGGATGTTACATCTAACTTTGAAGTATCTAATTCTCGACCCGCATTTGACCGAGCTACGCGCCAAATGAATGTGTTTGTTACGGTGAAAAATACCAGTGAACAAACGTTTGATTCGAGCTTGCGGTTTTTAGCGACTACCCCTAATTTTGATTTAACCAACAGTGATTTTGAGCAAGGTAGTAGCGAAGGTTACAACTTGGCAGTAGAAAGCCTTGGGCCAAACGAAGTTGTCACGTTTAAGGTATCTTATCCACTTAGTCGCAGAGCGTTATCTTATACTGCATTAGTTGAGTATGACGTGCCTGATGTCGTCAGTCCTTTTGATGGCGTAACGGTTAAAGTTGATACTACAGCCGCAGATTCTGCTGTCGGTCCGGTCAAAGATTTATGGCAAACCGCTAATCGCATTAGCCCTCGAACTGGCGTGGCCGTTCGTCCTGGTTTAAATGTAAACACAGTACGCATGATAGGTGGTGTGCTAAAACGTGATGAAGAAGGGAATCAAGTACCTGACCTCGATTATGATGTGGCGCATTACGACGAAGAACTACAGGATTACGTGTACAATTTTGCGCCCCTTAATGCTCGAATTGATGCAATCATTGCAGGTGGAACGCCCATTCATCAAATCGTTTTAGACCAGCCACCTTGGGCATTTCAACGAGGCTATACTTTTATTCCGGAAGGAGAACGCGATGGCGTGAATTTTAGAGAAAATGAACGCATCTCTATTTATGGTAATTCTTTGCCCCCTTCTGACGAGGCCGAGTACGCTGAGTTTATTCAAGCTTTGATGCAAAATTTATTGGACACCTATGGCAAAGAAGTGATCAAAGATTGGCGCTTCAGGATTGGGTCTGAAATTGAAACCCCAGATCACTGGTTTGGAACCGAGCAAGACTTTGTAGAACACTTTGGTTCCGTCGCGAAAGCAGTACGAGCTGTGTTCCCAGAAGCGATAGTAGGGGTTCATACTCGTCCACCTGGGTTTGTGTTTAGAGGTGGCAGAGTGCTCAATTACAAAGGCGAAGTGATTAAATCATTTGCCAATGCAATTATCGAATATGCACATGACAATCAAATAAAAATCGATTTTTGGGGTGCATCAGATTATCCGATCATTACTTCGGCTAATACGCGTATAGCGACAGATAAGTATCGCCTTTTATTTGAACCTTTAGTTACGCACCCTAAGTGGCAAGCTGATACCAAAATTGATATTCAGGAATTTTCAATCATTTCTAAGATTGGCGGTGGTTTCTTAATTGATTCTGATACAGCACAAGCTGATACATTAGCCATTGCAATGACTGATGAATTATATAAATACGATGTTGAACAAATTTTTCAGTGGGGGCAAAGGCAACCAGATCATGAGCTTTGGCGTACTCGAGCTATTCGAGATATGGTTGGAAAAGTCCGTTATTCTGCTGATATTTCTGGCGATTTAGCTGAGGATGTAGAAGATATTGGTAGTATTGTTGCTCAAGATGCTGATGATAGAAGCATAGACATACTTACATACAATTACGACCCAGCTCGACTTGAAGCACAAAGTACTAAACCCATTAGAACAGAAGTTATGACAGACGTACCTGTTGGTTCGACGTATTTTTATCGGACACGTTTGGCTAGTCGTGATAACAAAAAGTTTCAGGTATTTATGGATCAACCTGGAGCCGATGATTATCTTGGCTCAGTCAGAGGATTCAACCGTTATGGTAATGCCAATACAGTATTAACCGATGAGGGTAAAGCAGCCTTTGCAGCATTTGAGTTTAACAATCCAAGTGTGTTTGGTCCTTGGGAGTCTGCGGTTACAGTAGCACGCCCAGATGGTGAAGCCGGATCTATGATTGCCTTAGAATCTGAGCTACCACTGTTTGCCTTCGAAAAGACCGAAATTGAGTGGACTCAAACTGTACCGGGTAAACTATTGGTAGGTTGGGACGAATGGCAAAATTCAGATGCGACCGTGACAGACGGGTTAACAGGTACTATTAGTGACCAACATGCTAGATGGGTAAGGAATTTCCGAGCGGGCAGTAATGACGGCACCTTTGGAAGCCTAGCTAAAGAGTCAGGTGCCGCTTCTACAGAAGTAGGGGCTTCGTCTGCGTTCCACTTTACTGGGTTTAGAAACCGTGTAGCGGGTGAACGGTCTATCGATTTTACCGTTACAGCTGACGCTGGTGTTGATCTTGGAGTGTTTCATCTAGACGCTGTTACACGTGGTGGACAAAACACTGATAGTTGGACTTTAGAAGTCTTGCCTGATGGTGGCGTAACGGCAGGTACAGTTGCTACTGGATTTGTCGAAGCGAGTTTTGGTGCTAACTATTTAGGTGACCTAGATATCGACTTGACGGCATTAGCTGATTCGCGATTAGAAGCGGGAGAGTCTGTGACCTTTAGACTGACCTTCAATACTGCTCAAAATAGAAACCTAGACATAGATAATGTCGGTATCTCATCAGCAGGGACAGTAATAGGTACAATAATCGACTAGTACACCTTATTATAACAATGGGTGTTACCTTAAAAGCATAAATTGCCTCTGGCAGTTTATGCTTTTTTTATATTTTAAGTACGTTTGGTAGGTGAAGGTACACCTTATCATTGCGTACTTACTTGTCTCTTCGTAATCCAAAATAAATCGTATTGTTGTCCGCCCCATTTCTGAAAATCTATGGCATGATAGGGTTAACAGTGAGTTAACTTTTATTGGAATTTTGTTAATGATAAAGAGCGTGAATTTTAAAAGAAGCTTGGTTACCTCGGCAATTGCTGGTTGCATGTTAACCTTGTTATCTCAATGCCAACAGGTTTCGCCGCAAGCTCATAAAGCTTTAGGGCCATTACAAAGCAATACTTTACTTTCAAAGCCTGTAGGGCTGAGAACTGAGTTAATGTTAGGCACGCAGGTTTTTGATATTAAAGATGCCAAGCCCGAGTTTTCATGGGTAATTGAAGATACTGGATTACAAAGCGCCTACCAAATTCAGGTATATCAACTAGCCCAAACCGGAGCTGAATCTTTAGTCTGGGACTCAGGTAAAGTGGAGTCGGCATCATCTTTGGCTCACGAATATTCTGGTGAAGCACTGCTTTCAAGTGAAAACTACAGATGGCAAGTTAAGGTTTGGAGCCATACTGGTAATGGCATAAGTCAGCAAAGTGCATGGTCTGAACCTCAAATTTTTACTACGGCTAAGGTATTTGATAATAGCGTGAGTACTTATCAGCAAACTACTAGCTTGGTCTCTCCGCAATCTATTACCCAATTACCTTCAGGCAAGTATTTGATTGATTTTGGTAAAGTTGTTTTTGGGTATCTAGCGTTAGAGTTACGCAGTAACAAAGATGGGGTTATTGATGTCACTTTGGCAGAGCGAGGAGATATGAATGGGGCCATTCCTAAGCAAGATCCACGTTCGAGCGTTAGGTATTACACCGTGCCTGTAGAGGTGAATGAGAAGTTTGACACCTATCGCGTCAACCCTCCAAGAGATAAACGCAACACTAAATCGGATAAAGCTATTCCTATTCCTGGCCGTTTTGGTCGTATTACCCCTTTTAGATTTGTTGAAATTGATCCAAAAGGATTAGAACTCTCCGATATTGATGCTAAGCAAGTTTTTATTCATTACCCATTTAATGAATTGTCTTCGTCTTTTAGTTCGAGCAATCAGGTTTTAAACGATATTTGGGATTTATCTAAATACAGTATGAAAGCCACCAGTTTTGCTGGCGTATATGTAGATGGTGACCGCGAGCGTATTCCCTATGAGGCAGACGCTTACATAAACCAATTGTCTCATTACGCGGTCGACAATCAATATACCTTAGCGCGCAATACCCATGAATATTTGCTGGCTCACCCAACCTGGCCCACAGAATGGAAACAGCACTCTGTGATGATGGCGTGGACGGACTGGATGTATACAGGAGACATTGATTCGCTTAAACATCAATATTCAGCCCTAAAAGAACAAAAACTGCTGCGATTTTTAGCCAATGAACAAGGGCTATTAGTTAGTCACCCCAATGGTACGCATCAAACTTCTATGGATATCGTTGACTGGCCGCCGGTTGAGCGAGATGGCTACGAATTTAAAGACATTAATACTGTGGTTAATGCCTTTCATTATTTGAATCTCACTCAAATGGCCGATATCGCCAAAGTATTGGGATATAGCGACGATGCCGCCGAGTTTACCGAGTATGCTGCCCGTTTGTATCAATCTTTTAATCAGACATTATTTGATCCTGATACAGGCTTGTACATAGATGGTGTGGGCTCTCGCCACAGTTCGGCTCATGCCAATATCTTGCCTTTGGCTGTGGGATTGGTGCCTGAAAATCGCGTGCCTAAGGTGGTTAAATACGTAAAGTCAAAAGGGATGGCAGTGAGCGTCTATTTTGCTCAGTACTTACTAGAAGCCTTATATCGTCACGGACATCAAGAACATGCGTTTAAATTGCTTACGTCAAAAGATCTAAGAAGTTGGTATAACATGCTTAGAGTTGGCTCAACCATCACACTTGAGGCATGGGACGATCAATTTAAGCCAAATCAGGATTGGAATCATGCTTGGGGCGCTGTACCAGGAAACATTACTGCACGTTACATTTTAGGTGTTCAGCCCCTCACTGCTGGGTTTGAACAAGTTGCTATTGCACCTCATTTTGCTGGTCTAGAATATGCACAGGGTAAGGTGCCTACGATTCGAGGGCCGATTAATATCCAGTGGAGAACACGTACATCTGCCAATCAAAACACTACTCTTGTTAAGTTAACGATTGAATTGCCCGGAAATACCCAAGCCCAGCTTAGGTTACCCAAAGATGAAGGCCAGTTTATTAAAGGTGTAAAAATTAATGATGCACGGGTAGAAATAGAAGAAGATGGGCAATTGGTTGATCCCATTCTGGCACCAGGCAAGTATCAAGTTGATATCGAATACCAGTAGGCCTCAGGCCTTGGCAGAAGGAGCCGCCAGATAAACACATTTTGTACTGCATACGCTAAAGTAAAATCTAGAGAAGTAGCAAGAGTAGTAAGTTTAGTATAAAAAAGGGAGCTCAGGTCTCAACCTCAGCTCCCTTAAATGGTATAACGGTTTACCGTTACTTGCTTGTTGAACGACCTAGATTGAAACGTTTTCTGCTCACTAAACCGATTAAACCCAACGCTAAAAGAGCAAAAGCTGATGGTGCCGACACATCTGAAACAACTGGAGGAGTACTGGCTCGAATAATAGTTGATTCGGAGCCAACAAAATCTCTACTTACCTCTGTGGTATCAACCCTAGCGTTAAACAGTATCGCTGATGTAGCTGTGACAGTTGCATTAGACAAGTCTACAACAAAGCTGCCAATTGGGGACGTAAAAAAGTCTGTATCTGCATTGAACCCTGCCAAATCAAGAGCACTGTCGAATACCAACTCAAGCAAATTTCGCTCAAGTCTCACATTAAATTCAGATTCAGTTCGGGTTACAGTGCCGTCACCATTGTTTACTTCTGTGACTTCTACTGTGGTAACTGTTGCGTTAGAAAAGAAATTAAACTCTATCTGATTAGGATCAAACACAAAAGGAAAAACAGAAAATAAGGTTTCTGCAGAACTACTGATAGTCGCAGGCGGCCCAACGTTCAGGGTATGTTGTGAAGAGGTAATAAGGGTGGAGTTTGCACTAGCTGCAAACAAGATGGTCTGTAAAAGCAACATCGATTTAATAAATTTCATGGGGTTTTATCCTAGTGTTGGTTTATTAAAACATACTTGTGTGATTATTTTTGACTAAACGGTCAAGATTGGTTAGCCGCGAGGATATTAACACTGTCATTATGTATAAAATATGACCGCTATTAAAAAGTTATACTTTTGTGATAATTAGGAGTGTCGGCCAAAAACACAACGTTGAGGAACTATTTATCCAAAGTCGAGGGTATGACAAAAACCGGAGATGCATTTAATTGTTCTGTATGAGCGACTAAAAAAATATAGCTGTTTTACAGCCTTCTTGAATAGCCTTGCCTTGAAAAGGCTGAAGTTAACATAAAATCAAATTAAACCAGTGAACAAGTGCAAGCACAACGCATTGCATACCGCTAACCTATGGTTGCAATGCGTTTGTTAGAAAAGCATATTAAAGTGAAAAATACACTAAAATTAATGTTGCCATTTGGTCATTTCAGATGCAGCGAGTAGCAAGGCGCCAACACCATACAACTGTGTATCACTTTTGGATACAGGGTCGGGAGATTTGCCCACCTGCTGCACCCAATTAAGCCTGCCATTGGGTTGAACTGCGTTCTCAAGTGCTTTCCAACCCTTGTTGACTGCATCTATATACTTTTGCTCGGTTAACATCCCGTTATTCACGCCCCATGCTAGGCCATAAGTAATAAAGCCCGTTCCGCTGGTTTCAGGAGTTTTAACTTTATTTGGATCGAGGAGAGATGCAGGCCAGTAACCATTGGCATTCTGAATTTTTACCAGTCCTGCTGCATTCTTCTTGTACAGCTCGATGTAGCGGGTTCGCGAAGGGTGATCTTGGGCCAAATCATCTAGTAAAAGAGGTAAGCTAGCGAATACCCAGCCATTGCCTCTGCTCCAAAAGACAGGCTTGCCATTATCACTCTTTTGCTCAAAATAGCGGCTGTCTCGAAAGAATAATCCATACTGGTCAGAAAATAAATAATCGGCTGTTGCCCAAAACTCTTGGTCGGCATAATCAAAGTATTTAGACTCACCGGTAATATTTGTCAGTTTTAGCCAAGTTCTGGGCGCCATAAACAAGGCATCGGCCCAGCACCATCTATCTTGACATGCACCCTCAAATCCCCAACGTTTAGGCGTTTCTTCGATCATTTCTAGGCTAACTTTAGGCGGGTTAGCTAGAATGCTATCAAATAAGTTTTGGGTAGGTTGGTAAGCTTGTTGATTGCCTGTTTGTTCGGTCAACCACAAAAAAGTTTGTCCAATTGCATGATCATCAGCGTGAAGAGGGCGTTTCAGTAGTAATTGGTAATCGTTTTGTTTAGCCATGGTTTGAATATGCGCTAAGGCCAATTTATCGCCTGTTGTTTCTGTCCATTCAGTTAGGCCAATATAAAATGCCGCTTGGATCCAGCCCAAAGGATTAGATGAGCTATTAAAGTAGCGAGGTGCCAAATACTGAAAGTCATTCTTTTCGAGTTTATCTATTTGCCAACGTGCTGCGCGAGAACCTATGTCTTGGGCGGATTGTTGAACAGTTTTCGATTGCACAATGGCGTGACTTTGACTTTTTAGTAATTCGCAGCTAGTGAAACTTAGGCTGAGTAGCGCTGAGGCGCCAAGTGCTGGGAGGAGTTTTTTCATTATTATTTCCATATTAAACGCAAACCTGTTTTCGTTTTGCTGCTAACAAATGAGGGAGAAGCAAAACGAAGAGCTTAAGCTTTGACCTAACGACAAAAAACGCCCATAAGTATGGCTTTTATACCTACTTATGAGCGTTAGATAAAACTTGCATATTGGTTTTATTTAGACCATTTAACCATTTCAGATGCGGCCAATAGAACGGCCCCAGTTCCGTATAGCTGAGAGTCAGTCTTTTTCACTGGATCAGGCGACTTACCTACGTGTTGTACCCAGTTAACCCGTCCGTCTTCAGCGATGGCCTTCTCAATAGCAAACCAACCTTTTTCCACAATTTCTGGTGCTTCGGGTTGAGTAAGAATACCCTTGTTCACTCCCCAAGCTAACCCAAATGTGATGAAGCCCGTTCCACTAATTTCTGGCGTTTTAACTTTATCCGGATCCATCAAAGAAGCGGGCCAGTATCCTTCGCTAGTTTGTAATTTAAGTAAGGCTGCAGCGTTTTTCTTGTAAAGCTCGATATAACGAGGGCGAGAAGGATGGTCTTTTGGCAGCTCGTCAATAATTAATGGAATAGCGGCAAATACCCAACCATTTCCGCGACCCCAGAAAACAGGCTCACCGTTATCACTTTTTAAGTCAAAGTAACGGCTGTCACGGAAGAATAATCCGTATTTATCTGAGAACAAGTAATCTGCTGCTGCCCAAAACTCTTGATCAGCATACTCAAGATACTTAGGGTCACCTGTAATATTTGTCATCTGAACCCAAGCTCTAGGTGCCATAAACAAAGCATCAGCCCAGCACCAACGGTCTTGGCAGTTACCCTCTAAATGGACCTTACCCGAACCACTGGCAGTAGAATCAAGCATTTCTAGGCCAACTGTAGGCTTATTTGCGAGGATCATATCAAACACGTCTTGAGTGGGTTTGATTGCCTCTTTATTGCCTGTTTGCTCTGCAAGCCAAAGGTAGGTTTGGGCTATAGTGTGGTCGTCGGCATGAAAAGGGCGGTCGAGTAACAATTCGTAGTTTTCTTTTTTTGCCATCCCTTTCATAAATTCTAAGAATTCTTTGTCGTTAACCGTTTCAGTCCAGCGAGTCAAGCCGATATAAAATGCCGCTTGGATCCAGAATTTAGCATTTTCTGATTTGAGACGATGAGACTCAGGAATATATGTTAAGTTGCCTAACTGTTCGATTTGCCATTTACCTGAGCGAGTAGCGATATCTTTTGCCGACTCACGGATCTGGGCGACTTGTGTAACTTCGGTCTTTGCCGATGCAGGTTCACTGCTCGAAGAGGTGTTGCCACCAGAGCAACCTGCTAACAAAGTGCCGACAGCTAAAGGGATAGCGGCAAGTTTCATTGCGTGTTTAAACATAGTAATTCCCATGAAATAATTAAAAACTTTGAATTAGTGTTACGTAAAATGGTGTGTTTTATAAAAAAAGCAACGTATTGCTGGCAATTAATTTTGCTACAAAAGGTTCTTTTTAATTTACTACTCATCGTTACGCATAAAAAAGCCCCGCGGTTCTGCGCAGGGCTGACTTGGTTATAGTTTGCCCGACTTTATTTGTTTGTCGGCATAATCTACTGCTCGTGCAGCTAGGGCCATGTAGGTTAAGCTTGGATTTTGTGTTCCAGCACTGGTCATACATGCACCGTCGGTTACAAATACATTGGGTACATCATGCATTTGATTCCATTTATTCAACACGCTAGTTTTGGGGTCGTGGCCCATACGAGCTGTACCCATTTCGTGGATACAAGCTCCGATTGCGGTCACATTGTTTCTACCTCTGATATCTGTACAGCCAGCGGCTTCCAACATCTCAATCGCAGCTTTTACACCGTGCTCACGCATTTTCAACTCATTTTCGCGCAATTTGGCATCGAACGTAATGATAGGCATGCCGTGCTTGTCTTTTTTATCAAAATTCAAGTACATGCGATTGTCGTGATAAGGCAAAATTTCGCCAAAGCACTCCATATTAATGCGCCACTTTCCAGGCTTGAAGATCTCGTCTTTTAAGTCTGCGCCAATGACACCCGTTGGCGCATTAGTCGCTCTAGATGCACCGCCTTGGTAACTAAAATTACGAATGTAATCTTTTTGCTTAGTGTTTTCGTCTATGTTGGTAAAAGGCGGAATAAAGAAGCCTTTTGGTTTACGTCCTCGGTAGTACTCTTCGTCATACCCTTCTAAGGTACCAGAGGCGCCCATCCCATAATGATGATCCATTAAGTTATGACCTAGCTCACCACTGGTGTTGCCTAACCCGTTAGGGAAAGTCTCAGAGCGGCTGTTAAGTAATATGGCAGCCGTACCAACAGTACTCGCGTTACAAAAGATAATTCGAGCGTAATATTCAGTGATTAGCCCAGTGTTTGCATCTTTAACTTTAACTCCAGATGCGGCCTTTTTATCTTTATCGTAAATAATTTCCATAACGATTGAATCAGATTGTAAGGTCAAATTACCTGTCTCTCTAGCGACAGGTAAGGTAGCCGACTGAGTGCTAAAGTACGCCCCAAATGGACAGCCGCGTTTGCATCTGTTACGAGCCATACACTGGCCTCGAGTACCTTTATGTACGTCTGGATTATATTCGCTTAAGTTGGCCGTACGGCAAGGCGTGACAATGCGGTTAGGGTAGGCTGCTTTGACGGCATTACGCATTTTCTCTTCGACAAAATTTAATGGAAAAGGCGCAATAAATTTTCCGTCAGGAGCTTGTGGAAGCCCTTCGGGTTGACCGGCGATACCGATAAAAGGTTCTACGTAGTCGTACCAAGGCTCGATATCCGCATAACGAATTGGCCAATCAACTGCAACGCCTTCTTTTTTATTAGCTTCAAAATCGATATCACTCCAGCGTGGACAATGTCTGCCCCACATAACTGAGCGTCCACCCACATGATGGCCGCGGATCCAATCGAATCTCTCGTCTTCATCATAAGGGTATTCGTCGTCACGATTAACAAAGTGTTTTACGTCTTCTTTTACCCACCAATGCAAACGATTTTGTTTAAAATAATGTTGCTCTTTTTCTTCTAAACTGACTTGCCCTTGGTTAGGTAAGTCCCATTTATCCATATGAGCGGTGGGGTATTCACCGTGTTCTACCATACGGCCACGCTCTAACATAAGCGTCTTGTAGCCTTTTTTACAGAGCTCCATGGCGGCATATCCACCAGAGATCCCTGAACCTATTACGATTGCATCAAATTTGTTTGTCATAGTTATTCTGCCCAAGCCTTACCGCCCACTTCTTGTACGGATATGTGAGGGGTATATCCGCCGGGTATGGGTAAGTAGTTAAGATGTTTTTCAGCGATTTCTTCTGTACTCAAATAGTAAGCGATCGTTTGTTGCTTAATATCTAAATACGCCATGCTTGCCGCTTTAGGCTGCTTGCTTTGCTCAAGTTGCGTCAATAATTTAATTTGGTCGCTGGTCGTTGCGGCGGCAAATCCTTGCGTTACTAGCCAATCATTTAATGCGTTGAAATTAGTCAAAAAACCTTGTTGATAGTTGGGCTTAAATACCTTCGCGAACATGTTGTCCATAATTAAATGAACATTAACATCCGAAGCTGAAGGGGTACTTGTTTTAGGTAGTATGACATCCATAATTCGGCTGAGATCTTGTAATGCTTTTGCATCAAAGAACTGACCATCTTTACCTAATGGCGCGATAGGCCTTTGGCTAGTCTTGACTGGCTTATCGCAGCCAGACAAGAGTGCACCCGTCAAAGGTGCGCATATTGCGGTCCCAGTGACGGCTGCTACATATTTTAATATTTGGCGTCTTTCCATTTTAAAATGACCTTGTACTGATATTGGGCTTATGGATTACGAACGTTGATAAATGATTCACGTTGTTTGACCTCAGTCGAACGCTGTTGTTCATAAATTTCAATATATTCGTCAACTTTGTTGCTAAGAGTTGCGACTGTGTCTTGGTGATCTTTCGAGTCAATCAAGTTGATTTCTTCTTCTGGATCATTTTTCAAGTCGAATAATTGTTGAAAGTCGTGTTTAAAAAAGTCTACGTACTTCCAACGCTCCGTTCGAATACCTACTGTAGGCGGAATAGATGTGCGCTTAGGCTGATACATGTGCTCAAAGAAAAACTCAGTGCGCCAGTTAGCAGCATCTGGGTTACTTAACAGAGGAGTTAAGCTCTTACCTTGATATGAAGCGGGGATCTCAACGCCCGCCAAGTCGACTATAGTAGACGCTATATCTAAATTCAGTGCCATCTTGTCAACCTCTTGACCGTGAGATGCCTTATTTCTTGGGTCGTAAACGATTAATGGAATACGTAAGTCTTCTTCCCATCCAAACCATTTACCGGCTAATTGACGTTCGTTTAGATTGTATCCATTATCACCCATATAAATGATAACCGTATTATCAGCCATGCCTGTTTCTTCGAGCTTGCTGTAAATCATACCTACAGCCTTGTCGACAGCACTTATTGCGCGGTAGTAACGTTTAACCATCTTCTGATATTTCTCTGGCGTATCATAGCGCCAGTGCCAGCGTTCACGACCGATAGATTCTTTTAGAAAGTCTGGTAAGGCATTAAACGTCGCATCGTCAGAGAATTTGGCTGGGGGTATGGTTACGTCTGCATACATACTCTCAAACTCTTCTGGGTAGTGGTATTGGTCAACTAAGTCTCTATCGTGAGCATGGGGATTCCAAAAGTTAACCGACATAGTCCAAGGTTTGCCGCTAACTTTAGACGCTTCAATAAAGTCTTTGGCAAGTTCAGCTATGTAATAGGTTTGAGGGATCGTTTTACCTTCGTATTCTTCGTTTATTGATTGTAACAGGGGTTTGAAGAAGTCAAATCGCTCGTTGTTATCGCCAGAAATACCAATTTCGTACTTACCTACAAAGGCTGTGCTGTATCCTTCTGCTTTAACAACGTTAGGATACATGTTGGCAGATTCTTCGGTACCTGTTTTAGGGCGGCCAAACGTAAAATCATGCGTTCGCTCAGTTAGGCCAGTTAAAATCGTAACTCTACTTGACGCACAGATAGGTGTAGTAACAAAGGCATTTTTAAATACTGTCCCTTTATCAGCCAGCACATCTAGGTTAGGGGTTTTGACGATTGGATGGAACTTACTCAACATATCCCATCTATGATCGTCAGCCAAAATGAATAGAATATTGGGAGGGGTAGCAGATTGCGGCTGATTGTCGGATTGAGTGTTACCACAGCTTGAAATTATAGCCGCACAAGCTAAACCGCCCAGTGCTTTACTATATTTTTTAACTGTGCTGCACGCGATGTTCACGCTGGATAAATAATCTTGTTTCATTGTATATGGATACTTGCAGTTAAGGTTAGTTGGATAGCCTTTAATGACTTCCCCGCTTTAGATAGCGGTCATACCAATTTTCACGTAGGGTAAAGATACCAAACAAAACAAATCAAATAAATGCAAAACTCGTCAGCCGACACAGTTATCTTACAAAAAAATTAACAAATCTATGTGAACGGAAAAAGTGATTTTAGTGAAATAGGCCCTATTAAAAAACGTTAAGTGTATGAATTTACTTTATAAATATAGAGGTGTTGAGTGGCTAAGTTACCTATATAGCTAGGTTTTTCAATGTGAAGTAAGTGTTAGTCTAATTTTTAAAATAATGATCATCTAATTAATATTCAAATGTAATCATTAGTACTCATAGTTTACTTCTCTTCGATCTGGTCATTTGATAACGTATTGTAAAAATGGTTAACAAATGGTCACTTATAATTTTTCATAGGGATTAGATCATTACAGTGGCGTTGGCAGTTAGTGGCGTTAGCAACTAATGGCGGTAACAATATTACCAAGCTACCCGGAAAACAGCACATATAACCTTGCTAGGCGAATAACTAGCAGATTGAATGGTTTTAGTTCTCTATTTATGTTTTTCAGGGATCTTAGGGATAGGTACTATTTTTATTAAAAGCTTGGTGACATCACAGAATCAATATCGAGACTGGCTAGTGCTGGTTATTAAAAAGGAAACGAAATGAAGTTGTTGAAATCTTGGCGAATCTTAACATTAGCCAGCGCGTTTTTGCTGGGATGCAGTGGCACGTCTGACCCTCTACCTACACCTCAAGCAACCGGGTTACTATCTGAGGGGCACACAACCCCCCTTAACGTACATAATCCCAACGTACGTTTGTCTTGGCACAGTAATGTTGCCAAACAACAGGCTTACCAGATTCAGGTTGCGAGCACTGAAGCAAATTTAATAAACGGAGTTGGAGACTTATGGGACACTGGCAAAGTGCTTTCCCGTCAATCACTCAATGTGGCCTACGCAGGTAAAGCGCTTACGACCTTGCAAGAGGTTTTTTGGCGAGTAAGGGTGTGGCCTTCTGCGGGGCAAAATCCAAATGCATGGAGTGATGTGCATCATTGGGAAATGGGGTTGCTTAATAAGCAAGACTGGCAAGCCAAGTGGTTACAAGTAGAAAAGCGTGAACTAGCCAAAATTACTAAGCCCGTGGAAAATTGGATGGAATACGCTGCCAATGTACACAAAGACAGCGGGGAAGTGTTAGCTAAACATAAGCGCAAAACCCAAGAGCGGGTGGTTGAACAGCTAGCCAAACAGCCAACAGCAAGCTTATTTAGACACCGTTTTTCAGTAGAGCCAGCCAAGACCTTAGTTAAAGCTCGGTTACATAGCACTGCAGCAGGGTATTACGAAATATTTATCAATGGTGAAAAAGTCGATGATAGGTTGATGGATCCCGGTCAGACTGATTTTGACAAACGTATTTTGTACAACACAGATGATGTGGCAGCCTTGTTGGCGAAGGGCGAGAACATCATAGCCGTGCATTTAGGCAGCGGCTGGTATGATGAAAATATTGCATTTAGTAGATGGACAAACCCTGATGCTACCCCAAGTGCCAATGCCAAACCTAATCGTTCACTATCCTATGGACAACCAAAATTTATTGCGCAGTTAGAACTTACCTTTAGCGATGGCACCAAACAAGTCGTTGCGACAGACAAAAAATGGCTTAGTCGGTCTTCGGCAGTATTAAAAGAAGGGATTTTCTCGGGTGAATTATTTGATGCGAATTTGCATCAAGCAAACTGGAACTTACCTTTAACAGCCGATGAGCTAGCATTATGGCAGCCTGTGCAAGTGCTTAACACTTGGCCAACAGAGAGACTCGAGCCTCAATTGTTGCCTGCTATTCGGGCTAATGTCGAAATGAAAGTCCAGAAGATTTATCAGCCTAGAAAAAATGTTTGGGTGTTGGATTTTGGACAAAATTTCACTGGTGTGCCAAACATAGATTTAAGCCAACTCAATTTACAACCTCAGCAAAGCATATACTTACGCTACGCCGAATGGGCAGATGTAGATGGCAATATTAGCCAAAAATCTGGTGGTGGAGCGCCACTACTGAAGCAAGTAGATGGTTACATTGCGTCTGGTGATGACAAGGGCATCTGGACGCCAACCTTTACTTGGCACGGATTTAGGTATGTTGAAGTCACGGGCTTAACCGAAGCCCCAAGTCAATCTGCCATTACTGCTCACTTAATTCGAAGTGATGTTGACCGAGTCGGTCAATTTACCAGTAGTAACGACTTAGTTAATCGTATTCACGATATGGCGCTGTGGACTTATGAGAGTAATCTAATGGCTGTTCCTCTTGATTGCCCAATACGCGAAAGAGCAGGATGGACCGGAGACGCTCACGCCGCCATGATCACAGGTAACTATAACTTCAATATGCAAAATTTTTGGGATAAGTACCTCGGTGACTTTGAAACGGCCACATATGTTGCGCCAGCGGTTGTGCCGGGTAAACGTACCCACGGTGGAAATTTTGACTGGGCAGCAGCTGAAGTTATGATTGCTTGGGAGCATTACCGTCATTATGGCGACGTTCAAGTTTTAGCAGGCCAATACGACAGTATGCTTGAGTACATGCAAGCGGCAGAGCGAAAGCTGGATAACGAACTACTCAGAATTGGTTACGGTGATTGGTGCGACCCAGTGAGAAAACCCGGAATGGGACGTAAGCGCTGTAACCCAGAATATACATCGCCCACAGCAACAAGTTCTGCTTTGTTAGCCCACTCTGCAAATTTAATGAGCAAGATTTCGAGGTTGTTAGACAAACCCAAGAAGACCGAACACTTTACCAAGTTGTTTAAGCGAGTCAGTCAGCAATACCATGCAGAGTTTTACGACCCAAAAACGGGTCATTATGGCAGCCAAACAGCAGATGCTATGGCATTGCAGTTTGATATTGCGCCACGCAAACTACGTCAATCTATTGCTGATGCATTGAATAAAGATGTGGTAGAAACGTGGCAGGGGCATGGTTCGATTGGGGCCTTGGGTCAAACCTACGTATATCGTTCTTTAAGTGACTATGGGTACGGCGACAGTGCTTTTGGTATTTTTACCGCTAAAGGCTACCCTGGCTACCAATGGCAGTTTGATGAGTTAAACGCTACCAGTTTGTGGGAGCGAAAAGGCGTAATTGACCCAGCCTTAGATCCTATGCGCAAAAAGCCCCATGGTCGCTCCTTAAGCCATCCATTTCATAGTGGCTACGATGGCTGGTTTTATGAGGGGCTAGGGGGCATTCGCTTAAAAGAAGACACAGTCGGCTATCAAGATTTTATACTGCGTCCAGTTTTTCCTAAAGATCTAACGTGGTCGAAAGTGAGCTATACCACAGGCTATGGAGAGATCACGAGTGACTGGAAGCGAGACGGGGATAAAATTGTCTGGCAATTTACCATTCCAAATAACACAACCGCTCAAGTAATTTTGCCAGGCCAAGCAGCACGTGATTATCAGCCGGGCAGTTATACCCTGATTCATTCTGAGGAATAGGACGTTATCATGACTAAAAATGTGTTTAAGGTAAGTAAAAGAACAATGGGTTTAGCTTTATTTGCGGCGAGTGCAGGATACGCTTTTGTCGGACATGCCATGCCCGACTTGTCGCCCATTAGTCAATTGTATGTGCCATACAAGGATGTAAAGATCTCGCAAATTAGCACGACTAAAACCCATCCATCTTTGTTCTTTTCTGAGTCAGAACTACCCGCCATACGCAAGCGCAGTCTGGCCTTACCTTGGATGCAAGACGTTAGAACTGAGTTAAGAAAGAAAGCAGATAGCT
This sequence comes from uncultured Paraglaciecola sp., assembly GCA_947498355.1. Lineage (GTDB taxonomy): Bacteria > Pseudomonadota > Gammaproteobacteria > Enterobacterales > Alteromonadaceae > Paraglaciecola. The sequence continues at coordinate 9,249 of CANMKA010000016.1, read as the reverse complement.
ATATGCGGCTATCTGCTTCGCCTTACCCATTGGTCACTGAGTACAACGGAATTGGTACAGCGGGCAGGGCGCTTCAGAATTTTGTGGGTACCCTAGCGTTTGCTGGATACTTATTTGAGGAGCCTCAATATCTCAATAAGGCTAAAGAACTACTATTAGCCGTTGTTAAGCAAACAGAGCCCGATAATCGCAAACACTGGCGCAGTCATTTGCAAGTAGGCGATGCCACCCAAGGTATGGTGCTTGGATATGATTTAGTTTATCCGCTCTTGTCTGAAGAAGAACGTAAGCTAGTTTTGGATGAGATTGAAAAATTTGCTCACCAACTGACCCACAAAAAGTCAACGTGGGGAATGGACGCTCGGGGAGTACTTTCGTGTAATCACAGTACTGTGCATTATGGTGCGTTGGGATTGGCGGCATTAGCCTTATGGGAACGTGATATTCCTGAAAAAAACGAATGGATGCAACGTGCCATCGGCCGAGTTGATGGTTACCTAGACACCTTTATCGATAGTGACGGGTATGGTACCGAAGGGCATCACTATTTTGCGTATGGATTAGGCGGAAGCTCTGTCTTTGCTTGGGCATTGAAGCGCTCAAATGGGCCCGACCTTCTGGCTAAACACCCCAATGTAGCGTTGGCCGCAGACCAAGTCTTATGGAAGGTACTGCCTGTCGAAGGGCGTATGTTAGCCCTAAACGACAATGTAGAAACCGTTCCCACTGACGTTGCAGGCATGGTTGGTGCGTTAACTTATAATCAGCCCCATCAATTGTGGGCTTGGCTAGAGTCTATTTACAAATCGGGTCAAACCGACAAACTGGCGGGCAGTGCAACAACCACCTTTACTACGCCGTTTTTGTTTATGTGGGGCGATAAGCCAGTTGCGCCGATTCATCCAAAAGACGTGAAATATAAGCTAGGCCACCATTTTGAAAGTGGCCGAGTGTTTTTACGCAGTAGCTGGGAAGGGAAGGACGCTGCTCATGTATCTATGACTTCAGGCTATGATTTTCACCGAGGGCATGATCAACAAGATGAAAACTCTGTCACTTTTTTCGCTTACGGCGAAGGCTTTTTAATTGATCCTCAGTATGAGCCTGAGCGCAGTGAGGCTCATACAACATTGCGTATACGCGGTGCTGAGCAAATTAAAAGTGGTGATGGCTATATCGCAAAATACCGTGAAGATGAGTTTGGCGCTTTGGTGCAAGGGCAGGCTGAGGAAGCGTACGATTTTGATAAGGTAGTGGTGGGTTACGCCGACCGCAAAACCTATTTTGTGCGTGGCCCTGTGCCATATTTAGTCTTTCGAGATGATGCGCAGGTAGAAGACGATAGAGCGGGAGAAATGGTAAGCCGTTATATTACCTATCCCAATAATACTATCTTAGCTGATGGTAAAGCCGCCATTATTCAAGGCGAACGAGGCAAGGCTTCAGCGCGTTTAATGGTATTTAGCGAAGGGAAACAAGTACAAGTAGTCGAAGACGATATGCAAAGTGCTAGTTTTGTCAATCGAGGAAGAACCTATCAATACAAAAACTATTTACGTCGACTAAGTGCCACAGTGGATGCAGTGAACCCAAAATTTCTAAGTATTTTGATACCATTTAAAAACCAACAAGATATTCCACCTGTCTCTGTGTATTTTGATAAACCTACTGATACTTATGTATTAACCCTAAAATTTTCCACTCACACAGATACGGTGTATTTGAATCAGTCCGACGTGTTGCTAAAAAGGAATGCATTCTAATTGGTTGTTTTATTAGAAATTGCGAGAGGGTTAGCGGCGCTTTGGGTGTTTCTATACCATGTTCAAGATAATCTGCGTGATACCTCTTTATTTTTATACAGTATTGCTCAATACGGAAACTTGGGCGTGCCAATGTTTTTCGTTATATCTGGGTTCGTCATTACTTATTCTGCTGAATCGACGTTAAAGAAGCAGCAATCCCCGCTATTTTTCCTGAAGAAGCGGTTTTTGAGGATCTATCCGGTATTTTGGGCTTCGGTATTATTGGTAATTTTACTGCCGTATACAGTGGAAGTGCTTAGTATGCTGAAGAGCGGGCGTTATCAAGAGCCTGTCAATCTTATATATGAGTATAGCCTAAGTGAATGGGCGCACTTTTTAATGTTAACAAAAGTGTTTTTTGCCAATACTGCCTATTTACCCGCTGAGTTCAGTCAAATAAACGCTGTGTATTGGACTATTGCAATAGAATTTCAGTTTTATCTAATTGTGTGTCTTGGCCTCTATTTTAGACGTTATTATCGGCACTTCATTGTTCTAATGTCGGTTTTATCGTTTATCAATATGTTGAACCCCTTAGGTGTCAATTACGGCTTATTTATTCATTATTGGCCGTCGTTTTGTATTGGGATTGCTTTGGCTTATGTATTTAAAGCGCGGTGGATACAAGGGGAGATAGCAGTTAACAAAGCTAGAATAGGCTGGGGTGTTTTAAGCCTCACTTGTATCTTGTGTATTTGGCTTTTGACAAATGATCCGTCTGAATATCTTTGGTTTGCTTTGCTGTTTGCAAGCTTGCTTTGGATGATTTCACCGATAGAAAACGTATTAGTTAAATTGGAGCACTTTGGGGGCAAAGCGGCTAAGTTTTTATTGGGTGCCTTTGTTGCGCTGGGGGCTATGTCTTATTCTGTTTATTTGTTGCACGGTAAACTGCAATTTCTTTCTGCGCTGTTTGTAAGACAAATCGTAAATGAGTCAAGTTTAGCCTTCGTCCTGCTAACGATATTATTAACGCTATTATTGTGTTACCCATTTTACTTATTAGTTGAGCGGCCTTTTATGAGTTCGAGCTATAAAAGTGTTAAAAATAGCTAAAAGCACGTTTAGTGTGTCAAGGTTTAAGCTTGGATTAGCAATAAACGAAAAAGGCCCAAATTCTCACTTGGGCCTTTTAATTTAACGCTCAATCGCTATAAGTGCGATACCAGTGCTAGTCTAGATGGAAAACCTGTTTTATATCGTTAACTATGGGTGAGTTATCTGGGTTGGTTTCCATTATATCGCCCATAAACGCCCACCATTTCTTCACAATTGGTTCTAGAGGAAGCTGGTCCATCTTGTGATTGTCTTCACGTTTTAATACAGCAAATAATTTACTGGACTCTTTTTCTAAAAAAATAGAGTAATCAGACACGCCGGCTTCTTTGAGGGCAGTGACTAGCTCTGGCCAGATTTCGTCATGGCGTTTTTCGTATTCGGCTTCATTGCCTGGGATAAGGGTCATGACAAACGCTATTTTTTCCATATGTGTCTCTTGAATAGTTTATTTAAAATAATTAGTACTCTTGGTTCGCACTGTCGCCCACTTACCGTGGGCGTTGAGCTTTGTATTGTATGCTATTGCTTATCTAGATAGTTTAACCACTGATCTTTGGTGGTGATCTCACCCGCGCCTTGCCAAGCGAAGCCAGCTTGATAAGACAATTCGCCTTGCTCACTGGTAGACGTAAACATCCAAATGTGGCTTTCGTCTTTTACATCACTTGGAATATGCTTTATCCCTTCAACTTTGCTTGGATCAAGTAAAGCACCGGTACCCACACCTAAGTTGTCTATGGTTTCCCATGCAGCAATGCGGCCTTCGTTTTTGTTATAAAACACCTTCGCTTTTTCATCATGGGTCGCAACCCCTATGGCGATGGGTAATTTGGCCGGCTTACCGTCTAAGCTGAAGATAGAGTTAACTTGGAACAATTGAGTACCGAGAGGCAAAGAAATCGTTTTAAGCTCTTTGACTATACCTAGGGGAGTGTACCATTCGTATTCTAATTCAAATTGGGCTAAGTCGCCGCCGCTTTGCTCAACATCATAACGTTTAAAACTATGAGCAGTATAAGGTTTGCCGTCTAACCAGATTGCTGTGGCACCCACACCTCGGCTAATACCTGTATGGTATGGGTCGTAGCCTTCACCATGATCTACATGGTAAGACACGCCTTCGGTATGGGCTTTGTACCATTTGTCTATGATGGAGTAATCAACTTTCTTAAGCCAAGCATCTACACCACTTGAGTGTCCCTTTAGTGGTGCGGCTGGCCCATATACTCGAAACGCAACTTTATCGTTTTCCCAAGCAAAATCGTCACGTCTTTCGGGCACAAACCTAGCGTATGCCATGACTTTAGGTTGTTGTGAGCTAGCGTCTGATGTAACGTCAGTTTGGCTGGCTTGCTGACTTGAGCATGCTGATAGGCCCAGGCCTAAAAATAAAGAGGCCGTTAGGGCTGTCAATGGAAAACGTTTGGATACTTTCATAATGTACTCCTAAAATTGTAGAGCTAATGTTCAAAAAAAAGCCCGACAACTCGGGCTATTTCATAAAATTAAGACTTATTGGGACTCTCGCTGCTGCATTATATCGAAAATTGCAGACCCAGCCAGCAAATATCCGCCAACACCGTAAATCTGAGAATCGTTATAACTTACGCTGCCGGGCGCTGCACCGATCCCTTGCACCCAGCCTAATTTTCCATCTGGATGCACGGCCTGATTAAGCGCTTCCCAACCTTTTGCCACACTTGGCTCATACTCTTTGGCATTGAGTAAACCGTTTTTGATGCCCCACGCTAACCCATAGGTAAAAAAGGCTGTGCCACTGGTTTCAGGTTGAGGTATTTTTTCACCTGCTAGTAAAGACATAGCCCAAGTGCCATCTTGTTTCTGCAACGACTTAAGTTTTGCTGCCATTTTCAAAAATAAGCTTTCGTAAAAAGTGCGTCTTGGATCGTCTTGCTCAATATATTCCATGATGTTCGCAAGTCCAGCAAATACCCAGCCACTGCCACGTGCCCAAAATAACTGCTCACCGAATTCTCCCTTTTCGGTAATAAATCGACTGTCTCGGTATAGCAGGTCATATTTTGGGTCGAATAAGTAATCGACTGTAGCTTTAACTTCTTGGTGAGCAAAGTCAGCATATTTAGGGTCACCCGTTGCTCGAGTTAACCCAAACCAAGTTGCAGGGGCCATAAATAACGCATCAGCCCAACACCAACGGGTTTGGCATTTATGTAAGCCATTCTCATCACGTTCAGGCGTAAATTCTAATGAAGTAGGTGAGTAGTTTGCCAATATTTGTTCAAAGGCTGTAATAGTTGGGGCGAGGTAGGCAGGGTTATCGTCATGGTTTAAGTAATACCAAATATAGGTTTGCGCAATGAGCTGGTCGTCGCCAAAATAAGGGATTTTTCCCAGTTGCCAATCCCACTCCTTTCCTTTATACGAGATCCATTGCGTATAAACTGGGTTTTCTGAGCGCTGGGCTACTCGAATTAAGCCAGTATAAAAAGCGCCTTGTACCCAGCGTTTCACTTCTAATGATTCTCCGCGTTTAAATTTAATGTAGCGCAGGTCTTCAATACGAGGCAATTGCCAGTTTGCCACCTTTTCCATTTGGGATAAAACGGTTTGACTTGGAGGCAAACTGGCTTGTTCGATTGTCGTTGACGAGATTGAGGCCGCAGATTGAGTGTCTAAATTCAGACCGCTAGAGGTCGAATTACAGCTAGTTAAAGCCATTACAGCTAACGCTATTAAACTAGTACGTTTAAGCTTATTTCGAAGAACTAAATTACAAGAAAATTTGCTGTTTTTCATAAAAAGGCTCAAATTGTTCAAAGAAAAAGTGCGTCAAGATGTTGCATTAAAAACAAACTAATTACAATTCAGTCACTACAGATTCTCAAAAACTGTGCTAAATATAACGACATCGTTATGATTGGTTAAAAAAGTTGATCAAAAGTTAAGTAAATTGTCACTAATGATGAAATTTGACTTGTTATGATTTTTTATGATGGTAACATGAGTTTACAATTCCTTAACATGCAACCTGTGCATAACTAGGAATTAAAAATGCAAATAACTATAAATTTGTAAACACACTTAAGAGAATGAGTTTATGCAAAATATAAAATCAAACGTCAACAAAAAAGTATTGATGAGCGGTACTGCAGCATTATTGTTGTCAATTAGCTCACCAACATTGATCGCACAAGAAGTAAATAAAGCAGTTTCTGAAAGAAGTAATGAACCTACAGAAATTATAGAAGTATCTGGCGTTCGCGCATCGTTAGAGAATGCTCTAAATGTTAAGCGTGGCTCAGCTTCAATTGTTGATGCGATATCTGCCACAGATATTGACGCGCTGCCTGCACTAGATTTGGGTGAAGCGTTGCAAGCTATCCCCGGTGTTCAGTTGAACAGTGACGAAGAAGGTCGTCAATCAAGCATCAGTTTGCGTGGCTTAGGTGGTGGATTTGTTAAAACTACTGCATTCGGTCAATCTTTTGCTACCCCTTCTGCAGCAAGTAACGTTAACGCTGTAGGCTCTCCCAACCCATTTTCAGCTTTTGAAGCCAGTATTTTTGATGGTGTAACCGTTATTAAAAGCCCTACAGCCGACTTACAGGCAGGCGGCGTGGCAGGTATTGTTGATAAAAAGTTACAACAGGCCTTATCCAAAAAAGATGGAACAGCAACTGCTAGCTTAGGTGGTCGCTATGAAGAGCTAACGGGAAAATGGGATCCAAATATTAGGTTGTCTGGTGTAAAGCATCTACTAAAAGACAAGTTAGGTGTGGGTATCAAGTTAGCGGCTTCAGGACAAACATTTAGACGTGATACTTTTGACATTATCGATTATGTCGATGTAAATCCAGCATCAAATATTCCAAACGCTGGGCGTGTTGATGGCAGAGTATCAAACTTGGCGGAGTACTTAGACGCTCACGGTTTGCCAGCTGATGCCTCACTAACTGTGCCTATTCGTGGTAGAAATGTAAGTGAGTTTAGTGACGGTGACCGTATCTCGTTCGCAGGTAATATCGAATATAGAATCACTGATGACCTAAAAGTAGGAACTCACTTATTGTATTCAAAACGTGACCTAGATGATGGGACAAAAGAAACCACTTCTTTTGGACCTGGTTTCAACAGAAACCGAGGCGATCGCGATTATTTCAGTACCTCAGTAGAACTGGATTTAGACACAGCTCCATTTATATATCGTGATAGAAATGGTGCGCCCGTATATGCTGCTAGTAGATACGATTTTGTAAATGGTAACCGCCAAAACGAAAACAGAAAGACTACCTTCCAAGAAGAGTCAAAAGGTGTCATGGTTTATGCCGATTACGCAGCTGGTGATTGGGTATTAGATGGCGTAGTGACGCATTCAGAAGCATCAAACGATTTCCAAAATATCGGTATTAACTTTAATCATGTTGAAGATTGGAGACGACAAACCAATTTCACAGATGCAAATGGTCTAAGAAGAAATGTTCCTGCCGTCGGAACTGGATTTGATGGCACTATCGATACTGGTCGCGGAAATATAAACGATATTGTTGTTCAAGGGCAATTCGCTCAAGATTATGTTTACGATGATTTAGTTTGGAACGTACCTACCTTAAGTTCTGGTAGCGTAACCTCTATTTCTGATGCAAACCAAGGTAGAAGACTAAATCTTACTATTAACGGCCGAGTGAGAGATATCTCACGTGAATTCAGTAGCGCCGAATTTAACGCTCAGCGTTACACTGATTTCGGATTGGGTGATTTTATTCGTTTTGATTCGGTTAAATCTGGATTTAGAGTAACTACTCAGGATCTAGGAAGTGTCGACCAACGCCAAGGTGCTGGAGGCATTAATACCGGTAATATTTCTGGTGATTTCTTGACACCGAATGTTCTTTCATCAGTGCAAAATGACTTTTTTGGCGGGAATCTTCCCGGAACGTTCGATAACACTAATGGCTGGTTAACACTTGATAATGACAGAGTTATTGCTGCTTTACAGGATGGAATACCTGAAACAAATGCTGGAGTTCCTCTTGCTAGAGACGACGAATTTGCAAGACGTCTAGATGTTTTAACAACTAATAGATCTGGATTTTTTGATACAGCGGACAGAAACACTGATTTACCAACTAACATAGGCTTTAACTTCTCTTCAGAGCAAGACACGTTTGCTCTTTACTTGACTACTGATTTTTCTGGGGAATTTGCTGACATAAGCTATACAGGTAACTTAGGTGTTCGTTATATTCGAACTGAAAATACCTTTAATGGATTAGAAACGCAAACGACTGAAGTTCCAAGTGGTCGAAACGGTAGGTTAGAAAATCGACTAGGTGTCGCAGTTCCTACTACATTTGAAGATGATTATGAACATGTGCTACCCATGGCGAACGTGGCATTTGAATTAAGTGACGATGTGGTTTTACGTGGTGCGTATTATGAGTCTATGGTTAGGCCTAACTTACTGTCGCAGCGCCCAACAGCTACTATACGCGGCGGTTCTCAATCTGCAACAGTTGACCTACCGGGTGCAACCTTACGCCCATACGAAGCTAAAAACTATGACGTATCTATCGAATGGTATAATCGAGAAGGTAGTGCAATAACCATAGGTTATTTCAAAAAGGACTTAACAAACTTATTTGGTTTACTTAGAAACGTATGTCCTAGTCCTGGTCAGCTTCCAATAGTCGATAGACTAGTTGGACCTTTAGTCGCTGGAGGAGTTGATGACGGTACTCTCACCTCTTGTACACAGACTAACCCGACTGTTGATGATGAAGGTATTGAAACGTTTAGAGAAGTAACGGTTAATTTGCCTACTAACGTTCAAGGTGATTTGTCTGTTGAAGGTTTTGAGTTAGCGATTCAGCAAAATCTCGACTTTTTACCTTACCCGTGGAACGGTTTAGGTGGTGTGTTTAACTACACCAAGCTAAGACAAAGTGGAGACGATGCAGTATCTATCTCTCGTGTTTCACCTGAATCTTTTAACTTGATTGGTTATTGGGAAAATGACGGCGTTAGTTTACGTTTAGCTTATAACTGGCGTGATCAAGTGAATATCATAGGCGCTAATGCTTTCTTAGGTAATAGGACTCGTGATGCATTCGGCAGATTGGATTTTGTTGGCTCTTATAAGCTTAATAAGAAAACTAAGGTATTCTTACGTGGCTTTAACTTGACTGACGAAATTGGTACTGAGTTCCAAGGAACTAACCCAGAAGCAGTTAGCCGTTTGACATACACTGGTCGTGTTTATCAGGTAGCAGTTAACTACAGATTCTAATTTAGTTTCTGGCAAGTAATATAGAAACCCAGCTTCGGCTTAATGCCGTTCACTTAAGGTGAGCGGCTTCTTTCTTTTTAGCCACAGGGTATCGATTTTTTGATACCTTCAATGTTC
>CANMKA010000015.1 GCA_947498355.1 uncultured Paraglaciecola sp. | reverse complement strand
TTATAACAGGCAAAGACCACTATAAACCACGATCAATATTTGCCGTCAAACGATCGCTAACATTATTGGGCTGTTTGAGCAGATTTGAATCACTTTGGTTGTTTTAAACCCGTTTGCCCTAGACATGATGGTCTAACCACTTGATTTTTATTGTCATATCGTCCTCGAAAGTTGAGGTGATATTGTACTAAACTGAGGATCTTGTAGGAAATTTTATAAATAGAAATAATGCAATTTTGTCTGAGCAATGTGAGTTATATGGTAAATTGCTCGGCTGAGCGTGAAGGGGGCGTGTGGTGTGTACTCTCTTCGGGCCGCAATGGTCCGTGACCTTGTTGAAATATCAATAATATCAGCGGGTTATTTTATTATGTCATAGGGTGATGATATCTCCTCCAGTGTTTAGGTTATCGTCACTACACACTATGTCTTTGGAAAGTTGTCAGCTTAATCCCCACTCAACATCCGCGTCTCAAAATTCCTCACAACAGTCGTCCCCAAGCAGTTGAAAACCTAAATCATATAACTCAAATGAATGTGTGAAAAAATTTGCAAAGTCATCTTATCCAAGACAAAGTTTAATTAGGTTTAAAATTAAAAAGTCCGAAAATATGGTGGATAAACGTAAACCAAGTAAAGTGCCTAGTTCAAGGCTCAGCCGTTTGGCTAGTTTTGGCGGGCTGGCAGGCTCAATTGCTGGCAGTGTCATTAAAGGCACCACTACCCAAATCCTCTCAGGTAAATCTCCTTCACTCACTCAGAGTTTACTCACTCAAGACAATGCTTTGTCAATTACCAATAAATTGGCAAAAATGCGCGGTGCGGCGATGAAAATCGGGCAGTTATTATCCATGGATGCGGGTGATGTGTTGCCTGAAGCTTGGGAGCCAATTTTATCAAGGTTACGGCAGTCTGCTGATCCTATGCCTAAATCACAACTACTGGCTACCTTGAATAAGGCATGGGGCGATGATTGGTATGCCAAATTTAGGTACTTTTCTTTTGAGCCTATTGCCGCAGCTTCGATTGGGCAGGTTCATAAAGCCACCTTGTTAGATGGTTCTGAACTAGCCGTAAAGGTCCAGTATCCGGGCGTTAAACAAAGTATCGATAGCGATATTGATAACGTGATCAGCTTGGTCAAACTTTCTGGTGCCCTACCAAAACATATGAACATAGGTCCTTTACTTGAAAAAGCTAAAGCGCAATTGCATGAGGAAGCGGATTATCGTCAAGAGGCTGAATATATAAAGCTGTATTCATCTTTAGTTGAAGACAAAGCCCAATTTAACATACCAAAAGTTTATGATGAGTTATCTAACGAGCAGGTACTAAGCATGTCTTTTTTATCAGGCGATCCGATTGAAGCTAAGTGCCCCCAAGGCGATATCGACTGGATCCTTGAGCAATTATTTCAGCTCAGCCTAGACGAGCTTTTTGTGTATCGGACTATGCAAAGTGACCCAAATTTTGCGAATTTCTTATTTGATCAATCTAGCAAACGCATTGCCCTCCTAGATTTTGGTGCAACCCGCCAAATTCCTAAAGACGTCTCAAGGCTATATTTGATGCTTGCCAAGGCTATACAAAGCCAGCAAACGGACTTGATAGAGTCTTACTTAAACCAGCTCGGATTGATTGATGACAATATGTCGAGTGCAACACTCGATGTTGTGATTCAAGCTTGTTTGTTGGCCTCTGAATGCTTACAAACCAAGCATTATAACTTTAAACAAAGTCAGTTAATTAAGCGGATTCAGAACATAACTCAGCCTTTGATTGAAAATAAAGATGCGACTGCAACGCCCGCATTTGATGTGGCGCTTATCAATCGCAAGATTACTGGTATTGTTTTGCTCGCAAATCGTTTAGGGGCAAGCGTAGATTTAAAATCAATGCTAGAAAAGTATTGAGCTGGTACAAAGACAGACATTGCCAAGTTTTACTTAAAACCTTCAAAAGGCTTGAGTGTTGAATTTGGCTCCCACCAAAAAGTAACCTCTAATTGACGAAATAACCTTCAAAGTTTTACTGAGTATCACCTTGCCTTCATTGTTTAAATTTACGTAAAGGCTAAACTTTTTTAGGGGCGGTCCTGTATAAATTCCTATTGTTTGCACAATATATAACCATTCACTCAACTCAAGTCCGATCTGGGGTCATAAGTTGGCTAATTTAGTTTGAACTTTGTTATCCAAACCCCATATAGTTGAATAACTTGTTTAAAATACACGAGATCTTGTATGTCAGAAGCGAAAGTAAATCACCCAGATATGCCTGTATTGGCATTGCGTGATGTCGTAGTTTATCCGCACATGGTCATTCCTTTGTTTGTGGGTAGAGAAAAATCTATTCGCTGCTTAGAAGCGTCGATGGACAAAGATAAGCAGATTTTTTTAGTGGCCCAAAAAGACGCTGGAGTGGACGAACCCTCTACCGACGACATTTTCTCTGTGGGGACCTTAGCAACCATATTGCAACTTCTGAAATTACCCGATGGTACAGTTAAAGTTTTGGTTGAAGGTAATCAGCGTGGCTCGATTGATGCGTTTGTTGACTCGGATGACTTTTTTATTGCTAATGTTATTACAACCGAAGACGACGCTTTACCCGAAGCCGAACAGGAAATTCTGATCCGCTCGGCTATTTCACAGTTTGAAGGCTACGTTAAGCTTAATAAAAAGATCCCCCCAGAAGTCCTAACCTCATTAAATGGGATCGAAGACGCTGCTCGCTTGGCCGATACTATGGCAGCGCATATGCCATTGAAATTGGCTGAAAAACAAAAAGTCCTTGAAATGCAAGTGGTCACCGAACGGCTTGAATACTTGATGGCCTTGATGGAAAGCGAAATTGACTTGTTACAAGTCGAGAAAAAAATTAGAACCCGCGTTAAAAAGCAGATGGAAAAAAGTCAGCGTGAGTACTACTTGAATGAGCAAATGAAAGCCATTCAAAAAGAACTTGGAGAAGGCGAAGAAGCCGTTGACGAATTCGAAACCCTGAGTAAAAAGATTGAAGACGCTAAGATGCCAGAAGAGGCGAAAAAGAAAGCCACCGCTGAGCTAAACAAATTAAAAATGATGTCGCCTATGTCTGCCGAGGCAACCGTTGTCAGAAGTTACATAGATTGGTTGTCGAATGTACCTTGGACCAAGCGCAGTGCGGTTAAGAAGAACCTATCTCTTGCCGACGAGATCTTAAATGCAGACCATTACGGACTCGACAAAGTAAAAGAGCGCATCATAGAGTATTTAGCGGTACAACAGCGCGTCAAAAAACTCAAAGGGCCGATTCTATGTTTAGTTGGCCCACCAGGTGTAGGCAAAACCTCTTTAGGTCAATCAATCGCTAAAGCAACCGGCCGCAAGTATGTAAGAATGGCCTTGGGTGGTGTTAGAGACGAAGCAGAGATTCGTGGCCATAGACGTACTTATATTGGTTCTATGCCGGGTAAGATGATTCAAAAAATGGCTAAAGTAGGGGTTAAAAATCCACTGTTTTTGTTAGATGAAATCGATAAAATGTCGTCAGACATGCGCGGCGATCCCTCGTCGGCGTTATTAGAGGTCCTTGACCCTGAGCAAAACAGCAGTTTTAGTGACCACTATTTAGAAGTGGATTACGATTTATCTGATGTCATGTTTGTGGCCACATCAAACAGCATGGACATTCCTGGCCCGTTACTTGACCGCATGGAAGTCATTCGTTTATCTGGCTATACCGAAGACGAAAAGCTAAATATCGCGACCCGTCATGTAATTGGCAAGCAAATTTCTCGAAACGGTTTGAAGAAAGACGAACTGGTAATCGAAGATAGCGCAGTGATTGGCATTATTCGTTATTACACCCGCGAAGCTGGGGTGCGAAGTCTAGAGCGCGAAATTTCTAAAATTTGCCGCAAAGCGGTGAAAAATATATTGCTTGATAAGTCTTTAAAACAGGTAGTGGTGAACCAAGATAATTTGAAGGAGTTTTTGGGCGTACAGCGTTTTGACTATGGTAAAGCCGACAAAGAAAACCAAATCGGACAAGTAACAGGCCTTGCATGGACACAAGTCGGTGGAGACTTGCTAACGATAGAAACTACCTCTGTTCCGGGCAAAGGCAAAACTACCTTCACAGGCTCTTTAGGTGACGTAATGCAAGAGTCTATTCAAACCGCCATGACAGTTGTCAGAAGTCGAGCAGAAAAATTGCGAGTAAATACGGATTTTCATGAAAAACGTGATATTCACGTGCATGTTCCCGAGGGCGCGACGCCAAAAGATGGCCCAAGTGCGGGTATCGCCATGTGTACTGCTTTAATATCTAGCTTAACGGGTAATCCAGTTAAGTGTGAGGTGGCGATGACAGGTGAAATAACATTACGCGGTGAAGTGTTGCCAATTGGCGGCTTAAAAGAAAAGCTCCTAGCGGCGCACAGAGGCGGAATCAAAACCGTTATTATTCCTAAAGAAAACGAAAGAGACCTAGAAGAGATACCTGACAACATTAAAGCCGATTTGAGTATTCATCCGGTTAAGTGGATTGACGAGGTGTTGGTGCTGGCTCTTTCGGAGCATCCAGAAAAGTTTTCTGCGGTAAATGGTTAAAATTGATTAAAAATTAACCGCTATGGTAGTTTTTTTTTTGATTTTTTGGGTTTTAGGGCTTCACTATGTAAAAAGATATGGTAGCCTTAAACCTAGATTCGCTTAAGGCCTTGTCGTAGAAGGGATTGAGACGACTCAATTATGTTAAATATTTGTAAACCAGCTTGAAAATTAATTTCAGGTTATTAAATAACAATCCGGCCGAGCGATAAAGCGTAAGCCAACAGTATAATAACAAATGAAGGGGTTCATATTGTGAATAAGTCAGAACTTATTGATTCTATCGCTGCAAGTGCAGATATTTCTAAAGCTGCAGCAGGCCGCGCAGTTGACGCGTTTACGGCTGCTGTAACTGACGCACTTAAAGACGGTGATCAAGTTGCACTAGTTGGCTTTGGAACATTCTCTGTACGTGAACGTGCAGCACGCAGTGGTCGTAATCCTCAAACAGGTGAGACTATCCAAATTTCAGCTGCTAAAGTTCCTTCTTTCAAAGCTGGTAAAGCATTGAAAGACGCGTGTAACTAAGTTTTAGATACTCGTTCGAAAAAGGCGATGTTTAGCATCGCCTTTTTGTTTTCTGCAGTTTGAGTTTTATCTATATCTACCTTCGACATTTTCATTTACACCTTGCTAAGTTTTCCGCTTCGGATATTTACTGGCGTTGGTATTAAAAGTCTTACCTGATTAGTATATAATCTCGGCCGCCTTTAGCGGGATAACCTCCGGCTATTTAACACCTCACATTTATATAGTTTGGATTTTAGTATGTTGGAAAGAATCAGAGAAGGATCACAAAGCCCTTGGGCGATTGGGATCCTTGGATTAATTATTTTAAGTTTTATTTTTGCAGGTGTTGGCGGCTATATGTCGAACTCTGCATCGACTGCCGCCGCTACCGTTAATGGTGATGAAATCACACTAGACGAATTAGAACGTGCTTATCAAAATGAGCGAGCGCGCATGGAGCAGCAATTTGGTGATGCATTTGCAACCTTAGCTAGCGATACAGAATACTTGCGTAATTTCAGGTCTAATATTCTTGACCGTTTAATTGGCGAAACCCTTATTGACCAAGCGGCTGTCGAGTTAGGTTTACGAGTCAGTGATGAGCAAGTTAAAAACGCCATTATTTCTATGAACGATTTTCATGTAGATGGGCAGTTCAATAACGACCGCTACATTGCATTACTTCGTCAAGCGGGTTTCCAACCTAGCAACTTCAGAGACTTTGTACGCACCGATCTAATTCGTAGACAATTATCTCAGTCGTTAATCGGCACTGAATTTGCGTTAGATAGCGAAGCCGTAACCGCTCTTAAAATGAGAGAGCAGACCCGTGACATTCGCTATTTAATTGTCGCGACTAGTTTGTTTGCAGACAAAGTTGACGTGTCTGATCAGCAAGTTTCAGATTACTATGATGCGAATATCAACCAATTTGATACAGAGCAAAAAGTCAGCTTAGAGTATGTCGAACTGACCTTGGAAGATGTTCTAAAAGACATAAGCGTGTCAGAACAAGAATTAGCTGAGTACTACCAGCAAAATATTAATAGCTACCGCACCGAAGAAGAGCGTCAGGTTTCGCATATTTTGCTTGAGTTTGGCGACGATGAAGACGCAGCAAAAGTAAAAGCTGAAGAAGTATTGGCTAAGGTTAACAGTGGTGAGAATTTTGCCGAATTAGCCAAGTCATTTTCAAGTGATACCTTTAGTGCTGAAAACGGTGGTGATTTGGGCTTTTTTAGCAAAGGCATTATGGATCCTGCTTTTGAAGATGCGGCTTTTGAGCTAGCACAAACTGGGGATGTCAGCGGTTTAGTAAAAAGTGCCTTTGGTTATCACATTATTAAACTGACTGATGTCAAAGCAGAGCAAGTCACGCCCTTCAGTGACGTGCAAGAGCAAGTGGAATTAGCAGTAAAAACCTTTAAAGCCGAAGAAGAGTTTTACGTTATTCAGCAAAACATGGCTGAAGTAGCGTTTGAAATACCGGACAGCTTAGAAGGTGTGGCCGCTGCTGCGAATAAATCAGCAATCAAAACCGAGTTATTTGCACGGAGTAGCGCTCCTGCTGGCGTCTCTCATCCGCAAGTACTCGCGAGTGCATTCAGTGACGCGTTAATCCAAGAAGGCGTTAACAGTGAAGTGATCGAAGTCGCTAAAAATCATATTGTGGTGGCACGAGTTGCTGAGTTTGAGCCAGAAAGAACTCAGTTACTAGACGAAGTGAGTCAAACTATTAAGCAACGTTTAGTAGCAGAAGCTTCACAGCAAGCAGCGAAAGATTACTTATCTGAAATTCAAGCCAATCTAAGCGAAAACGCCGATGTATCAGCTCAACTAGGTTCACTAGATTTAGTGTGGCAAGACAAATCTGCTATTACTCGAAATGATAGCTCAGTTTCAAGACCAATTATTTCGGCAAGTTTTGCCCTTGCTAAAAATGATTCAGAGGTTGTTGAATTATTTAATGAAGAGGTGGCGCTAGTTCAGGTTCAAGCCATTAATATCGAGGCTGAAGTAGACCAGAGTAAAGTGGCGAGCTTACAAACTCAATTGGCTTCGTCAAAAACTCAAAACCTGTATGCGGCTGTTATTGAGTCGTTAAAAGCCCAAGCCGATATAGAAATATATTAAAAACAGGATGAACAAAAAAAGAGCCTAACACTGGCTCTTTTTTTATGCCTGATAGTCTCTATCTTTGAGTGATAAACATGACAACGGCATAGAAGACGGCGATGACTGCTGAAAAAATTAAAATATAAATATATCCTTGTTTACCCTGACCTAACGTAAACCCTCTTAGTTTCAAATAGGCTGTCCAAATCAAGCACAAGCCGATTGGAAGTAAAAATAGCATTCTTATCATTCGATACCCCGATAAAAGATTCAGATTAAAGTATGACACATAATCATCATATTTTTGTCAACTAACTGTCACTCACTTTTTGCAGACTTGTCGCCACTTAATTACTCTTATACGGACACAAAATGACATTTGTAAAAACAAAATTGGCAGTAACCTTAGCACTAGCAATCGGTTTATCTGGATGTAATGGCGACGATGGAGAAGTCGGTGCGACGGGACCCGTTGGGGAAAATGGCGCGAATGGCAGCAACGGCCTAACTAGCTTAGTGGCAAATACTCAAATTTTCTCAGGCCATAGTGAATGCTTCTTAGGCGGCACACAAATCGCTTCAGGTATCGATTTAGACAACGACGGCCAATTGCAAACGAGTGAAGTGACTGATAACAGTTTCTTGTGTAATCCAACCACTTTGAGTCAGCAGACGTTTAGTCGAATTAGCTCTTTTCCTGTATGTACTCAGCTCGACGCCAATTGTGATACTGATACCGAAACCTCAGCCGAAATTATTGCTGCAAGCGAAGATGGCACTGTGTTGGTTTATACCGATAGCCCTCAAGACCAAATTGGGTTTATCAATCTAACTGACCCGCAAAACCCTCTAGCAGATGGGGTACTGGGGCTATCTGGTGAGCCAACTTCTGTATCTGTTGTTGGCAACTACGCCTTAGTTGGCGTGAATACATCTACTGACTTTATTAATGTATCGGGTAGCTTGGCTGTCGTTGATATGACCACACGCTCTATCGTTGCTAACATTGATTTGGGCGGTCAGCCAGACTCAGTCGCCGTGAGCCCAGATGGTAGTTACGCAGCGATCGCTATCGAGAATGAAAGGGATGAAGATTTAGGTGACGGAGCGCCTCCTCAATTGCCTGCTGGTTCGTTGGCCGTAGTTAACTTAACAGGCGAACCTAGCACATGGACTGCAAGCCAAGTGACCTTGACTGGGCTTGCTGATTTGTATGGTAACGACCCCGAGCCAGAGTATGTTGACATTAACCAAGACAATATCGCTGTGGTCACTCTTCAAGAGAACAATCATATTGTACTGGTAAATTTAGAAACGGCTGAGGTAGTAAATCACTTTTCTGCTGGCATGGTAGATTTAACCCAAGTAGATTTAACCGAAGAAAAAGCGAGAATCTCTCAGACTGAGAATGCTAATGGCGTACTTAGAGAGCCTGATGGTGTAACTTGGTTAAACACAGAGTATTTTGCGACAGCAGACGAGGGTGATTTAGACGGTGGCTCTCGAGGCTTTACAATATTTAATACTCAAGGCCAAGTCGTGCATGCAGCCGGGTCAAGCATGGAGCACTTAGTCGCCAGTATCGGACATTACCCAGACGGACGTTCAGGTAATAAGGGTAACGAGCCAGAAAACGCAGAGTACGCGGTATTTGGTGACGAGCGTTATTTATTTGTTAACTCTGAACGTTCTAGTCTTGTATTTGTTTACGATGTCGCTGACTTTACTAAACCAGTATTTAAGCAAATGCTACCAGCAGCAGCTGCGCCAGAAGGCGCTCTAGCTATTCCTAGCCGTAACTTGTTAGTCGTGGCGAGCGAAGCTGACGATAGGAGTGACAAGCTGAGATCTGTGGTAAATGTGTATAGCTACACTGCTAATCCTCAACAATACCCGACTATTCAATCAAACTTTAGAGTTGATGGTACGCCTATCCCATTTGGTGCTTTGTCTGGGCTGGCTGCAGACCCTCAGCAAGGGTCGACCTTATATGCGGTAGACGATAGCTTTTATTTAGGTAATCGTATTTTTACCTTAGACACCTCAACTCAGCCAGCACGCTTGC
The DNA here is from genome assembly GCA_947498355.1 of uncultured Paraglaciecola sp. GTDB lineage: Bacteria > Pseudomonadota > Gammaproteobacteria > Enterobacterales > Alteromonadaceae > Paraglaciecola. Next base: position 84,557 of record CANMKA010000015.1, on the reverse strand, counting down.
AGTCAGAAATTTCAATTAAAGACAGCAATAATGTGCTGGCATCGCTAGCCGCCCAAAGCCTTGGGGATACATCCGTTGACGATGACCACAGCTCTCGAGTTGCGGTATTTGACCAAGTTGATTTAGCCAATATGATCAACGACGACCAAACAGTGAATATTGATAGTGAAGGCATAGCAGTAGCCAGTGCTGGTGGATTTTGGATTGCATCTGAAGGTAGTGGCACCCAAGGCGACACCTCGCGCCCAATCAATAGTCTAAACATGATCCTTAAAACCAGTGCTACCGGGGATATAGAGCAGGTTATTACCTTACCAAGTGTGATTAATGCTGAGCAAGTTAGGTTTGGCTTTGAAGGTATTGCTGAGTACCAAGATAAGTTATACGTGGCGTTTCAACGTTCTTGGCAAGGTGATAATAATGCGCGTATTGGCGTGTACGACTTAACCAATCAGACATGGCAATTTTTGCTATATCCTTTGGATACAGTTGAGTCTCAAAACGGTGGTTGGGTAGGCTTATCGGATATCACTGCTTTAAATAATGGTCAGTTTTTAGTACTAGAGCGTGATAACCAAGGTGGCCCTGATGCGGCAGTTAAGCGTCTTTATCGAATCGATACAACTGGCGTTGCAGATGGTCAACTATTAACTAAAACCTTGGTTCAAGATCTTATCCCAGCGTTAACCTCTGCGAATGGCTTAGTACCAGAAAAAGTAGAAGGCTTAGCGATTTTGCCTAACGGCGATAGCTATATTGTTAACGACAATGATGGATTAGACGATAATAGTGGTGAAATTCAGCTAATCAATTTGGGCAATGTAACCAATTGATTTAATTAATTAACCTAAGGTTTTTTTGCTTAAAACGGATAGCTTTTGCTATCCGTTTTTGATCTTTATTAGGCATTTAGCGATGAATTGCATATAATCCGCGCAAATTTGTACATTGGCTCGGTAATCATCGGGTGAGTGGATCTACTTAACTAATTACATTGGAGTAAAGAGCATGGCTTTACAGCGTACTTTTTCTATTATCAAACCTGATGCCGTAGCAAAAAATGTCATCGGCGCTATCTACAACCGTTTTGAATCAGCGGGTCTAAAAATCGTTGCGTCTAAGATGGTTCACTTGAGCCAAGAGCAAGCAGAAGGTTTCTATGCAGAGCATAGCGAACGTCCATTTTTTGGTGGATTAGTTAGCTTTATGACATCTGGCCCGGTTATGGTTCAGGTTTTAGAAGGTGAGAATGCGGTCGCTAAAAATCGTGAGATCATGGGTGCAACTAATCCTGCTGAAGCGTTAGCTGGAACCTTGCGTGCTGATTATGCCGAGTCTATCGACGAAAATGCTTGTCACGGTTCTGATGCTCCAGAATCAGCTGCCCGTGAAATTGCTTATTTCTTCTCAGACGAAGAAATTTGCCCACGCACGCGCTAAGCTAAATTGACTCGTTTAACGGGTCGTGAATAAAAAGGGAGCATTATGCTCCCTTTTTATCTTTTGCAAGATTGCAGTAGCGCGTATGCAAACCTGAGATGATTATTTTTCAGGGAGTATTTAGTCGCCCTAGGTATGTTGCTATCATTGCCTGGGTCAACGTGAGAATTAGAGGTGTATTGTGTCAATAGAAGTATCAGCCACGCCAAAAAAGGTAAATCTACTGGATTTTAATCGTTCAGGGCTTCGTGACTTTTTCAGTGAAATGGGCGAAAAGCCGTTCCGCGCTGATCAACTGATGAAATGGATTTATCAACAAGGGGTCGCAGATTTTGAACAAATGACCAATTTGAATAAGTCTTTACGTGCCAAATTGATTGATAAGTGTGAAATAAAAGCACCAGAGATTGCTTATCAACAAAACGCGACAGATGGCACTATCAAGTTTGCTCTGAAGCTAGAGGGTGGGCAAGAAGTCGAGTCGGTATGGATCCCAGATGGTGATCGCGCAACCTTATGTGTGTCATCCCAAGTCGGTTGCGCCTTAGAATGTACGTTTTGTTCTACTGCTCAGCAAGGTTTTAACCGTAACCTCAAAGTATCAGAAATAATCGGTCAAGTGTGGCGGGTTGCCACCACTATTGGCTTAAACAAAGATTCAGCTAAGCGTCCTATTACCAATGTGGTCATGATGGGCATGGGTGAACCTTTGTTAAATGTAAAAAACGTAGTGCCAGCAATGGAACTCATGATGGATGATTTAGCGTTTGGCTTATCTAAACGTCGGGTTACCTTGAGTACCTCTGGCGTGGTGCCGGCCCTAGATAAACTAGCAGACCAAATTGACGTTGCACTGGCGATATCGTTACATGCCCCAGACAACGCATTGCGTGATGAAATTGTTCCCGTAAATAAAAAATATCCTATCGAAGTCTTTTTGAAAAGCGTTAGGGGATATTTGGCTAAATCAAATGCTAATCAGGGGAAAGTGACGGTTGAGTATGTGATGCTAAACGGTATTAACGATAGTATGGAACAAGCCCACGAATTGGCTAAAGTGCTTTCAGATACCCCGTGCAAAATTAACCTTATTCCGTTTAATCCCTATCCAGGTTCACCCTACACGTGCTCTAGCAATTCTCGCATCGACCGTTTTGCGAAAGTGCTAATGGAATACGGCATAGTGGTAGTGGTTAGACGTACCCGAGGTGACGATATTGACGCGGCTTGTGGGCAATTAGTGGGTGATGTGGTAGATAGAACAAAAAGAATGATGAAAAAACAGCTTAAAGGTGAAAATATTTCGGTTAAGCTGTCACACTAAGCTGATACATCATTTGATAATCTTCTATGACTAAAATTATATTCATTTTGCTTTTTTTACCTGCTCTACTGCTCAGTTGCAGCAGTTTAGAGCCGGGTGCCAGTGCGTTTGATAAGCAAAAAGCAGCAGAAACTCGTGTTTCCCTTGGGCTGACTTATTTAAGAAATGGCAATTTTAGCCAAGCCAAGTTTAATTTGGATAAAGCCTTTGAATATGCGCCTCGTTCGGCTGACGTTAACTTTGCTTTAGCTTATTACTACCAGCAGGTCGAAGAGATAGAAACCGCTCGGGAAAAGTATTTGCTGGCCATGGATTTAGCCCCAGAAAATGCCGATATCGCAAATAGTTATGGCGCTTTTTTATGCGAAATAGGCGACTACTCTCAGGCCAAGGTATATTTTTTAAAAGCCATTAATACCACTAGTTATGGGGCGGCAGCCAGTACCTATCAAAATTTAGCCCTGTGCAGTGAGCGCGCGGGGCAGCAACAAGAAGCCGTTGAATACTTAAAAAAAGCAGTAAACCACCAACCTAATGAGCCAAGTAGTCTATTAATGCTAAGCCAAGCGTTAATTAAAGCTGAGCAATGGGATGAGGCTCGCAGAACGTTGAGGCGCTACGAAAAGCTGTCCCAAGTCAGTCCAGATAGCCTACTGGCTGCAATTGAGATTGAGACGGGCAGTGGTAACGTTGAACTAGCCAAAGAATACCAAAATATGGTGCTTAAGGTGTACCCTGAAGCTCCACAGGTAAAAGCATGGCAAGCCCAGCGTCAGCGGAGCGTAGCGCCAGAGCAAGCTAAGAACATCACGACTAAAACAGCTAAGAGTATTAAAACGCTTAAGCCACAGACGCCCGAGCAAGGTGACGTTTTTTCGACGGAGCAGCTATTAAACGCGCCTGATGAGGTAACTGGAACAGTTAGTGGTGGCAAAAAAAATGTGAAGTATCATACTGTTGCGCAAGGAGAAAATTTGTATCGAATTTCACTTTTGTACAACATTAAAATGCAACGTTTGATAGAGTGGAATGAGCTTTCTGATTCAGCAGCCATATCTACTGGCATGAAGCTGAAAATATTTGATGATAAGTCTGAAGAGTAATAAAAAAATATGAGCGAAGAACAACAAGAAGTCGTAATTCAAAGTCCCGGTCAAATTTTGAAAAGTGCAAGGGAAACTGCCCACTTATCAAAACAAGACATTGCTAAAAAGCTACATTTGAAGAGCGAACTGATTGAAGACCTAGAGCAAGATAACTATGACATTAATATCTCGATAACCTTTATTAAAGGGTATTTAAAGCTCTACGCTAAGCAGGTTGATGTGCCGGAGCCTGTTATTCTCGCTGCTTTTGACAGCCTGAATACTCAGCAAAAAGAACCAGCTAAACTACAAAGTTTTTCAAGACGCTTCAGTCATCAAGCAAACGATGACAAATTAATGTTAGTCACGTATTTAGTGATAGCTGTGGTGATAGCCTTAGCTGTGGTGTTTTGGTTTCAGCAAGATGGCAAAGAGGGTGGTTTCACTGCGCCTCTTTTCTCTAGCGATAAAGCGACACCATCTGATAGCGCACCCGCCCCAAGTGCACCTATTGCTCAACCTCGAACGTCAACTGCGACAGCCGAAGCTACTTTTGACCAAGCACAACAAGGGGGCGCCAATGGCTTAACATCTCAAGCGCCTGTTGACGTGCAACATGAACTCGCCGCAGGCGAGGTGATAGTCTCTGAAACTGATGCAGAATCATCCATTGAGTCTGTGATTGCTGTTGAAGCAGAAGATGTCGCCTCTAGTGTAGATCAAACCTCAACCACTTTAGCGGCCAGCAGCGATGAGTTGAGTGACGTCGATAGCGAATTGACCACTTCTTTGAATACTGACAATAAAGTGCCTTTAACAGCAGAGGCTAAGCCAGATTTGGCGGAGCCAGTCGAGTTGATTTTTGAGTTTGCTGATAACTGCTGGATGAATTTGGCTGATGCAACAGGTGAAAACATTGCATATGGTGTGAAAGTGAAAGGGCGCGTAATGCCAGTCACCGGAATACCGCCATTTGTGGTGACCTTAGGGGCGCCAGAAGTGGTAAATATTACCTATGCAGGAAGCCCTGTTGATATGTCGTTTATTGTTCCTGGCCGTAGCGCCAAATTTGAATTGCCTTTAGCCCAATAATATAGAGTTACACACCCTTATGTTTTCTGAATCTCCTATCGTACGTCGCCCTTCTAAACGCATTTATGTGGGTGATGTTCCTATTGGTGACGGTGCACCGATTGCCGTGCAATCTATGACCAATACGTTGACCACAGACGTTCAAGCAACAGTTGCGCAAATTAAACGTATTCAAAATGTTGGAGGCGAGTTGGTACGTGTGTCTGTACCCACTATGGATGCGGCCGAGGCGTTCAAGCAGATTAAGCAGCAAGTTGATATTCCCCTTATTGCGGACATTCACTTTGATTATCGAATTGCCCTAAAAGTGGCAGAATACGGGGTAGACTGTCTGCGGATAAACCCTGGCAACATCGGCAATATGGATCGTATTCGTTCGGTGGTTGATTGCGCAAAAGATAAAAACATTCCAATTCGAATTGGTGTGAACGGTGGCTCTTTAGAGAAAGAAATTCAAGAAAAATACAAAGAACCTACCCCAGAAGCATTAGTTGAGTCTGCTATGCGCCATGTAGATATTTTAGATAAGCTTAACTTTGACCAGTTTAAAGTCAGTGTTAAAGCCTCTGATGTGTTCTTGGCTGTTGGCGCTTACCGAGGGTTGGCAAAGCAGATTGATCAACCTTTGCATTTAGGCATTACCGAAGCGGGTGGCATACGAGCCGGTGCCGTCAAAAGTTCTGTTGGGTTGGGTATGCTATTAGCAGAAGGCATAGGCGATACGATTCGTATCTCGTTAGCTGCCGATCCTGTTGAAGAGATTAAGGTTGGCTTTGATATTTTAAAGTCTCTGCGTATCCGCTCAAGAGGCATTAATTTTATCGCGTGTCCGAGTTGTTCTCGTCAGGAATTTGATGTCATCAATACGGTTAATGCCCTAGAGCAAAGATTAGAAGATCTACTCACGCCTATGGATGTATCTATCATTGGGTGCGTAGTAAACGGGCCTGGCGAAGCTGAGGTCTCTGACCTTGGATTAACTGGTGCACGTAATATGAGTGGCTATTACGAAGACGGTCAGCGCCAACGTGAACGTTTATCGAATGACGATTTGGTCGACCAATTAGAAAAACGTATTCGCGCGAAAGCTGCAAAAATAGATGAAAATAATAAAATAGCGGTCAAACAATTGAGTTGACCAATAGGTCGCTAATTTTACTGATGGTTTTGTAATCCAATCAGGATCTAGCAAAAATTAGCAACCAGTAGATAATTTGAATCTAGGTTATTTACTCGCAACGTTTTACGTTTACTATCAAAGCTCCTATAATACGGGGCTTTTTTTAATTATTGAGATAAGAGATATCAGTTAGTGGCAAAACAAATTCAAGCAATTCGAGGTATGAACGACTGTCTGCCTAAAGATTCAGGTTTATGGCAATACGTTGAATCAACTATTCGCCAAGTTGTTGCTAGCTATGGTTACCAAGAAATTCGTACGCCTATCGTCGAAAGCACCGATTTATTCAAACGCTCGATAGGTGAAGTCACAGACATAGTTGAAAAAGAAATGTACACCTTCGCTGACCGCAATTCAGACAGTCTGACTTTGCGACCCGAAGGCACTGCTAGCGTGGTTCGTGCCGGGAATGAGCACGGGTTACTCTATAATCAGCAGCAGCGTTTATGGTATATGGGGCAAATGTTCCGCCATGAACGACCACAAAAAGGCCGATACCGTCAATTCCATCAATTTGGCGTTGAAGTGTTTGGGCTGGCAGGGCCAGACATAGATGCCGAAATGATTTTACTTAGCGCTCGCTTGTGGCGTTTATTTGGTATTTCTGAGCATGTTACCCTTGAAATTAATTCTTTGGGTTCGGCCGAAGCAAGAGCCGCCTATAAAGAAAAGCTCGTCGCTTTCTTAAGAACCAAAACTGATGCTCTTGATGAAGACAGTTTACGACGCTTAGAGTCTAACCCGTTACGAGTGCTTGATAGTAAAAACCCTCAGGTGCAAGAGGCAATTCAAGACGCCCCTCAGTTAATAGATAACCTTGATCCTGAATCTGCTGAACATTTTTCAGCACTGTGTGAACGTTTAGACCAGTTTGGCATCCAATATCGGGTTAACCCATCTTTGGTGCGTGGTCTAGATTATTACAATCGCACAGTATTTGAGTGGGTCACAGAGAGCTTAGGGGCCCAAGGTACGGTTTGTGCCGGTGGTCGCTACGACGGTTTGGTCCAGCAATTAGGCGGTAAAGGGACTCAGGGTGTAGGGTTTGCTATGGGCTTAGAACGCCTTATCTTAATGTTGCAAACCTTAGAATTAGATAAACAAGTATCAGCCCCTGTCGATGTTTACGTGACAGCTATGGATGAGTCTGTTGAATTATACGCGAGACAAGTAGCCGAGACATTACGTGATGATTTATCTTGGGTTAGAGTGATGAGCCACAGTGGTGGTGGTAACTTTAAAAAACAAATGAAACGCGCTGACGCCAGTGGCGCACGCATCGCTTTGATTATTGGCCAAAACGAAAGTGAACAAGGTCAAGTTGCCATTAAGTTTTTGCGTGAGCAACAAGATCAGCAAACGGTGAGCAAAGACCAATTGAAAGCTGTTATTCAGCAGCTATTGAGTGAATAACAGAATATAAAACGATTAACATAGAATAATAGCAGGGTGCACGCCCTCTCTACGCGGTAAAAGGAAAAGTAATGGATCAGTTTGAAACAGAAGAACAACAAGTCGAAGCAATCAAACGGTTTTGGAAAGAAAATGGCACTGCACTTATTGTGGGTGCTGTCTTGGGATTAGGCGGACTTTACGGCTGGCGCTTTTATACCGACAAGCAAATCGAAACCAAAGAGCTGGCTTCTGTGGCTTATCAAGAAACCATAGAAAACCTATCTGCCGAGCAAGGCTTTAGCCAAGGGCAAGCTTTTTTGGAAGAAAAATCTGATTCAGGTTATGCCTATTTAATGGCTCTAGAATTAGCCAAAAAAGCCGTAGACAGCGATGATTTAGCCGAAGCCTCTAAGCAATTAGAGTTCGTTGTCAATAACGCTAAAACCTTAACGGTAAAGTCTGTTGCGCAAGTTAGGTTAGCCCGTGTGCAAGTAGAACAAGGCTTACTAGACGATGCATTAGCCACGGCTGAGCAAGTTAAAGATGAAGCCTTTGCTAGCGCCTCTCAAGAAATCAAAGGCGACGTTTACGTGGCAAAACAAATGTTTGATAAAGCGCGAGCGGCCTACAGTGCAGCAATTGAAAGCAATGACAATGACCCTATGCTTAAAATGAAGTTGGACAATTTAACAGCAGCTGCAAAAAGCTAGGAGACTATAGTGAACCGAGTTTTAATGTCGTTAGTTTTATCATCGTCTATTGCACTATCTGGCTGCTCCACGATTAAAGGCTGGTTTTATGACGAAGAAGAACTAGAAATTCGCGAATTAGCGCCTATTACCCAGCAATTTGAAGCCGACTTGGTTTGGTCTAAAAATTTAGGTAAAGGGATTGGCCAATTCTTTTCTAAGTTACAACCTGCGGTAAATTATGGGAAAGTGTTTGCAGCCGATAGACAAGGCGTTATCGCGGCATTTGACCAAGAAACCGGAAAACTGGTTTGGAAACAAAACTTGGCGATATACGAAGAGCAAGGTTTACGCTTGTCGGTTAAAAAACTCTGGTCTAAAGGCGTACCAGCTAAGATTGCTGGTGGGGTTTCTGTTGCATACGATACTGTATTTATCGGTACTGAAAACGGTAACGTCATTGCCCTAGATGCCAATACGGGTGAGCAAAAATGGATCGTTTCGGTTAAAGGCGAGGTATTAGCAAAACCTGCCGTAGAAAGCGGGGTAGTGGTGGTTAACACTGGCTCAGGTCAAGTGTTTGCGCTAGATTCAGAAACGGGAGAGCAGCTTTGGTCTTATGAATCAGATGTGCCGCCTTTGTCTTTACGCGGTGTATCCACTCCAACTGCATACAGCGGCGGCGTTATGATAGGCACAGCGACAGGAAAATTAGTCGTTAATATTATAGGCACTGGGCAAACTGCTTGGGAGCAAGTGATTTCTTCGGCGTCTGGTGTGACCGAGCTTGAGCGTATTGTTGATATCGATAGCCAGCCTTTAGCACTCAATGGCATGATTTACGTAATTTCTTACGATGGCACATTAGCCGCGGTAGAAGTGCGTTCTGGCCGAGTGGTGTGGAAACGCGAATACAAGTCTTATCGTCGTTTGTCTGCCGTGGGGACTAGTTTATTTGTGGTCGACAATAACAGCAACCTATACGCCATAGATACCCGCAGTGGTGTAGAGTTATGGAGTCAAGGGGCGTTACGTCAGCGTTATTTAACTGCGGCAACACCTGTAGGTAACTATTTAGTTGCGGGTGACAAGTACGGATACTTGCATTGGTTTGACCAAAAAGATGGCACCCTAGTATCTCGCTTAGAAGTCGGCGGAGATGACGAAGATGAAAGTATTTTCGCTGCCCCAGTAGCTGATGGTAATCGGTTATACACGCAAACTCGAGATGGCAAGTTAGTGGCAGTTGATACGCCACAGTAAATTCATAGAATGAGTATGATTTATACCTATTGGTATTAATTTAAGTCGGCTTAGGGGTTCCTAAGCCGTTTTTGTTTATAGGATATGCAGTTATGTTACCCGTAGTCGCCTTAGTTGGCCGTCCAAATGTCGGAAAATCGACTTTATTTAATCGTTTGACTCGCAGCAGAGATGCGTTGGTCGCAGATTTTCCGGGCCTGACCCGTGATCGAAAATACGGTCAAGCTCAACACGAAAACCTTCAGTTTATCGTGGTTGACACTGGCGGAATCAGTGGTGGTGAACAAGGGATCGATATGGCCATGGCGGAGCAATCGTTACTGGCGATAGTCGAAGCTGATGTAGTGCTTTTTTTGGTAGATGCCAGGGTTGGTATGACAGGTTCAGACCAAGCCATTGCTGAACATCTGCGTAAACAGCAAAAGCCAGTGTATGTGGTAGCAAACAAGGTGGACGGTATTGATGGCGACGTTGAGAGCGCTGACTTTTTTGCTTTAGGTCTAGGTCAAGTTAGTCAAATCGCAGCGGCTCACGGGCGAGGTGTGACCCAGTTGTTAGCACAGACTTTGTCTCCTATTGCTGAGCAATTTCCCGATATGTATGTGCCCGAAGAGTCTTTAGAGGACATGGACGAAATCGACGCCGAGGCCCAATTAGAAAAACTGCAATCTTCACCCATTAAATTAGCCATAGTAGGTAAGCCAAATGTAGGTAAGTCTACTTTAACCAATCGTATTTTAGGCGAAGAGCGGGTGGTGGTATTCGACCAACCAGGCACTACCCGTGACAGCGTTTATGTGCCAATGGAACGAGATGGCAGAGAGTATGTGCTGATAGATACGGCCGGTGTAAGACGCCGTAAAAACATTTCTGAAGCCGTCGAAAAATTCTCTATTGTTAAGACCTTACAAGCTATTGAAGAGTCGAACGTGGTTTTATTTGTCGTGGATGCTCAAGAAGGCATTACCGACCAAGACTTAAGCTTATTAGGCTTCATTTTGAACGCGGGTCGCTCGCTGGTGGTTGCTGTTAATAAATGGGACGGCCTAGATAAAGATATAAAAGACGAGATAAACCGAGAACTAGACAGACGTTTAGGCTTTATTGATTTCGCTCGCTTACACTATATATCGGCGCTGCACGGAACTGGGGTAGGGCACTTGTTCGAGTCTGTACAAGAGGCTTACGCGTCGGCGACACAACGTATCACAACCTCTATGCTGACTCGTATTATGGAAATGGCTCAAGACGATCACCAGCCGCCTATGGTAAGAGGACGCAGGGTTAAAATGAAGTATGCTCACGCAGGTGGGTACAACCCTCCCATAGTGGTTATTCATGGTAATCAGCTAAAAGACTTACCCGATTCTTACAAGCGTTACTTAATGAATTACTTCCGCAAATCATTAAAAGTGATGGGCACGCCAATAAAGATTGAGTTTAGGGAGTCATCTAACCCCTTTGAAACCGATCACAGCCAGTTAAATGACTCGCAAAGGCGCAAGCGCAGACAACTCATGCGAATGCACAAAAAGTCCAAATAATCAGACTAGCTGTCTGATTTTTTTATGGGCTCTACTTATACCCAAACCACATAAAATTAAATATTTTCAGTGGTTTGGGTGCAGATTTAAGCATTACGTCAGTGGCTTATATTGCTTGGGCTAATCCAACCCAATCCATCATCAGAGCTAAGCTAAACTAAACTAAGTTTACTTGGCTCAGTCGTAATACCTAAACGTTAATCTTTTTAGATATTAATGTTTAGGTATTAGATAAGTGTTATTAGGTGCGATATTCAGCGTTAATTTTCACGTAATCGTAGCTAAAGTCACAACTCCAAATTGTCGTATTTTGCTGCCCTCGATTAAGTTTTACTGTCATATCGATTTCGGCCGCTTCCATGATTTCTTGTCCAGCTTGCTCAGTATAGCTAGGGGCTCGTCCTCCTTTTTCAGCGACTAACACGTCGCCAAAGTAGAGTGATATATCATCGACGTTTAAATCATTTAACGACGGACATTCTCTAGACGCGTAGCCAATGGCTGCGAGTACACGGCCTAAATTTGGATCGCTGGCAAACATAGCGGTTTTAACGAGAGGGCTTTTGGCGATGGCAAAGCCTATGGCCTTGGCTTCTTCAATAGACTGGGCACCTTGCACGTTAACACTAATAAACTTAGTCGCTCCCTCGCCATCTCTAACAATGGCTTTTGCCAGATATTGAGAAACACCTAGCAAAGCAGTATAAATTTGCTTGTATCTAGGGTCATCTTTACTCTCGATAGGAGCAATATTGGCTTGGCCTGTGGCGATAATAATAAAAGAATCGTTGGTTGATGTGTCACCATCCACTGAGATGCAATTAAATGAGTGATCGGCTATGTCTTTGATCAAAGACGTGAGTAAACTTTGTGCTATAGGAGCGTCTGTGGCCACGAAGCCAAGCATGGTTGCCATGTTTGGGTGGATCATGCCTGCGCCTTTCGAAATACCAGTTATTTGAATAGCTTGGCCATCGATTTGACAGGTATCAGCATACGCTTTGGGAGCGACGTCTGTGGTCATAATCGACCAGGCTGCGTCTTTCCATGCGTCATCAGTGAGTCTGCCTATGGCATCAGGAATACCCGCAATCAGTTTGTCCATGGGTAAATGCTCAAGTATTACCCCAGTTGAAAAGGGCAAAACAGCATTCACCGGAATATTTAGTTGGCTAGCTACTTGCTCGCAGGTTGTCATGGCGTCCAATGTGCCTTGCTCGCCTGTTCCAGCATTTGCGTTACCTGTGTTTATCACTAGGGCTTTTATTTGCTGACTTTGCTGTAAATGTTGTTTGCAAATGTGCACAGGTGCTGCGCAAAAGCGGTTTTGGGTAAACACCCCTGCAACACTGCTACCATCGGCAACTTCGATGACAAGCATATCTTTGTGGTTAGGTTTTTTTATGTTGGCTTCGGCCCAACCGAGGCGCACACCTTTTACTGGGGGTAAGGATTGGTTGTCAATCGATGGCAGGTTTACTGGCATAGTTAAGAATTACAGTGCTAAATGGATAATATTGCCATTTTACGCTGTGAAGGCGCATGATGCCAAGTATTGAACTAGGACCGATTAGTATAATTGATTACAAGGGCGCGAGGCTAAGGAGGCCGGAGCTAAGACGTATAAATGGCAAGCCCTAATCATTGTTAGGACTTGCTTTTATCTATGATTTTATTTTTTATGTAAAACTTGCGCGTCTTTTTTAGGGCGTTGAATCGGTCCACTGTCGCCTAACAAGTAGATTCGGCGCCAATCTGTGTCCCTAGGCTTTTCGGCTACAATTAACCTCGCATCAGGATGGGCGTTGGTGATGAGCGTTGTTAATGCCCAAGTAGCACCTTCGCGGCGCAGTAACTCTTGACCTTTGTTAAAGCTTTGGCCACCGTCGTTACTATCGAAATAAGCAATCACACCGTCGTTACCTTCTTGGTAACCTAAGGCAAAGGTCAGTTCGTTAGCAGATTTAATAAAGAAATCGCCCCGAGCGTCGGTATTGTCAATCCGTGATTGAGGATTAACCAACACTCCGTCTGTCCATTGCTTGCCGTTCCATTTGAAGTAGGTTGTTTGCTTGGGGCCACCGGTTTTTTCGCCTAAGTCTTTACCTATGTTAGTCGCAATATGTGGATAGCCTTTGGCGTCGAGTTTAGCCGAACCATTAAATGTCCAATCTTGGCCTGTGCGAGCAACTAAGGTTTTTTGGTCGGCTTCTTCTTTGGTGACGGGAGCACTTAACGTTTCGCCTTGAATGTTACGCCATTGACCTGTTTGCGTATTGAATGTCATGTAGTACGCATCGTGACGCTCTGTGGTATGACCTCGTCCATTTATGCCCGCTCCGCCATCCCAACAGACGTGATAATCGTAAGACACAATTATTTCATCGCCTTGGCCTTTTTTAACCCAAGCATACCAGCTGTCTTCGGCTTGAATGTCGGTGCGACGTTTATGTTTTAAGAAGGATACAGGTGCTGCAAAGGTACGCCCGTGATCGGTGGATTTTTGATATACCCAGTCGCTCCTGTGGGCACCGTGGCGGTAAAATAAATAAATGTCACCATTATCCATTTTTACGGCTTGGTTATAGGTGCCAAAAGGCGTAATAGTGTCCAACTCTTCCCAGCTTGTAATGTCGTAAGGCTTTTTAGTGACTACGTGTTTGTTTTCTCCGTAGTGAATATTGCCTAAGGCATTTTCACCGTGCTTAGGCATACCGCCATGGCCACCAAAGAAAATATGAATGTAGCCTAAGTCGTCGACTAGCATGGTGGGTTTGCCATGGTTATCAATTTTTTTGCTACGCGCTGGATCTTTACCCATAACGCTGACTCCGGCTTTAATTGGGCCTTGCCATTGCTTAGTTTGGTGATTATATGCAGCCACGTAAGGGTCTTCTAATGGACCCTGGTAAGAGACGTATGTTACGCCATCAACATGTACCCCTGCAGGATGCTGAACCACCGCAAGGGCGTTGCCTAGGGCGTCGTCGGCAAAATAGTCGACTTTCTCTATGACTTGTTGGCTGGTTTCGTTTTTGGCTGAAGGCGCATCGGAAGTGCCACATGCGCTGATTAATAGCCCCAGTGATAAGGCGATGGCATGAGGAATAGAAGCAATGTTTTTGTTCATTTGTGTTGGCTCTCTGTGACCATATATATACAAGAACGCCAGAGCAAAAAACTTACTCTGGCGTGAAGGGGTAGTGGACTGAGGTTTCTCAGTCCAATCGAATAGACCGGACTAGGCTATTTATTCGTTCATGCTAATTGGTAAAAGTGTATGTTTTTGGCAAATAGTGTGTGAATAGTAATTAGTAGTTAGCGTTACCTGGTGTTCGAGGGAAAGCAATAACGTCTCTTACATTTTGCATGCCCGTCACATAAGCCACTAAACGCTCAAAGCCTAAACCAAAGCCAGAGTGGGGTACTGTACCGTAGCGACGTAAATCGCGATACCAGCTGTAGTCTTCTTTACTTAAGTTCACTTCCTCTAAGCGACGATCAAATACCTCAAGACGCTCTTCACGCTGAGAACCACCGATGATTTCACCGATACCCGGCGCCAATACGTCCATCGCGGCCACAGTTTTACCGTCATCATTAATACGCATATAGAAAGCTTTGATGTCTTTCGGGTAGTTTTGCATGATAATAGGCGCGCCTACATGCTCTTCAGCCAAATAGCGCTCGTGCTCAGAAGATAAATCAACGCCCCATTCAATAGGGAATTCAAAGTTTTTGCCGCAGTTTTTGAGTATGTCGATGGCATCTGTGTAATCCATTCGCACAAAATCTTGCTCAATGACTTTTTCTAGCCGGGTAATCGCTTCTTTATTAACACGTTGCGCAAAAAATTCCATATCGTCAGCACGCTCTTCTAGAACCGCTTTAAACACATATTTAAGCATGTCTTCTGATAATTGAGCAATGTCGGCTAAATCGGCAAATGCAACCTCTGGTTCGATCATCCAGAACTCAGCTAAGTGACGGCTAGTATTTGAGTTTTCGGCTCTAAATGTTGGTCCGAAAGTGTATATTTTGGACATGGCGGTGGCATAAGCTTCACCGTTGAGTTGACCTGACACGGTCAGAAAGGTTTCTTTACCGAAGAAGTCTTGGCTGTAATCAACGTCGCCTTTGTCTGTTTTAGGCAGGTTCATCATATCTAGAGTAGAGACTTTAAACATCTCACCTGCGCCTTCGGTGTCACTGGCCGTTAAGATAGGCGTGCTCACCCAACAGTAACCTTGCTCATGAAAGAAACGGTGAATAGCCTGAGACAAACAATTTCTAACTCGGGTGACTGCGCCAATAATATTGGTGCGAGGACGCAAATGGGCGTGTTCACGCAAATACTCTATGCTATGGCGTTTGGCGGCCATAGGGTAGGTATCTGGGTTTTCTACCATACCCACAATCTTGATGCTGTCAGCTTCAATTTCTAAAGATTGACCTTTGCCTTGAGAAGTTTTCAATGTACCTGTGGCTTCGAGTGAACAACTCGTTGTAAGGGTTTGAATGTCGGCATAATTGTCTAGGCTGTTAAGTGCAATAACTTGAATTGGATCAAAGCAACTTCCGTCGTGCACGGCAACAAATGATAAGCCTGCTTTGGAATCTCTGCGGGTACGCACCCATCCTTTAATTGTGACCGAGTCACCAACTGAATATTTACCGGCAAAAATCTGTGCAATTGGGGTGTGAGCCATTTAGTTTATCTCCAAATCAAATGGGCTTTTGTTAGCCGAACTAAAAGGTGTGGATGATATCGAGGACCTAACATCACAAGCAATGTTTTTTTAGCTTAGCCACACAGCGAGCAGAACGATTAGGTTTTCAGTTGTACCGTTGTTTGTGTGGTGTACGTCGATTAAACTTCGTGAGTATGATACAACATAATGATGCTACTTTTATCTCCTCGCATAAATATATGAAATTATTTGCAAAGCCTGACTCTCTTATTAAGGCTTTCCTTAAAAAGTAGGAGGCAGCTCCATTGGTAAAAAGACAAATACACTATGAAACCAGATAGACCAGTAAAAGATAGAAGACGCTCCCCACGAGAAAACGACAACCTGTTTAAAACTATGGTGGGCATAAATGTACTGGGTTGGTTCGTATTTATCGCCGCCCTCATTGTTTTTCATGATGCACGTCCAGAGTTTGTGTCAGGTGTACAAGCTTTTTGGGGAGTTGAGGGACGAAAAGAATGGTCGAGAACGTTAAGCATGGTATTGGTAGCGTTGCTTTGCTTGTGCGTAGTGATCAGTATTACAGTGTTATTGATGAAGCGAAAACGTAACCGCCGTGAAAAAGACCATTTTGGAATCAATGGATTTGTATTGATGTTCACCGCGGTTAGCAGCTTGGTTATTTTATACTTTGAATTTAACTGAACCAAGGGCACGCCATAACGTAACGTGCAAAGAGGAAGTTGATGGATACTAAGTTTCGACAGTTAATAGAAATAGGGGCAGGAGATTTCGAGCATACAGAACCCGATTTGATTGCGGGCCTAGAGGGTGCTCGATGTTTACTTAAGTCTTGGGCTGCACCAGAAGTTTGCCAACACGCTGCTTTATACCTAGCGGCTTACTCTCATTTTGATTTTGTCCAAGAGCCACCTAGCCCGACTAAACGTCATGAGCGAATAGCAATACTGGGCAAAGAGGTAGAAGCCTTAATCTTTGCCTATCATAATTGTGATTTGGACGCCTTAATTGCCTCTTTTATGCAAGATAATCAAGGGCCTAGCAAGCTCCCTGTGCGATATCCAGTTGATAACGAGGCCACTAGTCGTGAGTTATTATCTGATTTGTGTCATCTAATCGCAGCGGTCGAAGTTGACAAAGCCTTGTATAAAAAGCCTTATTGCCCTGGGCAAAAAACTAAATGGCAGCAAGCATTTAGCGCTATGCATCAGCAGCTAAGTGGCCCTGCTAAGCGTAAAGTTGAGCAAGTTTTTGGCTATTAGCTCTCTGCTACTCTTACCCCTCAAACACTATGACGAGGCAGGGCGAGTTAAACCGCCTTGGCTTTTGTATTTTTTTACTCTGTTTATTTGCCGAGGAGTGTTTTTGGTTATTGCACAGCTGATCTCTGCAGAGCATACCAAAGTGCTCGCTGATATTTTGTATGAGCATGCTAGTCATCTATATTCTAGTGCAGGGTTAGGGGTGTTAGGACTCAGTGCTTTGGTTATCTTGAGTTTTAGAGAGAAAATCGCGCAAAGCCAGAATGAATGGGTATTTAGACTCATTCGGCCGCTATTATTATGTGCTGTTATTTTAAATTTAGCTCTAGAGGTCAACATTGCCAAAGAGCAAAATTGGCAGTTTTCTTGGTTAGTCGCCTTACCTTTGTTGATAGAAATTTGGTGTGGGTATTACTTAATAAAATCCAAGCATTTAAACGTGATGTTACAAGACTGGCAAAAGAGCAGATAAAAGCAGGAGATAGGAGATAGTGGCTAGGGGCGAGAAGAGCAGGGAAAGTAGATAGGAGATAGTAAATAGGGGCAAGAAGAGCAGAAACAAACAAGCCTCTACCCTCGTCATTCCAGAGGTCTTTTGATCTGGAATCTCAAGTCTCAAAGCGGTGAATAGTGGCTAGTAAATAGTGACTAGGAAAAACAAAAGCGAAAGACATTGCACCACAGCGTTCACCAGGTTCACAGAGAAAAGCAGGTAAAAGCAGAATAAAGTAGATAGGAGATAGGGACAAGAAGAGCAAGCCCACACCTCCATCATTTCAGCAGTGAAAGACCAACAACCTTACATCTCGTCATTCCAGAGGTCTTTTGATCTGGAATCCAAAGTCTCAAAGCTGTGAATAGTAGGTAGTAGGTAGGAGGCAGTAGATAGGGGCAAGAAGAGCAGAAACAAACAAGCCTCTACCCTCGTCATTCCAGAGTTGTTTTGATCTGGAATCCAATCTTTTAGGCGGATAACCCAAATATTAAGACCAAACACTGAAAAACTACAGCCAAAGGTTTTATGCGCCCTGTGTAGGGTTTAGGGATTGAAACCTGCATGATATAAAAAACAGTATCCTGCTATGCAAACAATCCCTGATGCAATGATTTTTACCTTTTACTGCACGTTATTGGCAACGGCCTTGTCGAAATACTCTTTTACGCTTATTTGGCTGTCGTTAACAAGCCTTTGGTAGCAAATGCCCGCAAAGGCATAACTACTGCCTGCGTAATTCAGAACTACGTAGGGAGCTGTGGGATCAGACTCATCATAGTTCCATTCACCGCCAATTTTTTTACGAAAAATTTCACCTATGTACGCACCATAAATATTGCATATGGTAAATACCGCATCGTCTTCTAAGGCTTGTGATTTATATTTATCTAGCCAGCTTAAAATCACGTCATCTACTGTAGTGATGCTTTGTTCAGAGCCATCTAAAAAAATCTTAAACTCTTCTTTGGTTGTCGACACTGCGTTGTTGGCACTGTCTGCCATTAACTCTGATAGTTCCTCTGTGGTCATGCGCATATGATAAATCCTATTTTATTTAGCCTGAATTCTGGATAGCAATTTGCGTATTAGAACGCTTTTTGACTCAATGCTAGGTTCTATTTATGTGCAATGAGTAAGTTTGCGCCCAGATTTCAGGTTTTATGTATTAACCCTTTAAAGCCATTGTGTATGGGTTTCGATTTATTGTCGAATATTATTCTTGGGATAAGGCTTTAATCAGCAGCTTATCGATCACTCTTGCCACTGCAACAAATCCAAAGGTTGCAGTCACACTGACTGAGGCACCAAATCCGCTGTTACAATCGAGTTTAGTGCTGCCGTCTTGTCCGGATTTGGTCGTGCAAATACTGCCATCTGCCTGAGGATAACGTAATTGCTCGGTAGAAAATACACAATCCACAGCAAAGCGCCGCTTAGGATTGCGAGTGAAATTATAAAAACGTTTTAGCTCGGAGCGCAGTTTTGAGGCGAGGGGGTCTTGTAAGGTTTTAGTTAGATCTGCCACTTTTACTTGAGTAGGGTCAATTTGCCCTCCGGCTCCACCTATAGTAATAATTGGAATCTTATTGCGCTTGCAATGGGCAATCATGGCAGCTTTGGCTTTAATACTGTCGGTGGCATCTACCACATAGTCGAACTGGCTGCTAATTAACTGCCTGACGTTTTCGGGGGTGACAAAGTCTTCAATTTCGTGGACTACGCACTCAGGATTGATTTGTTTTAGGCGCGAGGCCATAGCTTCGACTTTAGCTTGGCCTATGGTGCTAGTTAAGGCATGGATTTGGCGATTGGTGTTGGTTACGCAAATATCGTCCAAATCAATAAGGGTGATGTGGCCTATAGCCGAACGAGCTAAGCCTTCTGCTATCCAAGTGCCTACCCCGCCTATACCCACTACACAAACATGGGCCTGTTGTAGCCGAGTGACGGCTGATTGACCGTATAGTCGCTGAGTGCCACCAAACCTTTTATCTATTTCGCTCATAGTGCTCTTAATACTAATGGTATGGGGTGATTATATCAGCAGCGTCTAGATAACCCAATCTGCGTGATTGTTGCTAGAGAAAATGGCTTATCTTGCCTTAGATTAGATTGGGAGCGAGTTAATCGCCTGCAGGACAAGATTGTTAGTTGAAACTAAGGCTAACCTTTAATAGTATTCTGGGCCAATAAGCCCTTGTCGTTAAGCCCTTTGCGTGGCTTAGGCAAAATTTATTCTCAATATAAGGAATGTTTAATGAAACCTGTAATTCTTGCTGGTGGAAGTGGAAGTCGTTTGTGGCCTAAATCTCGCGCTGCATTGCCCAAGCAGTTTTTGAATTTAACCAGTGATTTAACCATGTTACAGGACACAATTCATAGATTGGATGGAACCAAAGCTGATAAGCCTATTGTTATTTGTAACGACGCTCACAGATTTTTAGTAGCCGAGCAATTACGTCAACAAGACGTTGACCATGGCGGGATTTTACTTGAGCCTGTAGGGCGCAATACTGCTCCGGCCATTGCATTAGCAGCTTTACATGCATCACTTAAAGGGGATGACCCAACGCTTTTGATCCTTGCAGCAGACCATTTAATTAATGACGCACCTGCTTTCCATCAAGCCATTAAACATGCAGAAGTATTAGCTGAGCAAGGTAAGTTAGTGACCTTTGGTATCGTGCCAGACTCGGCTCATACCGGATATGGCTATATTCAGGGTGGTCAGCAAGTGGCCGCTGTTGAGGTGGGCTTTGATGTGGCAAGTTTTGTTGAAAAGCCTGATCTAGCCACTGCGCAATCATATGTCGATTCGGGTGAATATTATTGGAATAGCGGCATGTTTATGTTTAAAGCCAGCCGTTACCTTCAAGAACTTGAAAAGTACAACCCACAAATGCTTGAAATTTGTCGCAAAGCCATAGCAACCGAAGCTAAAGATTTAGAATTTGTTCGTGTTGATGCCGACATTTTTGCTGGATGCCCAGATGACTCAATCGACTATGCTGTAATGGAAAAAACCGATTCAGCATGCGTGGTGCCTTTAGATGCTGGATGGAGCGATGTAGGCAGCTGGTCGTCTTTGTGGGAAACCGCCAAAGAGAAAGATCAAAATGGTAATGTCGTTATTGGCGACGCCATTTTAGAAGGCGTAAATAATAGTTACGTTAATGCCGAACAGCGTTTGATTTCTGTGGTTGGCTTAGATGATGTAGTGGTGGTTGAAACTAAAGATGCAGTATTGGTTGCCAATAAAGACAAAGTGCAAGACATCAAGAAGGTCGTGAACCAATTGAAAGCGGACAAACGTCCAGAGTTCGAATTTCACCGCGAAGTGTTTAGACCTTGGGGTAGCTACGACTCTATTGATAACGGTGAGCGCTTCCAAGTTAAACGTATTACGGTCAAGCCTGGCGAAAAATTATCGGTACAAATGCACCACCACAGAGCAGAACATTGGATAGTGGTAGCAGGAACAGCCAAAGTCACTAATGGCGACGAGACCTTGTTATTATCAGAAAATCAATCTACTTATATTCCTGTTGGGGTTATTCACGCCCTCGAAAATCCAGGTAAAATTCCTCTTGAGCTAATTGAAGTGCAATCGGGTACTTATCTTGGCGAAGACGATATTGTGCGTTTCTCTGACCGTTATGGGCGTGTCGAGTCGTAAATCGGCGTATAACAGTTATTAATAAGGTTAAATATAAATGAAAATTACCTGTTTTAAGGCCTACGACATTCGTGGAAAATTACTCGAACAACTAGATGAAAACGTAGCTTATCGCATTGGTCGTGCCTATGCCGAGCACATGCAAGCTAAGTCCGTAGTCATTGGTGGCGACGTTCGGTTAACTTCTGAACCTCTCAAGTTAGCGTTAGCGGCAGGCTTGATAGATGGCGGCACAGCGGTTATCGATTTAGGTATGACGGGCACAGAGGAAATTTATTTTGCGACTAAGTTTTTAGGGGTAGATGGCGGCGTAGAAGTAACCGCCAGCCATAATCCTATTGACTACAATGGCATGAAATTGGTCAAAACTGACTCTAGGCCTATCAGCGGGGATACGGGGTTATTTGCTATTCGTGATTTAGCCGAAACCTATTCTACGCAAACTGTAGATGCTGGCTTAGGCAAGTATGCTACCCAGAGAGTAAGTGATGAGCAGTTTATTCAAGGTCAAGGGTCCGTTGAAACAAGCAAGTTAGCTCAAAGCAATCAATATAAAGCCCTAGACGCAATGCCAGATTACGTGGCTCATATGCTATCTTACATCGATATGGCCAACATTAAGCCCCTTAAACTGGTAGTGAATGCGGGCAATGGTGCGGCAGGTAAAGCACTTGATGCGATCGAAGCCGAATTACAAGCCAAGCAAGTGCCTATTGAGTTTATTAAGGTTCATCATCAACCCGATGGTAGTTTCCCCAATGGTATTCCCAACCCTTTATTACCAGAAAGTCGCGCTGATACTGCAAATGCAGTTATTGATCATAAAGCTGATATGGGTATTGCTTGGGATGGGGATTTCGATCGCTGTTTCTTGTTTGACGAAACAGGTGAATTTGTAGAGGGCTATTACATAGTAGGCTTGTTAGCTAAGGCCTTTTTGGATAAAGATCCAGGGGCTAAGATTATTTATGACCCAAGGGTATACTGGAATACAGAAGACATAGTCGAGTCCGCTGGTGGCGTACCCATAAAAAGTAAAACTGGCCACGCTTTTATTAAGGAGCGAATGCGCGCAGATGATGCCGTGTATGGCGGTGAAATGAGCGCTCATCATTATTTCCGAGATTTTGCTTATTGCGATTCAGGCATGATCCCATGGTTGGTGGTGGCTGAGCTTTTGTGTACCAGTAATAAGCCTTTGTCTTTATTGGTTAAAGAGCGTATCGCTGCTTTTCCTTCTTCGGGCGAGATTAACAGTACCTTGGCTGATCCTGATGGGGCCATCAAAACTATTCTCGAAAAGTATCAAGCCCAAGCGACTGTGATTGATTACACAGACGGCATTGGCCTTGAGTTCGGAACATGGCGTTTTAATTTGCGTAAATCGAATACCGAGCCGGTTATTCGTTTAAATGTCGAATCCAAAGGGGATATTTCTTTGATGCAAGAGAAAACTCAAGAACTTCTGGCTCTACTCAAGTAAGCGCATAATGGTTAAAGTATTAAAAGCCCAGTTAACAGACTGGGCTTTTTTGTGTGTAGACATAAACAATGAGTTTTACTCGCTGTGTTGCTAATTTAATACGAAATGAGTGACTTATTTACGTGGATATCAGTTAAGCTAAAGAAACCTTATTTAGATCAATAAATTAGCAATATGGAACAAAATTCGCTAAGCCTAGGGTAAGTCTGTACGAGTACGTACACTTAATTAGATTAATAAAAGGAATCAAAATGAATTTTTCAAAGACCAAAGTAGCTGTTGCATTGACAGTTGTCGCGCTAGGTTTAAGTGCATGTAGCGACACGCAAAAAGAGTCAACAGAAGAGGTAAAACAAGAGACTAAACAAATGGCCGCTGAAGTAAAAGAAAAGTCAGTAGAGCTATATGAGGATACTAAAGAGGGAGCCTCTGAGTTGGCTGAGAAGGCCTCAGATATGGCAGCTGATGCAAAGGACTCGACGGTAGATGCCTACGAGGCTGCCAAGGATAAAGCCAGTGATGCCTATGCTGCGACTTCTGACAAGGCCGCTGATGTAATGGATGCAACCAAAGAAAAAGCCTCAGAATTAAAAGCAGACGCAGCGGTTAAACTTAAAGAAGCCTGTATTGCGAGTAAAGAGAAAATGGGTAAGTCTACTGAAGATTGCTAATTTTTATAGATAAACCCGCACTTTAAGGAATAGGGTTTAATGGCAGGGCAAAGCTTAGGTTATTGAGCTTATAAAGGGTGGGTGTCTGCAAAAGGAGATAGTTAAGTATTGCTATCTACTACCTATAAATGCTCTGCCTATTAAACCAAAAACACCCAGCATTTGCTGGGTGTTTTGATTGGTAACTATTTTACTGTTGTTTCTCCAGAGGGACCCTTAGTTGGGGGTAAACTTACCGACTTCTTCACCAGCAGCTTGTTTGTCAGCATGGTAGCTAGAGCGCACCATAGGTCCGCAGGCTGCGTGGCTAAAGCCTAACTCTTTTGCTATTTCACCGAGTTCATCGAACTCAGTAGGGTGTACGTAACGCTTTAACGGGTAGTGGTGTTTACTGGGCTGTAAGTACTGACCTAGGGTTAGCATCTCGACATCGTGAGCACGTAAATCTTCGAGTACCACTGCTATTTCGTCTTTAGTTTCGCCCATTCCCATCATCAATCCAGACTTAGTTGGAATACTAGGATGTTGAGCTTTAAATTTCTTAAGCAACTCCAAAGACCATTTGTAGTTGGCACCTGGGCGAGCTTCACGATATAAACGCGGAATGGTCTCTAGGTTGTGATTAAACACATCTGGAGGGCATTGCTTTAAAATTTCTAACGCGCGGTCCATACGTCCACGAAAATCCGGTACCAATACTTCTATGGTGGTGCTTGGACTGTGGGTCCGAATAGCTGAGATACAATCGACGAAATGCTGAGCTCCGCCGTCTCTTAGATCATCTCGATCAACAGAGGTGATAACCACGTATTTAAGTTTCATTTCAGCTATGGTTTTGCCTAGTTTTTCGGGCTCTTCTGCACTTGGCGGTAAAGGTTTACCGTGCGCGACATCACAGAATGGGCAGCGGCGGGTGCATATGTCACCTAAAATCATAAAGGTGGCAGTACCATGATTAAAACATTCGGCTAGGTTAGGGCAGCTGGCTTCTTCACAAACAGAATGTAACTTATTTTTTCTTAAGGTGTTTTTTATATGATCAATTTTCTCAGAAGTAGGAGGGAGTTTGATCTTGATCCATTCGGGTTTACGCAGCATTTCAGCTTTTTCGGTTGGCACGATAGTAATAGGAATGTGTTTAACTTTCTCGTCGTCGCGGAGTTTTACCCCTGCTTGAGTGCGTGAATTAGTCATGTCAGCCTTCTTTGTATTCTGTGTGTGTAATGCCCAAATTACTCAGTAAATGTTGGGTGATTTTGTGGCTAGCGTCTACTAACGTTTTTGGCCCACCTAGTGAGGCGCAGTCTACCATTTTTAGGCCTGCATACCCACAAGGGTTTATCCGTTCAAAGGGCGATAAGTCCATATTGACGTTTAAGGCTAACCCATGGAATGAACAGCCTTTACGAATTCTAAGTCCTATGGAGCAAATTTTTTGTTCGTCTACGTATACTCCAGGCGCATCGGCCTTGGGGTATGCATTTATGGCGTAGTCTTTTAAGGTGTCGACTATGCATTGTTCTAACGCGGTAACAAGTGTCCGAACCCCTAGCTTATAACGCTTGAGGTTTAACATCACGTACATCATTTGTTGGCCTGGGCCGTGATAGGTGACTTGCCCACCTCGGTCGACTTTAACCACAGGAATGTCTCCCGGCATAAGGAGATGTTCAGCTTTACCAGCTTGTCCTTGTGTAAATACTGGGGGATGTTCTACTAACCAGATTTCGTCGGCGGTGTGGGCTTGGCGATTGTTGGTAAACTCTTGCATTTTATGCCAAATGGGCAAGTAGTCTTGTCTACCGAGTTGTCTGATAAGTAATTTTGACACGCTATTTGATAATCCTACACTCTGGCCCATGCTTACAGATTGCTAAAGTACGAACCTGACAAGCTCTAACGATGATAATTCTTTATAGAGGGTTTCCATGTGTTCTTTACTGGTCACTTTTATACTGATAGACAGAGATTGATAGTTGCCTTTTGAACTAGGCTTAACGCTAGGCGCATAGTCGCCTGGGGCATGTTTTTGAATACAAGCAACCACGTCGACGGGCATTTGCGCGTTGGCAATGCCCATAATTTTGAAAGTTTGGTGACATGGAAAATCTAGCAGTTCGTCGAAATGGGTTTTCATTTTACAGTCTGTGTCCTAGTGATATTTAGTTCTCAAAACCAAGTTGAAGCTTTATATAGTCGGTCATACGGTCAATAAAGCCGCCTTGTTCGACGCCCTGTAAAGTAACAAGGGGGTATTCAGCTATGTCTTCACCTTCAATTTGTAGGTATAGCTTGCCCACGACTTCTCCCTTGCTGATGGGAGCTTCAAGGTTTTTATCGAGTTTAAAGTTCGCTTCTAATTTTTTGCTTTGCCCTCTAGGAATATTGATAGGGGTGTCTTGTAATATACCTAAATCGACAGTTTGCTGGGCACCCATATAGATACGGTGAGAAACAAAGCTGTCTCCGGCTTTGTAGGGTGTAATCGTTTCGAAGAAACGGAATCCATACTTGAGTAATTTTTTGTTTTCGACTTTTCGAGCACGTTCGCTTTCTGTGCCCATCACTACAGATACCAAGCGCATGTCCCCTTGAGTCGCAGAGGTTACTAAGCTATATCCCGCGTCAGAGGTGTGGCCGGTTTTAATGCCATCAACGTTTAAGCTTTTGTCCCATAATAAACCGTTGCGGTTGTATTGCTTAATGTTGTTAAAAGTAAATTCTTTTTCTTTGTATATGGCGTACTCTTCGGGAACATCTTCGATTAATGCGATAGACAGTAGAGCCATGTCTCGAGGCGTTGTGTAGTGATCGCCATCATGCAAACCATGGCTGTTTACAAAATGGGTCGACGTCATGCCGAGTTTTTTAGCATGCATATTCATCATGCTAACAAAGGCTTCTTCGCTACCGGCAATGTGCTCGGCCATGGCTACACAGGCATCGTTACCCGATTGAATAATGATCCCACGATTTAAATCTGCTACTGATACTTGCTTTCCTACTTCGATAAACATTTTCGAAGAATCAGGAAAATTCTTACTCCAGGCTTTTTCAGAAATGGTCACCATGTCTGTTTCTTGAATATTGCCATTTAAAATCTCTTGACCAATGACGTAGCTGGTCATCATTTTGGTTAAGCTGGCAGGCGGAATCTGAATATCTGCATTTTGTTCGGCGATCACGTTTCGGGTTTGAACGTCCATCAAGATAAACCCTTTGGCGGCAACCGAAGGTGCAGGGGGAATGACAACCGCAGCAGAGGCGGTAACGACATACAGACAAAGACTGACACTGGTTACAAAAGAACCGAAATATTTTTTAAGGTTAGACATTAAGCTACCGTTTAGATGTTCAATTTAATTAGGATGAAGAGAAGAATACGACCTTCAAAATTTGCAGCACAATATACCATTTCAGTCAGGGGATTGCTGCCCAGTGACAAAAAAAATTTAACTGGTTTTACGCTGCCAAGTGTTAGGTTCGACCTCAATGCAACTTTAACGTATTACAAAAAAGGCGAATATTATGACGACGGGAGAGACTAAAAGTTTCTCGGCAGACTAAATGGAAGGTGTTTTTCTTGGTAAAAGGTTTGAGAAACCAGAAATTCCAGGGTGATACAGGCCCTCTAGATTGCTTTTGTTGTTCGCTGATATTATTCGCTAACAACAAATCCATCTGGGTAGCCCATTGTTGCAAGTTTGTTGAGTATAGATAGGGAGTCAAGATGCTCGGGCAGAGGGCCTAGTCTTAATTTAAAGATTCGCCCAGACTCAAGGGTTTTTGTTGGCAAGCCAAATGTGTCGGTTAATCTTTTTGCTATAGCGGGAATTTTCTGGGCTCTACTTGAGGCTAGTACTTGAATATAGCGAGTTGATAAGCTGTTTTTACTTACGCTTGGTGCAGTTGTCGGTTGAATTACAGGTGTGTTGCCAATCGTAACGTTTCCATCTTTTGCAACATGGATAACGTCTACCTTTACCTTGCCCACTCCAGTTTTTAATATATCCAATTTAGCCGCAGCGGCATAAGATAAATCGACGACTCTATTTAAATGAAACGGCCCCCGATCGTTAATGCGAACCACTACTTGTTTCCCGTTAGTTAAATTGGTCACTCGTGCAAAAGAAGGCAGGGGCAGCGTTTTATGTGCCGCTGACATCTCGTACATATTATATATCTCACCATTGGCTGTGAGATGTCCATGGAACTTTTGGCCATACCAACTCGCTAGCCCTTGCTCGGAAAAACCTTTGCCTGTTGTGAGCGGACGGTAGGTGACGCCGCGTATTGTGTAAGGACGCATATTGGCAGGCGCATAATCCTCATATACGGGCAATGCATCAATAGTAGTGACATGTTCTGGGACGATTTTTGGTGCAGAGTCTCGGTGATGGTGGTATCTGCCTTTAGGCGCACAACCTACCAATATCCCCCCCAATACGAGTATGCACACCCAGCAAAGTGTAGGGCGAGTTAGCATGGTAAAGGGAATAAGCACAGTCATTATAAATATCTAAGCAATGGACTTATTGAGCAAAACCTTGTTTGAGTTGTTGACTAAACTGATAGACCACCATAGCGTACAAAGGGCTATGGTTATAACGCGTAATGACATAAAAGTTAGGCAATCCTACCCAGTACTCTAAGCTGCCAGCTTGCTTGAATTCGAGTAGTTTAACCCTTTGTTCTGGAGTAAGTGTGTGGCCGTCTAATGTGACGCCAGCTGCTGCTAATTGCTGCCATGTATGGGAAAATTTTAACGACTTGCTAACTAAGTTTTTATGCTTGTTACCACTCACGTTGACTGGGTATGCTACGTTTTCACCTGTTTTCCAGCCATGACGTTTAAAGTAGTTGGCTACGCTGCCAATTGCGTCAACGGGATTGTTGAGTAAGTCGCGAACGCCATCCTGATCAAAGTCGATAGCATAGTGGCGGTAGCTAGATGATATAAATTGCCCCCAGCCCATAGCGCCGGCATAAGAGCCTTTAAGGCTTGTAATGTCGAATTTTTCTTCTTTTGCGAGTAAAAACAGTTCGCCCAATTCACGTCTAAAAAATGTCGCTCTAGGCGGGTAGTGAAATCCTAAGGTATTTAATGCATCCAGTACCGAGTATTTACCCGTATAACTGCCGTAAAAGGTTTCAACACCAATAATGGCAACAATGATTTCGGCGGGGATCCCCAACTCTCGCTCAGCACGCTCTAAGGTTTGTTGATGAGTTTTCCAAAATGACAGTCCTTTTTCCAAACGTTTTTCTGTAAGAAATATTGGATAATACTGATGCCAAGGTTTAGCTTCCCAAGGTCTGGCAATGGCCTCTAATATTTTTTGATTAACTTGAGCCTGGTCTAAGGTCTGTTCTACGTAAGTTCGCTCGAATTTATGTTTAGAGACCATCTCATCGATAAATGCCTGTTTGAGTTGAGCAGGAGAGGCTAAGCTAAATCCAGAGAAAAGAAAGAGAGTCAAACTTAAAATGATTTTCATTGGTGTCCTTTTATTAGGCTGTGTTAATTGACTGTGCCGCATGCATCTTGTTGCAACAGGCGTTAGCTGCCGAGCTGTTTTTTAAGCGTTATTTAGTGATGCCTTTCTACGCCACTACCTAGACGTTACTCTCTTGACATGATGCGTTTTTGGGTAGCTATCGCCATTAGCATACCAAAACCACCGAGTAAGGTAACCATAGAGGTGCCGCCATAACTCACCAAGGGTAAAGGTACGCCAACGACTGGTAGTATCCCTGATACCATGCCCATATTAACAAACACGTATACAAAGAAGGTAAGGGTGATGCTACCGCCTAATATCTTACTAAATGCATCTTGAGCACGGATCGAAATCAGCATACCTCTAAATACAATAAAAGCGTAAATAGCGAGCAAACCTATTACTCCCCACAAACCAAACTCTTCGCTAAATACGGCAAAGATAAAATCTGTATGTCGTTCTGGCAAAAACTCTAACTGAGATTGAGTGCCTTGCAACCAGCCTTTACCTTGAAGTCCACCAGAACCAATAGCAATTTTTGATTGAATAATATGATACCCAGAGCCTAGGGGATCACTTTCAGGGTTTAAGAAGGTTAACACCCGCTGCTTTTGATATTCCTTCATGAGGAATATCCACATAATAGGCGTAAACGCTGATGCAGCTATGGCGATAAACGAAATCAGGCCCCAGCTCATCCCTGCCAAAAATAGAGCAAAAATGCCTGAGCTAGCAATAAGTAAGGAGGTGCCTAAGTCTGGTTGCTTAGCAATTAACAGCGTGGGCATCACGACTAAGATAAAACCCACGGCTATGTGCTTAAGCTTAGGCGGCAAGTTAAAGCGGCTAATGTACCAAGCAACCATCATGGGGACTGCCAGTTTCATGATTTCGGAGGGTTGAAATCTCACTACCCCTAAGTCTAACCACCTTTGCGCTCCTTTACTGGATACGCCCACCAAGAGTACGGCGACCAGCATACCAATACCGACTATGTAAAAGTATATCGACAGCTTTTGATAAGTGTTAATTGGCACTTGGGCAATGACTAACATGACGCCCATGGCTACGCCGAGTCGAACGAGCTGACGTTGGATGAGTTGAATGTCTTGGCCGCCAGCAGAGTATATTGTGAGTAGGCCAACTGCCATTAAAACGAGTAAGCCCAATAGTAACGGCCCGTCGCAATGGATTTTGCTTAAAAAAGAGCGTTCGTTTGGGAGTAGTTTAGTTCTCAACATAGACCTATGGACTCTCAGTTACGCTACTAGGCAGTGTACCTTTTGGCGGTAAGGCTTCGATCACTTGATGTTCTGGGAAGTGTTGGTTTTTTAAGTAGTTATCCATAATTTTTCTGGCAATGGGTGCAGCGTTACTGCCCCCGCCCCCGGCATTTTCAAAGACGACAGTGACAGTGATTTGTGGCTTATCGTAAGGAGCATAACCCACGTACATGGCATTATCGTGGTTTTCTTTAGACAACTTAGATGCGTCGTACTCCTCGTCTTGGGCTATGGTCACAAGCTGAGCTGTACCCGTTTTACCTGCTGCCGTATAGGGCGCTCCAACAAAGGCCTTTCTGCCTGTTCCGTGCTCTCGATTGACCACGCCATACATAGCATCGAGAACAACATCCCAATTGTATTCATCTTGTATCTGGATCGGGGGCCGCTCTTTGACTGGTTCAAGTACCGTCCGTTCGCCTTCTTTTTGGCCTCGTAAAATTTGCGGTATAATTCTGCGTCCTTTGTTGAGTAAGGTGACAATAGATTGGCCTAGTTGCACTGGGGTCGCGGTCCAATAGCTTTGGCCTATGCCTAGATTGATAGTGTCGCCATGATACCAAGCGCGGTTAAAGCGAGCTCTAACTGCACCTCTGCTGGGCATAAAGCCATCGGCTTCTTCGTGTAAGTCGATACCTGTGTAATCACCAAAGCCAAATTCGTACATACCGTCGCTCATACGATCAATCCCTAATTTGAAGGCCATGTCGTAGAAAAAGATGTCGCAAGAGACTTCAATAGATTTAGTCACGTCTACCCAGCCATGGCCCCAAGGATTATGGTCGCGCCAAATTCGACTGACATTTTTCAATCGATACTTACCGTTGTCAAATAAGCGACTTTGAGGCGTAATAACGCCTTGCTCTAAACCAACTAGAGCTAGATGAGGTTTAACGGTCGAGGCAGGGGGATATTGACCTTGGGTTGCTCGGTTGAATAAAGGCCTAGATGAGGTCAGCAGTTTTTTGTAGTTTTTACTGCTAATACCGTGTACGAATAAATTGGGATCGTAACTTGGGCTACTGTACAAGGCTAAAATTCCGCCATCATTTGGATCCATAGCCACTACGGTTCCTCGTTCTCCCGCGAATAAACGCTCGGCTTCGAGTTGCAACTCTACATCTATATTTAGCACTATGTCTTGGCCCGGCTCTGGGGGGCTAAAATTTAAGGTGCGAATGATACGACCCTGATTGTTAACTTCTACCTCTTGGTAGCCCACTTTACCGTGGAGGATTTCTTCGTGGTATTTTTCAATTCCGCGTTTGCCTATATCATAGGTGGCTGCGTAGTTGGCTTCGAAGCCTGCTTCGGTGAGTTTTTGTAAGTCTTTTTTGTCTATTTTTGCAACGTAACCAATAACATGGGTAAGCGCGCCCTTAAATGGGTAGTAGCGACCCAATCTAGCTTCGATTGCGACGCCAGGAAATTGATGTTGGTTGGCCGAAAATATAGCGACTTGCTCTTGGTTAAGTCGATTAAGCAAGGTAACAGGTTTAAAACGGCGGATACGTTTACGGTCCCGTTGAAAATCTTCGATGTCTTCGTCGTCGATATTCATTAGGGTTTGTAGTTTGCTGAGGGTTTCTTCGAGATTTTGGGTCTCTTCTGGGATCACTTGCAAACTAAACACAGGCCGGTTTTCGGCTAGCAGTACGCCATTTCTGTCGTATATTAGGCCGCGGTTGGGGGCTACAGGTAATACTTTAATCCGGTTGCCATTTGAACGCGTTTGATAGTCTTCGAATCGCTCAACTTGCAGGTAATATAAATTCGTAATGACCATAGCAATCATCACGCACACCACTAATAGTCCAATGACTGCTCGCCTAGCAAACAGGTTTGATTCAGCAGTGTGATCCTTTATGACAATGCGTGGCGATGGCAAAACTATTCCCTGTGATAAGGATGATTATTATTAATAGACCAAGCTCTGTATAAGCTTTCTGCCACTATAATTCTGACTAAGGGATGAGGCAAGGTGAGACTAGACAAAGACCATTTTTGCTCTGAACGCTGGATGCATTCTGGGGCGAGTCCTTCAGGTCCGCCGATCAGTAAACTGATATCTCTTCCATCCATTTGCCACTTTTGCATATTCTGTGCAAGTTTCGGAGTGTCCCAAGGTGCGCCCGTTACTTCTAAGGTGACGATTTTATTGCCTTTAGGTATGGCGTTTAAGGTTAGCTCACCTTCTTTTTGCAAAATACGTTTAATGTCAGCATTTTTACCGCGTTTTCCTGCGGGAATTTCAGTCAGAGACAAGGGCATATCATTAGGGAAGCGACGGCAATACTCAGTAAAACCTTGTTCAACCCAAGCAGGCATTTTTACGCCCACTGCAACTAGTTGAATTTTCAAATGGGTCGCTCCAGTTGCAAACTAGTTAGCCCCAAAGTTTTTCGAGTTGGTAAAAATCGCGAGACTCATCTTGCATGACGTGCACCACTACTTCACCTAAATCGACTAACACCCAGTCACCGACTTCTTTGCCTTCGATGCTCAAAGGTGCGTTGTTAGCTTTTTTAGCTTCGACGACTAAGTTTTCGGCAATTGATACAACATGACGTTTAGAGTTGCCTGAACATATAATCAGTGCATCGGTTACCGATGATTTATCAGAAACATCAAGATCAATGATATCTCTACCTTTTAAATCTTCTATTTTTTCTACGACAAAGGCCTTTAGTTGTTGCTGATCCAAGGAATGCCCTCTTTGATTGATATTTGAATATGGATTGGACAGTTTAACAGAAAACCACTTATGGCTGATAGAGTTTATGTGTATCAATATAATCCAATACGCTTTTAGGAATATATTCGTTGCACGACTGTTTGTTCTGTAATCGCTGGCGTAATTCGGTAGACGATATATCCACTTGTTGAGTGTCGGCTAAATAGATGCTGCCAGCACTTTGCGTGTGTAACGTTTGCCAATCTGGGGTTTGGTATTCTTGAAGGACGTCAACTGTGATAGGGCAAGATTGATATTGTGCATGGTTAGCTGAGCGTGTACATACCACTAAATGGCATAAATCCAGTATGTCACGCCATTGATGCCAAGTTGTCAGGGTCAGTAACGAATCGCTACCAATAAAAAAACATAGGGGATGACCAGTAAATTCTGTTTTGAACGATTGCAGCGAATCTAAGGTAAAGGTAGGGACCCCGCGGTCAATATCACGACTGTCTGGGTAAAAAAGCGGATATAGCTCACAGACACGCCTAACCATATTGAGTCTGTCTTGGCTGCTGGCACTGGCGGCTTGTTTATGAGTAGGGACGTAACAAGGTAAGGCCGCTATACGCGTTAATTTAGTTAGTTTAGCGGCTTCTATAACTGGATTGATGTGGCCAATATGAGGAGGGTCGAAGGTACCACCAAATATGCCAATGGGAGCAGACAAAGCCATTAGTTTACTGAATATTTGGGTAGTCTAGGGGTAAAGACGACAAGGGAAAGGGCACAAACAATAGACATAAATGACATAACTCTACGTATGGCCGAGCAATACTAGACTGCTTGAGGGCCTGATCAACCTCACTGAGCTTGCCTTGCATGGCTAATAAATGCTCATTTGATAGACGACTTAACGCAGCGTTGTACAAACGTTGGCGATTTTTCCATATTCGGTGCTGATTCCAATTAATAGCTTGTCCTTGGCTTTTATCAAACTGTAAGGCAGACAAAGTTTGCCATTCTTTGCTTAACGCCCACAACAGTATGTTGGGTTCAACCCCTTCACTCTCAAGGCGAAATAGCATTTTAACTGCTCGCTGACTCTCACCTGCTAACAATACATCAATTAAGTGGAATACTGTGTACCGAGACTGGTCGACAACCGCTTGTTCGACTTCTTTTAGTTCTGGATTGCCATTTGGGAACAACAAGCTAAGTTTTTCGATTTCTTGTTTAGCGGCAAGTAAATTGCCTTCGCAATAATCAACCAAAAGTTGGGTAATTTGTTGTGAGGGTGCCAGCCCAGCTGCTGCCATGCCTTGATTCACCCATTGATACAAAGCATTGCCTTCTAAGGGATAACAAGGAACATATACCCCCAGTTTATCAAGGGCTTTAAACCATTTTGTATTTTGTACATCCTTGCCTATTTTTCCACCGTGGATCACGAATAAAACATCTGGGTTGGGCTGACTCGCAAGTGAGGCCAATACCTTACTACCGCTTGTACCGGGTTTGCCCGTTGGGAGTTCTAGTTCAATGATTTGTCGACTCGAAAATAGCGATAAGGTTTGACTGGCTTCTATAAGTTTATCCCAATTGAATTGTGTATCGGCTTGTAACGATTGCCTTTCATCAAATCCCTGAGCTGCTGCGGCCTGCCTGATACGTTCAATACAATCGAGTTTTTGCTGGGGCTCATCGCCAAAAATTAGATAAAAGTTGGCTAGTGGCGTCTGTGCAGAAACACTAAATCGATTAGGGTAAATTTGCATAGGCGTCAGTCAGTTTGCAACGGGCTAGGTAATGACGCATAAGATGAACTGGCCAATTGACGCATAATTCGATTAGCGGCTTGCTGGCGCATTTCACCTAAAATTAGATCAAGCTCGCGGGATTTAGCTAATACGGCATCTGGATCGTCTTGGTATTCGCGGGTAATTTCAAACTCGACAAGTTGTGCTTCTTGCTGGGCAAATTGCATCGAATACTTCACCTTATACACCAGTTCGTATTCAGCAACTTGGCCTGTTGCAAATAACGATAGCAAGCGTCTATCCAACTCGTCTTGGTATAAAAATAACGATACATCGATTTGTTGCTGAATATCGTTTGACAAGCCCAGTCGATTATAAACCTGCGTATTACTGGCTTTTAGTTGCTGAGTGAGTATACGTTGTAAAGGCGCATTTTTTTGCTGGGAAGTCAGTTGAACCTCCTGAATAAAAGAGGGAAGGCCGTAATCTCCCCTCAACTTAAATCCGCAACTGGTTGTCAGCAAGACAACCAGCAGGCACAACAGCTTAGCCTTTAGCTTAGTCATATTAGTTAGCCACTATATTCAGTAGTCGGCCAGGCACATAAATGACTTTGCGAACCGTTTTTCCATTTGTGTGTTGCTGGACATTTGGCTCTGCAAAGCCTGTTTTTTCGACTTCTTCTTTCGATGCATCTGCAGCAATAGTGATTTTTGCACGCACCTTGCCGTTCACTTGCACTACAATAAGCTTTTCGTCTTCGACTAGGGCGCTCTTGTCGACGTCAGGCCAAGGTGCAGTTTCAACTTGACTGTCGTGTCCTAGGTCTTTCCACATTACATGGCAAATATGCGGAGCGATAGGCGCGAGTAACAATACAATAGTGTTGATGCCTTCGTGCAATACTGCTCGGTCTTGGGCACTATCGGTTGCGGCTTTTTGTAAGTGATTTAGTAATTCCATTGTTGCAGCGATGGCGGTATTAAAGGTTTGACGACGGCCAATATCGTCTGTGACTTTTTCAATGGTTTTATGAATTGCTCGACGTAAGTTCTTTTGCTCGCCAGTCAGCGTTTTTAGGTTTAGTGCCTCAACTTGACCTTGTTCTATATGTTCTTGAACCAGTGTCCATAGACGTTTTACAAACCTGTGGGCACCTTCTACTCCTGAGTCTACCCATTCTAGGGTTTGCTCTGGAGGCGCGGCAAACATAGTAAACACTCGTATGGTGTCGGCCCCATAAAGATCAATCACTTGTTGAGGATCTATACCGTTATTTTTGGATTTAGACATTTTGGTCATGCCGCCATGAATAACCGGTTGTCCGTCGGATTTAAGAATTGACGCAACGATTCGGCCTTTGTCGTCTTTTTGGGTTTCGACGTCAGCAGGGGAGTACCAAGTTTGCTTGCCTTTAGCGTCTTCTCGATAAAATGAATCAGCTAGCACCATACCCTGACATAGCAACCTTTTGTATGGTTCGTCAGACTGTACTAAGCCTTCATCACGCAATAATTTATGAAAGAAACGTGAATATAACAAGTGCAATATCGCATGCTCGATACCTCCAACATACTGGTCAACAGGCAGCCAGTAGTTCGCTTGTTCGGGATCTAACATTGCATCTTGGTTTTGTGCACTACAATAGCGGGCGTAGTACCAAGAAGATTCCATAAAGGTGTCGAATGTGTCGGTTTCACGCAGTGCTGCCTGGCCTTCGTACTCAGTTTTTGCCCACTCAGGGTCGGCCTTAATTGGCGAAATTACGCCATTCATTTCGACATCTTCTGGAAGCTCAACTGGCAGTTGATCTGCGGGTACGGGCACAGATTCACCATTTTCTAAATTTAACATCGGAATAGGGCTGCCCCAGTAGCGCTGGCGCGACACTCCCCAATCTCTTAAGCGGTAATTTACTTTTTTCTGGCCTTTACCTAAGCTTTGTAATTTAGTAGCAATAGCATCGAAAGCTTCAGCAGACGATAAGTCATTAAATTCATCAGAGTTGACTAGGCGTCCTTTTTCGGTAAACGCACTTTGGCTTAAGTCGACTTCTATGCCTGCGTCCGTTGGCGCGATAACTTGCTTGATGGTTAGGTCGTACTTAGTGGCAAATTCCCAGTCTCGCTGGTCGTGCCCGGGCACCGACATAACAGCCCCAGAACCGTAGCCCATAAGCACAAAGTTCGCTGTCCAAACGGGTACTTTTTCGCCAGTTAAAGGGTGAATAGCAAAATAGCCCGTGGCATGGCCTTTCTTTTCCATGGTGGCCAATTCAGCTTCGGCCACTTTAGTTGATTTGCACTGCTCAATAAATTTAGCCAGCTCAGGGTTCTGTTTAGCTGCTTCAAGAGCAATAGGGTGTTGCGCCGCTACTGCAACATAGGTGACGCCCATTAGAGTATCTGGGCGAGTGGTATAAACGTCAAAACTCGTTTGTCCGGCTACTTCTTCGGCTAAGTCGAATGTAATTTCGACGCCCTCGGAGCGACCAATCCAGTTTTTTTGCATGGCCCTGACTTGCTCAGGCCATTCTTCTAATTGTTCTAAATCTGCGACTAACTCTTCGGCGTAATCGGTTATTTTGATGAACCACTGAGGAATTTCTTTTTGTTCTACCAATGCGCCTGAACGCCAACCTCTTCCGTCAATAACTTGTTCGTTAGCCAGCACTGTGTGATCGACCGGATCCCAGTTAACTGTAGCGTTTTTCTTATATACTAAGCCTTTTTCATAAAGGCGAGTGAAAAACCATTGCTCCCATTTGTAGTAATCTTTATTACAGGTTGCGACTTCTCTATCCCAGTCGTAGCCGAAACCCAAAGATTTCAATTGGGTTTTCATATAATCGATATTTGAATAGGTCCATTTTGCAGGGGCAGTATTGTTGTTGATGGCAGCGTTTTCGGCAGGTAAGCCAAATGCGTCCCAACCCATAGGCTGCATAACGTTTTTGCCTTGCATCCTTTGGTAGCGGCTAATTACGTCGCCTATTGTGTAATTTCTAACATGACCCATATGCAGTCGGCCACTGGGATAGGGAAACATAGACAAACAGTAAAATTTTTCTTTGTCTGCTTGTTCAGTTGCTTTGAATGTTTCTTGTTGTTCCCAATAGTTTTGAACCTCTTTTTCGATCTGTTGAGGTTGATACTGTTTTTCGGCCATTAAAAGAGATTTCCGTGACGTGTTAGCCCAGCATGTAAGCAGAGCGAATTAAGACAAAATGTTAGCTCTATAGGATACCTTACCCAGTGAGGGGTAAACAAGAAGTTAGCCAAATAAATGATTGAGTAAGGTCATTAAGTGTAGGGCTTGGTAGAAGGTTTGATATCGACTTTAAAACAAAGGTGTTGAACCGATAGTGAATATATCTGAGTTGTTATTTGCACAACGACATAAACAGTTGCAATGAAGAGCGTAAACGGAAATAGGCGAGTCTATTATTTTGCGGCGTATGGCCTTAGTGTGGACCGAACATATTTCATCTTGAGTGGAAATTGTTCATTTACTCAGCAATCAACACGTATCTGTTTGACAGCAAAGGCTTTACAGGTTTCACTGCCATTAAGGCTTTAATGATGAGCGCTCACTTAGGATGATTTATATGCAGCATAAATATGCGTTAGAATTGCAGCAATTAACGGCTAAACCCAGCCGACGTTTGATTAATCACGCCTTAAAAGATGATTCTGCCTTAGACGCCACTTTTATTGGGCAAAATCGGGCACGAGATGCCTTGTCGTTTGGTTTAGGTATCAAAGCTAACGGCTATAACTTGTATGTAATGGGTGAGCAAGCAACGGGACGTTTTACCCTTGTTCGGGAATTCATCGACAAATACGTGAGTAAGACGGTTACCCCAGAAGATTGGTGCTACATCAATAATTTTGATGATGAGCGCGAACCTTATTCTCTTAAGCTTCCTGCTGGAGAAAGTAAAAAACTGCAGAAAAATCTCAGCTTGTTGATTGATGAGTTGCTTGATACCTTTCCTGCGGCCTTCGACAATCCGGGATATCAGCGTAAGAAAGCTGCTATTACTCGTGAATTCGACCTTAAATATGACAAAGCTATCGATGCAGTCGAAACCCAAGCTCAACAAAGCGGCGTAGCTTTGTTCGAGTCTGAGGGCAGTATTTCATTTTCTCCTATTGTGAACGGTAAACCCATTGACGACACGGCTTTCGCTCAATTCCCCGAAGATAAGCGCCAAGAGTATTATCAGCTTATAGATGAATTAGAAAATGCCTTGAGTGAAGCCCTTATTGAACTGCCAAAGTGGAAACGTCACACAGCTGAAAAACTTAGAGGATTGAAAAAAGACACGGCTGAGCAAGGGATCCGACCTTTACTTAAAAGTTTAGAGCATGAATACACTGCTGATTTAGGCATTTTGAAGTTTTTGCGGCAACTTAAGCCCCATTTAGTTGAAACCGTGGTCGAAATTTTATCGGGTGATAAAAAAGATAAAGAGGACGAATACGACAGACGTTCGATTTTGGAAGAACAGTATTTACCCAATATTTTGGTCTCTCACGATCTAAATAGCGGCTCACCTGTCGTCTATGAGTCTAACCCCACTCATCAAAATTTATTTGGTAAAGTTGAGTACACCAATATCCAAGGGTCGGTATACACCAATTATCGCATGATCCGCCCAGGTGCGATTCATAAGGCAAATGGAGGGTATTTGTTGCTCGACATGGATAAGGTGATTGAGCAGCCTTACGTGTGGGAAACGTTAAAGTCAGTCTTAAAGTTTGGTTCGTTTAAGATGGACATGCCTCAGCATGATATTGGCATGGTTAATTCTATTACGTTAAATCCTCAGCAGATCCCCATTGACGTGAAAGTAGTACTGCTAGGCTCTCGCGATTTATATTACACCTTGCAAGACTATGATGAAGAGTTCTATGAATTGTTCAGAGTGCTGGTGGATTTTGACCATGAAATCCCACTAGACAATACGACGCTAAAAGACTTCGTTGGCCGAGTACGCAATCATGTTGCTAGCCTAGGTTTAGATAATATATCTGCTAAGGCTATGTATCGATTAGTCGAATACAGTTTGCGTATGGCTGAGCATCAGCAAAGATTGTCGGCTAAGTTTGCTGACGTCATTGAGCTATTGTGCGAAGCAAATTATTTTTGTAAACAGCAAAACAAGACAGAGCTTGATGTGGGTCATATCGAAAGCGCGTTACAAGCAAAAACTTATCGTACAGGTCGGGTAAGTGAAGCTGTATTAGACGACGTTAAAGAGGGGCAAATATTAATTGCTACTGAGGGCCTAGACGTAGGCAAAGTCAATGGTTTAACTGTGTTAGAAATTGGTGATTGCGCCTTTGGTACCCCAGCTCGGATCACGTCAACTGTATATGCAGGGGCGAATGGCGTAATCGATATCGAGCGTGAGGTGGAGCTTGGTCAACCGATTCACTCCAAAGGCGTCATGTTGCTAACGGGGTATTTGGGATACAAGTACGCACAGCTGTTTCCTTTGACCTTATCAGCGAACATTGCTATTGAACAATCTTACGGGCATATCGATGGCGACAGTGCTTCTTTGGCTGAACTGATTGCTTTGTTGTCGGCTCTGACCAAAGTACCTGCTAGGCAGGATTTGGCGATAACGGGCTCTATTAACCAGTATGGAGAAGTTCAGTCTGTAGGTGGGGTTAACGAAAAAATAGAAGGCTTCTTTAAGCTTTGCCAACATCGCGGCTTAACCGGTCAGCAAGGCGTGGTTATTCCTAAATCTAATCAAATTACTTTAATGCTTGATAAAGATGTGTTGGCAGCCGTTAAAGCAGAAAAATTTCATGTCTATGTTGTCGAAACCGTCGATCAGGCCATTGAACTGCTTATGGACAAAGAAGCAGGAGAGCTAAATAGCAAAGGACGTTATCCTAAGCACTCGATTAACCATCTAGCAGTATCTAATTTACTGAATATTGCCAATATAGTCGCTGGGTCTGATGATGAGTAGAGATTAATTAATGCCCCAGTAATCTGGTGTTTTAAAATGGGGCATTAATCATTTGTACGACAAAATCTACTTGGCTATTAGGACACGCCCTAGGCTTTTTTGACAAATTTAGCTGTCACCATCATTTCTCCAATACCGTCGACTTTGCAATCTAGCTCATGATCTTTTTTGTCTAGGACTCGCCTAACTAAGGCTTTGGTTCCCACCTTAATAACTTGCGAGCTGCCTTTAATTTTTAAATCTTTGATTACAGTGGTTTTATCGCCTGCCTTTAAGACGCTGCCGTTTGCATCTTTTGCGGTGATTTCGTCGTCGTCAGTTGAGGTAGAGGGATCCCACTCAAACCCGCATTCTGGGCAAATTAGCATATTTTGATCTGGATATACGTATTCTGATTGGCACTGAGGGCAAGGAGGTTGGGACATGTTTATGCTTCGTATGACTAAATTTGCGCTAATGATAATGTTGATCTGTGACGTTGACGAGTCATTTGTCAGGATTTGTTGGGATTCTGGTTAGTGCGTATGGGTCGTAGCCATACGCACTAACCAGATTGAGGCGCTTAATCTATTTTGATGTGAGTTCTGATTGTAAAGATTCAACGACTTGTTGATAGGTGTCGGTTAGTTGTTTGGCTGGCTGCTTGTCTACTAGGCTTATTGCTATTATGGTGAGGGTACAGGCGATAAACCCGGGAACGATCTCGTACAGCCAAGCGCTTAATGCTTGTTCATTTATGGTAAAAGACCCATAACTCCAAACAATCACGGTTATTGCCCCCACAAGCATTCCGCATATTGCACCTTTACGGGTCATGCGTGGCCAATACAGACTAAGCAAAATAACAGGTCCAAAGGCCGCTCCAAACCCAGCCCAAGCACTGCTCACTAAGCTTAAAATACTACTGTTTTGATCATGCGCTAGATACAGGGCAAATAGTGCAACAATCAATACCGATACACGGCCAGCCACTACTAACTCTTTCTGACTAGCTGATTTACGCAAAAATATTTGGTAAATATCTCCTGTTAGGGAGCTAGAAGTAACGAGTAATTGTGACGATATTGTACTCATAATGGCCGCTAAAATGGCACCCAGTAAAAAGCCACTAATTAAGGGATGAAAGAGCAATTGCGAGAGAAAAATGAAAATGGTTTCTGGATCTGAAATGGAAGCTGAGTATTTGCTGACGTAGGCGAGGCCGAACAACCCAGTTGCAAGGGCGCCGGTGATTGACACTAACATCCAGCTCATGCCAATTCGTCTTGCTATTTTTATGTCTTTCACTGAGTGAATAGCCATAAAGCGCACAATTATATGTGGCTGACCAAAATAGCCTAATCCCCAAGATAAAAGAGATACGGTGCCAATTAAGCTAACGGCCTGACCGGTTGTGGCATTGCTAAATAAATCTAGAAAGTCATATGGCATATTGCTTAATTGCATAGTCACTTGAGTGAATCCGCCTAAGTCAAAAAGAACCACTAGTGGTACTAACACTAACGATAAAAACATAATGCAGCCTTGCACAAAGTCGGTCATGCTCACAGCGGTAAAGCCTCCGAGCAAAGTGTACGCAACCACTACACCAGTGGTAACATATATACCTACTTGGTAGTGGTAGCCAAAGGCTGATTCGAATAATTTGCCGCCAGCGACGATTCCAGATGAGGTATAGAGAGTGAAGAAAAACAAAATGACTAAGGCGGAGATGATCCGTAAACTACGGCTTTTATCGTTAAACCTGTGTTCGAAGTAGTCAGGAATGGTCAGAGCGTTGTTCGCTTTTTCTGTATACACTCTGAGCCTAGGAGCAACAAGCAGGTAATTAAAATAAGCGCCAATTAATAAGCCTATTGCAATCCAAGCACTCGAAAAACCCGACACGTACATAGCACCTGGTAAACCCATAAGCATCCAGCCACTCATGTCTGATGCGCCCGCAGATAAAGCCGTCACCTTGGGGCTTAGTCCTCTGCCCCCTAGCATATATCCTTCTATGTCCTGACTTGATTGCTTATAGGAATAGCCGCCTATTGCGAGCATAACGACAAAATATATAGCCAAAGATACGAGTGTGTATGGGTCCATGTTCTATTCCGGTTAGTCAACATGTCGGTTACTTAGCCGATAAGTCATAGATGCGAATGATTGAAGGTTATTGTTACTAAGTGCACATTTACTGCTAAGCAAAAGGCGAGAAGGATCTGTGAGGGCAATTACTTGGGAACTGAATAACAAGCTACCCAGTACCCAAGTAGACAACGTATATACTTCAGCGTTTGGGTAACTCAATCTTTTTTTCGTCGCTGGGTTTAAATATAGCTAAAATGTGACCTATGCTTTGAACCTTTACGGCTTGGGTTTCTCTTACTATAGCGTCCATTATGAGGGCTTTTTCTTCTTTATCATCAGTAGGAACTTTAACTTTAATGAGTTCGTGAAAGCCTAGAGCTGATTCTATTTCGGCTAAAACGCCTTCAGTCAGGCCGTTTCCGCCCAGTTGGACGACAGGCTTTAGAGCATGAGCTAAGCCTTTTAGATGTTGCTTTTGTTTGTTCGATAGGGTCATAGTGATTAATTTCTTATAAATAATTTGAAATGGGACGGTTGAAAAGCAGTATTCTAGCGCCATCTCCTGTTTATTCCTAATTTGAATCGCATTCAACGGGTAATAATAAGCAATCTATTTGAATGATGAACAGGGTGGGTAGTTGGAATAGTAGCTAACATTGCAGGCAGCAATTGAATCTTAGCTCACGATTTTGCTTCAAAGCCTCCCTTTCAAGCGTGATGTTTTTATGAATTGGCTTTTGCGGAAAAACCGTATTAAATGAATTTTTGAACAAAATTGATGGTAAGAACGTAAACTAAATGAAATGTAACACTACATTTATGCGTTAACAGTTCATTCAAGGGCCTTACGTGTTCAGTCGAATTGATTTTAGATAGGTCAAATTCAATGTTTAAGGTTATCGGTTGCTTTGTGTAAAGGTTTTACAGGAGAGGACTTTGAGTCTCCTCCGAAAGGCGTACAAAAAGCATTCAACTTAATGAAAACTTGCAAGCCAGATTCGTT
This sequence comes from uncultured Paraglaciecola sp., assembly GCA_947498355.1. Taxonomy (GTDB): domain Bacteria; phylum Pseudomonadota; class Gammaproteobacteria; order Enterobacterales; family Alteromonadaceae; genus Paraglaciecola. Next base: position 40,953 of record CANMKA010000015.1, on the reverse strand, counting down.
TTTGGTGCGTTCAAGATAAGTTTATCTGGTAGCGACCGGATATAAATTATAGTAGTCTGAGTATAAAATCAGGCGCATTTTAAAAGAGTCTTTGACTCATTTTTATTACAGAGGTTTAGTAACTTGAGCGACATGGCAAAAAATTTAATCTTATGGCTGGTTATCGCTGTCGTATTGATGTCGGTTTTCCAGAACTTTTCTGGGGGCGATAGCAATCAATCTAGCATGAGCTATAGCACTTTCTTGAAGAACGTTGATGGCGGCATGATCGACAAAGCAACCTTCGATAAAGATAATGTTATCTCGGGCACCATGCGTAACGGCGAGCAGTTTACCACTGTTGTTCCTTACCTAGACATGAAGCTAATGGACCAATTAATCGAGCAAGGCGTTGACACTTCAGGTACGCAGCCAGAAGAATCATCTTTACTCACGTCCATATTTATTTCTTGGTTCCCCATGTTATTGCTAATTGGTGTATGGATTTTCTTTATGCGTCAAATGCAAGGCGGCGGTGGCAAAGGTGCCATGTCGTTTGGAAAAAGTAAGGCGCGCTTGTTAGGTGAAGATCAGATTAAAACCACGTTTGCAGACGTAGCTGGTTGTGATGAAGCGAAAGAAGACGTGACTGAACTGGTCGATTTTCTTAGAGATCCAAGTAAATTCCAGAAGTTGGGCGGTAAAATCCCTAAAGGCGTGTTGATGGTAGGCCCTCCAGGAACAGGTAAAACCCTTCTAGCTAAAGCGATAGCGGGCGAAGCTAAAGTACCTTTCTTTAGCATTTCTGGTTCGGACTTTGTCGAAATGTTTGTTGGTGTGGGTGCATCTCGCGTGCGAGACATGTTTGATCAAGCGAAAAAATCATCGCCTTGTATTATTTTTATTGACGAAATCGACGCTGTAGGCAGAAAGCGCGGTGCAGGCCATGGCGGTGGTCATGATGAGCGTGAGCAGACCTTGAACCAAATGCTAGTAGAAATGGATGGTTTTGAAGGTCATGAAGGCATTATCGTTATTGCCGCCACGAATAGACCTGATGTGCTCGATCCAGCTTTATTGCGTCCTGGTCGTTTTGATCGTCAAGTTACTGTTGGCTTACCTGATATTCGCGGTCGTGAACAGATTCTAAAGGTACACATGCGCAAAGTACCATTAGGTGACAATGTTGAAGCATCATTAATCGCCCGTGGTACCCCTGGTTTCTCTGGTGCTGATTTGGCTAACTTGGTTAATGAAGCAGCATTATTTGCAGCAAGAACTAATAAGCGCGTGATCAGCATGGAAGAGTTCGATAAGGCTAAAGACAAAATCATGATGGGCTCAGAGCGTAAGAGCATGGTGATGTCTGAAGAAGAAAAAACGAACACCGCTTACCATGAAGCTGGGCACGCAATTGTTGGGCGCTTAGTTCCAAAGCATGACCCAGTATATAAAGTATCTATTATTCCTCGTGGTAGAGCCTTGGGTGTGACCATGTACTTGCCTGAAGAAGATAAGTACAGTAGCTCAAGAGAAGAACTAGAATCGCGTATTGCCACTTTGTTTGGCGGGCGCATAGCAGAAGAAATCACCCTAGGTGCAGCTGGCGTGACGACTGGTGCCTCTAACGACATTGAGCGAGCAACTGAAATCGCACGTAAAATGGTAACGTCTTGGGGTCTGTCTGAAAAAATGGGCCCGATTAACTACGAAGACGACGAAAACGAAATGTTTATGGGGGCTGCAAGCAAACCCAAGTCGGCAGAAACTGTGCGTGATATAGATTCTGAAATTCGTAGCATCATAGACAGAAACTACGCCTTGGCAGAGCAAATCTTGAAAGACAATATGGACATTTTGGAATCAATGAAAGATTGTTTAATGAAATACGAAACAATCGATGCCAAGCAAATTGATGACTTAATGGCCCGCAGAGACGTGCGTCAGCCTGCCGATTGGGATAAGCGCGACGACACCGATACCAAACCTCCAGGTGGTGCGACGGTTAACGCTGGCGACAGTCAAGATTCTCCCAAAAAAGACGAAAAACCAAAGTCTGATATTGGTGGAACGGGCGACTTACCTAGCTAGTTAGAGATAGTCTATTAATAAAAAACGCTTTGCTGCTTGGTCATCAAAGCGTTTTTTTATGAGATAAATTTTTGCTAAGTATTAAGTATGCAATTCAAAGATAAATTTGTTGATTTACGTAGCCCAAGAGTGATGGGTATTTTAAATGTTACCCCAGACTCATTTTCAGATGGTGGGCAATTTTCCCAGTTAAATAAAGCCTTAGTTCAAGCTGAACGCATGATAGAGCAAGGCGCAGACTTTTTAGATGTAGGCGGAGAATCGACACGTCCCGGTGCTAAACCTGTTTCATTACAGCAAGAGCTGGACCGGGTTATTCCCGTAATTGAAGGGATAGTTTCGCGATTTGACACTGTGGTGTCTGTTGATACCAGTAAGTCAGAAGTGATGAAAACTGCGGTCAGCGCAGGAGCAGGGTTAATTAACGATGTTCGAGCATTACAACAGGGTGATGCATTAACTGTCGCGGCTAGCTTAGATGTACCTGTGTGCTTGATGCATATGCAAGGACAACCAGATAACATGCAGCGTTCGCCAAGTTATGACGATCTCGTATTAAATGTGATAGAGTTTTTGACAAAGCGTATTAATGCATGCGTTGCAGCGGGCATACCTCGTACTCAAATCATTGCAGATCCCGGGTTCGGTTTTGGTAAATCTTTAGAGCACAATTACGAATTGCTCGCGAGACTTGACGAGCTTAAGGCTTTAAATGTGCCGATTTTGTCTGGGACGTCGCGAAAGTCCATGATAGGTAACCTATTAAATCGAGACGTCGCTCAAAGAATGGCGGGGAGCATTGTTACTGCTGGGTTAGCGCTACAAGGTGGAGCCCAGATTTTTCGAGTGCACGATGTGCAACAAACGTTAGATGCATTAAAAATAACAACAAAAGTTACAGCTTATAGGAATAGCAAATGAGCGATAGAAAATATTTTGGTACAGACGGTATTCGCGGCAAGGTAGGTCAAAGCAATATTAATCCTGAATTTGTCATGAAGTTGGGATGGGCTGCTGGAAAAGTCCTTGCAGGTAGTGGTACTAACAAAGTGCTAATTGGTAAAGACACTCGCATTTCTGGTTACATGCTTGAATCAGCCTTAGAAGCAGGGCTGTCTGCTGCGGGTATCAATATAGGTTTACTAGGGCCTATGCCAACCCCAGCGATTGCTTATTTAACCAAAACGTTTCGTTCTGAGGCGGGAATCGTTATTAGTGCTTCGCACAACCCTTTTTACGATAACGGTATTAAGTTCTTTTCCGCAGATGGTATGAAGTTAGATGACGACATTGAAATAGCGATTGAAGAAATGATGGATCGTCCCATGGAGTGTGTTGCTTCTGATAAATTGGGTAAGGCTACCCGAATCGATGATGCTGCTGGTCGCTATATAGAATTTTGTAAAGCGAATTTTCCATCAGACTTATCACTGAGGGGGTTAAAAATCGTTGTTGATTGTGCTCATGGTGCAACCTACCACATTGCGCCTAATGTACTAAGTGAACTGGGAGCTGAAGTCATTGAAATAGGGACCAAACCAGATGGGTTGAATATTAACCGAAAGGTTGGGGCAACCTCAATGAAGGCCGTCAGCGATAGTGTCCTAGAAAACGGCGCAGATCTGGGCTTTGCCCTCGACGGAGACGGTGACCGCATCATGCTAGTTGACCACAAAGGCAACGTCATTGACGGTGACCAAATTGTATACATAATTGCAAGAGACGTACTGAAGTCAGGCAACCTAAAAGGTGGCGTGGTAGGAACGGTCATGAGCAATCTAGGCCTTGAAGTAGCTCTTGCAACCCTTGGTGTACCTTTTGCTCGAAGTAAGGTGGGTGATCGTTACGTAATGGAGTTACTTAAGCAGAAAAGTTGGTCTATTGGCGGAGAAGGCTCGGGTCATGTTTTAAACTTAGCTGCTGCTTCTACAGGCGATGGTATCGTGGCAGGTCTTCAGGTACTGGCCGCCATGCTGCATGCTGAAATGACCTTACATGAATTGAGTCAAGGTATGGTTAAATATCCTCAAACATTGATTAATGTAAGGTTTACTGAGGGAACTACTCCTCTTAAAGATAAGGCTGTGCAACAAGCTGTACTCGAAGCAGAAAAGGCTCTTGAGTCGAAAGGCCGAGTTTTGTTGCGCAAGAGCGGTACTGAGCCTCTGGTTAGAGTCATGGTTGAGGCGAACGATGCTCAAGATTCGGCTAAATGGGCAGAACATATTGCTGACGCTGTTCGTAAAGTGAGCTAACGATCCATCTAGGCGTGATTAATTGACTGATCCTCTTGTATAATTTTAAAGGGTTGGTTAATATCTCGCGCGCTTTTTTATTGCGTTAACAAGGAGCCTACTGTGCAAGTAACAACTCGCCGCCCTATGGTAGCAGGAAACTGGAAAATGAACGGTGATACGTCACTGATAAAAACCATGCAATCGACACTTGCACAGGCAGACCTAAGTAACATGGACTGGGTTATTTGCCCTCCTATGCCGTTGCTTGGTTTGTTCGACAAGAGCACTAAACTTGGTTCGCAAAATGTAAGCCAATTCGATAGTGGCGCGCACACGGGTGAAACGTCTACATCACTACTGAAAGAAGTGGGATGTCAGTATGTAATTATTGGGCATTCTGAGCGCAGACAAGACAATCATGAGTCTGATCAGTTAATTGCCGAAAAAGTAAAAAAGACACTCGATGCGGGTTTAACGCCAATCTTTTGTTTCGGTGAACCTGAATCTGTTCGAGATGATGGTAGTTTGTTCGAGTATTTGTCTGCACAGTTAGATGCAGTGCTCGAAGTAATTGGCATTAGTGCATTTGCAGATTTGGTTATGGCTTATGAGCCGATTTGGGCTATTGGTACAGGTAAAACTGCGAGTCCAGAGCAAGCCCAAGAAGTTCATGCTTTTGTACGTGACTACTTGGCCAAACAAGATGCAAACATCGCGCAACAGCAAGTTATCTTATATGGTGGCAGCGTGAAAGGCAGTAATGCTGATGAATTATTTTCACAGCCAGACGTAGATGGTGGCTTGATTGGTGGCGCCAGCTTGAAACCAGACGACTTTTTAAGTATTTGCTTAGCAGCAAATAAATTGGGGTAAAACATGTTTTACGAAGTATTAATTGTTGTATATCTAATCGTAGCCATAATGTTGATTGGCTTTGTATTGATTCAACAAGGTAAAGGCGCCGATATGGGCGCGTCATTTGGTAGCGGTGGCTCTAATACCGTATTTGGTTCTGGTGGTTCTGGTAACTTCTTAACACGCACAACCGCTATTTTGGCAACCTTATTTTTTGTTATTAGCTTGATTTTGGGTAACCAAACTGCCGATAAAGAAAAAGATGGTGATGAATGGCAAAACCTCGAAGTACCAGTCACTCAGCAAAGCATCGAAACTGATGTGCCGGTATCAGACGATACGACTGACAGCTCAGACGTACCTAATTAATGTTTTCGCGGATGTGGTGGAATTGGTAGACACGCAGCCTTGAGGGGGCTGTGGCTTCGGCCGTGAGAGTTCGAGTCTCTCCATCCGCACCATTTTAAAAAGGCTTTGGTTATTACCAAAGCCTTTTTTGTTGATAAGCTAATCTTATATTTTGTTGTTTACTCTCATTAGCCTCCTGCTTTTGATTCTTATACCAATCTGTATCCCTAATATGAACATGTAATATTTCACCTCTCTTATGATAAAGGCTTGCATTTAGTTCTGGTATGCGTAGAATACGCCAGCCTTTTTCTGCTAAATAAAGCGAAAAAGGTAATTAAGTTAACGTTAACGCTACAACGAGTTTGAGGCATTTATGGTTACTATTCGTTTACAGCGTGGTGGCGCTAAAAAGCGTCCATTTTATCAAGTGGTAGTTGCAGACAGCCGTCGTTCACGCGATGGTCGTTTTATTGAGAACATTGGTTTTTTCAACCCAACTGCAAAAGGTCAAGAAGAGCGTTTACGCTTAGATCTAGACCGTGTTGAGCATTGGGTTGGTGTAGGCGCAAGCTTATCTGACCGTGTTGAAAGCTTGGTAAAAGATGCAAAAGCAGCTGCTTAATTGCAGATGTGAAAATTTAAAGGGTAAAGTTTAATGAGTCGTGCGTCTGACACATTGGTGATTGGCAAAATTGGAGCGCCTTATGGCGTTAAAGGTTGGGTCAAAATCACTTCTTATACCCATGATTTAGATGGTGTATTTGCCTACACTCCTTGGCTATTGGGTCAAGTGCAAGAAGGCAAGCAGTACACTGTTGACCAATGGCGAGTCCACAATAAAGGATTAGTTGCTAAGTTGGTTGGGGTAGAAACCCGAGACGATGCTGAAAGTATCAAAAATCTAGAAGTTTCTATTAAAGCTCAACAGCTACCTCAGCTAGGAAGTAACGATTTTTATTGGCGTGAACTGGTTGGTATGCAAGTGGTAACTGATAAAGGTTACAACTTGGGTGTTATCAGCGAATTATTTGAGACTGGTGCTAACGACGTTATGTTAGTTAAAGCCAACTTGAATGATGCTTTTGGTCAAAAAGAACGCATGGTTCCTTACTTACCCGAACAGGTAGTCAAGCAAGTGGACCGTGAGGCGAAGATTGTCACAGTTGAATGGGATCCTGCTTTTTAATGCAAGAACCTAGTGGCTGTCACTTGTGGTTTGGTGTGGTAAGTCTGTTTCCAGAAATGTTTCAGACCTTCACCCAACAAGGTGTAACGGGGCGCGCGGTAAAACGCGGTACGCTAAGTGTTGAGTGTTTTAATCCTAGAGATTTTACTCACGATAAACACAGAACCGTTGATGACCGGCCATATGGTGGTGGGCCAGGTATGCTGATGATGGTTCAGCCATTAACCGACGCTATTCACGCTGCCAAGTTGGCCGCGGGAAGAAACACAAAAGTGATTTACCTTTCTCCACAAGGGAAAAAGCTAGATCAAGCAGGCGTGAAGCAGCTCTCAGAAAATGAGAGTTTGGTTCTAATTGCCGGTCGATACGAAGGTATCGACGAGCGGGTAATTGATTCACTGGTCGACGAGGAATGGTCGGTTGGCGATTACGTGTTAAGTGGCGGTGAATTACCTGCAATGATCTTAATGGATGCAGTTTCGAGGTTTATACCTGGCGTATTAGGGCATGAACAATCAGCCGAGCAAGACTCATTTAGTCAAGGCTTACTTGATTGTCCACACTTTACTCGTCCAGAAACCTTGAATGGGCGTAACGTACCGAGTGTGTTGTTAAGTGGTGATCACGAAAAAATCAGGCAGTGGCGTTTACAACAGTCGCTAGGGAGAACCTGGCAACGACGCCCTGAATTATTAAACGACCTAGCTCTGACTGAGGAGCAACAAGCTTTGTTAAAAGCATTTAAGCAAAGTTTATTGCAGCATGATGACAGTTAATCTGGGATGAGAGGATATGATGAGTAAAGTTAATCAAGATATCATCAAGAAAATTGAAGAAGCGCAGCTAAAAACTGACGTTCCAGCATTCGGTGCTGGTGACACAGTAGTTGTGCAAGTACGCGTTAAAGAAGGCGAAAAAGAGCGTCTTCAGGCATACGAAGGCGTAGTTATCGCTAAACGTAACCGTGGCCTACACTCTGCTTTTACAGTTCGTAAGATTTCTAACGGCGAAGGTGTTGAGCGTATATTCCAAACACACAGCCCGGCAATCAGTTCTATCGAAGTGAAACGTCGTGGTGATGTTCGTCGTGCTAAACTTTACTACTTGCGTGAGCGCTCTGGTCGTTCTGCACGTATTAAAGAAAAGCTTAATTAATTTAATTTTTGCGTTACCGTTAACTTATAAGAAAACCCGCCATCTGGCGGGTTTTTGCTATTTTAAGCATTATAGTTAGACGCTCTAGATGGGACTGTTTATAGCTACTCCCTATATCTATTGGCTGTTAAGGACACAGTATTTAATTAACGAGTTTACGCTTAATTGTATTGGCTATTTACCAATTGTTGGTGAGTCTCGATCAGGCGTTTAGTGTAGTCTTCTTTTGGCCAGTTAAATATCACGTCAGTTTTTCCTGATTCGATTACCGCACCGTTTTCCATCACCAAAATTTTATCTGCAACGTGGCGAACTATTCCCAAGTTATGAGAAATGAAAATGAAGCCCAATCCTAAGTCTCGCTGCAAACCCATAAGTAGGTTTACGGTTTGTGAGCGTACAGAGGGATCTAAGGCTGCAAATGGCTCATCGGCTACAATTACCTTAGGATCTAAGATGAGTGCTTTAGCTAAGGCTACACGTTGCTTCTGACCATCGGATAACATATGGCGATAGAAGAACTTATGGTCGTCTAATAGGCCCACCAAGCGTAAGGTATTATCGATTTTTGATAAGCGTTCTTGGACGTTCAATTCTGTATTCAGTATGAGCGGCTCTTCTAACATTGCGCCTACAGTGATCCCTGGGTTTAGGGAGCCAGTGCTGTTTTGAAAGATCATGCGAATGTCATGACACTTTTGTTTATGGTGGGCGGTAGAAAGGGCCAGTCCGTTTAAGAGTATTTTACCCGAAGAGGGGGTTTCTAAACCGACTAATAACTTAGCTAATAATGATTTACCAGAGCCATTGTCGCCAATTATGGCTAAGGTCTCACCTGCTTGTAGATCAAAGTTAACTGGCCCCAAGCTAAATACCGTGCGTGCTGGTGTAAAAAGTCGGCTGATTTTATCTTCAAACCGAATGTTTTCAACATTGATCAGATCCATTAGCGACCCGCCCAGTGCAAGGGATAATGGCAGCTGTAATAGTGGCCGTGAATTTTACGAGGGGAGGGGGTAACAACACATTCTTTTCTAGCTCTTGGGCAACGAGGACCCAGACGGCAGCCAATGGGCAAGTGATGTAATGTTGGAATAGTGCCTGCCAAAGTGGTTAAAGGTGATTTTGGGGGTAAGTCTTTTCGAAAGCTTGGAGCACTATCTAACAAAGCTTGAGTGTAAGGGTGATATGCCCGCTTCCTAAGTTGCTGTAGTTCACCTGTTTCAACGGTTTGACCGGAATAGAGTACAGTCATACAGTGACTCATACTCGAAATCGCCAGCAGGTCGTGGCTTACAAATAAAATACTAGTGTCTTTGACTTGATTAACTCGGCTTAATAATCTCAAAATTTGGGCTTTAGACGTGACTTCCATGCCTCGAGTCGGGTCGTCAGCAATAATTAGTTTGGGATCCGAAGCTAAGGCCATGGCCACCATAAACTTTTGCAATAAATTACTCGGAATTTGATGAGGGTAGGTTTTTAAAAAGCGTTCGTGATTTTTTATACCCACTCTATGTAGTAGCTCTTCAACTCGTCTATTTTTATATTGATTACGCTGCCAAAACAGGTGTTTGGGTAACGCGGCTATGTTTATTGATTGTTTTAGCTGGTCGCCTAAGTTTAGCAATGGATCGAGTGAGTTGATGGGGTTTTGAAAAATAACAGATATATCAGACTTAACTATTTCTCTGCGTTTTTGGACTGACATGCTAAGTAAATCTTGGCCGCGCCAATTCATTCGATCTGCTGTGATCTTCCAGCGTTTATTGGGTAATGCCCCGACAATCGCTTTGACGATCAGACTTTTCCCCGAGCCTGATTCTCCTACCAATGCATGAATTTGGCCCTGATTAATCACTAAGTTAATTTTGTCTAAGGCTTTTACCCACTCTCCAGCTAACTCAAGTTCTAGGGTCAGGTTTTTCACATCGAGCAAAATCATGAATGAAGTAACCTGTTACGTAAGGCGGAGCGCAAACCATCGCCCACTAAATTAATGGATATCATCATTAAAAAAATTGCACCGCCTGGGATTGCTATGGTCCAAGGTGCAAGATAGGCAACCTCAATGCCTTCAGACAACATATGCCCCAATTCTGGCAGGGAGCCTTGTGCCCCCAAATTCAAAAAGCCTAGAGCACTTATGTCTAGTACTGAAATTGATAAGGCAAGGGTACATTGCACCACTAATACTTCTCCCATATTGGGTAATATAGTGCGAAAGAATAGTTGAATATTAGAGGCTCCATCTAACTTGGACGCCATGACATATTCTTTTTGCATTTCGTTGCTAATAAACTCGCGGGTTTGATGCACAAACTGAGGGATCAAGGCCAGCATAATTGCCCACATACTGTTGACGAGTCCTGTGCCCAAGATTGCCACTATGATAATAGCGATGAGTAGAGTCGGGATGGCTTTTATCGAATCTAGGGTGTGGTTAACAAAGCTAGATCTAAAACCTTTACTCATACCCGCAACGGCCCCGATACCAACACCTATCAACATAGTGAGCAATACGAGTAACACACTAATACCGAAGGTCATACGACAACCATATAAAACACGAGACAACATGTCTCGCCCTAAAGCATCTGTGCCTAAAAGGTGACTAATACCACCGTTGTCAAACCAAGCAGGGGGAATAAGTAAATCGCCTGTGGTTTGGTAGGTGGGGTCGAAAGGCGCGATTATTGGACTAAATAGCGTGATAAATACAAAAAACAACAAACAAAATAGCCCAACTACTGCAATGTGGTTCTCTTTAAATGCAATCCAAGTATATTGCCATGGAGACGGATGATACTCCTCTTGATATAAATTAAATTGTGCCACGTCTCACCCTTCTTCTTCTCGGATCCATAAGCCGAATAGTCAACTCTATAGACATAGTAAATACTACCACCAATGCAGATACGGTTAACATACCGGCGCGAATGGCTGGATAATCTTGATGATAAATTGCTTGAATTAACCAGTTGCCTAAGCCCGGCCATGAAAATATAGTCTCAACAATCATGGCATTGGTTAACAGAGTCGTAAATTGCATGGCGAGGAGTGGAAAAATTGGGATTAATGCATTTCGGATCCCATGACGAACCAATACTTGATAGGTTGATAAGCCTCTGGCGTAGGCTGCTTGAACAAATTCTGTATCTAAGGTTTCTATTACTGAACGACGTGTGATCCTAATAATTAAAGTGGTAGTCACAACGGCAATTGACAAGGTCGGCAGAATGGAATGTTGAACTACGTCGAGCAGAGCCGAGCGTTTGTTGGGAATATCTGAGAGCAAAATGTCTAACACTATATAACCAGTTTCGACAGGCACTTCGTAAAATAAACTGATTCTGCCAGACAGTGGAAACCAGCCTAGCTGTAACGAAAACCCCATTATGGCTAATAATGCGAGCCAAAATACCGGAATAGAATACCCCAGTACACTCACTGATAGAAGTACGTAATCTGTTGTTTTGTGATGATTTAAGGCTGCTAAAAAGCCCAGAGGAATACCTACTAGGACAGATATTATCAATGCGTAGGCACTTAACTCGATACTCGCAGGTAGGACATGTTTAATTTCTTCATACAAAGGCAAACCAGTGTGAAAACTGAATCCCCAGTTTCCATTAAATAAGGCCGCCATGTAATGCCAATATTGCACCAATAAACTTTCGCCAGATGCATAGTTAAAGGCATGCTGGTATCCACTTGCTAATTGTTCGGTGCTTAAGCCAGTTAAATTTTCTATCGGATGCCCTGGAAACAAATAAGCCAATGCGAAAGAAAACAGGCTTAATACAATAAGCGTGATAACCATCAAATTTGTATATCTTAACACCACACTATTCATTGTTCTTGCTCACCCCTGCAAACCTGATACCGCCGAATGGGTTAATGGATAAATCAATGATATTGGCACGGTAAGCTTGATAGCGAGATGCGTGGGCAATAGGTAAAAGGGGAATGTGTTGTGCAATGTGCTCATTGGCTTTGTTATAGAAATATTGACGGTCTTGAATATCTTCAAATTGAAGAGCTTGATTGATGTATTCATCGTATTCTTCTGAGCACCACATCGCGCGATTGGTACCAGATTTAATTGATGAACAAGATAACAGGGGTCGATAAAAATTATCTGGATCACCGTTATCCGCAGACCAACCAATCAAAACAGAGTCGTGTAAGCCTTGCGTCAGGTAATTTCTAAAGGCGTCCCATTCGTAGCTGACTATCTGAGTCTTAATGTTCACTTGTTGCAAGTATGCTTGGATCAACTCAGCCATTCTTATGGCATTTGGGTTATATGGACGTTCGACTGGCATAGCCCAAATGCTCATTTCAAAGCCTTCTGGGAAACCTTCCTGCTTTAATATTTTTTTGGCCGCAACTGGGTTGTAGCTAATTGAATTGATATCTGACTGATAAGCCCATGACATAGGCGGTACGATATTTTTTGCTGGAATTGCGCCATCAAAATAAATCGCCTCAATCAGTGCGTTCCGATCGACTGCCATAGCCAGTGCGCGTCTGACTTCAGGATTATCGAAAGGCGGTTTTGAGGTATTAAATGCCCAAAACCCAATATTAAGACCCGGCCTTTCATCTAACACGAGTTTACTTTGTTGCCGAATGACGTCCAATTCGCTATGAGCTGGCAAGGCTATTACGTCGCATTCACCTGTGAGTAACTTGGCAAGCCTTAATGAGCTTGACGGGGTAATGTCGAAAATCAATTTTTCCATTAGCTGGGTGTCTCGCCAATAGTTATCGTGACGACTATATCTAATAAATCTGTCTTGTTTAAAGCCGACCAATTTATACGGGCCGGTTCCTACCGGTCTATGATCAAGAAGCTGCATCTGCTGTCGATTAATCAGATTTTCTGCGTACTCTGCAGATAAAATCACGGCAAAATCTGATGCTAAATTCGCAAGGAAAGAACTTTCTCGGTGGTTCAAGGTGATTTCTACTCGATAACCATTAACACGCTTAATATCCTTGATTAGTTGCGCTAAACCTAGGCTGTCAGTGTAGGTGTAGTTGCCTCCCGATACATAGTGATAGGGGTGGGTATCTAAGCGCCAGCGATTGAAACTAAATAAAACATCGTCTGCATTAAAAATTCTTGAAGGTGAGAAAGTATCAATTGTGTGGAATTTAACATTTTTGCGTAGCTGAAAAGTATAAACCAAGCCATCTTTACTGATTGACCAACTTGTTGCTAATGCAGGAATAACCGCGCCAGATTCTTGATCAAAGTCGAGCAACCTATCGTAAATTTGATGCGATGAGGCATCTATAGTTGTGCCTGAAGTATCCAATTGCGGATTGAAGCTATTGGGGCTACCTTCAGCACAATAGACTATCCCGTTTGACATAGTTTGTGGGGTAATAAAAGGCTTGCAACCGGTCATTAATAAGACCAGTAACGCTAAGCTGACAACAATGTTTAGGGAGTTTGGCAAGTTTGACAATCGTCTGGGGGCTTCACTTGGCAGATAATTCCATACTCTCGGGGGTAGAATCAAGTAGATTATACTTTTTAAGGTAACCTCGAAGTTGATGGTAAGTTAATTCTAATTTTTCAGCAGTTTTCTTTTGATTAAATTGGCTATCTGCCAAGGCCTGTTGAATCAGATCTATTTCGTAGGTTTGCGACAACCTTTTTAGATTAACTGGGTAATCTAAATTATTGGGTGAGCTAGAAGGGACCGATATGGGTGCTGCTGTTTCTTGCGATTCGGGTGCCAGATTTTGTGTAGGTTTATTGTGGTTTATGAGTCTATCAGTTTCGTCCACCTTTTGACGTGTGTTAGCGGTTTTAGGTCGGTACTGAGATTCAAAAGGATCAAGAACAATTTTATGTACTGGAATAGATGCGCTGTCGTTTTTATACACAGCCCGTTCAACAGCATTTTTTAATTCACGAATATTACCCGGCCAGTGATAATCGAGTAAGGTACGTTTTGCCTTTTCTGTAAAGCCACTAAACATATCTAGCTCGAGTTCTCGGGTCATATTAATGGCAAAATGTTCGGCAAGCATTAAGATATCTTCTCTTCGTTTACGTAATGGTGGAAGAGTAATTACGTCGAACGCCAATCGGTCGAGCAAATCAGCTCTAAATTCACCACTTTCGGCTAGGCTAGGTAAGTCTTCATTGGTGGCAGCAATAAGGCGAACATCGACTCTGACGCTCTTAGTGCCACCTACACGTTCGAATTCGCCGTATTCAATTACTCTTAATAGTTTTTCTTGAACTAGGGTAGAGGTATTGGCAAGTTCATCTAGAAACAAGGTGCCATTGTCAGCTGTTTCGAATCTACCTTCTCGACGTTTTGAAGCGCCAGTGAACGCCCCTGCTTCGTAGCCAAAAAGTTCGCTCTCTAAAAGGTTTTCATTTAGCGCAGCGCAGTTCAATTTAAGATACGTTTGTTCCCACCGTTTAGACAAGTAGTGTAATCGAGCAGCAATAAGTTCTTTGCCCGTACCACGTTCGCCTATTACTAATACTGGTTTATTAAGGGGTGCGATACGTGAGATTTGCTCCAATACCTCTAAAAAACAATTGGCTTGGCCGAGTAAATTGTCTTGTTGTCTAAAACGGCTCATTATTATCCTTAAAATTTGGTCTAAATCACTAATATCTAGTCTAGTTACTAACTATTTAAGATGGTAGTTATTTTTTGTAAATCATTATTTCTTTAAAATCATGGAGTTATAATTTTTTGTTTTTTGGCCTACAACTTGAATGAGTGTAGCAAGACTACTTTCTCGATTAGCACGTTAACGCTAATCCTTTACATCGTATAGAGGTTTCTCTCATGGGTATTTTCTCTCGCTTTACAGACATAGTTAATTCAAACATCAATGCCATTTTGGATAAGGCTGAAGACCCTGAAAAAATGGTCAGACTGATTATTCAAGAAATGGAAGATACACTAGTAGAAGTGCGCTCTGCGTCTGCTAAAACACTCGCAACCAAAAAAGAAATTGTTGCTCATGTAACCAAATTGCAAACCGAAGTTGCTGATTGGTCTGCTAAAGCCGAGCTGGCGATAAATAAAGATCGTGAAGATCTGGCCAGAGCAGCGTTGCAAGAAAAGAAAAAGACCGAAGAGCATGTCAATGTACTTACTCAAGAGTTAGGGTCGGTAGACGAGCAAATTTCCAAGCTACAAAGTGAAGTGGGCCAACTCCAAGATAAATTGGCCGACGCAAAAGCACGGCAAAAAGCCATTATTCTAAGACAAAAAACAGTGAGCTCTAGGCTAGAAGTGAAAAAAACCTTAGACAGCAGCAAGGTTGATGCTGCAATGGGGCGTTTTGAGCAATATGAGCG
The DNA here is from genome assembly GCA_947498355.1 of uncultured Paraglaciecola sp. Taxonomy (GTDB): domain Bacteria; phylum Pseudomonadota; class Gammaproteobacteria; order Enterobacterales; family Alteromonadaceae; genus Paraglaciecola. Next base: position 25,751 of record CANMKA010000015.1, on the reverse strand, counting down.
TAAAATTGACGACCTTGAATCTCAAGTGGATGCATACGATTTAGGCAAAAAGAGTTTAGCTGATGAGTTTGCGGAATTAGAGTCAGACGATGAAATTGATAACGAGTTGGCGGCGTTAAAGAAAAAAATGGAAAAGAAATAGCATTTAATTAATTGTTTGAGGGAACCTAAATGGAAAAAATTGTGATTATAGCTGTGGGCATTCCATTCATTATTTTTATGGTTGTGGTCGCGCCAACTTGGCTGATATTGCACTACAGAAGCAAAAAATATCTGAATCAAGGGCTATCGGCTGAAGAATCTGCGTCTTTGCAGGAGTTGGCAGACAGGGCTGAGAAAATGGCTGAGCGTATCCAAACATTAGAGGCTATTTTAGATGCCGAATCGCCAGATTGGAGAAATAAAGCATGAGAGCAGGTAAGACATTAGTTAGAGATCCTTCTAAAGCCCGTATAGCTGGAGTTTGTGCAGGTATCGCAGATTACTTCGGGATTGAAGTATGGCTAGTTAGAATTTTAGTCGTATCAGCTTTCTTTTTGCTTGCGGGGCCTTTTTTATTCTTTTTGTATGTGGTCGCTTGGTTTGTCTTGGATAAAAAACCGGTTAGTAAAAGCCATCACTATTCTAAGGCAGAATATAATTCGTCAAGAGGCAAAGGTTGGAGTAACCCTGCAGATGATGAACCCGAGAAAGTTATAGTTAAATCGACAATTTGGCAAGCCGGAGAGTCTCCAAAGCACGCATTTTTAGACATTAACCGCCAGTACGATAGGAACGAGAAGAAATTAAGACAATTAGAAAAATACGTGACCTCTTCGGAGTTTCAGTTAAACCGTGAGTTTCGAAATTTGTAGTTAGGGGCAGTTTATTCAGAATAAAGACTAATGGCCTCAGGTAGAGCTTAAGTCATTGTGCTGAGCGCTATTATATCTTGGTTTAGTATGTTACGAATGCTAAGCCAAACTAAGTCAAATAAAGCTTATAGGGTGATATGCAAACCAATATTTTACGCCATCCCAATGTCATAAACTTAAAAAGCAAACTGTCTAATCAAGCCATTCGGTTGCTCGATTCTCATGTGAGTTTGGCGGTAACTGGCCTGAGTGGTAGTGGTAAAACGGCTTTTATTACATCACTTGTTAATCAATTACTAGAAATCAAAAGCAATGATTCATTGCCATTTTTTACTGTTGCCAATCAAGGTCGAGTTATAGGTGTAAGGCGCGATATTCAGCCTGATGTTAGATGTAATCGATTTGCCTACGAAGAAGCGATGCAAGGTTTATCTAAAGAGAAGCCAAGTTGGCCTCAATCGACTCGGGGAATTTCGCAAGTTAGGTTGTTGATTAAGTACCAAAAAAATACTGGATTAAGTCAATTTTTATCTGAAACCCGCGTACTTACTTTAGATATTACTGATTATCCCGGTGAATGGTTATTAGATCTGCCTCTACTTAATATGAGTTACTCACACTGGGTATCTGCCTGTGCCGAGGAGCAACAAGAGTCGGCCCGCGCTGCGCTTCTTACTGAATTTAATGCATACCTAGCCTCAGTAGACTTTAATGCCGAAGCCGATGAAATGCTCTTGATGAAAGGCGCTAAGCTTTATGCTGAATACTTGCGTTTATGCATGGAGCTGGGCTTTAAATTGATTCAACCCGGACGGTTCGTGTTGCCGGGAGAATGGCAAGATGCGCCTGTTTTACATTTTTTTCCTGTTTCGGATACAGTGATTGCAAAGCAGAACTTACGACTGAATCGACCTCAACCAGGCAGCAACCTTGAATTATTAATACAGCGGTTTGAAAGCTATAAAAAAGAAGTCGTTGGGCCTTTTTATCAGCAGTATTTCAAACGATTTGATCGGCAAATCATTTTGGTCGATTGTCTATCAGCGTTGAACACAGGGCCACATAGTTTTGCAGATTTACAAAACGCGCTAAATTGGATTATGAAGAGCTTTGACTACGGCAAAAATTCCCTGATTGGACGTTTGTTCAAGCCTAAGATTGATCGACTGGTGTTTGCCGCAAGTAAAGCCGATCACGTTACCCCTGACCAGCAGCAAAATTTGATTAAATTACTGAACGATATGGTACACAGTATTCAACAAACTGTGCAGTTTGAGCAGGTTAAAACCGAATCGACGGCTATTGCGTCTATTAGAGCCTCAATTTCTGGTAAGGCTAACGTTAACGGTGAGTCAGTTGGTGTTTTGAAAGGATTTGATAGTGCCAAAGGCCAATCAGTTACCTTATATCCTGGAGAAGTACCTAGCCTTGTTGCTAGCTATAGCCAGCAAAGTACCCACCAGTTTGCATTCCCTTATTTTTCACCTCCTAATCTAGGTGGACGAAAGACTTTGCCTCACATAAGAGTGGATCAGGTTTTAGAGTTTCTATTATCGGATAAATTATCATGACGCAGGAACAAACAGGTAAACCGCTAAAAGAGGCAAAAATAATCGAAGAGGCCAGTCTCGACGAGCCGATTCATTCCCTTAAGCCTGCCCTTACAATCGATAATTTCAGCAAGATTGAGTACTCTGAAAACTCCCCTGCGCAGCCAGAGTTAAAGAAAAAAACAAAACCTAAAAAGAGAAAAGTATTCGTATTATTCTTGGTCGTGTTATGTGCTGCTGTTTTGGCAGAAATTATAATTTTTGTTTATCAGCTGATTAAATCCCCAAATGCTCTAAGTTTTGCTTGGTTAATATTGCTTATAAGCGCTCTAGGCTATGGGATAAGGTTTATGGTAAAAGAATGGCTCGCTTTAAGAACGCTTAAACGCAGGGCGCAGAGTAAACAGTCGATAGAGCATTTATTGGATTCCCCAGCCATTGGTAATGGTCTAAGTGTTTGTCAAAACATGGCAACGTCTATATCCATTGCAAAGAGTGAAGACTGGGAGCGCGCGATACAAAGTAATTTTAGTGATAAAGAAGTACTTGCCGTGTTTGAGAATAACGTTATGGCGCAGGCTGATAAACAAGCCTTAAGAATACTCAGTAAAAATGCCTCGGCAGCAGGGGCTATGATTGCAGTGAGCCCTTTTGCCGTATTGGATATGCTACTGGTTTTATGGCGCAATATTGTAATGCTAGAACAAATTAGCTGTGTTTATGGGGTGCAGTTAAGTTATTGGTCACGAATTCATTTGATTAAATCTATTTTTAAAGTTGCGATTTATGCTGGGGCTTCAGAAATATTGAGTGATGCTAGTTCCTATGTGATTGGTGCGGGCACTGCAGGTAAATTATCGACTAGGGTCGCACAAGGGCTAGGAGCAAGTGTGTTAACTGGGCGTATTGGCATTAATGCTATGCTGGAAGTTAGGCCTATGCCTTTTCACAACCAACCCAAGCCTAAACTTTCGGATATCAGCAAACAAGTATTGGCTGACCTAAAAAATGTAGTCTGATTTATTATTAGTGGGCTATAGACTGTAATTAAACGCATTGTAAACTTAAGGGTAAAACTGTGAGACTTGAAGTTAGTTGCAAAGACCGCTTGGGTATTACGCAAGATGTCCTCGATGTGTTAGTTGATTATGAAATTGATCTACGAGGAATTGAAATTGATGAAGCTGGCAAAATCTTCTTAAATTTTCCCAATATTTTGTTTGAAGACTTCCAAGATCTCATGCCTAAGCTTCGTTTGTTAGACGGTATTGAAGATGTCAAAACCGCGCCTTTTATGCCAAGTGAAAGGGAGCATTATCAACTCGATACTTTACTGAGAACACTACCAGAGCCCGTATTGTCTGTGGATAGTTCCAGTGTTGTTGTGTTAATTAATGATGCTGCCTTAACTAAGTTAAACATGTCGCGAGATCGTGTGATCGGCTGCGAATTACACAAATTAATTCAACAACCAAATTTGAACAAATGGTTGGATACTCGACCAAAATTGGCCAAAAACTTTAAAGTGCAGTTTTGTCGACAGGAGTATTTATTAAATGTACTGCCAATTTATATTCCAAACAGCGAGGGAGACGACACGTTTGCAGGCGCTGTATGTCAGCTTAAATCCGAATTAGCATTAGAGCAGCAGCTCACTATGTTACAAGAACCAGACAAGCTATCACCCAAAGAAACAAATGACGAAAACAGTGATTTACAACCTATTTGTTATACTCAAAACCAAGCTGTGGTCGAAAGCGATGAAAGTTTAAGTCAACGTATGAAACATCACGAAAAACAAATTTTAACGAGTTTGTTTCCGCTTTATCCCAGTTCCCGGCTACTCGCTAAAAAACTGCGGGTGAGCCATACATCTATAGCCAATAAATTAAAAGAATACGGTATTTCGTCTACGTGAATTAACCGTATTACTATGCTAATTGGGCTCTTTAATTGGAAGTTCTGTGGTATTTTTGACTTGCTTTAGGGCAAATGTGGAGCTCAAATGATCGACTAATGGCAGGTTAGTTAACTTAGTTTTCAAGATAAACTCATATTCTTCAATACTCTCTACCATTACTTTTAACAGATAGTCTTTGTCTCCACTGGTGGTATGGCATTCGACTACCTCTTCGATACTTTGAACGGCATTTTCAAAATCGTTAAGTGATTCGCCATCGTGATTTTTAAGAGAAACGTAAATAAATACCGATACCCCTAGGTTGAGTTTTTTGTTATCTAGCAAGGTCACTTTTTGCAAAATTATTTTTTCAGCTTCTAATTTTTTAACTCGTCTCCAACACGGGGTATGAGATAAGCCTACTTGTTGACTTAGCTCCGCCATAGAAATAGTGGCATTTTTTTGAATTACTCGAAGAATTTGACGATCAAACTTATCTAATTTCATAGCGCTACAGATGGTGACGTTTCAATTGTCACCCATAATGAATAAAGCTTAGTTTATATTCAAGAGTAATTTAGGATATATATCCTAAATTGTATAAGTTCGTTACAGGGATGAATAAGGAAAAATGCGCCTTTCCCGAACCTAAACGCTATTTGAATGTAGTAGGCAGGGTGATTTTCTAAAAAAATAGTTAACTTTATGGTTGCAATCAATATTGGCTTTATCCATAATGCCCGCCGCTTAACTAAGGGCTTTCGCTTAAGTTGAGTGGTAAATATCTATGGTGGCCTTTCGGTCCCCTCGCAATGATACTTTGTGAACCCGGTCAGGCCTGGAAGGGAGCAGCCGCAACAAACGACTCATGTGCCGAGGTGCGGCTGATGGGTCGCCACCCATCTAGTATCCACCTACATCTTATTTTTGTCTGGGTGATTATCTAAATATTCCATACCTTTACTGACTGCATTTTGCGCATTCATTTGCATTTGTTGACGCTCGCTTGCTGGCAGATAAAAAGACATGTCAACTTCGTAGCGAATATAACGGGGAGACATTTGGTTTAGTGCCAAGCAGCAGAGATCTGCCAAATAATCATTGCTCTTTGTTTTTGTTAGTCCTAGCGCCTCAATCCTTTCTAGCACTAAAGATTCGTAATAATTATGTATATCATCATCAAGTTTCAAATCGAATATCCCACGTTTTTGTTTTACCGAAAGTATAAACCAACATTAATTAAAGTTTATTTTGGAACTAAAAACAAAGTTAAATACTCAATTATTTAACGATTAAATTTGTTTTGTTTGGATAAACTGAGTTTACAAAGTAGACAGGTCAGGCTTACAAATATAAATTGTCTTTGTAATTTTGCTATGCCATTGACAAAGAACGTAAAAAATCAACTAAAAAATTTAACTAAATGTTAACTTAAGACTAGAGTTGTATCTTGACAAGCAAAGTTCATCCATGTGAACATTATTTTCGTCTCAGTATTCATACGTGTTGTCTGAGCCCCTTAAACTTACAGAGCTTCAAAGCCCCTTGTTTAGTCATCAAATAGATAGACAAGGATTTAAAACATAAAATTGGTTGGGAATTATGTCCAAAATGAGCAAGAGAAACCTAATTGCTTCTACCGTTATAGGTGCATGTGCACTCGGTAGCAGCGCCGTTGTCTCTGCAGACCCATTGAATAACCTTCATAACGAAAGTGCTAAAATTCATAAGGCTGCAGCGAAATCCCAAGGTAAAATAGACAAACTTTATGAGCAATCCCAAGAGTTGTTCGTTGAGTATCGTGGTGTTGTTGACCAAACCGAAACTCTTAAGGTCTATAATGATTATGTTCAGACATTAGTTACAGACCAGCAAAGAGGCATTGACTCACTGCAACGTCAGATCGACGGTATCGACGGTGTGAAACGCGGTGTTGTACCGCTAATGTTTAGAATGATTGACAGCCTAGAGCAGTTTATCAACCTTGATATTCCAATCAATTTAGAAGAAAGAAAGGAACGAGTTGAGCGCTTACGTGACGTCATGGGTAATTCAAACGTAACGACTTCTGAGCAGTTCCGCCAAGTTATCGAAGCCTATCAGGTAGAGAATCAATACGGTCGTTCAATTCGCGCTTATCAAGGTACCCTTGATTATCAAGGAACTGAAATCACAGTCGATTTCTTTAACTTGGGAAGAACCGCTTTGTTAGCCCTATCTCTAGACGCAAAGAGTGCATGGATTTGGGACAACAAAGCCAGAACTTGGGAACCACTAGGTGACGAGTACATTAGCTCAGTGGTTACTGCTGTGCGTATGGCCAACAAGTTGCTTCCGGCTAATCTTCTTAAACTTCCAATTACAGCTGCGGAGTAATATTGATGAAAACTGTATTTAAATCCATATTGGCTGCAGCGTCGATAGCATTAGTATCTTCGTCTGCTCAAGCTGCGAGCTCTCTTGAAGAGTTGCTCGGCGAAGTCAAAAAGAATCGAGTTTCTGAAGCTCGAATCAATAAACAAAGAGAAGCTGAATTTCAGTCTGCTCGTGCAGACAAGCAAGCGCTTTTACGTAAGGCTCAAGCTGAACTAAAAGCGGAGCAGGCGCGTGGTGACAGATTGCAAAAGCAATTTGCTGACAACGAAGTGGCTCTAGCAGAGAAAGAAATAGAACTTGACCAAGCAACAGGTACGCTTGGTGAGATGTTTGGTGTAGTGCGTCAAGCATCGGCTGAAGCTTACGGTCAAATCTCTACTTCTATAGTAAGTGCTGAATTCCCTGGGCGCGGTGAATTCTTAAAGCGTATGTCTGAAGAGTCTAAAGGTTTGCCTAACATCAAGGAACTTGAAGACTTGTGGTTTGCGCTTCAAACAGAAATGACTGAATCAGGTCAAGTATCTCGCTTTACTACTGAAGTGGTTAGTTTAGATGGCGGTTCTCAGCAACAAGAAGTGGTGCGAATTGGTACCTTCAACTTAATCGGTGAGCAAGGATACTTGGTTTATGACGACCAGAACGAAAAAGTTCAGCCGTTAGGACGTCAACCGGATAGCCACTTGTTGGCATCGGCTAACGAACTATTTGCAGCGTCGTCTGGTTTGATTCCTTTTTATGCTGATCCTTCTAGTGGTGCCATTCTTGGTCTGCTAAAAGAAAAAGCGACTATGGCTGACAGATACCATGCAGGTGGTAACGTAGGTTACGTCATTACTGGTATGTTGATCATTGGTCTACTTATTGGTTTCTACAAGATTATTACGCTTACCCTTATTGGTGGAAAAATTCGTTCACAACTGAAAAGTGTAGATAGCCCTTCAAGTGCTAACCCACTTGGACGAATCCTACAAGTATACAAAGATAACAAGAGCGCTGATGTTGAAACTTTAGAACTTAAGTTAGACGAAGCTATTTTGAAAGAACTACCTAGTATTGATAGCGGCATTAATGTGATTAAGATTTTTGCTGCAATAGCTCCACTAATGGGTCTATTGGGTACAGTTCTTGGTATGATTTTAACCTTCCAACAAATTACTTTGTTCGGAACAGGTGACCCTAAATTGATGGCTGGAAGTATCTCAATGGCCCTAGTAACCACTGCCCAGGGTATAATTGCGGCACTACCATTATTATTAATGCACAGCATAGTTGCTGGTCGTAGCAAGTCTATTGTTCATATTCTAGACGAGCAAACTGCTGGAATTGTTGCTGCTCACGCTGAGTCGGAGAAAGCCTAAGATGTTATACCTGATAGAACTATGGGAGTCTGTCAGGGATTTTATCGCTGCTGGCGGTGACGTTTTGTACGTCGTCGCTCTAGCGCTCTTTCTGATGTGGGTATTTATGATCGAGCGTTACTGGTATTTAACTTCAGTTTTTCCAAAACTTAGAGACAAAATTATCTCTGACTGGGATGCACGAAGTGACACTACCTCATGGCATGCGCATAGAATTCGTGAAACATGGATTTCCCAAGCCTCTGATGGCTTAAGTGCAAGAATGTTGTTGATTAAAACATTAGTCGCCATGTGTCCGTTAATTGGATTACTAGGTACCGTAACTGGAATGATTGGTGTTTTTGAAACTATGGCTACTCAAGGTACGAGTAATCCTCGTCTTATGGCCGGTGGTATTTCTATGGCAACGATTCCGACTATGGCTGGTATGGTTGCGGCTTTATCTGGTGTTTTCTTTAGTTCTCGTCTTGAGTCTAAGGTCAAAATTGCTAAAGAAAAGCTCATAGATAGTTTGCCCCATCATTAATGAGAGGAAGTTATGGGTCGTAAAAATAGAGTAGAAGAGCAAGATGCTGAAATAGACATGACACCTATGTTGGACATAGTCTTCATCATGTTGATCTTCTTTATCGTGACCACTGTTTTTGTTAAAGAAGCAGGTATCGAGGTAAATAAACCGGAAGCTGCGCTTTCGGTTATGCCCAAAAATGCCAACATATTTATTGCTGTTACGGAAGATGGCGAAGTATGGATGGATAAAAGGGTGATTGATGTCGATATGGTTCGCGCAACTTTGGAACGTTTAATGGCTGAGCAGCCTTCTGATGTGATTATTGTTCAAGCTGACAAAGGCGCCGAGCATGGTGTGGTTGTTGAGGTTATGGATCAGATCAAAGCAGCGGGCATAGACCGAATTTCAATAGCAACGGCAGGTAATTAATATGGCTCGATTATTAGTATCTATATTGTTAGGCGCCGCCATTGCATTTGGTTTATTTGTAATTATGGCTAAACTAATCGCAAATACGTCTAGACCAGCAGAGAAAGCTGCACCTACACCTGTCATTGATATTGTTATGTCTACACCAGACGATTCAACACAGGTTAGAAAGCGCGTACCACCCCCGCCACCGCCACCACCAAAGCAGCCACCAAAAGTTCAACCCGTTGAACCAGATGTGGCTGATGCCAGTACTGACGGTTTGAGCTTTGCTATGCCAACAGTTGAAGTGGGTAATGCATCAATCAATATCGGAAGTGTGGGTGCGATGCAAGATGGTGAAGCAACGCCTATCGTACGTATTGAACCTAAATATCCAGTGTCTGCTGCTCGAGATGGTAAGGAAGGCTGGGTTAAACTGTCTTTTACTATCAACGAAGTGGGCGGAGTTGAAGATGTTCAGGTCATCGAAGCTGACCCTAAGCGTATTTTTGACCGTGAGGCTAAACGTGCGTTAAGTAAGTGGAAGTACAAGCCAAAAATTGAAGACGGTAAGCCGATGAAACAATTTGGTTTAACAGTTCAATTAGACTTTAAGTTGGATTCCTAATTATGAATAAATACATTAAGCAGTTATATGTTGCATCAGCTGTCGCTGTCGCGTTATCTATTCCTATGCAGGTTTCAGCTCAACAAGCACCCAAGAAAAAGGCAGCGTTACCACCTAGTCCGATTCAATGTGCTGGTCATGAAGCGCGTAAAACGAGTATTCCTGGCCAAAAAGTGGGCAAGAAAGTCACTGAAGCTTTAGAGTTCTACAACGCTGATAATGTTGATGAAGCAATTAACGTTCTCAAATCCATCAAAGCTGATGGATTTGATCAAGCCTTTGCTCATAACTTTTTAGCTAGGGTATTAGCTGGAGCGGGTAAATATGATGAGTCGCTCAAGTACTTAAAACGTGCAGTTAACTCTAAGGTTCTTAATGACCGCGAGCAAGTTGATGGTATTAAGCTCATTGCTGACTTGAATATTCAAGATGGTAAATATAGAGAATCTATCAAGTGGTACAAGGAGTGGCTGAAGGTTACATGTAAAGATGATTATGACGTTTACTTCAGAATGGCCAATGCACACTATCAGCTAGAAGAATGGGCGAATATTATTGAGCCGATTAACAAAGCTATCCAGTTTGCGGAAAAGCCTAACAAAACAGCCTTTGCTTTGAAAATGACATCTTACTTTAACCGCAAGATGTATAAAGAAGCGATTGAAGTTCAAGAAGTGGCTCTAAAGGCGTTTCCAGAGGACAAAGGTATGTGGAGTCAACTTGGCATGTTGTACATGACAGTTGAAGATCACAGGAAAGCCCTGTCTACGTTTGAAATAGCTTATGGTCAAGGATACATTACCAAACCAGCTGAGCTTAGAGCATTGAGTCAGTTGTATACAATGAACGATGTTCCGTATAAAGCTGCTACTGTGTTAGAGAAGCATGTTTCAGCTGGTGATGTTCCTAAAGATGTTAAAACGTTAAGTTCCATTGCAGGTTCTTATCATCAAGCTTTGGAGTTTAGAAAAGCTGCAGAGTATTACGGTAAAGCAGCTGATCTAGAGTCTGATCCTGATTTGTACTATAAGCAAGGTCGAATGCTTTATAGTGCGGAGAGACCAAACGAAGCAATCAAGGCTTTGCAAAAGTCCTTAGATGAAGGTTTTGATAAACCAGGAACGGTTCACTTGCTAATTATGGAAGCGCACTTCTATAAGGGTAGATATAAGCAAGCCTATTATCATCTTCAGCAAGCGAAGAAGGATAAATCTACTAGTAGACGTGCACGAAGCTGGGAGTCTTACGTTAAAGAAAAAGCCAAGAATAATGGCGTAGCTCTTTAATTAGTTAAGTAACTAGCCTGTATTTTAAAACCGCTCACTTTTGTGAGCGGTTTTTTTGTATATTAAATAAAATTTACTCAAAGCTAGACCAATATAAATAGGTATGAGGGCATGGGTTGAGTTTTTGGCTATTGGAGCCAGTTTATCTGCAATGGTCCTCTACTAGGTTAGTTATTTCCTGCTTAATTCGTTGCTGAAGGGCTTTTTTACCCGTTAGCTTCAATATTCGAATAATGGTTTTGTCGCTCCTGTTTTGCAATAGTGACAAGGCAAGGACAGATTTTTGTGCGTAGAGCGTTTCGTCAATATACTGTAAAGCGTCGATGAAAAAGTCTCTCACGGCACGTTTACACGTACTTAAGTGTCTGTTGCCTCGGCAAAACTGATTGATGATTGAAGGGTCATAGGTAGGGTTACTTGAGGCACTTGATTTAAAAGTCAAGGCTGTTATTTGCATGGCTAAAATCGGCGATAAATACTTGAGGTCTTTGTCAATTTGATAAAACCACTCTTGGTTAAATTGCGCACAAATAGGCTCTAATAGGTGCTTAGCTCGGTCTGTTAGAGGTAGAGCATATATGCTGTTATGCTCACCACTAGCGATTTCTAGCTTGTTACTTATTTTAAGTGGAATAAAGCCATTACTGCTCCAAAATGACGCTAGGGTAGGGGTTAAACCGAAGGCGGCAGTTAACAGCGGTATACCTTGTTTCTTAGTTTGCGCAATTAGATGGTTAATTAATACTGTACCTAAGTGTTTCCTTTGATATTCATTTGCCACTGCAATCCTAGAAATTCGCCATTGTTCGCTCTCAACGAAGGGGGTTGAGTTATAAGTGGCACCAATATTCTGTGCGACTAGGTGTCCTTTCACTCGCCTATTACAGGCACATACTTCTTTACTTATCGGTATTAGAAGCTCGCCACCCTCACGGGCAACTTGCGCAACTGCAAGAATCTTGTCGTTTTGTTTTAGGATAAAACACATAAGTTCTGGTGCGTCGTACAGACGTTGAATATCGTCAGGGCTGGTTTGATAGTGGGCGTCAGTCAATAATTGTACGATTTGGGTCGTTGTTTGACTGTCTTCGAGTACGTTGGTTTTGCTTATCTCTAAGAACTCAATTTGCTCAAGCTGTAATTCGAGAAATTTACTGCTCTTTTGATTTTGGTAAAATAGGGTGTCGAACCAAAAACGTTCTAAGTTATCGCCGCTGCTCCATCTAATAGGCTGTTGCAGATTGACCTGGTTGCAGCCTTGATTATTGTTCTGAAGGGCTTTCTTGAAACGCATTTCAAATCCTCTACCACTGCCTTCGTATCCATGCAATGTGGTGCTAAATATGATGCGATCGAATTGTGAGGTTAACTGATTTAATCCATAAATGGGGATGCTTGCGGCCTCATCAACAAATAGTATTTTACCTTTAATTTTGTCTTCGATGAGTTTATCGATAGGTTGAAATACTAAGCTGCCATTACCAAACTTTAATGACCCGTTTTTTTCTTGAGGTTTGCTTAATAAAGCTTGTGCATGCCGAAACACATTTTTTACTGTGTGGATGGTCGGGGCTGTGATGACTATATTAATTGATTGCTGCTGCATTAACTGCCCGGCGGCGATACCTAGTGCGGCAGATTTTCCCCTTCCACGGTCAGCACATAGCAATAAATGCATACGCTTTTGGTTTTGCACCGTCGATTTGATTTTATCTATAGCGAGCGCTTGCTCTGAAAAATTTGAGGTCGCAGTTGTGATTTCGTTGATGGCGCTAGGTATTTTAGAGGTCGTTTCCTCTAAGATAAATATCGATGGGTCTTTAACTAAGCACTCCCTAAGATAGTTAAAAAACTGGCCATTATTTTTAGTAGAAAATCCATAGGACACGCGATTAGTTATTTCAGGATCGGGGTAGGTTTGCCAATCTTCTAGGTTAGGGCATAGTAATACCATTAAACCCTTAGCTTTGACGGTTCCACTTAATGCTATTGCGGCATTTGCCCTAAATCCATCGAAACTATTTAAAATAACCCAGTCGTATTCTTGGCCGAGTTTCTGACGATAGTCTTTAACATTGATTGAGTCGCTGCCCATTTTGGCATGACCACAATAAAGTTTGGAGCAAGCTGGCTGGGTATCGACAACGTGTTGTAACGTATTTTCTGCCCAGAGTCGGCTTCCTGATATTACTAGGAGTTGGCGATGACAACGATGAGTTCGGCGATAGGCTAACCAATTTTCTAAATTTGGATGTAACAAAGGCAGGATCTACGAGTGTTGGATTTTCATGGTATGTTTATAGTAAGCAAAGTTACCAAGGAATACGAATGCGTTTTTTATCCCGAAGATTAGTCATGCCCTATGATTTGAATTATGCCGGATCTTTATTTGGTGGGAGGATCCTAGAGTGGATAGATGAGGAATCAGCAATTTTTGCTATTTGCCAACTCGATTCCAATGTTTTAGTGACCAAGCATATAGGCGCCGTTAGCTTTGAGTCCCCGGCTATGCAAGGTGATATTGTTGAGTTTGGCTTGGCAATTAAGGCTGTGGGTCGCTCGTCTATTACTATTACATGTCTAGTCCGAAACAAAGTCACAAAGAAAACAATTTGCCTCGCTGATGATATTGTTTTTGTCAAACTTGATCCTGACACACGTGAATCAATGCCCCACGGTAAGACCTTAAAAGGTTTGCTAGCCAAATCAGAGCAAGATTAGCGTACAGTTTTATGAAATAATGCCGTTAGTCGCAATTCGGCGTTTACTCAAACCTATACAAGGGCTTACCTGTGGTAGTTAGACTGACTTTATTATTTATTGCCAACTTATTCGTAGCGTGTAGCTCTATGGCAACCAACAATGCACATTATCAGACCGTAGATGTTATTAATCTGGATATTGAGTTAAAGGAGACATCAGGCTTGCACTGCTCATACACGGGTGGGGCTTATACCATTAATGATTCAGGGAATAAGTCGACTATTTATCAATTAGGTTCTGATGGCAATATTTTAAAGCGCTTGGATGTTGATATAAAAAATAGAGATTGGGAAGCATTAACCGGTGATAAAAATAATTTTTATGTTGGCGACATAGGCAACAATAGTGGAAAACGAAAGTATATTAATATTTATACCATACCCAAAAACGCGATAAATAAAGCGAAACCAAAGGCGTCGTCGCGCTTGTCTTATTTGCATAATTCGACTAAAAAAAATGAATACTTAAATCATGACTTTGATGCAGAAGCCATGCTAAAAAACGGTGATGCGTTCTATTTGTTTTCAAAAAGTTGGAAGACTGGGGATGTATTGGTATACAAAGTCCCTGTTGATGGTAAAAACCACCAGATTACGCCTATTACCAAATTAACGTCGATACCAGGCTTAGTGACAGGCGCAGATTATGATGCTCGTAATAAGCGCTATATTTTAGTGGGTTACGAGCTAATGGGTTTGGGTAGTTTTCACCCATTTGTGGCTATATTGAATGATAAATTTCGCTTCCTTAAAAGCTTCCCTGTAAAAGGCTACGGCCAGGTTGAGGGGGTATGTGTTACGCCTAATTCTGAAGTATGGTTAACACAAGAGGGAAGCTTCTTATCCGGCCAAAAGTTAATTAAATTACGCGTGTTCTAAGAGCCAATAAAACGCTACTTGCTTATCATTTCATGGCTGATAGAATGCGCCCAGTTTTTGCTCAGCAAAGACAAAACTAACCAAGGGGAGCCGATACGGCTGAGATTAGAACCTGTGTTCTTGACCCTTAACCTGATCCGGATAATGCCGGCGTAGGAATGGTAAGGCACTCTCTCCCATTTGTTCAGCCGTGTTCTTCCGATCTTTTGCTTTATCTATAAGAGATCATCTGTAATGACATTTAGTAGAAAACCCTTAGCCACATTAATTAGTCTATTGCTTGTAAGTAGTCCAGCTTTGTCTCAAAGTGAAACACAAAGCAACGATATCGAAAAAGTCATAGTTCGTGGAGCTTTAATTTCTACCCCTTTATCCGAGATGGCGGCTAGCATTTCTGTGCTAGACGAAATAGCTATAGAGCAGCGCCAAGCTCAGCATTTAGAGGATTTATTTAATCGAGCAGCAAATGTAAATTTTTCATCTGGCGCTAGTCGAGGACGTTTCGTTCAAATTAGAGGAATTGGTGAAAGAAGTCAGTTTACTGATCCCGTTAACCCTTCAGTTGGATATTTGGTTGATGGTATCAATTATTCGGGCCTTCTAGCTGGAGCCAGTACTTTTGATGTTGAGCAGGTTGAGATATTTAAGGGGCCAAATAGTGCTCGTTTTGGCGCTGAAGGTTTAGCTGGCGTGATTAATGTAATTACAAAAGATGCGGCCCCAGAAACGACATTTGACGGTCAGTTTGGTATTGCGAATTTTGATAGTTGGAATTTAGGGTTAGCGCAAGGAGGAAGCGTAACTGACAAGTTAGATTATAGAGTCTCTTTTCACAAAAATAAGAGTGATGGCTTTATAGATAACACCTTTTTAAATAAAGATAATACAAATAATATTGACGAACAAACGTCTCGATTGAAACTTAATTGGCGAGTCAATAAAAATTTCTCCCTGAGAACAGCTCTACACTTGATTGATGTTGATAATGGTTACGACGCCTTCTCCTTAGATTTAAATAGAACAACATTTTCCGACCAACCAGGTTTTGACAGGCAGGATAGCAAGGCTGTCTCGGTCGTTGCTTCTTTGAATCATCTAACATGGGCAAACCTAGAAATCTCAGCGAGCGCCCTTAACGCTGACTTAGAGTACGGATTTGACGAAGATTGGTCATTTGTAGGTTTACATCCAGACGAATACTCTTCTTTTGATTCGTATTTTCGTGATCGTAAAGATAAATCATTGGAAGTAAAGTTTACAAGTAAGGCATTAAATAAAAATTCATGGGTTATTGGTGGGTATTTTGCTGATGAACAAGAAGACTTAGTCCGTGAATATACGTTTTTAAGTAACCCCTTTACAAGTGAAGTAGAGATAGAAGATTTAGCTATCTTTGGACAAAAAAAATATGTTCTCTCTGATACACAGTGGTTGTCATTGAGTTTGCGATTTGCTTCGCAAACATTTGATTACAGAGATTCAAATAATCTGGAAAGAAAAATTGATAACAATGATTGGGGCACTGAATTTAGTTATCACCAATTAGTGAGTGATGAAAGTATGATCTATCTCAGTCTTGTCAGAAGTTACAAGATGGGAGGTGTTAATGGTCAAGCTCTTAGTCGAGTCGACGATATTGAAGACCCTACTTTACGTCAAACTTTAATTAATAATACTGAGTTTGAACCAGAATCTCTATTGGGAGTAGAATTTGGTATCAAGGGACAAAACCAGGAGGGAAGTTTAGCAGTTGACTTAGCATTGTTTTATCAAGACCGAAGCGATGTTCAAGTTAAGAGCTCTTTAGTAGAAGGCCAGTCTTTTGTTGATGTAATTAATAACGCGTCAAGTGGGAGCAATTTTGGACTAGAAGTGAGCGTAAACTATAACCCCAATGACACTTTGGCATTGTTCTCAAATATTGGCTTTTTGAATACTAAAATAAATGGCTTTGTCCGTCAGGATGGTGAGTTCATTGATGGTAGGGATCAGGCTCATGCTCCAAGTTACCATGTGAATATTGGTAGTCTTTGGCAAATGTCTGAAAATTTATCTTGGTTGTTTGAGGTCGACGCGAAAGATGAGTATTTTTATTCATTTTCTCATGATAATCGTTCAGAAAAAATCGTTATTGCACATACGAGTCTAGATTACTCTTTAAAAGACTGGAATTTCAGTTTTTATGTTAGAAACTTGTTTGATAAAGACTATGCAAACAGAGGCTTTTTCTTTGGGAATGATCCACGAGATAATTATACTGCAAAGGTCTATGAACAATTTGGAGAGCCCAGAAGAGTGGGGCTGAATGTTTCGTTTAGTTATTAGGAAAGTTTAGAGGAGCGTAAAAACGCTCCTTTTTTTTCTTATCACGGAGTTATGTATGCAATTAGTTGCTGAATTATCAATGTACCCCTTGCGAGAAGAGTTTGTTCCTCCTATTCAAAATTTTATTGACCGCTTAAATACCTACCCTAATTTAAAAGTTGTGACTACTGCTACCAGTACCACTGTGTGTGGTGAGTATCAGTTTACTATGGCGTTATTGGCTAAAGAAATGCAGCGCAGTCATGAAGAAGTGGGACAAGCCATATTTGTTTGTAAATTTTTAAATGGCGACAAAATGGTTACTGAGTTGTGAACAGTGATATTTTTCAGGAACTTGTTAGTCAACTGGCGCAACAGTCGGGTTTAGAATATTTAGCCGTTATCCTTGCCTTGGGCTACGTATGGTTAGCTGCTAAACAAAGCATTTGGTGTTGGCCTTGTGCTTTACTGAGTACCGCTATTTATACTTACCTATTTTGGGAGGTCTCGTTACCATTTCATACAGGCTTGAACGCTTATTATATGGCGATGGCAGTTTACGGTTGGGTACAATGGAATAAACCCTTAAATGCAACCTTAGAGGTAAAAGTATGGCCAGTGTCTCGTCATTTACTGGGAATTTCGGTGTTAACTTTGGTTTCTCTTGGTTTAGCCGTGTTAGCCGAACATGTCTTGAATGCTGAGCATGTATATTTGGATGCATTTATCACAGTATTTAGTATTTTCACTACTGTTTTGGTTGCTCATAAGGTTCGAGAAAACTGGTTGTATTGGATGGTTATTAACAGTTTTGCAGCCTATCTATACTTTGTAATGGGTTTGTATCCTACCTCTCTACTATTTGCTTTGTACCTTGGCTTTGCGATTTATGGCTACATTAGCTGGGGTAAACCTCAGCGAAGTCTTGACAGCTAATTAAATAATGACGCCTTTATCGCCTAGCTATATTCAACAGGTCATGGCCGAAAGCGGTGTCTTTACTGGTCATTGTGAACTTAGGCAAATAGAGGGCGGGGCAGTTAATTTAAGCTATCAGCTTAAAAATGCAGGAAATACCTATTTTGTTAAGGTATTTACGTCGGATGTTATGACTGATATCGACCGTAAGGCGCAGTTTCAACAGCAAGCCTACTTAGCGTCATTAGGCTTTGCGCCCCGTCCTGTGTTTATTGATCCCAGACTTAATTTTCAGGTCGATACTTGGGTTGAAGGTCAATCATTGAAAGATCTAGCCATTCCGATTGACGAGAAACTCAGAGTTTTAGGATGCAGGATGGCTGATGTGCATAGTGAATTAGATCATGATGCAATGGGGCTTAGGGCATTAGATTTGCCAGCTAAATGGCAAGACTATGCAGAAATAGCCCAAGTGTCTGATTCAGTGGCTGACGAGAGTTCTCATTTAGGGCATGTGTGGTATACCGATATAGCCCAAGCGCAGTGTGTCTGTCACAATGACATGTCGTTTCAACATGTAGTGTATTCAACCAGTGGGATTATTTTTGATTGGGAATACAGCGCATATTCTTCACCGTATTTTGATTTGGCAGCTTGCTTGCAAGTTAATCAGGAAAGTTACGTCAATGCCCGACCTTTATTGGAGGGGTATGCAGATAAAACAGGGAGCGATTTATCTGTTGTTGAGAGTAAAGTAGAGGCTATGCTGCCTTTGGCTGAGTTTACTAATCGTTTATGGTTTTTAGCTGCAGAGCGATTAAAAATCACACGCATGGGTTGATTTCTAATCAGTTAGCCCAGACTCGCAACAGATACATAGAAAATCTCTTTACCTTTAGTCGTCTATAAGTATAATCCATCGCGTCAATAGGGGTGTAGTTCCAATTGGTAGAACGGCGGTCTCCAAAACCGACGGTTGGGGGTTCGAATCCCTCCACCCCTGCCAAATAATATTATTTTTTTAGGCTCAACTGTCTGAATTAAAAGTAAGTTAGCCACGGGTGAAGGGCGAGAACCCCCACGGGTTTGAAAAATCGTATGGAACGATTTTAGCCGCGTTAGCGCCGCTTGCGGTCAGTTATACGGACGTAACTGAGTTAGTCCCTCCATTACTGCCAAATTTTTTGTGAAAATGTAGAAGTACTTTAAATTTTCATCAAAAGCCCCAAGGTATTGTATATGAGTACCCCATGCACCGAATTATCAGCTTTTCAAGTATCAACTCTTTTAGCTCTGGGTATCTCTACTTGGTCTCTTAAGCAGGCTGATCTGCAAGTTGTCAATCTCGCCAATCTTCAAGTATTAGATCCTACCCCTAAGCTAAGTAAATCCACAGAAAAAGGACTGCTAGTAGGTATAGAGGAATCAGCTGTGTTGAGAGATGCTCTTGAATTCCTTGAGCTAAGCTTTGTGGATTTAGAGGCAGTAACGTCAGATGAGTACCATGCGTATGTAACGTATCCATTTTCGATTACATTAGCTCAAGCTTTTAGTGTTAGTGGCAATAAATTGGCAGGTCCTTTTAATGAACTCGCAAATCACCCTGAGCTTAAGAAAGCCCTCTGGGCGGTGATCCAAGACAGACAAGGTGACTTTGGTAAATAGTCATAAGTCAGCTTACTCAGATTTTTTACGTTTGGTGTTTCTTCCATGACAGCGCAATTCTGTTCAATTTCTCTCGACAATTATCGAGCTGCATACTCTATTCATCAAGGATCCCATTTATTCCCTTGGTCAGAAAAAGCGTTTGCTGATTGTTTAACGCCTCCTTACTTTGGGATCTACATACATGATGGAAAGCCAATCGGATACGCCATAGGTATGCAGGTATTAGACGAAGTGACGTTAATGGATGTAGCAATACAACCAGAGGCACGGGGTAAAAGCTGGGGAACTCAGCTTTTAAAGCAATTTGTTCATGTGAGCAAAAGTAGCAAAGCAGCTAAGATCTGGTTAGAAGTAAGAGCCTCTAACATAGCAGCGATCCACTTGTATAAGAGATTTGGTTTTGAAGTGGTAGAAACTAGATTGAACTATTATCAAAGTCTGGATGGAAAAGAAGACGCGTTAATTATGGTTTTGGACATTCAATAGATTGCGGGAAGTAAGGGGGCAAAATACCCCCGTACATTAACGCTTATTTTCTTGCAGAAATAACGTTTAACGCTTCAGTATTATCTTGACGATCTACCGCCAGTTTAACAAATTTTGAAGAGTTGTAATTACAGCCTACACACATAGCGATAAATTGATTCATGCTAGGAGAACCGATATTTTTTTCCCAGTTTTCGTAGGTTTTGCGTGTTTTAACATTGGCTAGTTTAGCCATTTTTACCGTTGTTAGGCCCGCGTCTAAACGCATTTTTCTTAAATCAGCACCTGTAATATACATATTAAATTTCCTCACTAGATTGTTGAATGATAAATAAAGCCAGCGTTTTGTTTTTATTTTCATGGCTTCAGTCTTCTCCTATGGGAAGTATTCTATGCAATAAAGTGTGGATTTGGTTCCACATAATGAAATAATCGTTCATTTAATGTTAAATTTTTGATTTTGAAACAATTATTTTCATTTATGAAACCAAAAACTCGGAGATTTAGGTGCAAATTAAGTCTATGAAAGTAGATGATTACTTGGCGTTTTGAATGCTGGAGGTACTCTTCTACTGCTAGCTATAAGTTCAGGTGCTGGTGGAACTCTTCTGCTACTAGCGATAAGTTCAGGTGCTGGTGGAACTCTTCTGCTACTAGCGATAAGTTCAGATGCAGGTGGTACTCTTCTACTACTTGCAATGAAGTCAGGTGCAGGTGGCACTCTTCTGCTGCTTGCAATAAGTTCAGGTGCAGGTGGCACTCTTTTGCTACTTGCAATGAATTCAGGTGCAGGTGGTACTCTTCTGCTGCTAGCGATGAGTTCAGGTGCAGGTGGTACTCTTCTGCTGCTAGCGATGAGTTCAGGTGCAGGTGGCACTCTTCTACCACTTGCAATAAGTTCAGGTGCAGGTGGCACTCTTCTACTACTTGCAATAAGTTCAGGTGCAGGTGGGACTCTTCTGCTACTTGCAATAAGTTTAGGTGCAGGTGGCACTCTTCTGCTACTTGCAATGAGTTCAGGTGCAGGTGGGACTCTTCTGCTGCTAGTGATTAATTCAGCTGCAGGTGGCACTCTTCTGCTACTTGCGATAAGTTCAGGTGCAGGTGGGACTCTTCTACTGCTAGCGATTAGTTCAGGTGCAGGTGGGATTCTTCTGCTACTAGCGATAAGTTCAGGTGCAGGTGGCACTCTTCTACTACTTGTAATGAGTTCAGGTGCAGGTGGGACTCTTCTGCTGCTAGCTAAAACGTTTTCATATTTATTTATGGTTAATGCTATAAAATTTATTGGTTTTGCAATGCTACTTTTCTCTAGAGTGTTATTTACAAATGTTGAAGTTGAGATAAATGCTGCTGCGCTCAGACATACGGTTAGTGCTTTCATGATTTTTCCTTATGGGGTAAGAGTGAGAAAATTCCCACATAAGGAGTATGTTCATTTTTTAGCCTAGTGCGTACTTATAGACGTTAAACTTTTAAAAACTTTGGTATAAGTAGTTTTGCGTTTTCATGAAAAATCACCCAAATCATAACAGTCGCTAGGGCTTGAGCGATATAGGGATATAGGTCGTATATATAGGTTATGTGAGGAGCATGAGATATATGGCGGACCAAGTACTCAGTAAGCATTGCACTTTGAATAACAATAGACACGCCCATTAACTTATAAATTGACCAGTCTAAATTGATTGATTGAGCCTGCTTTTTAAAGTAATGCTGCAATATTCCGACTCGAGCAAACAACAAATATCGTAAGCTTAGTCCAATCGTTAGTAACCACACATGCCAAACAATATTAGGCGCGGCATAACCTGTACTGAGCCAATAGATCTCTGCGCCGATAATGACTAATAGAAGTGGCAAGACAAACCGAATTAATTTGTCATAACGGCAGCCAAAGCAGATGAGAGCTGAGAGTCCATAGAGAATAAATTTGACTGAAAATATATCTAATATAAATTGCCAAGCGAGTTCGTTAATTAGGTTTTGGCAAAACACGATAACAAGAATAGAAACTACGTCAAAATTAGCTCTGCAAACCACGCCAGTGAAGACAATTACGGCCAAGAAGATTGGCTCGAAAATTTCGGCTTGGCCAAACGAGTAAATACCGAACGCAATAAAAAGCCCTCCAATGAGGGCCTTAATAATACTGGGGATATAAGCACTAAGAATCATGCCTACAGACTACGGGATTGCTAGCTTAAGTTAAAGCCGAAATAATCCATAACTGACGAGAAAAATGAACTACGAGTCTGTTCTGAGGCTTTTTGCCTACATATTGACCACCACTTGCTGATAATTTCTACACCAATATTATTCATTGTCTCGGGTTTATCATTTTCGATAGCAGACACAGTTTCTCTGCTGATCCCTATGCGTGTGGCTAATTCTTCCTGAGTAAAGCCTGACTCTTTGCGTAGTGCTTTAAGTTGAGCGCCACTGAATAGTTTTTTTCGCGACATAAGCTTCTACCTAAATTAGTTATTATTTGTGTAAGGTAATATATTTACCATTATGTTGACTATAAATTAAATCAACACAATGGTAAATATATTTTTCTATTACAGTAGACTGCGATCTTGCATTTGTAACGATTTTTTGTCTAAAAATTCGAGACTACTTGAATTTTATGTAGCTTACTTACTCGATTTCGATGAGCTCCCCTGGATTTATGCCTTGTAATCGCCACTCCCCAATTTTATATCTGATTAAACGTAAAGTGGGGTAACCGATATTCGCTGTCATTCGCCTAACTTGCCGATTTTTACCTTCTTTTATTCCTATGTCTAACCAAGTAGTGGGAATAGTCTCTCTTTTCCTTACTGGGGGGATCCTTGACCAGATATCAGGTGCTGGAATAATTTGTATCTCTGCAGGTAAGGTCAAGCCATCTTTTAGGATAACGCCTTGCCTTAATTTATCTAAATCTTGTTCTTTGGGCTGCCCTTCGACTTGAACCCAATAGTTTTTTTGAGCTTTGTGTTTTGGGGAGGCGAGTTTATTCTGTAATTTCCCGTCGTTGGTTAAAATTAACAGCCCTTCACTGTCGCGATCCAAGCGACCAGCAGCGTAAATATCCGGAATATCGATAAAATCTTTAAGTGTTTTTCGGCCTTGTTGGTCAGTAAATTGAGTGAGTACGCCGTAAGGTTTGTTAAACAATACAATCTTGGTGGGGCTTGACTGCGAGCTTTTACGCTCTTTTGGTCTTCCGAATGGTTTTGAACGATATTTTTTAGACATCTTGTAATATTAGAGGATTTTTTTTGATAAAATAGCAAAGGTTTAGATAGTGACTTTAGTATATCTCATATTATCGGCTTGTGCTGTGCGTGTGTGCTCCTATATTAAGGCCTATCTATTAAAGGACACTATTTAATATCGGTAGTTAAAGCGCAGTGATAGTTTGTGAAGCTACGTCCCAATGAACTGCTGGGGTGTGACTACACAATTAATGCTGTTAATTAATACCACTAACATGAGGCCCATAATGGCGATTTCTAAGTCAAAGATTATCTACACTAAAACGGATGAAGCTCCAGCACTCGCAACTTATTCTTTACTTCCAATTATTCGAAGCTTTGCTTCAAGTGCCAATATTGATGTTGAGTTAAGTGACATTTCTTTAGCTGCACGTATTTTGGCAGGTTTTGCTGATATGTTACCCGCCGAACAAGCTGTTCCAGATGCATTGCAGGAACTTGGTGAACTTACTCAAGATCCCTCTACCAATATTATTAAATTACCGAACATCAGTGCTTCAATTCCACAGCTAGTGGCTGCCATTAAGGAATTGCAAGCTAAAGGGTTTGCACTGCCTGATTTCCCTGAATCTCCAGAGACAGATGAACAAAAAGACATAAAAGCGCGTTATAGCAAGGTCTTAGGTAGTGCAGTAAACCCTGTTTTAAGAGAGGGTAATTCTGATCGACGTGCTCCTGCGGCCGTTAAAAACTATGTTAAAAATAACCCCCATTCAATGGGCGCATGGAGCAAAGACTCAAAAACTCATGTAGCTAATATGACTGACGGGTGTTTTTATTCATCTGAAAAGTCAGTGACTGTTGAAAAAGCAGGCCATGTTTCTATTGAGTTTTTTGATGCAGCGGGTGTTCAAACTACGTTAAAGCCTAAAGTTAGTTTGTTAGCGGGAGAAGTCCTCGACGCTAGCTTTATGAGTAAAGCTGCTCTATGCGAATTCTTTGAGAAAGAAATACAAGATGCTAAGCAAGCAGGCATTCTTTTCTCTTTGCATATGAAAGCGACCATGATGAAGGTGTCTGACCCGATTATATTTGGTCATTGCGTTAAAGTGTACTTCAAAGACGTGTTTGCAAAGCACGGAGAGTTGTTTGATGAGCTAGGTGTGGATACCAAAAATGGTTTAGGGAGTATTTACGATAAAATCGCTAATCTACCCAGTGAAAAACAAGCTGAAATTGAGAAAGATATCGAAGCTTGTTACGCCAGCCGCCCCGCAATGGCAATGGTTAACTCTGATAAAGGGATCACTAACCTACATGTTCCTAGCGATATCATAGTAGACGCATCTATGCCTGCAATGATCAGAAGTTCTGGCCATATGTGGGGACCTGATGGAAAAGAAGCAGACTGTAAAGCGACGATTCCTGATGCAACTTACGCGACTATTTATCAAGAAACCATTCAGTTTTGTAAAGAAAATGGTGCATTTGACCCAACAACAATGGGCACAGTTCCTAACGTTGGCTTGATGGCGCAAAAAGCTGAAGAATATGGGTCTCACGATAAAACGTTTGAAATACCTGCCAAGGGTACAGTAAAAGTTATCGACCAAGATGGCACCGTATTAATTGAACACCAAGTTGAAGAAGGTGATATTTGGAGAGCGTGTCAGTCTAAAGATGCGCCCATTCGTGATTGGGTGAAACTTGCTGTTACCCGTGCACGCCAGTCTGCAACGCCTGCCATTTTCTGGTTAGATGAAAACCGAGCTCATGACGCACAGCTAATTAAAAAGGTTAATGAATACCTTAAAGAGCACGACACTGCTGGTCTTGATATTTCAATCCAGAAGCCTGTAGATGCAATCCGTGTGTCCATGCAACGTGCCGCCAAAGGTTTAGATACTATCTCGGTTACAGGGAACGTACTAAGAGACTATTTAACGGACTTGTTCCCAATTTTGGAGTTGGGTACTAGCGCCAAAATGCTGTCTATCGTGCCTTTGATGGCTGGTGGAGGTCTGTTTGAAACAGGCGCAGGTGGTTCAGCACCTAAGCATGTTCAGCAGTTTGTTGAAGAAGGTCATTTGCGTTGGGATTCTCTAGGTGAGTTTTTAGCGTTAGCTGTTTCTTTGGAAGATGTGGCTATTAAGTCTGACAACCAGCGTGCTAAATTGTTAGCAGATGCGTTGGATAAGGCTACAGAGACTTTGCTCACAAATGGTAAATCGCCAATGCGTAAAGTCGGGCAGTTAGATAACCGTGGTAGTCACTTCTATTTGGCACTTTATTGGGCGAAAGAGTTAAGTGAACAACAGCAAGATCAGGCTTTGGCAGAAAAATTTGCACCTTTGTATCAGTTGCTGGCAACTAATGAAGACAAAATCGTTGAAGAAATTGATGCGACTCAAGGTTCTGCTTTAGAGATCGGTGGATACTACTATCCAGATGATGCCCTAGCATCTAAGGTTATGTGCCCAAGTGAAACACTGAATCAAGCATTGGCAACATTGTAATCAGTTTAAAATCCAGCGGTTACGCTGGATTTTTATCCAATAAAAAAGCAGACATTAAGTCTAATGCCGATCAGTTAAGGCAAAAAGTTTAGGGATCATTTGACCGATCCTGTGAGTATGAAAAAATCCGATGAATAA